>CAIKAW010000079.1 GCA_903825575.1 uncultured bacterium | reverse complement strand
GCGATCGTGAACTCTTTGACGATGTCGTAGCGACGCTCAGGTCCAGCCCAAGGGCGGGAGGCGGCATCGGTTCCGCGACTGTGACTCATGCCGACACCTCGCTGGTCTCGTTGCTAGCGGCCGGGGCATCCTTAAGCGGAATCGGAGGTACCACCCCATGTTTGCGGACCAGTAGAACGTGCCAGCCGATGATGCCGCCGAGCACAACTGGGAGCAGGCAAACGTGAATCAACATGACCTGACCGAGGTTGGTCACGTTGAACCAGGCCCCGATGCCGGCCGAGTTGAGCCCGTCCTTGGCCTCGAATGAAATCCACTGCGAGTCGAAGTTCGTCTGAATCAGGTACCCGGTGAACGCAGTCCCGATCGAGACCATGAACGACACGATTCCGGTGATCCACGTCAGCCAGCGCTTACCGCGCCAAGCTGCCATCCAGAACTTGCCCCACAGGTGCACCACCATGGTGAGCATGAACAACTGCACAGCCCAGTAGTGAACGCTGTTGACGAAGTGACCGAATGACGACGTGTGATACCACGTTGGCCCTTCGAACGTCAGGACTAGGCCGGTCGCGATCAGCACGACAAATCCGGCGATCGTCGCTACGCCAAAGACGTAGATCCACGAGGCGACATACGCGGGCTGACGGTCTGGGAGCAACTTCTCGGGCGGGTAGGTGCCGAAGAAGCCATTGCGCAGTCGCGCGGTCCACATCTTCGAGTCGGCGTCTTCTTTAGGAGTCGTCGCCATCACTCATCATCTCCGTGCTCAGGAAATGGCAGAAGCAACGCCAGCGCGAAGACTACGAACATGATCAGAATCACCACGAGATTAGGGATCGACACGGCGATCCAACCCCAGTTCAGGTAGTGAGCCGGGCTGTTTAGTGCCCCAACGAGCTCAAGCATCGAACCCCCAAGCGTTTCCAGCCGCGGGTCGGCCGGATACGTAATGGAACCGTAGCGCTCCGTGTCTTGGCGCTAGGCGTTCGACACAAAGTTCCGGGACTAAAGACCCGGACATAACTACGCAGAGTCAGTTGGCGGCGGTCAAAAGAGCGTCGACGAACTCAGCTGGGTCAAATGGGGCCAGATCATCGAGCCCCTCGCCGAGTCCGACGAGCTTCACCGGGATCCCCAGCTCGCGTTGCACGGCCACGACGATCCCGCCCTTGGCCGTTCCGTCAAGCTTGGTCAGCACTATTCCGGTCACGTTGACAACCTCGGCGAAAACTCGGGCCTGGACAAGCCCATTTTGCCCAGTCGTGGCATCCAACACGAGGAGCACTTCGTCAATGCTGGTTTGCCGTTCAATAATCCGCTTTACCTTGCCCAGTTCGTCCATCAAGCCCACCTTGGTGTGCAGCCGTCCAGCCGTGTCGATGATCACCGCATCGGCGCCAGCATCGATGCCAGCCCGCACTGCGTCGAATGCCACTGCGGCCGGATCGCCGCCCTCAGGGCCCCGCACCACGCTGGCACCGACTCGCTCGCCCCAGGTTTGCAACTGGTCCGCTGCTGCTGCCCGAAAGGTGTCGGCGGCAGCCAGAACAACGTTGTGGCCATCGGCAATCAGGACTCGAGCCAACTTACCTACGGTGGTCGTCTTACCGGTGCCATTTACACCCACGACCAAGATCACTGCCGGAAGCTCATCGTGACGGGTCGACGAGATTGTTCGGTCCAAGGTTGGGTTGACGAGCGTTAGCAGCTCATCGCGCAGGATCGTCCGCACCTCGTCAGGTGTGCGGACGGCGTCCACGCGTACTCGAGTGTGCAAAGCCGCAAGCAATTCCTGGGTGGGCCCGACTCCCAAGTCGGCCGACAGGAGGGCTTCTTCAACTTCGGTCCACGTGGCCGCGTCAATTACATCGCGCGAGAGCAAAGCCAGCAACCCACTGCCAAGCCCCTGTGAGCGAGCCAGGCGGCTGCGCAATCGATGCATCCGACCGGCACTTGGTTCAGGTAGCTCCAGTGGCACTTCGTCGCCGGGTGCAGGTTCGACCTCAGCCAGTGGTGTTGTCGATGAAACAGCTACACCGCGATTTCGACGCGACGAAGACGTGGCCCAGATAGCTACTCCGGCCACGAGCAGCACCAACAGCGCTAGAACCCCCAACAAGATTGGCGTAAGCGACATGCGCAGATCCTTCCAGAGCGTGGCGAGCCGACCAAGAAGTCAACTAGGCCGGTTCAACCTCACGCAGTCGTTGACTGATCACCTGTGTGACTCCATCGCCGCGCATAGAGACGCCGTACAGCGCATCGGCTATTTCCATCGTTCGCTTCTGGTGCGTGACGATTAGCAACTGCGAATCAGAACGCAGCTCAGCCAGAATCTCAATCAGGCGGCCAAGGTTTGTGTCGTCCAGCGCAGCTTCGACCTCGTCGAGTACGTAGAACGGACTAGGCCGAGCGCGGAACAACGCGATCAGGAACGCCACAGCGGTCAACGATCGCTCACCACCTGAAAGCAGCGAGAGCCGCTTAACCTTCTTACCTGGCGGTCGAGCTTCAATCTGGATCCCCGTGGTCAATGGGTTATCAGGATCGGTAAGAACCAGCCGGCCTTCACCACCCGGGAACAGACGCTCAAACACGATCTCGAACTCGCGTGCAGTATCAGCAAATGCGGCGGAGAAGACCTGCATAACTCGCTCGTCGACTTCTCGCACGATATCGAGAAGGTCGTTTCTCGAACGCTTAAGGTCGTCGAGTTGAGTGGTCAAGAAAGTGTGACGCTCCTCCAGCGCCGTGAACTCCTCCAGCGCAAGCGGGTTAACGCGCCCGAGCAAGTTCAGCGCCTTGTCCGCCGTGCGCAAGCGGCGTTCCTGTTCGGCACGGACGTACGGATAGGGCTGCGGCTCCGGGGCCTTCGGGTCGACCTCGTCGCCCGGCGCCACCATCGACGGGGGCACCAATACTTCCGGGCCGTACTCGGCAAGCAGAGCCTGTGCGTCCACACCAAACTCGTCCAAGGCTCGGTCGCTAAGGGCCTCAACCCGCAATCGCTGTTCGGCTCTGGCAACTTCATCCCGGTGGACATCGTCGGTGAGTCGCTCGATGTCGCCTGCCAATTCACGCAATCGCGCGCGCACCCCGACCAATTCGGTCTCTCGCTGCGAGCGCTGTGCTTCGGCCCAAGTGCGAGCCTGGCCAGCGGCCTCGATCGACTCGCTTAGGCGGGCCAAGGCAAGTTCGCAGGCGCCCAACACTGCTGCTGCCACTACGAGTTCACGAGCCCGGCGCTCGCGCCTTTGAATTGCGCGGATG
>CAIKAW010000078.1 GCA_903825575.1 uncultured bacterium | reverse complement strand
CCTCGATTCCAGGGCGGATGAGTCCATCGGGCCGAACTGTGCCGGTAGGTAATTGTGCATGAGCGCAATCGGTTCGTTGTCAACCAAACGTAATCGCTCGAGGCGCAGAACTGGGGTATCCACTGGGATTTGAAGCACTTCCGCCACTAGTTCGCTTGCCGGCGTAATGTCGTTTACCAAGACACGACTCACTGGCCGCTTACCCGCCGCAACGAGGTCGTCGTAGAGGCTAGAAAGCTGGACGGTCCGGTTCACCTTTTCGCGAATTACGACCGTGCCCGAACCGCGCTTGCGTTCGACCAGGCCGTGGTTTACCAGGTAGAGGAAGGCCGCGCGAACGGTCGGACGGGAGACCTCCAGCACCTCGGCTAGCTGCACCTCATTGTCCAATCGGGTGCCCGCCGGCAGGTCACCGGCGCGGATCGCACGCTCGAACTGCTGGGCCACTTGGAAGTACAGCGGTATGGGGCTGGTGCGATCGATCTGAAGGGCCAGCGAAGTGGGGATTAGCGGCATCGGATCGGCCATGGTGCCGCCCCCCTTTTAGACATTACAAACGACACGCATGTTAGGTAGCGCAGGTCTGATTGTCAAGACAAGGAAGGGTCGCCCGCGCCTAGCTCGGACGACCCTTCCCGACCTAACCCTTCGCGCTAATGCGTGCGGTGCAGCACCTTCGTGAGCCCCAACCCACCTGCAAACAGGATCACGATGAGCAGAAGTCGAATCAGATTCGTGTTTGCGTCTCGGCTCGCGGCCGCTAACCGGAAGTCATATGCCCCGGTGGTGACCACGCCCGTACCCGTGGCCGGGCCGTTCGGGATGCCGTCGCCGGCCGCGATGCGGGCATTAAGTGCCTGCATCAATGCGTACTTCTGTCCGAAGGTGCTCACGGTGTCAACCCCAGCGGCGATCAACTTCTTGGTACCGAGCGCAGATAGTTGTCCGGCGCCCGAGTGGATTTGGGTCCCCCCGGGAACAGCAAGCCCAAGCCCGGCGGCGATCTGCGCAGCGCCGCTGCCAGCTGCATCCAGACCAGTTGACAGCGTGTGCGAACCAGCATCGAGCAGGGTCAAACCGGCCAGCAACTGAGAGGCTCCGGCTGCGAGCGCTGCGGCACCGCAAACCAGCCCAGCAGTCGGGTCGCAACCCTTGGCACTGGACCCGAAGAAAATCAGGGCCTGCGAAGCCGCCCAGGTGGCAACCACGCGAGCCACTGCAGGCGATGGGCAAGTGACGCTCGCGGCCAGACAAGCCTTGGACAGGTCCGATCCTGGCTGACCTGCTTCGGTGTATCCGGTAGTCCCCAGTGACGAAAGGATCACGTTCACCAATTGCAATCCACTTGACAGGGAACTCGCCCCGCCCGCCAACTTGACTCCGCCGGCCTTCGCCTGATCAAGCCCCCCGGCTAGTTGCCTCGCACCTGGGGCTGCCTGACCGTTCAACCCATCCGAGAGCTGTGTGGCACCGGCCTGCAACTTCTGCAATCCCGCAAGCAACTGCCCGGCTCCGGCCTGCAGTTTCAACAGGTTCGAGTCGATTGTGGTTGCGCCGTCGGTCAGTTGCTGACCGGTGTTCTGGCCGCCCTGGTACTGGTCCTGGGCGCTCTTAGTCGTGGGGTTAGCATCCGGAGCCACTGGCAAGAACTGGAACTCAACCGAAGGCAAGGACCCATTCGACAACTGGGCTTGGTAGCTCAATGTCGCAGTGCTTGCGCCCAACGGGTCGAACATCAGCAGCGTGTACGACAACAAGGTTCCGCCATGCCCATCGCCACCGGCAGCAGCACCCGGCGCGTCAACAGCGGCAAAGGAAGCAGGAAGCGTTGTGGCCATAGTGCCAACCAGCGGGATCGGCACGAGCACGTCTTTAGCAACGGTGCCACCGTGGCCGTCTGGCACCTGCAAGGTCTGGCTAACCCCCGAGGTGTTCGTCACCGTGTAGGTGACTTTAAGCAAACCGGTCTTCCCCACCACGTCGGCGGGGGATATCGCTGCCCCGTCTAGGGTGGCGGCCACCGAGATTCCGATTGGCAGTTTCCAGGTGAAATCCTGAACCGTGCGACGGTCGGAACGTCCATTGACGCTGAGGTCGTAGGAGGCCTTCAGATTAGAGACGTTTGGCGCGGCGAAACCGTTCAGATTGCGAAGTGGTGCCGGCCCGATCAGGTCGCTAATCTGAACCGAACCGCTGCCAGTCGCGGTGATCTGGGTGTAAGTCCGCTGACTCGTCGCCTTCGCGTCAGGCCCGAGCGTGATCAGTACCGTCTTACGTACTACGACGTTGACCGACCCGCCCGCAACACCTGCGCTCGCACTTGCGAGCACCAAAAGCCCCGCAACTCCGGGTACAACCAACCGAGTAACTCTGCTGCGTCGGGCGCTCATGAACTCACCTCAGCCTTAGCCGAAGAAGCGCTTGGCATGGGATCCTGCGGGGGATCCCAATGCCGATCCTCTTCCGGCAACAACGCCGCGATCACCGAGACGAGAAAGCCAAAGCCGATCGGGACGAGGATGCCGGTCGCCGTCGATACCGAGTCACTAATGAAGTTGTAGGGTGCGGCCGCATACGTGAACTCGTAAGCACCGGTCATGGCGACTGCACCGAGGAACGCAGCCCACAAAGGCAACCGACCGCGCGAGAAGGCGCAGGCGATTGTGATCAGGAATACCGACAGGAATACGACGATCGCCCTAGACGCCGTGACATCGGGAAGCACAGCAGCGCGAATGGCGTAGCCGACCCACGCCAAGACAAAGCCGACAAGGAAGGCAGCAAGCTTGCGACCGGGCCCAACACCGGGAATCAACCCGAGAGCTGCGCCCAACGCGGCGCCCAAGAGAACATCGGTCAAGCCAAGGTTTAGCAAACTGCCCAGCAGCACCGCCAGAGCCCCCAGAACTGCAGCGCTCAAACCGATAATCAGCGTCCTGCGCATGTGGCCTCCATGCCTAGTAGCGTCAACGGTCGCCCCCAGCCCTATGGGTACACCCAAACCGGGCAGCGGCACAGCCCCCAAGGCGCAAACATACCGAGCGTTGGGTCAAGATCTGCTGGAAACTGACTTGGTGGGAACCGCTGAGAAGCCCCCACCAAGTCAGATCGAAATTAGCTGCGCAGGACGAAGGCCGCCGCAGTCGCGATGTCGGTGCCAGGGGCGAAGATCGGTGCGCCCAAGCCGAGGTAAGCAGTAAGTGCCCCAACCACAGCAGTACCCACGGCTCCAGTCGGGAGTTGGACAACGGCAGTGACAGTCGTCCAAGTGTGGCCATACTTCGAGGTAACGGTCACATGCACGTTGTGCAGGTAGAAGGCGCTAGCCGCCGCCGTCGGTGCCGGGAAGCCAGTGGCGGCAATCCAACCGCTCACGGAACCGCCCGTACCTGCCGCATTAAGCGAAAGCTTCAGGTTGCTGATCGTCACGATGTGAGCACCGCGACGGAACACGAGCGTTCCAGCCAAGGCCAACTTGGTCGCACTTAGCTTGGTCGTCGCGAAGGACATCGTTAGGTTCGGGACGGTCGGGTAGGGATATCCGCCCAGGGAGATTCCTCCGACGGTTGCGCTGAGGGCGCCTGTCTCACCGAGGGTCACGCCATTGGCGGTAAGCAGGCCCAAAGTGCCAAGATTTGTCGCGATCGTCGCGGGACGGGTTGGGGGCGCGGTAACGGCGCCGGCTGGAATGACTGCAACACCGATGGCGACTGCGGCAGTAGCCGCAAGACCGGCGGCGATACGGGAAATGCGCATGGATCCTCCGTTTGGTTAGTGAATCGGCACCGCAGCGTAATCGCACCTAGGCACCTCCGCAGACTAGGCGCCAACCGCTCGGAGCGCACTAGGTCGGCGGTAACGAATTACTAAGGCCCGACGGGTATCGCGAACGATATGGTCTGCTCATGACAGGGCCTACCGTGCGCGCCCACCCGATTGCTCGAATCGAGTTGTGCTTAGACGTGTCCGACTTAGACCGCGCTACGGCCTTTTGGACCGAAACTCTCGGCTATGCCCCAGCTGGGACCGCGGGCCAGTACCGATCACTGATCGACCCGAACGGGCACGGCCCGAATTTGCTGCTGCAGCAGGTGGACGACGTCAAGCACGACAAGAACCGAATGCACTTGGATCTGCACGCCCAAGACATCGAGGTCGAAGCGGACCGGTTAGTCGCACTAGGCGCGCAACGATTGGACCCTGAGCCGCTCCGCGAGGCCGGCACCGCCTGGATCCGGATGACCGACCCGGAGGGCAACGAGTTCTGTGTCTGCCAGTTGCAGCCCCATGACTTGGGAGCTAGGGACTAAACCCCAAACTCCACTCCTCGCGCGGCAGCCGCCAGCGCAGCATCTTGTTCACCGGTCCCCCCGCTGACGCCAATGGCCCCAACGAATTCGCCGGCTACGTGAATTGGCAATCCGCCGTCGTAGACGACGATCCGCCCAGACTCAGTCGAGGTAAGCCCCCAGTCATCACCACCTGGCTGCGACGACTCCCTGAACGCCCCTGACGGGTACTGCCAAATCGCCGACGTGTAGGCCTTGTCGGTGGCAAAGCGCATGGTCCCCAGCGCCGCACCTGGCATCCGCCCGGACGCGACCACATTCCCAGCGCGATCCACAACGGCGACGGAAACCGCTAGGCCTTGCCCCTCCGCTCCGACTACGACGTCCGCGATCATTCGCAGTGCGGCCGCAAGAGCGATGTCATTACCGGGCACAACTTTGTCCGACACAGCAACTCCAATCAGTGTGAATCATCCGGCGCAAGGCCGACTTGGCGAATTGAGCGTCACGTTCTGGGTCCGACGTTGTTAAGTAGCCGGCGCAGCAGCGCTGGTGTCGCGTCTGGGCCGTTGATCTCAAGGGAGACGACGTACGGGCCGTCACTCACAAGTCCGATCACATCGGGATTAGCCATGTGGCAGGCGCAGGCTGGGGGCACGTAGAGCCACCCGCGGCGCCCGCTTGATGTCAGCGCGCTGATATCTGCGCCGATGCCAAAATACGTAGTTGCGTGCGTGCGCACATAAGCGACGTATCCGGCGGCACCCGTTGGAGTAGCAAACGTCAACGTTCGACTAATGGCCAGAGTTAGGTGTTTCGACGGCCCTTGAAACGTGCGTTGAACGCCAGCGGCATAGCCGAAGCCCGTGATGGAGTCAGCAAAGCCTGGGATCGAGGCATCTTTAGCAATGTCGGCCGCCGTCACCAATTTGGTCACCACAGCCAATTGGGGCAATGCAGGGATTTGCAGCAGTGAAGCAACCTGGGCGGCCGTCGGGCCAGTGGCCGATGGTGTCGCCGACCCAGGCGAGGCAGCCACGCCGCAAGCAGCGAGTACCCCCACGGCTACTCCCGTCAGCAAATTGCGGGACATGCGCCGCCGGTCGGCGCAAGGCATCAGGAAAGAACTCGCAAGGCGGTAGCCGGAAGAAAACATGTAACGGGCGTCCCGCTTGGCAGATCAACGGTCGTATCGGCACCGGTCTCGTCCCCGCTGTTCTGCACAAGGACTGTGACCGAGTGCCCAGTGGCAAGTTGAACGAAGACTTGGCGACTGGCACCGAGATACACCGTGCGCAGCACCATGCCCGCGACTCGATTCGGTCCGGTACCGCCAGCGGCCTCAATCCGAATCCGCTCCGGACGGATGACGACCTTCGCCGGCCCACGCATGTGCACATCGCCGCGCCGGGCTTCAAGCACAACACCATCGGCGAGAGTCACTGCTGCAGCCGCGCCCCCGTCAGCCCCCTCCGCTGTCGCATCCATCAAGTTCGAGACCCCGAGGAAATCCGCGACGAACGCAGTCTCGGGTTCGTCGTACACCTCATTGGGAGGCGCAGCTTGCTCCACCCGGCCGCCGTTCATCACGGCGATCCGGTCGCTCATAGTCAGTGCCTCTTCCTGGTCATGCGTCACGTAGACGAAGGTTATGCCGACCTGCTCTTGCAGTTGCTTGAGTTCAACCTGCAAAGCCCGGCGAAGTTTCGCATCTAAGGCGCCGAGCGGTTCGTCAAGCAGCAGCACCGACGGCTTGAGGACAAGCGCCCGAGCCAGCGCAACGCGTTGTTGCTGTCCGCCAGATAGTTGGCCCGGCTTGCGGTTGCCAAGACTGCCGAGCTGCACGAGCTCGAGCGCATCGTCAACGCGCCGCTTAAGTTCGTCACCGCGGACTCGGGCGCGTCTTAGGCCGAAAGCAACGTTGTCCCAGATCTTCAAATGGGGAAAGAGCGCATAGCTTTGGAAAACGGTGTTGACGGGTCGCTTGCTCGGCGAAGTCCCTGCAACGTCCTGCCCGTCAATCAACACCTCGCCGCTCGTCGGTTGCTCAAAGCCAGCAATCATCCGCAACGTTGTGGTCTTGCCACACCCGGAAGGTCCGAGCAGCGAGAAGAACTCGCCGGCCGGGATATCAAGGTCGATGCCGTCAACGGCAATAAAATCACCGAAGCGCTTGGTCAGTGCGGTAAGCCGCACCTGCCCACCCGTCACGACTTCTCCTCTTCTTAGGCCCGGCCAAGCGCGGCCAGATCGTTGGATAACTCAGCACCATCGAAGTCAGGCTTCGAAGTGCCGACGATACGTCGCTCAGCCCATTGGCGTCCGCCTTCGGCCAGCAGCACGAGCACCAACGAAACAGCGATTACCAAAGTGCCGACGGCGATCACCTCCGGAAGTAGCGCTGGCGTTCGTGAGCTCGAGTAAAGGAATACCGGGTAGGTCGGAGTGCCAGAAGGGGCAAGGAAGTTCGCGATCGCAAACTCGTCAAAGCTCGTGACAAAGCAGATCAGGAAGCTCGAAATCAGGGATGGCCCTAGCAACGGCAACGTGATCAGGCGGAAGGCCGTCAAGTCGGACGCACCTAGATCGCGGGCTGCCTCCACCATTGAAGGGTCGAGTGAGCGAAGTCGCGGCAAGACAACCAAGATCGAGAAGGGCAGTGTTATAACCACATGCCCAAGTACGACAGCTGCCAGGGACGTTTGGATTCCCAGCGCCTGCAGCAGAATAAGAAGTCCGACCGCTAACGAGATGTAGGGGATAACCAAGGGAAGCAGAAGCAGCGCGACAGTGAATGAACGCAGGCGCAGTTTCTTTGCCGTGAGACCGATTGACGCCATGATTCCCAGCAGAGTCGCGCCGACCGACGCGGCAACCCCAATCTCGGCACTTCGCAGCAGCGCGCCAGTGAGTTCGCCATTTGTAAACGCCGCATGGAACCACTTTGTCGTGAATCCCGACAGCGGCAGCGACGGTGTCGTGCTGTTGTTTAGCGAGAACACGACGAGCACTACGAGCGGCGAAATCAGGAACACCACAAAAGCCCAGAAGTACAGCGTGAGGGCTGCCGATCCAAAGCGCCCGGTGGCTCTCACTTGTCACCACCAGAGGGGGCAGCCCGGAGATCAGTATTCAGGTACCGCCCAAAAACGAGCATGAGCAGCAGGACGATTGCAACCAACGTGACCGCGAGCACTGAGCCGTAGTTCCAGTCAGGGGAATCACTGAAGAACGACTGGATCGAATTGCCGAATAGTTGGTTGTTCGGCCCACCAACGAACAGCGGTGTTATGAACTCGCCGGTCGTTGGGATCAGCACAAAAACGAAGCCGGCGATAACGCCGGGCAGACTCAGCGGCAGCGTCACGCGTAGAAAAGTCGCCAACCGTGAGGCACCTAGGTCTGATGCCGCTTCGAGCAGTTTGTGGTCCATGTTCTCTAGTACCGCGAAGATCGGCAGCGCCACAAACGGGACCCACGAGTAGAACAAGACAAGTCCAACCGAGAAGTTGGAATAGATCAGCCACTTCACTGGGTCGCCATGGGGCTGTAGTCCGATCGCTTGAACCAGCCAATTCACGACTCCGTTGTCGTTGAGCATGATCTGCCAAGCAATGACGCGCAGCAGGAAACTTGTAAAGAACGGAGCCAATAACAGGAGCAAGTAGGTATATCGGTGCTTACGAGCGACAAAGGAAAGGAAATACGCCAACGGGAACGCCGCGATAGTTGTCAAAATACTGACGGCGAGAGCTACTTCCATTGAGTAGGCAAAGCGCTTTCGGAACGGATTCCCGGCCGAGAACAGGAAGTCATGCCAGTTAGTCGACGTGAACGCAACCGACGCGCCGGGGATATTTGAGCGAAGTCCAACACTAAACAGCCCGATAAAGATGATGGGGCCAAGTAACAGGACCAGCACAAACAGCAACGGCGGAATCGCCAACGAGCCCCGGCCCGGGCGAAAACGCCCAGGGCCAGGGCTGCGTTGCGCAGTCACCTTTGTCGAAATGGCCATGGTCAGGGCCGCCAAATTAGGCGGACTTGACCTCCTGCCACGCCAGTTCCACAGCAGCCTTGTTGGCCTGCCAACTCTGCAGGTGCACGCTGGCACCTTCGAGCGCGTGCGGGTCGCCAAGACCCAGCGATGTCGCAAGGGCCTGGTCGGTGACCTTGTCAGGCGTCACCTTGGTGTTCGAGGTGCCATAGGCGTAGGCGTTCGTCATCTGGACGCAGGCCGCCTCGTTGATGAACGACTCAACGTAGTCGTGGGCGTGGTAGTAGTTCTCTGTCTTGGCGCCAAGCATGAAGCCGCAGAACCAAGACAGCCGGCCCTGAGTCGGGTTCATGAATGCCACCGGCACATTGGCCGACTTCATCGACACCAAAGTGTCCTGCCAGGAGTAGGCAACCCATACAGTCCCGGACTTAACCGCCGGCTGCATCTGGCTGTACTCGCTATCCCAGTAGAACTTGTTATTCGGCTTCTGCTCGATCAGCTTGGCCTTGGCCGCCGAAATCTGGTCAGCGGTCAAGTTGTCCATGTCTGGGTACCCGAGCACCAAAGCGGCGACTTCGAAGGCCGATGACGCACCGTTCCACATCGAGACCTTGCCCTTGTACTTCGGGTTCCACAGCAGGTCCCATCCGGTGGCGTCGGCCGCATCGACATGGTCGGTGCGGTAGGTAAGGCTCGCGTAGCCCCAGTCCCACGGAATCATGTACTGCTTGCCGTCTACCTGCCCCTGCTTCACCAGATACGGGTTCAGGTCACCGAAACTTGCTAGCAGTTCTGGGTCCCACGGCTGTACCAGCCCACGGTCCACGTAGTCCTTGATGTTCTCGTGGCACGGATGCATGATGTCGAACGGTCCTGACGACGTCGCCTTCTGCAGGCCTTGGTCGTCGTTTGTGATGTAGGTATACGTCAGGCCACTCGTGCCGTACTTCGTGGTGTAGTCCGCCCCGGCGACTGTCATGCCTGCCGTCTGGGCCTTGGTTCCGGCGGCTTCGTAGCCGCCCCATTCGAGGATCGACAAATTGCCAGACTCGGCAGCGACGGCCGGCCGAGAAACGGACGCTGACGGCGTGGTATTGCTCGCCGGGCTACCACAGGCTGCCAAGAGCGCCGCTCCACCGACTGCACCAGCAGTGCCGCCGAGGAACTTACGACGATCGAACGAGGATTGCTCCACAAGACCTCCATTGGGTTGTGCGTGCATGCAACAGGCGCGAACGGGCGGTGTCAATGAAGAAAGGCAGACTGTTCGCAAATAGCAACGATCCGAGCGTCAGTATGGCGCGGCGGACCTGTAGGCGAGTCCGAAATCGCGTGAAGTTGCTGACTTTCGGCTACCCTGCCGTGAACTCCGGAGGAGCGCCTATGGACGATCCGGTCACCGTTGAATGGCGACTGCGCTGCGAACTTGCTGCCACTTACCGCCTGGTCCACCACTTCCGAATGACTGATTTGATCTTCACCCATATCTCAGCCCGCCTGCCTGGCCCAGAAGCGACTTTCCTAATCAACCCTTACGGGCTGCTATTCGACGAGATCACGGCAAGTTCGCTCGTCAGGGTCGACAACGCCGGGGCCCTGCTCGACCCGGACGCCCTAGCCATAAATCCGGCCGGGTTCGTGATTCATTCGGCCATTCACCGAGCCCGACCGGACGCCCACTGCGTTCTGCACACTCACTCGCGGGCCGGTTGCGCCGTCGCGGCGAGCGAAGTGGGACTGCTACCGGTTAACCAGATCTCTTTGGAGTTCTACGACCAAGTCGGGTATCACGACTACGAAGGGATCGCCCAGAGTCTGGCCGAGCAGGAGCGACTCGTGGCCAGCCTTGGCGCTTACCCGGCGCTGATCCTGCGGAACCACGGCCTACTAACGGTCGGTTCGACGCCCGCCCAAGCGTTCCTGCGGATGTACTACCTAGACCAGGCCTGCCAAATCCAAATCGACGCACTCGCTGCCGGGCCCGTGCGCCTGCCCAGGCCGGAAGTCTGCGAGTTCACGGCCGCCCAGTTCCGGGGCGACGTAGTGGTCGACTACCCAGATCCGTACGGCTACGACCTAGCCTGGGCGGCCCTGCTGCGGCTGCTCGACAGGGTTGCGCCTGACTACGCCACGTGAGGTTGTTTCAAGGCCACCCCGGTAGGGTCCGAAAGCCGACGTAGAGGAGTGATCTTGGCGACCCGGAACCTGTCCGCGCTGTTCGACCCAGCCAGCGTCGCCATCGTCGGCGCCAGTAGTGACGCGAGCAAGTGGGGAAACGCGGTATCCCGACAGGCGTTACGCACGTCGCATCGGCCGATCTACTTGATCAATCACCGCGGCGGAGACGTCTACGGCCAAGCGACCCTGCCGTCGCTGGCACACATTCCAGGAAGCGTCGATCTGGCAGTGATCTGCGTCCCTGCAGCCTCGTTCGAAAGTAGCGTGGTTGCGTCGTTAGCGCAGGGCGCGAAAGTGATTCTGGCGATCACCGCCGGGCTCGGCGAGACCGACTCAGCCGGACTGGAAACGCAGGACCGAGTTGTTGCAGCCGTACGGTCGGCCGGGGCGATGCTGGTGGGCCCGAATTGTCTTGGCATCGTCGACAACACGACTGAGCTATACCTTGCATCTGACCCTTTCGAATCAGGGTCGGTCGCGCTGCTATCGCAGAGTGGAAACCTTGCCCTCGAGCTGCAGCAGTTGTTGGTGCGCCGCGGAATGGGGTTCTCGCGCTTTGTATCGATCGGCAACCAGGCCGACGTAACGTTGACCGATTTCATTGCCGATTGCGCGGCCCATCCAGCCACAAAGGCCATCGCCATCTACGCCGAGGACTTCCGCGACGGTCGTGGCTTCGTCTCCGCCACTGCAAGCGCTGTCGCGAGCGGCAAGCC
This sequence comes from uncultured bacterium, assembly GCA_903825575.1. GTDB lineage: Bacteria > Actinomycetota > Actinomycetes > S36-B12 > CAIKAW01 > CAIKAW01. The sequence goes on along the minus strand of CAIKAW010000078.1, from coordinate 32,703 downwards.
AGTGGTCGTGCTGGCACCAGGCAGTTCCGCCGCGGCAGCGCGTAGCGCTGCGTCACACACCGGTTCGCTCGCGTCCGACGGGGATGTCGTTGCGGCGGCCTGTCGCGCAGCCGGTGCGCATCTCGTACATACGCCGCGCGAACTCGCCGATGTACTTTCCATGCTGACTCGGCCACAGCGGCGGCCCGGCCATCGCATGGCCATCCTTACCGACGGTGGCGGACACGGAACGATCTCGGCCGACTTGGCGGAAACCCATGGCCTAACCGTTCCTGAACTCTCGACGGCACTGCAGGCTGACCTTGCCCGCGATCTATGGGAAAGAGCAGGCACGTCTAACCCCGTCGATGTCGCCGGTTACGGCGAACAGGACCCGATGTGTTTCGCTCGCGGTACCCAGCGGCTACTGGAATCGGGCGAGATAGACGCACTTTTGGTCACTGGCTACTTTGGCGGCTACTCCACAGAGGACGCCTTTGCGCAAGGACTTGCCGAGTTGGAGGTCGCTGCGACAACTCGGATGGCCGAGATCATGACCGCACAGAATCTCCCAACCGTCGTTCATTCGATGTTTCCGGACAGCCGCTCCATGCAGGCGCTGCGTGACGGCGGAGTTGCCGTGTTTGCCGCCGTCGAGGACGCGATCTACGCACTGTCGCGAGCCACGTTTGACCCACCACAACTGGTCTTGCCGCTCCCGGCATCAGCCGCTCCCGTGGTTGCTGACGACTACGTCGCTGCCCGTGAAGTCCTGGCTAAGGCCGGCTTGCCGATCGTGCGCGCCACCAATGCAACAACGGCCCAACAGGTGCTGGATGCGGCACGCTCTCTGCGGTATCCGTTGGTACTGAAGGCGAACGGGTTGCTGCACAAGTCCGACAGCGGAGGAGTCGCACTGGGTCTTGAAGACGAACAACAATTGCGCGCTGCGTACGCCGTGATGGACACCGCATTGCTTGCGACTTCCTATTCCGTTGAAGAACAGGCCGATCTAAGTGTCGGGGTCGAGCTAATCGTCGGGGTGCGACAGGATCCGCGCTTCGGCCCTGTGCTCCTCGTCGGGCTCGGCGGGGTCTACACGGAGATCATTCGCGACACTGCACTGGCCCTAGCGCCGGTCTCCGCGCAGCAAGCTAAAGAGTTGTTGATGGATTTGCGCGGTGCGGGGCTGCTGACTGGCGCTCGCGGGCGACCTTCCTTGGACGTCGACGCTGCAGCCGAAGCGATCGCCAAGTTCAGTGAACTAGCTTCCGCGCACCCCGAGATTGCAGAGTTCGAGATCAACCCACTGTTCGTGTCGCCAACTGGGGTCGTAGCCCTGGACGCGCGCATCGTGCTGGGTTCGACCCATGACTGAATACATCGCGGCCCGAGACCGCCTGCAACGCGCCTATCGATCATTGCCGGAAGGCAGTCCGATTCGACTGCGAAAGCCGACCTCAAATCTGTTTCGACCTCGCTCCGCGCATGCCGGTAGTCGCCTTGACGTAAGTGAGTTCGCACACGTGTTCAGCATCGACCAGGCCGCCCAAACGGCCGATGTCGGCGGTATGACAACTTACGGCGACCTTGTTGCGGCTACCTTGCCGCACGGGCTTATGCCCAAGTGCGTTCCACAGTTGAAGACGATCACCTTGGGCGGCGCCGTAACCGGCCTCGGCATCGAGTCGGCATCTTTCCGCAATGGCTGCCCACACGAGAGCGTTCTCGAAATGGACCTGCTGCTAGGCAGCGGTGAAGTTCTTACGGTGACGCCAGCACACGACGATCCAAATCGCGCATTGTTCTTCGGATTCCCAAACTCGTACGGAAGTCTCGGTTACGCCTTGCGGTTACGCATCGAATTGGAACCGGCACCTCAGTTCGTTCAAATGCGACACATCAAGTTTGCGGACGTTGCGTCGCTATCCGAAGCTATCGCGCAAATCACCGGGTCACACGTTTGGGATGGCCAGCAAGTTGACTTCATGGACGGCACCCGATTCTCGGCGCAGGAGTCATACCTGACGCTGGGGCGCCTAGTCGACTCGATCGACCCCGCAACGGTGCCGAGTAACTACACGGGGCAGGACATCTACTACCGCTCGATCCCGCGTCGCTCGACGGACGTACTTACCACGCATGACTATCTGTGGCGCTGGGATACCGACTGGTTCTGGTGCTCGCGGGCGTTCGGCGCTCAACACCCCATCGTCCGCAGGTTCTGGCCCCGACACCTGCGCCGAAGCGACGTCTACTGGAAGCTCGTCTCGGCCGATCGCCACTACGGGTTCAGTCGCCGCGTGGACCGTTTGCGCGGTCGACCGGAGCGCGAGTATGTCGTCCAAGACGTTGAGATCCCGATTGCGGCCCTTGGTGAGTTCCTCGAGTTCTTCGACGCGTGCGTCGGACTGAGTCCAATCTGGCTTTGCCCGCTCAAACAACGTGATGCAAGCTTGCGCTGGCCGCTCTACGAGCTCGACCCGCAGACCACCTACGTCAACGTCGGCTTCTGGTCCAGCGTGGCGCTGCCCCCAGGCGAATCGGGCGAAGCTGCTCGTATCAATCGCTTGATCGAAGCCAAGGTCACCGAGTTAGCTGGCCGCAAGTCTCTGTACTCAACCGCGTACTACGACGAAGACGAGTTCGCCAAACTTTATGGTGGTTTGACCTACCAAGAACTGAAGAGCAAGTACGATCCGGTCAGCAGATTTCCGGGGCTGTACGCGAAGACCGTCGGTCGAAGCTGATGCCGGCGTGAAGGAGTTGAAGATGAAGCTGGCAAACCTGTTTGAGTTGATCGCAGGCGAACGTCCGGACTTGGAGTTTCGGGCCTTTGATGGCAGCCGAGCCGGCAATCCTGACGCCGACGTCCAGATCAACTTGCGATCAGAGCGGGCGCTGCAGTACTTGGCCTCCTCGCCCGGCGAACTCGGCTTGGCTCGCGCATATGTCGCCGGAGAGATTGACATCGAAGGCAGCCTGCACGGAGCACTAAGCCGCCTTGGTGACGTGGGTAAGCGGCAGTTCACGCCGACCGAGAAATTCCAGATCGGGCGAACGCTGTTGCCTTATTACCGTCGCCGAATTGAGGTACCACCTGAGGAAGTCAATCTGGCAGGGGACCGACACACGAAGCGTCGGGATGCCGCTTCAATCAGCCATCACTACGACGTTTCGAACAAGTTCTACTCGTGGGTACTTGGCCCATCGATGGCGTACACCTGTGCCGTTTACTCACACGCCGATGCATCGTTGGAAGAAGCTCAGGCCGAGAAGTTCGACTTGGTCTGCCGCAAACTTGATCTACAGCCCGGACAACGGCTTCTTGATGTCGGTTGTGGCTGGGGAGGCATGGTCCGGCACGCCGTGGAGAATTATGGCGTCCGCGCAATCGGCGTAACCCTGAGCGCCCAGCAAGCCGGTTGGGGACAACAGGTCATCATCGAACGTGGGATATCCGACCGAGCCGAGATTCGTCACGGTGACTACCGCGATATCACCGAATCTGACTTCGACGCGGTCTCGTCGATCGGATTGACCGAACACATCGGGAAGGCCAACTACCCGTTCTACTTCTCATTCCTGCGAGATCGCCTTCGCTACGAAGGACGACTGCTTAACCATTCGATCACTCGCCCGAACGATCTTGGCCAAACGCTGTATCCCGACGGCTTCATCAACCGGTACGTGTTCCCCGACGGGGAGCTGACCGGTCCCGGCCATCTGCTTTCGGTCATGTCCAACCAAGGACTTGAAGGCCGTCACCAAGAGAACTTGCGTGAGCACTACGCCCTCACGCTGGCAGCGTGGGCAGCCAATCTTGATGCCCATTGGGACCAGGCAGTTGCCGAAGTCGGTCCTGGCAAGGCCCGAGTCTGGCGGCTCTACTTGGTGGCCAGCCAAGTGGCTTTCGAGGCGAACCGAATCCAGTTGCACCAATTTCTTGCAGTCAAGGCGGCCCCGAGTGGCAAGAGCGGCATGCCATTGCGGTTGCAGTTGGAACAACAGCGAGACCTCTCGCCCTGAACTTGGCCGCGCACTAGTTGCCGGTTGGACGTAGCGTTCCGGAGTGCCCAGTGTCATGTGGTTTCGCCGCGACCTTCGGCTTGCCGACAACCCAGCCCTGCTCGACGCGCTCAGCGAGGGTGCTGGCGAAACCGTCGGGCTGTTCGTCATTGATCCCACGCTTTGGCGCACTTCTGGCGATGTCCGGCGCGCGTGGCTCATCGGCTCGTTGAACGCACTGAGCGAATCACTGGACGGCCGATTGCTGATCCGCACCGGTGATCCCGAATCGGTAGTCCCTGACGTAGCTCGCGAATACGCCGCACGCACGGTGCACATCGCAGCTGACTTTGGCCCATACGGACGCAAGCGCGACCTAGCTGTGGCTAAGGCACTTGGCGGCAACGGAACCGAACTGCGCGAAACTGGTTCGGCATATGCCGTATCCCCCGGTCGGGTCCTGAAGTCCGACGCAACGCCCTACTTGGTTTTCACGCCGTTCTACCGCGCGTGGTCAACCCACGGCTGGCGTCGGCCAGTTGCTGCCCCCGCTGGGCCAATGCCGTTGTTGGATCCAAGCGGCAGCGAACCATTACCTGCAGCCCCCGAACTAGGCAGAACCGTCCTGCCTCCCATGGGTGAAGCCGCCGCCACGCTGATTTGGGATGGCTTTCGCAAAAGCCGGCTGGCCCACTATGCGACGCAACGCGACCGCCCTGATCAATCGGGCACCAGCGCGCTTTCGGCACACCTTAAGTGGGGTGAGATCCATCCGCGGACCCTGCTGGCCGACCTGGGTTCCGGCGCGGGCGACGATGCGTTCCGGCGCCAACTTGCGTGGCGCGACTTTTACGCAGACATCCTTGCTCGTCATCCGGGAAGTGCCCGTAACGACCTGCGGCCCAACTTGTCGCATGTCACTACCGACGCCGGCCCGACTGCCGAGGCCCGACTGCTCGCGTGGCAGAGCGGGTTGACCGGGTATCCGATAGTCGATGCTGGGATGCGCCAATTGCGGTCACAAGGGTGGATGCACAACCGGGTCCGCATGATCACCGCATCATTCCTGATCAAGGACCTCCACCTGCCCTGGCAAGTGGGCGCTCGCCACTTCATGCACTGGTTGCGCGACGGCGACCTAGCGAGCAATCAGCACGGCTGGCAATGGGTAGCCGGCACCGGAACCGACGCCGCGCCCTACTACCGCGTGTTCAACCCGATCACCCAAGGTCTGCGATTCGATCCCAGCGGCGACTACGTGCGCCGCTACCTCCCGGAACTTGGCACGTTAACTGGCGCATCGGCGCACGAACCGTGGAAGTTGGCAGGTGTTGTCCCATTCGGCTATCCCGAGCGAATCGTTGATCACGGCGTCGAACGCACGGAATCCTTGCGCAGACTGCGCGCGAACTGATCGCGCCGGACCCATGAACGTGCCAAACTTCGCATCGTGCCCTCGATCGCAGTTATCTCCCTCAAAGGAGGAGTCGGCAAGAGCACCGTGGTGCTTGGGCTGGCCGGTGCGGCTTGGAAACGTGGGCTGCGCACCCTAGTGATTGACCTTGACCCCCAAGCGAATGCGACCGCCGCCCTGGACGTAACTCCGATATACACGACCAACGATGTGCTGGCGGATGCCCGTGAAGGCATCGCTGCTGAGGCCATTCGTGTTTCGGGTTGGGGTCCGCACATTGAAGTACTTGGCGCCGAGCGAGCCTTGGAGCACCGAAATGTGCCAGAGGGCAGGGCGTCGACGCTACGACTACGCATCGCCCTAACAGGTGTGGTCGATAACTACGACCTGGTCCTAATCGATTGCCCGCCGTCCCTCGGTGAACTAACCCGAAACGCCTTGGCGGCGGCTCAGTTGGCCTTGGTAGTCACCGAACCATCGTTCTTTGCACTCCAAGGCGCGGCCCAAGCAATCGGAGCAATCGAAGTGGTCCGATCGGCGGCGAATCTGGGACTTCAGACGGCTGGGGTCGTCGTCAACCGGGTCCGGCCCAACACGGCCGAGCACGTATTCCGGCTCGCTGAACTGCGTACCGTGTACGGCGACCTAGTACTTGATCCGACGGTGCCGGAGCGCACGGCGCTATCTCAAGCCCAAGGTGCGTGCCTGCCAATTCAGGCGTGGCACTCAGCCGGCGCGCAGCAAGCTGCGGACGTGTTCGATGATCTACTTGACACGATGCTGATCAGGGGGCGCGAAGTCTCCGAGACGGCAGCTCTCGGCAGGGCTCTAGCGTTTGGAGATCGGAAATGACAAATCCGCCACCGCGGCCGGCACTAACAAAATCAGCCGACGCCGAGGTCCATCCGGCCCGTCCGGCACTTCCAATTCCGCTGCGTTCGCTGCCAACCGAGAGCCCAGGCCACTCGGCTGACGCCAAATCAAAGAAATCGAAGCGCCCAAGTACCAGCGACACCCTGACCGGACCGGTCATTGTGGTGCCGGACGAACTCGAGCCCAAGCACAAAGGTAAGGCAAAGAAGAAAGCTAAAGACAAGACCAAGGGCAAAGACAAGGTCCAAGCAAAGGCCAAACTCGACCCACCGACAGGGCTCGTCCTTACCCCCGAGCTGCTGCAGGATTTGACGCGCAAGGCGGAGGCTCACGGCTACGAACCAACCGAGGTAATCGAGTTGCTCGTCCGCGCCTGGTTGGACAACTAGCAACAGCGAAGGGGCGCCACCGAAGTGACGCCCCTTGCCAATCGAATTTAGGACTACACCGATGCGGGCGCCTTGGACTTCTTGCCCAGCAACGAATACCCGATGAACGAGATCAAGAACCCAGCGAAGAACGTAATGTCTCCGACGCTGGAATACTTGGTTGGGATCGGCCCAACGTACGTGCCGTACTGGTTCGAGAACAGGAAGATCGACACTACGAGCGAGACCAAGAACAGGATCGGTGCGACCCAGTTTTCGTGAACCCGGCTGTAGAGCAAGCCGTCGACCCGACGTCCCTTGCGCAGCCACTGGTCGGCCAACACAATGCCTAGCCATGGGCCGAGCCAGTACGAGACAACGAGCAAGAAGCCCTCGTACTTGTTTGCTGGGTTCTTCAGCGCGCTGAAGGCCAATGCAAAGCCAGCCACACCAAATACCAAGGCCGTAATTGCGCGACGCAGGTGAGCCTTCATCCGGATTCCAAGCGTCAAGAACGCAAGGGATCCGGAGTAGATGTTCAACACGTTCGCAGCAATTGAACCGACCACGATTGCCAACAGGGTGACCTTGGCGAGCACGGTCGGCATGACCGCGATCCACGCTGTGGTCGGGTTCGCATTCGGGTCCCAACTGCTTGCGGCAGCTGCACCAACGAACTCAAGGAAGGTCGTCGAAATGAACAGTCCGAGCCCGGCATACAGGGCAACTGTCTTGGAGCTGACATCGCGCGGCAGGTAACGGGCGTAGTCGCTGGCGTACGGGTTCCACCCGGCGGCGTAACCGTAGACAGCAGCAGTCATCAGCAAGAAGCCACCGAGACCGCCACCGCCCTTAGCCGTCCCCGCACCGGAGTGGCTCAAACTGACCACGCAGGCGATGAAGAAGACCACCGCCAGCAGCGGGAAGGCGAAGCGCTCGTATGCCTGCACCAAGTTGTGGCCGTAGAACGCGACGAGCACCTGAACTAGCACGATGACCAGCAACGAGAGCCAGTCGGGCATCTTTGTCAGCGACGAGAGGGCGAAAGTGCCACTGACCGAGTTGACGGCGAACCAGCCGATTCCGCCGGTGAGGGACATGATTCCCGCCGGCAAGAAGTTGCCCTTGTAGCCGAAAGGTGCGCGGTTCAAGACCATCTGCGGGACGCCGTACAGCGGCCCCCTGGCTGAAAGAACGCCCTGCCCGAGTGCGCCTAGCCCATTGCCGAGCACGATGGCCGCCAATGCTTGCCAGATCGTCAGGCCGAAGAAGAGCGTGCCCAGTGCCCCCACAAACACTGTTGCAAACTCAAGGTTCGGCGAAGTCCAAGTCCAGAGCAGTTGGATGGGCTTGCCATGCCGATCACTGTCCGGGATTTCCTCGATGCCGCCCGGTTCGACGGTGGCGACTCGCTCGCCATACTCGCCTTCACGGAACTCGACCGGTGCTTCATCTGGTGCCAACGACATTGAACCTCCTGCTGCTGCGTATGGGGTCATCGCACCCAATCAGCAACAGCCCTGCAGCGCCAGCGGCGCGCCGTAGCTCAAACGCCGATGTCTTCATTCCAGAGTTCAGGAGCCTCAGAAATGAACTGCTGCATCAACTGAACGCAGTCCGGATCCTGCAAAACGATTACCTCGACGCCGCGCGAACGAAGCAGGTCCTCGCCTCCGAGGAATGTCTGATTCTCACCGATAACCACCCTCGGAATCCCATACAGCAGGATCGCCCCCGTGCACATGTCACAGGGTGAAAGGGTCGTGTACATGGTGGCTCGCCGGTACGTACTTGCCGGTAGCCGTCCGATGTTCTCCAAGCAGTCGGTCTCGCCATGGCGGATCGCACTGCCCTGTTGGACGCGTCGATTGTGCCCAACTCCAAGGATTTCCCCGTCGACAACCAAAGCGGCCCCCACCGGCACGCCGCCCTCGGCGCGACCTAACCGGGCCTCGGCCAGCGCCGCAGTCATTCCTGTTTGGTCGTCCACGTCCGCTCCTTTGTTTCGACGAGCACTCAGTCTTCGCTAGGTGCGAAGACTATGGCGAGAGCCGTTCGACGCTGTAGTGCTGGGGATCATCGAGTGGGCCCGGCGTCGCAGCGGAATAGCGAAGTCGATCGTGCAGTCGATCCCGGCGCCCCACCCAGAACTCAATGCTCACCGGCCGAATTAGGTAGCCTCCCCAAAAGTCGGGCACCGGAACTGCGTCAGGCCAGCGTGCGGCCAAGTCGTCGTACCTAGTCTCGAGGCCTACGCGGTCAGTAATCACCTGCGATTGCCGACTTGTCCACGCCCCAAGTTGCGAGGCACGCGGGCGGACGCCGAAGTACGCGGCTGTCTCAGCTGCGGATACGTGCTCAACTTGACCCACCACAACCACTTGCCGGTGCAACGCAAACCACGGGAATACCAGAGACGCTCGCGGGTTCGCCGCAAGTTCGAGTCCTTTGCGGGAACCGTGGTTGGTGAAGAACACAAAACCGCGCGAGTCTGCTTCCTTGAGAAGCACTGTTCGAGCCGAAGGCTGTCCGTCAACCCCAGCCGTGGCAAGCACCATCGCGTTTGGTTCGGGCAGTTCGGCTGCCACAGCCTCCGACAGCCACGCCCTGAATTGCTCCAAAGGGGTCGCAGCCAGCTCGTCCTGCGCCAATGACCCCTTGTCGTAGGAGACCCGCAGGCCAGGCAACGACGGCACTTTCGGATGCTCGTTCATCCCACGATCGAACCATGCCCACCTCACTGGCGTGCCGTAGGTCACACCTACTCACTTTGGGCGGCAGGCGGCTGGCAGTTACATTTAGGGCCGGTTCACCCTTCCCTCGCAGTCAGCAGAAGCAGCAAGTACAGGAGCAACAATGTCGGATTTCGTACCCGGGCTAGAGGGCGTAATCGCTTTCGAGACCGAGATTGCCGAACCCGATCGCGAGGGGAACGCACTGCGCTATCGCGGCGTAGACATCGAAGACCTCGTCGGGAGGGTCTCCTACGGCAACGTCTGGGGCTTGCTCGTCGACGCCGAGTTCAATCCTGGACTGCCCCCGGCCTCGCCGTTCCCGCTGCCAGTTCACTCGGGCGACGTTCGCGTTGACGTCCAATCGGCGATCGCAATGCTCGCCCCAGCGTGGGGATTCAAACAACTGCTCGACATCGACGATGAGACGGCACGCGACAACTTGGCTCGCGCTTCGGTGATGGCGATGTCTTACGTGGCCCAGTCGGCCCGGGGGATTGGTCGGCCGATGGTCCCGGAGTCCGAAATCGATAAGGCCCACACTGTCGTCGAACGGATGATGATCCGCTGGCGCGGCGAACCAGACCCTGAGCACGTGCAAGCCGTAGACGCCTACTTCGTGTCGGCCGCAGAGCACGGAATGAACGCCTCAACGTTCACTGCCCGCGTGATCGCATCCACGGGGGCCGACGTTGCCGCCGCATTGTCCGGTGCAATCGGCGCCATGTCCGGTCCGCTTCACGGCGGAGCGCCAAGCCGGGTCCTCGGCATGATCGAGGAGATCGAACGCACCGGCGACGCTGTGGGCTACGTCAAGGGTGTGCTCGACCGCGATGAGCGACTTATGGGATTCGGCCACCGCGTCTACCGGGCCGAGGACCCGCGCGCCCGCGTGCTGCGCCGAACCGCCCGCGACTTGAACGCGCCACGTTACGAGGTTGCAGTGGCGCTCGAGAAGGCTGCGCTGGCCGAGTTGCGCGAACGTCGGCCCGACCGCGTGCTCGAAACCAACGTTGAGTTCTGGGCCGCAATCGTTCTGGACTTTGCGCAGGTACCAGCCCATATGTTCACGTCGATGTTCACATGCGCGAGGTTGGCCGGGTGGAGCGCCCACATTCTTGAGCAGAAACGCACCGGCCGACTGATCCGTCCGTCGGCGCGCTACATCGGCCCGGCACCGCGTAAGCCCGAGGACGTCTTCGGCTGGGATCCAGTCATGGTCGCGCCTTCGGGTTACACCCCGCTCATCTGATCGGCGGACTCCCCTAGGCTTTGGCTGCCGCCGACAAACAGGAGAAGCCATGGCCGACGCCGCGAAGATCGTTATCCCCGCCGACCTCAAACCCGCAGACGGACGATTCGGCGCCGGTCCCAGCAAGGTGCGCCAAGAGCAGGTGGACGCGCTTTCGGCGCTCGCCACCACGTACTTGGGAACATCACACCGACAGGCCACCGTCAAGAACCAGGTCGCACGTCTGCGCACGGGTCTGCGCGACATGTTCAGCCTGCCGGACGGCTACGAAGTGCTGCTGGGCAACGGCGGTTCGACCGCGTTCTGGGACATTGCCACGTTCGGACTGATTCAGGACCGCGCCCAGTTCTTGACCTTCGGTGAGTTCGGCGCGAAGTTCGCCGAAGCGGCCGCGGCAGCACCACACCTGGGCACTCCTACCGTCATTACGGCCCCGCCGGGTGATGCTCCGTCGTTCGTCCCCGAAGCCGGGATCGACGTCTACGCGACACCGCACAACGAAACGTCAACGGGCGTGGCAATTCCGGTTCGCCGAGTCGCTGGAGACCCTGGAGCGCTGACGGTTATCGACGCCACGTCAGGTGCCGGCGGCCTGGCAGTCGACCCAAACGAGTTTGACGTCTACTACTTCGCTCCGCAGAAATGTTTCGCCGCCGACGGAGGCCTTTGGTTTGCACTGGTAAGTCCGGCCGCAGTCGAACGGATCGAGACAATCTCGGCGTCGGGCCGTTGGGTTCCGGCGTTTCTGGACCTGAAGATCGCGCTGGACAACTCCAGAGCCGAGCAGACCTACAACACCCCGGCGTTGTCGACGATTCTTCTGATGGCAGAGCAAGTTGATTGGTACAACTCTCAAGGCGGGCTGGCTTGGACGACGGCTCGGACGGCCGAATCGTCGTCGCACCTGTACTCGTGGGCCGAAGACCGAGCGTTCGCCTCGCCGTTTGTTACGGACCCAGCCAAGCGCTCCGCGGTGGTGGCCACCATCGACTTCGACGATTCGGTCGACGCAGCGATGGTGGCAAAGGTGTTGCGGGCCAACGGAATCGTCGATACCGACCCTTACCGCAAGCTTGGTCGAAACCAGTTGCGAATCGCAGTCTTCCCGGCAGTCGACCCGTCGGATGTCGTCGCCTTGACCGCCTGCATCGATCACGTAGTCGCCGCGCTGACCTGAGGTGCAACTGATCGACAATCGGGCCGTATCCTGAGCGCATGGCAAATCGTCGGCGCACCGGGCTGGACAAACAAAGTTCAATGCTGCCCATAGTTCTTGGTGCGGTGGCCGTTGCGGCTGTCCTTGGACTTATCGGTGGAGTTGTGTGGGGCCTAGCGAGTTCTGGCGGTAACGCCGCGCCGCCAGTGCCCTTGCCGTCGCAAAGTTCGGCTTCCGCATCGCCGACGCTGACTTCCGCTAGCCCAACTCCGACGCTGACTTCTGCAAGCCCGACTCCGACATTCACTTCGGCAAGCCCTTCGGCCAGCGCGTCGAAGTCGCCGACCGCCTCGGCCAGCCCGACAATTTCCAAGTCGCCAACTGCAAGCCCCACCACCTCGGCAAGCCCGACGGCGACCGGAATCCCCGCATACACCGTTGACGTCACCAGCAGCGCGAACTGGGTCTTCAACAACTACACGGTCGTTGCCGGGACCGGGAACCACTTGTGGCTCAACGGGTACATCGCCAATGCCAGCGCTACAACCCGGTCGGGCTCGTTCACCGTCTACGTCTACAAGAACGCGGTCTACATCGGAACCGTGACTGGATCCTTGACAGCACAGGTTCACACGCCGGCCGGAGGCTCGGGAACCGCCATCACACTCAAGTCCTCGACTGCCCTTTATGTGAGCGGGCCAACGAAGGGGTTCATCTTCGTTGCTGCTCCTTGATCTCTAACGCTTGACCAGCGCAATCACGATCAAGACCCCGATCAGCACCGCGAGGGTTACTGCGCGTCGGCTGCGGGGGTTCATATGCCACAGCCTAGGTGTACGGCAACCGGATAACCTCAGCACATGAGCGACGCACCCGCCGATGCCACCCCAACGGCTCCGGTCATCGAGCCACTGCCGGTCGACGGAGTAGCAGCGGCGATTGTCGGAACCGCGTTGTGGCTCGTCGCCCTAGTCATGCTGCTGCTGAACCACAATTGGTTGGCGGCACACGGGCATTCTTGGTGGATCCAAGTTGCGGCGACTGGTGGGGCTTTAGGTGTTCCAGCGCTGTGGTTCGTATTGCGGCGCCGGGCCGCCTACCGGCGAGGGCCCGACGTCAGCGACTAGTTGACGTCGTCGTAACCGAACTCGTCGATCAAAGGTTCGGTGATCTGCACTACGGGGACCGGATCGGCAATGACCTCCGAGTGCCCGCCACAACCGTGGTCAAGAGTGACGACCCGGCCATCCGAAGTCGCAAAAGCATTCGCGCAGATCCCGAATGCCGTACCGAGCGGACCACCGATCGGCAACAGAAAGCCACACGTCGAACATGGCCCAGGCGACACGCGTACGGACGCGCCGTCGGGTCCGAAATCGCCTTCACGCCAGCGGTCGGCTGCCGTGGCTCGACCGTGCTCCGACAAGACGCGTTCGCGACCAAAACCCAACTGCCAACCACGGGGGGTGAGCGGCTCGTCCGCAGCCTCACCGGCTAGATCATCGGCGCCGGTGTACCCAGGGACCAATCGAGGATCTTCCGGCGCGGTCGGCAAGACATCGCCGGTGCCAAGATCACCGGGGCGAAGCCGTTCGCCCCAAGGCACCCAAGCTGGTGCCAGAAGCGAGTCAGCGCCCGGCAGCAGGACTACCTCGGCGATGGTCGGGGCGGCCTTGGGCTCGAACCGAGCCACGGACACAGACCAACGCCAACCAACGTAACCAGGCGACTGGCACTGGAAGAAGTACGAGGTGACGACTTCGGTTTCGGCGGTCGTGACCAGCAATTCGCCGACGTGGTCCGCGCTGACCTCGGTAAGCAGTTGCTCGCGCGCGAAGTCAGCATCCGATGCGAGGGCGGCGTCACGGGTCATGTCGGGATCATCCCACGCCGGTCCCGCAGCCAGAGCCAGCGGGCAGAAAGCCCGGACGAGACCGACTACCCTGAGCCCAAGTGAGCAAACGTGGAGGTCTACAAGTGAGCGGCGCCAATCTTGTTGGTGCGCTGCGGCCGCTAGCGGCCAAACCGTGGTTGGCGTGGGTCGTCGCCCGAGTGATCGGCTTAGGCCTAGGCGGGCTCGCGGTCCTGATGGTGCGCGGCAACGTCTTCTTCGACACCAGTTACTACGGCAACTGGGCTCATGGCGCGCTTAACGGCTATCAGGTGCCCTACCAAGATTTCGCGTGGGAATACCCGCCCGGCGCCCTGCCCATCATGTTGGTTCCGGGGCTATACGCCCCACTGTTGCCGACGCACCCGCCTACCCATCTGTATTTCGGGCTTTACGGCGTCCTCTGGGTGCTTTGGATGCTGCTGATTGACGCGGCTATCTGGTGGTTCCTACTGCGACGCACCAGCCGGTCACTGAGTCATCCGGCTGCGCAGGTCTGGCTCTACGGACTACCACTGTTGGGCGGGCTCTGCTGGGCCCGCTACGACATGGTGCCTGCCGCTACTTCGCTGATGGCGATTGTGGCAGCCGGCTTCGGACTCAGCCGGCGTTCCGGGATCGCGGCTGGCCTCGGCGGCACTCTGAAGATCTGGCCCATCCTGCTCGCACCGCTGCAACGGACTCGGCGCGCGGCCGTCACCGCAACAGCGATGACCGTTGGAGTCATGGCAGCAGCTGGAGCTATTACCTTGCTGCTAACCGGAGAAACCGGCTTCGCACAGGTGTTGCACTACCAAACGCAACGCGGGCTTCAGATCGAATCACTTGTCGCACTGCCGCTTGTTTGGATGACGCACCTGCACGTGTCCGGCTACTCACAGAGCTTCCAGTTCGGCTCGTTCCAGGTAGCAGGGCCGCATACCGCAGCACTCGGCCACCTCGTAACGTACCTGTACTTCGTCGGGCTCTTTGTGCTCAGCATATTCCACTGGCGCTTTATGAAACGCGATGCGGGACCACGACTCGTCGCACTGTCAGCAATGGGATTCATCTTCCTAACACTGGTGACGAACAAGGTCTTCAGTCCGCAGTATTTGTTGTGGCTGTTGGCAATCATGGCCGGCGCATGCGTACTGGACCCCCAGACGTGGCAGCCGTACATCAAGTGGGTACTCACAGTGTGTGGTCTTACCGCACTCGTCTTCCCGTGGTTCTACGGCGATGTGCTGAATCGCGCATGGTTCGGCCTAGTGGCTATGACTATGCGAGACGTGCTCGTCCTCGGCATTGCCGTTGCAATAGCGCGGCGCTTCGTCCTAGAGCTAAGCGCCCTGCGTAAAGCCGAGAACTACAGCGTCGAGAACTGACCGGGGCGTTTGAAGCGCCTGCGCGGTGTTGCGTCAGGCGTCGACGTCGTCCGCGACGGCCCGCAACATTGCTGCGATCCGACTAGCCGACTTGTCGTCCGGGTACTTGCCGCGTCTCAAGTTGTTCGACAAGCCATCGAGGAGCTTGATCAAGTCCTCCATGATGACCGCCAGATCGTCGGCGGGCTTGCGACTGGCTTTCGTCACAGAAGGGGCGGGCTCAAGGATTCGCACCGACAGTGCCTGCAGGCCCTTCTTGCCTGAGGCAACACCGAACTCGACTCGCATGCCCGGCTTGAGCGACGTGACGCCCTCGGGCAGCGCGGAGGTGTGCACGAAGACATCTTCGCCTTCGTCCGTGCCGAGGAAGCCGAAACCCTTCTCGGTATCGAAAAACTTAACCTTGCCGGTTGGCACCTCGAGCCCCTCTCGTTAGCACTGCGGAAGCAAGTGCGACCGCGAGGATACCGCCGGATGAGGTACCCGTGGCGCCGGATTCTCGTCCAGCCCCCGGTTCCCTTCGTGAAAAGGACCCGAAACCGCTCGTAAATCGAACCTTTTCAGCCCGTCCAATGAGCCCCAAATGGATTGTCAGGCCAACCTTGCAGCGTTCCAAGCCGGGAATTCGATCAAGCTGGTCAGGATCACGTGGGCGCCTGCGGCTAGAAGTTCTTGCCTCGAAGTCGGCCCCGTGGGCACGCCAACCGCAACCGCACCGGCAGCCAGAGCCCCAGCCACATCACCGATGTGGTCACCAACGTAGACAGCGGCGCCAAATTCGACCAGCGCCTCGCCCTTCGCCGCACCAAAGCGCTCACCGACGATGTGGTCCGCCACTAGGCCAACGGCAGAAAGGGACGCAGCGACGTGGTGGGCATGCTTGGCGCTGATTACCAGCACCCGCCCGCCTGACGCACGAACCGCTGCCATCGACTCGGCAGCGCCCGCCAAAGGCAAAGTCAGACCGATGCCCACCTCGAGGTACCGCTCGCGGTAGACCCCCAACGCGGCCGCGTAGGGCACCGTCGGGATGAAATCCGGAAAGACCTGATCCAGCGGCAAACCCAATCCAGTGCGAACCCGGCCTTCATCAACGCTGACGCCATAGAAACTGCAGGTATGGCGGACCGCGTCGACGATGGCAGCCGCCGAATCGACCAGCGTCATATCGAGGTCGAAACCCACGTCGGTTTGCACGGCACCACCCTACGAGTTGGGTCGGAGGCGGCCGACCGCGTAACGTGGCACGGATGTCCACCCAGACCCCGGCTCCTCGTCCGCGAAGCCTTGCCGACGAATTACGGCGCCGTTCGGATCAGGCGCTCGCGCGGCTGCTGGAACTGCGCCAAGACCTGATGCACCCGGTGCCGGCCGACTTAGCTGCCCTAGCAGCCCGGGCCACCACGACCGCTTCCACCGGACGAGCCCTGGATGCCCTAGACCGTTGGACCCTGCAGGTAGCCGAGGTCATTGCGGCCATCCCTGATGCGACCTACGCCGCGCTACTCGCGGCATTGCCTGGCACTGGCACCGGAGCCGTCGTGGCCGCAGTCGACCATCTAGACGAACTCGCACTCCTGTGGCGTGATGGCGGCGGCAAGGCCAAGGCCAAGCCCAGTGGGTCGATCTACCTGACTCGGACCGTTCGCGATTTGCTCGGCCCATACCCGTGTGGACTAGCTGCACCAAGCCAAGGCCGAATCAAACTTGCCCGCTACGAAGAATCAGCGGTGCCCGACGAGGTACTTGCCAGCGCACCTGCCGAAGCCAAGGAACTGCTTGACCGATTGACGTGGGGACCGCCGATCGGTCGAGTCTCAGCCGCCGATCGCGTAGTTAGCGAAGCTAACGCCCGCACTCCCGTCGAATGGCTGCTCTCACGCGACCTGCTAGTCGGCGACGATGCCGAGACCGTAATCCTGCCGCGGGCGGTATCGCTCCAATTGCGCCAAGGCCGACTCCTGCGCGAACCACAACCTCAAGCGCCGACCTTGCGCAGCCAAACGAAACGCGAACCAGCGCTGATCGATCGCACCGCAGGCCAACACGCATTCACGCTCGTCCGCAAGGTCGAAGACCTGCTGGATTCCTGGGCAATCGACCCGCCCGATCGGTTGAAATCGGGCGGACTCGGCGTTCGAACGCTGACTGCTGCCGCCTCCATCATCGACACCGATCCTTCCACCGTCGCGCTGGTTATCGAGCTTTCGGCCGCCTCCGGACTTCTAACCGAAGACGGCGAAGTTTGGCTGCCAACAACGAATTACGACCTATGGCGCTCGTGGACCACCGCCCAACGGTGGGCGCATCTGGCGCATAACTGGTTCACAACAACGCGTACCCCGGCGTTGATTGGGATGAAGTCAGAAACTGGCGCTCGCAACGGAAACGTGGTCAATGCCCTAACCGCCGAAGCCGGACGCAGCATCACCCCAGCCGTCCGTGCGGAGGTCCTAGCGCTCCTAGCGACCGTCGAGGCCGGCGGCTACGTGGACGAACACAACTTGCTCACCGTCCTCGACTGGGGCTCACCTCGCAGGACCGGCGAATTGCGGTCCGCGTTGGTGCGGGCCACCTTGCTCGAAGCCGAAACGCTTGGCCTGACCGGGCTTGGATCCTTGGCCGTCACCGGCCGCGCTCTGCTATCGATCCCGGACCAACGCAACACAACTCGCAGCCGACTAGAACTGCCGCCGAGTGAACTGGTTGCGGCCGTGACGCCACTGCTTCCAGAGCCAGTTGTGCACGTCCTGCTGCAGGCCGACCTAACTGCCGTTGCACCAGGACCACTTGAATCGAACCTCGCCCGGCGCTTGGCGCTCATCGCCGACGTTGAATCGACAGGCGGTGCCGCTGTCTATCGATTCTCAGACGTCAGCGTCCGCCGCGGACTTGATGCGGGAATGACCCAGGCCGACGTTCTTGAGTTCCTAACTGACCTATCAAGCACCGGAGTCCCACAGCCGCTGGAATATCTAGTAACCGATGTTGCCCGACGCCACGGCGGAATCCGAGTCGGCCTGGCCACTGCTTATCTGCGAAGTGATGACGAATCTGCGCTGACATCGATCTGCGCTGACAAGCGAACTGCTGCGTTGCGGCCGGTGCGATTGGCCCCAACCGTCGTTGCAGTCTCGGCACCACTGGACGAGGTTCTGGGCACTCTGCGCGCTGCCGGTTTTGCACCTGCTGCTGAAACTGCAGACGGCACGGTAGTTATTCGTCGCAAGGACTCCCGTCGCGCAGGAACAAGCAGCTTCTCGCTCGAAGCGCCACGTGGCCCAGGTGCACCGACCGGACCCCTAGTCACCGCCGCAGTCCGTGCGCTGCGGGCCGGAGAGCGTGCCAGCGGCAGCGGTTCGCTCGGCCCAGAAACAGTTACAAACACAGCAGTTTCCGGCACCGGTTTGCCTCGCTCAACTACCGCGGAGACAGTCGCAGCGCTGAAGTTGGCGGTTCAGGCATCGATGGCCATTCGAATCGGATACGCCGACACACACGGTTCATCAACCGAAAGAATTGTCGATCCTCTGCAACTGCTCGGTGGGGTGCTCACTGCATACGACCACCGAGCTGCTGAAGTAAGGACTTTCGCGGCCACCCGCATCACAGGCGTCGAGTTCATCGAGGAGAAGGCGTGACCGACGGACCGCTTATCGTCCAGAGCGACAAGACCCTGCTTCTCGAAACCGATCACCCACTTGCAGATGAATGCCGCCGCGCGATTGCGCCGTTCGCCGAACTTGAGCGCGCACCCGAACATATTCACACCTATCGACTTACCCCACTTGGATTGTGGAATGCGCGCGCCGCAGGTCAGGATGCCGAACACGTCGTAGATGTATTGCTGCGCTACTCGCGCTACCCGGTAACCCATGCGTTGTTGGTCGACGTCGCCGAAACGATGTCACGCTACGGAAGGATGCAACTCCAACTCGATCCAGTGCACGGCTTGGTGCTGCATGCGGTTGACCAAGCGGTACTCGAAGAGGTGTTGCGCAGCGCCAAAATCAAGCCACTAGTCGGTGCTCGTATCGACGCCGACACGGTTGTCGTTCACCCCAGCGAGCGCGGGCACATGAAGCAGGTGTTGCTTCGCTTGGGTTGGCCGGCCGAGGATCTGGCCGGTTACGTGGACGGCGAAAGCCACCCGATGGCCTTGGTCGAAGACGGGTGGGAACTTCGCCAATACCAACGCGAAGCGGCCGAGGGTTTCTGGCACGGCGGCTCCGGTGTTGTCGTACTTCCCTGTGGTGCTGGCAAGACGCTGGTCGGTGCGGCCGCAATGGCACTCGCTCAAGCAACAACGTTGATCCTGGTGACGAACACGGTGTCAGCTCGCCAATGGCGACACGAACTGCTGATGCGTACGACATTGACCGAAGACGAAATCGGCGAATACTCGGGCAACAAGAAGGAAGTTCGTCCGGTCACTATCGCCACCTACCAAGTGATGACCACTCGCCGCAAAGGCGTGTACACGCACCTCGAACTTTTCGACGCTCGCGACTGGGGACTGATCCTTTACGACGAGGTCCACCTGCTTCCAGCACCGATTTTTCGTTTCACGGCTGACATTCAGGCGCGGCGCCGTTTGGGCCTGACCGCGACCTTGGTGCGCGAGGACGGCCATGAAGGCGATGTGTTCAGTCTCATTGGCCCGAAGCGGTACGACGTGCCTTGGAAGGACATCGAAGCCCAAGGGTGGATTGCTCCCGCCGATTGCGTGGAGGTCAGGGTTACCTTGCCGCACTCGCAGCGCTTGGCGTACGCAACTGCCGAACCAGAAGAGCGTTATCGGTTGGCTGCGACCGCCGACGGTAAGACCCAAGTCGTCGAAGAACTGTTGGCACACCACGCCGGCGAGCAGACCTTGATCATCGGGCAGTACCTCGATCAACTACACGAACTCGGCGACCGCCTTGGCGTACCGGTGATCACCGGCGAGACAACCGTGCGCGAACGGGAACGTCTTTACGAGGAATTCCGGAACGGAGCCGTGAAGACACTGGTGGTTTCCAAGGTCGCGAACTTCTCGATTGACCTGCCGGAAGCGACCGTCGCGATTCAGATCTCGGGCTCGTTTGGTTCACGCCAGGAAGAAGCCCAAAGGCTGGGACGGATTCTGCGTCCTAAGCACGACGGGCGGACAGCCAGGTTCTACGCGGTTGTGGCCCGGGACACCGTCGATCAAGATTTCGCGGCCCACCGCCAGCGCTTCTTGGCCGAGCAGGGCTATGCCTACCGAATCATCGACAGCACCGACCTGCCCCCCGCTCCCCTCCCCTAACCCCCGCCCCTTCTGCATGAAAGTGCCGTGGGTGCGCCTAGGCGGCACATTCGGTGCACGATGAATGTGCGCGGCGTGCCGCGGTTCGGCTAAACCTCCGCCGCCGTCAGCCAATCCCGCAAGCCGCGGCCCCCGTCGAGCACCGGATCGACGACGCGCGCCGCGTCACGAAGCCGCCCAGAAGCAGCTGTGCTGACCACCAAAACCGGGCCCGAATGCCGTGCCGCCAGTAGCCCGAAATCGCCGTCACCCGAGACCAGAAGCAGCGGTTCGCGGTCGGCGACGTAGGCGTCAGCCAACGCAAGATCGGCCTCCTGCCAACCCGCGATACGGACGATGACGGCGTGCTCAGGCCAATCCAGGGCATCTACCGCTGAGCTTCGACCAGCGACGACAATCCGCGCGACCGCGTCCGGCAACTCAGCCAACGCGGCAGCCACCACCCGTAGCCGAGAGACCGGAACGTTGTCCGCGTCAACTAGTACCTGCACCCCGCCAGCGTCGCACGTCGACGCACGACGCCACACGCGCCCAAGCCGACCGTGCCACAAAAGCCAGCGGGGGTGGACCCGAAGGCCCACCCCCACCGAACAGCGTTAGGACTTAGAAGTCCATGTCCCCGCCGCCGCCACCGGGCATTGCCGGCGCGGACTTCTCGGGCTTGTCAGCGATGACAGCCTCCGTCGTCAGGAACAGTGCGGCGATCGATGCGGCGTTCTGCAACGCTGAACGCGTCACCTTTGCCGGGTCGATGATGCCAGCCTTGATCAGGTCGACGTACTCGCCAGTCGCGGCATTGAGGCCCCAACCTGGCTCGAGGTGCCGAACCTTCTCGACCACAACGCCGCCTTCGAGGCCAGCGTTGATCGCGATCTGCTTCAGCGGAGCTTCAAGAGCAACGCGCACGATGTTCGCGCCCGTCGCTTCGTCACCAACGAGGTTGAGGCTCTCGAACGCCTTGACCGAAGCCTGAAGCAGAGCCACGCCGCCACCGGCGACGATTCCCTCTTCGACTGCTGCCTTGGCGTTACGAACCGCGTCCTCGATGCGGTGCTTGCGCTCCTTGAGCTCAACCTCGGTTGCTGCGCCCGCCTTGATGACGGCGACGCCGCCGGCCAACTTGGCCAGCCGCTCCTGCAGCTTCTCGCGGTCGTAGTCCGAGTCGGACTTGTCGATCTCGGCGCGGATTTGGTTAACCCGGCCAGCGATCTGCTCCGAGTCGCCAGCACCCTCAACGATCGTCGTCTCGTCCTTGGTGACAACGACCTTGCGAGCCCGACCGAGCAACTCAAGCCCAGTTCCGTCGAGCTTGAGGCCAACTTCTTCGCTGATGACCTGACCACCGGTGAGGATGGCAATGTCCTGCAGCATGGCCTTGCGGCGGTCGCCGAATCCGGGAGCCTTGACGGCTACGGACTTGAACGTGCCACGGATCTTGTTGACGACCAACGTCGCCAGCGCTTCGCCATCGACGTCCTCGGACAGGATCAGCAGCGACTTGCCAGACTGCATGACCTTTTCCAAGATCGGCAGCATGTCCTTAACCGATGAGATCTTCTGGTTTGCGATCAGGATGTACGGGTCCTCGAGCACAGTTTCCATGCGCTCGGGGTCGGTAACGAAGTACGCCGAGATGTAACCCTTGTCGAAGCGCATGCCTTCGGTGAGCTCAAGCTCAAGGCCGAAAGTGTTGCTTTCTTCGACGGTTACGACGCCTTCGCGGCCGACCTTGTCCATCGCCTCGGCGATGATGGCGCCGACCTCAGTGTCAGCCGCTGAGATCGATGCCGTTGAGGCAATCTGCTCTTTGGTCGTGACTTCCTGGGCCTGAGCCTTCAGCTGCTCGGCAACTGCCGCGACTGCCGCCTCGATGCCACGCTTGAGTGCCATCGGGTTGGCGCCAGCAGCTACGTTACGCAAGCCCTCGCGGACTAGCGCCTGAGCCAGCACGGTGGCCGTCGTCGTGCCGTCTCCGGCAACGTCGTCGGTCTTCTTGGCGACCTCCTTGACGAGCTCGGCCCCGATCTTCTCGTACGGGTCCTCAAGGTCGATCTCCTTGGCAATGGAGACGCCATCGTTTGTGATTGTGGGTGCGCCCCACTTCTTTTCGAGGACGACGTTGCGGCCGCGTGGGCCCAGCGTCACCTTGACGGCGTCTGCGAGCGTGTTCATTCCACGCTCGAGTGCGCGCCGTGCCTCCTCGTCGAACGCAATCATCTTCGCCATCTGGTGCGAATCCTCCCGGAACGGGGTGGTACAGACCGGCTGGCGCCTGCGACGGTCGGCTCTCCGGAACCGACGGCACGTCCGCCGGTCCGGGGGGCCTCGCCCTCCGGTCGGGTGTGGTCACCCAGGTGGTCACCCGGGTTGGCCGGGTGTTGTCACTCGAACCTTCCGAGTGCTAACCCAATAATTAGCACTCGACCCACGAGAGTGCAAGCCGGAGGGGGCAATCAGTGGCTGATCGGACGGTCAATCAGCGGTCGAGCTGCTCCTCGTCACCAGGTTCAGCTTCCAGGTCGTCCTCGGCGTCAAGGTCGACGAAGTGCATCGCCGCCTCCTCAGCCGATAGGTCGACCTTGTCGTGGCTGTCCCAAGCGGTGGCCTCAGCGTTTCGGTGCGGGTGCGAACCCTCGTCGTCGTCCACCAGGCGGCCAACGACGGACTCGTCAGGATGCCCGAAGGTTTCCTCCGGCCCGTCAGTCCCGAGCTCCTCGGAGACTTCGTGGAGCAATTCGTCAACGACGTCGTGTGCTGGATCTTCGCGCCACGTGGGAGTGGTGCGGTCGTAACGGGTCATGACCGCCTCCTTCATCTAACTGCCTACATCATGACCCTTCGGCGGTGCGAATGACCGAGGCTTCCGACACTTGCTTCCGGATGTGGATAGGGAATGGCGGAACAACCATTCCACTGTGAATGTGCGACGTGTGCCGCCTATGCGTACGCACGGCACTTTCTTCGGGTCAGGGTTCGATGCCGAGCCGGCGGGCGGATCTGGCTCGCTGCCGGGTCGCACGCATCCGACGCAGGCGCTTGACGAGCATCGGGTCGAACTCGAGAGCTTCCTGTGTATCAATCAGGGCATTGAGAACCTGGTAGTACCGGGTGGCGCTCATGTCGAACAATTCGCGGATCGCCTGTTCCTTGGCGCCGGCGTACTTCCACCATTGCCGCTCGAACGCCAGCAGGTCTTGGTCTCGCTGCGAAAGCCCGACCTCGGCTACGTCGTCACGAATGACACGGGCCGGATCCATTTGGCTCCCCTCGGCAGCGCAACCAGTACCGGGGCTGGTCTGATCGGCCTCGGTAGAGCCATCGTAGGGGGCGAATCCCATCGATGTCATTCGCCCCACCTTTCCCGTTGCGTCGTGTCGACCCAGGTGCCACACCCGTCCCGCTAGTGTCGCCGACGTGACCGACGAAAGCGGTGTCGACAGCAAGATCCGCCCCTCGCGGAGCATGTTTGTTTCGGTTGCGGTCCTGATCGTCTGGGCCGGCCTGACCGCGGCGCGCTTCTGGCCAACCTCTGCGCTTTCGTGGCACTTCTTCCGGGATGGCGGAACTTCGCTATTCGGCACTGACGGTCTGCACCTGTACGCCAACAACTCTGGGCTACAGATCGGACCGATCGCGTTCGTAGTTTCCGGCGTTCTGGGCCTGCTTGGCACCACGGGCGCTCGAATCACCGCCCAGCTGCTGATGACAGCGGTTGGGCCGCTGTGCATTGCGCTGCTTGCCCCGGCTCTGCCAGGGCGCCTGCGCGGGCGACGGGTCTTCCTCGCGGCCTTCGTCCTGATCCCCGGCTGGACGATCCTGAGCGTCCGCTGGGCGCACCTCGACGACGTTCTGGCGATGCTTTTCGCCATCCTGGCTATCCGAGCCGTAGTCGCGGGCCGTGCGATTTGGGCAGGGGTGGCTATCGCGCTAGCTGCGGCGTCGAAGCCCTGGGCCATTGAATTCGCGCCACTTCTGTTGGTACTCGATCGCCGGGCGCTGCGGTCCGCTCTGGCTGCACTTGTTGCGGGACTCGCGCTGACTTGGGGTCCTTTCATCGCAGCGGCACCAGCGACCCTGCAAGCCTTAAAGCCCAATGTCTTGCTGGCGCCGGGATCCGGGCTTTACGCCCTGGGCCTGCGCGGTCAGATTGTTCCCGCCTGGGATCGCAGCCTGGCTTTTGTTGCGGCCACAGTTGCTGCCGTCGTCGCACAACTACGCGAACGCTGGGCCGGCATTCTGATCATCGCAGTCGCGGTACGCGTTCTTCTTGATCCGCAGAACAACGCCTACTACGTCGGCAGCATTGCGCTGGCCGCTGTCGTCTACGACCTGTTCGGAACGCACTGGCGCGGACCGTGGCTCACGTTGATTTCAACAATCATCTTCTGGCAACCATTCACAGCAGACTGGAACCACCGACTGACCACGACTACTGGCTACGCACATTGGTGGTTTTCTCACCTGCAAGTCGTTGGCTGGATTCACCTGATCTGGTGCGTCGGAATAGTTGGGCTTGTCCTCTTCGGACCGAAGTCCCAGACCGCGTGATTGCTTTGCTGGCAACGATTTCAGCAGCTCTCTACGGCTTCTCCGACTTCGTAGCAGCAGTTGCAATTCGACGAAGTTACAACCAGTTGGTCGCCTTCTACGTTTCGTTCTTCGGCGGCCTGACTGGCCTCACCCTCGGGCTGCTGTTTTCACCTCTTCCGTCGCATCACGTCGTGGGCTGGGGCGTCTTTAGCGGCACCTGTTCGGCCATCCTGAGTTTGGCGCTATTTCGCGGTTTCGAACGTGGTCGCATCGGTGTTGTAGCCCCGATCTGCGCCGTCGTCGGTTCCGCGCTTCCGGTCGTCTTCGGTGTCCTACTCGGCGAGCGGCCTAGCGCGTTGGCATGGGTGGGAGTTGCTCTGGGTATCCCGGCAACCGCCATGGTGTCTGCGATCGATAGCAGTCGGCACGACGGACCTTCTGGAGCTGCCGATGGATTGGTGGCAGGGGTCGCACTCGGCGGTTTGTATCTGGGATTGCAACGCGCGGGCACCGGTTACGGAAGCTGGCCCGTTGCATTGGAGCTGCTGGTCGCCGCCGCGATCCTTGCCCCTGTGGCCTGGCGGCGGCGCGACCGGACCGGGAGCCAGTTCAGACGTGCCCTCCTTGAATCCGCACTGTCCGGCGCCCTTGCGGCCTTCGCCGGAGCGCTGTTCCTGTTTGCCGCACACCGCGATGGGCTGGCGCTGGCGGCGGTCATCGTCTCGCTCTTCCCTGCCTTCACGGTGCTACCCGCCTGGCTCTTCCTGCACGAACACCTACGCCGAATCCAGGTGGCTGGCTTAGCGCTGGCACTCGCCGCCGTCGCTCTGATAGCTAGTTGAGCGAGGAAACCGGCCGCTTCATGATCACTCTGAGTACTAGGACGTAAGCCCCTAGTAGCCGAATCGGGCGATCGGTGTAATCATTCGTGAAACACCACGGTCACCCGACTCCCCCCAGCCGGTGACTAACGGATCGGCCTAACCCCCTCCAGGGCCGGGCCGATTCGCATGTCTGGGACTTCCCGATCAAATGCGGTCACAATGTCGTCATGGAAATGACGCTTGCTATCGACTGCGGCGGGTCCGGAATTAAGGCTTCGGTACTCGATGCCGCTGGCACCCAGCATGCCGCCCGGATCCGGATCCCTACCCCTTACCCAATGTCACCAGATCTGTTCTTGCACACGATCGGCCAACTAGCGGCCTGGCTTCCGCCCGCGAACCGCGTGACCGTGGGTATCCCGGGCATGATCAGACACGGCGTGGTCATCTGGACCAATCACTACACGACAACTGCCGGACCCCACACCGTAGTTGATCCGACCCTTCGCGCTGAGTGGTTCGGATTTGATGCCCAGCAGGCAATTTCCGAGCAATTAGCCCTTCCAACGTTGGTGCTTAACGATGCCGAAGTTCACGGCGCCGGATCTATCACGGGCGTCGGATTCGAACTAGCCGTCACTCTTGGCACCGGTTTCGGCTGCGCGTTCTTCGACGGCGGACGGTTGGCTCCGCATTTGGAGTTTGCCCATGCCACTTTGCGAAAGGGCCGCTCGTTCGATCACTACATCGGTGATCACGAACGCCGCCGGATCGGCACCGACCGCTGGTCGAGACGCGTGGTCAAGGTGGTAGCCGAACTTCGCCCCGTCTTCCACTGGGACCGCTTGACCATCGGCGGTGGAAACGGCAAGCGAATTCGTCCCGACGACGTTGCTGATCTTGGCTCGGACGTGGTGACCGTCCCGAACGATGCCGGGATAGTCGGTGGGGTCAGGGCTTGGTCGTTAGCCCGCTAGCCTCCAGAAACCCTTATTTCACAAGATCTTTTGCCGTTTTGGTCTATTCGCGCGAGGAGTTCTTTGATTACGGAAGGTAGTTGAATCCACCCCCCTAGTAATCGCCAGAATCCCGTGGGACTCTTTTCTAAATAGGTCGAGGGGTCGACCGCAACGGGGCACCTAAGCAGCACGGCTTTGCATATCCGGCTCCGTCCCGGAATCCACCCCTCGCCCAAAGGCCGCCAACTCCGTCTGAAGTTGGTGAGTGCCCAGATCTGGGCTACGAGATGGAGGAAGTCATGCGCAAAGCAGTACTCGCGATCATGGCAACAGGATCAGTTTTTGCAATGACGGCAGCTGGGGCGAGTGGCCTGACGTTTACATCGGGTGACACCCCCTCGGTAACCGCAAAGTACATTTCTACTTCGGGCGGACTAACGATCACTTCCGCCGCGGCGCCTACGTGCGGAACGATGGATTCAGTTGCCTACGCCTACAACGTCGGACGAACCGCCGTAACCACGGTAACCCTCACCACCTCACAATTGGGCTGCGAGGGCCTCTTGGCCACGCTGTCGGTAGGTGGCACTGGCTCAGCAACTTTCTCGAGTGGGACAGCTGCTATCACGGTCACCGGTGGCACCCTTAGTACCGGCGACAATGCGTTCACGGTTGCAATTACCGGTTCCTGAGTTCGGCCGAGAATGGTGGATAGCGCGATTCACGAAATCCCTGGTCGGTCGCAGATACGCGGCCTACCAGGGATCGTGTCGACGGTTGCTCTTACGGTCCTAGCGATTGCCTGGTTCTTCCTGCTCGCGCCCACCAGCATCGGGGGACCAGCAACATTCGCCGTCGTAAATGGGCACAGCATGCAACCACTTTTGCATTCCGGCGCCCTTGCAGTGGCCCGCACCGAATCCACGTATGCAACCGGTGACCTAGTGGTTTATCGGTCAAGTAGCGGCGGCATGATTATCCATCGGATCGTCTCGGGCAACGCTGCCACGGGCTGGAAAACCAAGGGAGACAACAACTCTTGGGTCGACCCATGGACAGTCAAGAACAATCAAATCGCCGGCAAGTACTTTGCTGGCGTTCCTCGATTCGGTGCCTATCTCGGTTGGGTCAACCAACATTCGCTCCCGTTCGCTGCACTCTGCGCTGGGCTTGCGCTGCTTTCGTACGTTCCTTGGCGGCGTCGCAAGTTGACACCAGAACTTGCCGTCGCGCTTGCTCAGGCAAAGCGGGAGCCCAGACGCGATGGCCGCTCCAATGGAGAATACGCGGTCCTGATCCTCAGCGCTTTGGCTACGATGACATGCCTCGCACTCGTCGGCTTGCTGGGCGTTAGCCACAATCTCATAAGTTTTCGAGGTGTTGTCGCAACAGTGTCGCTGGCTTGGTCAGGCGGCACTTCGCTGTACTTGATCTACCGCCTCTACGACGGTCGCGGAGTCGTTGAGCCGAGCAAGTCAATGTATGCGCTTTCGGGCCGGTTACGCATCGTCGAAGACTTTCCCGACGTTGGTGAATTGCAGCCGGTTGGTTCGGCGGTGGCGTTGCGAGGAATCGCAGAGAAGTACCGACTGCCAGTACTACATCGCATTGACGCTGCAACCGGACTCCACGAGTTCCTACTAGTCACCGCCAAAGACGGGTCATACGGCTGGAGTCCAGGTCCGGAAAACTCAACCGATCTTGCTGCCGCTGACGTACGAAAGCGCCATTTCCACATCGGCGGCGGTCCACGACTGATCCCCCGGTGAGGTCAGGTTCGACTTCCCGGCGTCGTTGAGGAATTTGCTCAGAAAACCCGGAATCTGGAAACCCGACAGATTCGGATTCCCCTGGATCAACCACTTCTCGTGTCCGTCGACCCCAAGCACGAACAGCACATCTTGGTGCGTGACGTCATACGTCAACACCTTGCCGGTCATCCAGTCGATCGGCTTGGAGCCTGGCTCCGACATCACCTTTTCGTAGGAGATCCCCATGGCCGCCCACAGTTTGGTTATATCGGCGACTGACCCGGTCCAAAAGGCCCAGTTCGGTTCGGCTCCGAGACGAGCCTGATAGGCCTTTAGGCGGGCTGCGGTGTCGCGGGCCGGATCAACGGTGATCTCAAGCAACGTGATCGCGTTGGTAGCGCCGGCCGCCTTGACCTTGGCCGCGATCTGCAAGTAATTGGCAGTCGTCAACGGACAAATCTCTTGGCATAGCGTCAGGAAATCGGTGAGCACCACTGTCTGGCCCTTAAGCGAATCCAGAGTGACCGACTGACCGTCCTGATTAGTGAACCTCAGCGCTGTAACCGCGGGATCGATCGTCTTGTCGAAAACCGTCCCCGCCGTCGGCGTTGGCGCACCCGAGGGGGTGGCATTGATGCCTGGGTTCTCTCCGGTACCGCAGGCGCTTAAGACGGAAACACAGGCAAGAGCAAAACCGGCCGAGGCCACCCGAATCACGCGCATGCGATCAGGCTAGCCGCACGGCTATCAGAAGCCCGGGGCGGTCGGCCGATCTTCGCCTAGCTCAAACGCGATCGACTCGGTAATTCGATCGACAATGTTTGCCCACGCGGCAGCGCCCTTCTCGGTCGTCGCCGGGGTCGCCTTCCATAGGGATCCGCTGTCGGTGACGAAGTCGGCCGGCGGTGGAACGACGTCGTACGACGGATGGCGCTTGGCCGCGTCGTCGACCGCTCGATCCATCAACACCAGATCAGGGCGCAGGTGCAGCATCACCGAGGTTTCCATGACGGCCGCGTGCTCGACATCCCAACCGGGGAACTCGTCGCCGAACATCATCTCGACCACTTCGTCGGAAATACCCGAGAAAGTCGCTTCGCAAACCATGATGCGTAGATCCTTAGCGCCTGATCGCTCACGCGCGACGTAAGCCGCTTCGTAGATGAAGTTGGAGTTCTCGTAATGCCAGTTCATCAGAACGATCTTGCGAAAACCCGACTTGGCGAACGCGAAGATTACGTCCTCTAGGTGCTTCATGAATGCCGTCGCACTAAGGCTGATCGTGCCCGGGAAGCCTTCACCTCCGCCAGCTAGTGGACGGCTGCGGTTGCCGTATGTAATCGGTGGGGCAACCAGAAAGTCCAGCTTCTTGGCGACCTCAAAGGCCATAGCCTCAGGGATCAAATAGTCCGTGCTCAAGGGCAGGTGCGGACCGTGCTGTTCGGTAGCGCCGATCGGGATGCCGATGATGGCACCCCGACCGGCAGCTTCGCGGACCTCCGGCCAAGTTAGGTCGGAGTATCTGCTGCTACGACTCACAGCGAAGCGGACGTGGCCGCCGCCTGCTCAGACTCGAGTGCAGTCTTCGGGAACCCGAGGATCGCCTTACCGTTCGGCAACCTCCATGTCAGACCGACCAGGATCGTGTAAAGCACTGCGGCGATAATCCACGCTTCAACTGGGACGATGCCCCAGCCGTCCAGCGGATAGCCAGACTGACCCGGGAATACGCCACTGCCGTAAGCGCCAAAGCAAACGGCTACCAACAACGAGACGATGCCCGGCCAGTTGCCCTTGGCGACCTGATCCCAAGCCGGAACCTTGGACATATTCCGGTCATAGCCCTTGAAGATCTTGGGCAGCAACAACTGGTCCACGTACATGATGACGGTTGCTGTCGGGATCGATACAGCCAACCAAGTCGTGACGCGGAAGAAGTTCGCACTGTTCTGAGGCACCCACCACGCCATGAATCCGCCACCAAGCGCAATCACGATGCAAGTGTAGAAGCGGCGCCACTTTGCCCAACCGCCAAACAGGTTCTGCCCGGCGTTCAACGACTCGTAGTAGTTGGCGTCGTTGACGGCAACCTGGGTCGCGGTAGCGAGCAGGAACGCAAGGAATGTCAGACCGAACAGCGAGAACGTAACTGCCTCAGCGAAGCCCTTACCGAAATCAGCGCTCTGCACCCGAGCCGCCAAGACCCAACCAGCAAGTGGGAAGAGGATCTGACCAACGAGTAACCCAAAGAACAACGGCGGCACCGTTGCTTTCATTTGCGGTTTGGCGTAACGGAACAGGTCAGGCTCGTTTCCGTATGTTGCGAAGCCGAGGGCCGCAATGATTCCGAGAGTCAACGGACTTACTGGTGTCCCAGGGATCGACGAGTGCAGTACTGCGCTGGGCGTATTCGCGAATGCCTTAATAACCATCCAGAGCACCCAAAGCACAGTTACGGGTGCCGCGATCCAACGGGCGAACGCTGTGATGCCCGTGAATCCGAGAACGTTGTTGGTGATACCGACTACTGCAATACCGACACCGATCCATACAACTGGGGTCCAGTTGAACAGCGAGTTCCACATGATCGCCAGCGTGTTGGCCTGGTAGCCAACCCAGCCGAGCGGGGCGACGAGCACGAACACCGACACAATCATGGAGCCCGTAAGGCCGAAGACCGAACGGCCCATGAGCGCGTGGGTCTGACCCTTAACTGCGCCGAGGTAAGCGGCCGGAATCGAGTAGGCCAAGTAGCACACCGTGCTGACCAGAACGACCGTCAACATTTGGCTGAGCTTGTATCCGAAGGAGTACAACTCCGAACCTAAGGCCATGTACGAGAAACCGGCGTACAGCGTTACCCACAGCGGAACGTGGTGAGACCACGTGCCGCGTCGAACGCTGAGCGGGACGATGCCGTCGTGGCTGGACGAGTAGTCATGCTTAATCTCAAGCTCGAGCTCGCGCTCGCCGCCCGGGACTTCTTCGAGCATGTGGTGGTGGTGCTCCGACATAGTGACCTCAGTTCCGGATGACGTTGTGCTCGGGACCAAATGGGAACTTCGTAATGTTCTCAACGCTATCTGCACCGACGAGCAGAATGTCGTGCTCGCGATACCCACCGGCACCGGGCTGGCCTTCTGGGATGGTAATCATCGGCTCCATTGAGACGACCATTCCAGGTTCCAACACAGTCTCGATGTCTTCACGCAATTCCAGTCCTGCCTCGCGACCGTAGTAGTGCGACAGGACTCCGAAACTGTGACCGTAGCCGAATGTGCGGTTCTCCAAAAGGCCGTAGCCCTGGAAGATTTCGTTGAGCTCATTTGCGATGTCGCAGCACCGGGCTCCGGGCTTAATTAGTTCGAGGCCCCGCCGGTGCACCTCCACGTTGATTTCCCAGTAGCGAAGCGAGGCGTCATCTACATGGTAATAGAACAGCGTCCGCTCTAGCGCCGTGTAGTAACCGCTGATCATCGGGAAGCAGTTCAGACTGAGGATGTCGCCCTTTTGTACCTTGCGGCTGGTGACCGGATTGTGCGCTCCGTCGGTGTTTATTCCGGACTGGAACCAAACCCACGTGTCCTGCAATTCGGCATTGGGGTAGGCCCGGGCAATCTCGCGAACCATTGCCTGTGTACCGGCAAGGGCCACTTCGTACTCCGGCACGTTCTCGTGGATAGCGGCCGCAACGGCTGCCCCGCCGATATCGCCCGTACGGGCGCCGGCGCGGATGATTTCGATTTCCTCGCCCGACTTAATCATTCGACGGCGCATTGTTCCTGGCGCAACGTCGAGCAATTCGACGCCCGGAAGCGCAGCCTCGAACTTGGCGCGATTGGTCAGATTGACGTGGTCGAATTCGATGCCAACTCGCTTGGCCGACTGGGGAACAACTTCGCGAACGGCGCGGAAGTAGTTGTCACGCTGCCAGTCGGTGTAAACGATGTTGTCGCCGAAGGTACGTCGGTACGGTTGGCCGTAATCGATGTTGGCTGAGACCGAAACCTGATCGGTCTTCGTAACGACGAGCGCGTAGTTACGCCCGAAGTAGCAGTAGAGGAAATCTCCGAAGTAATTGATGTTGTGGTAACTCGTGAGAACCACGGCATCCAGATCGAGCTCGGCCATCAGGCCGCGGAGCAGCGTGAGCCGACGCTCCATCTCGGTCGCAGAGAAGGTAGGGACTGCTCGCTCGCCATTGGGGAGCCGAAGCAGTTGAGGTCGATCCAGTTGCGCCGTCACGGTGGGGCCTCCACGCCTTTGCACGACCCTGAGATGGGGTCGATTTAGCCGTGAGTGTGGCCCT
>CAIKAW010000077.1 GCA_903825575.1 uncultured bacterium | reverse complement strand
GTTGTAGATCCGCCCACGCACCCCACTGCGGTAGAAATCCGAAGCTAAATCGGTATCTGGACGGTCGCGCCCTTGGCGCAGGCAACCGGCTGCGTAGCGTGCCAACTTTACTTTGGCTAACGCAGATCCCACTGGGGCCAGTGCTGACGCGAATGCCCAGTCGGGATGACGCAGTGGATCGGCGACGCGTTGCAAACCGGTGAGACCGGAGAGCAGCGCACCCGGAATTAGTGGGCTCAGTTGTAAGTCGTCGAGCGGCCCGAGCCGGCGAATATTTGGATAGCCTGGATTCAGCAGCTGGAAGCCGTGGTCTAGCTGTAGACCGTCGACGTTGTCTGTCCGCATGCGTCCGCCGACTTCGTAATTGGATTCGAGCACGGTCACCTTCAGCCCCACGGCGGCAAGGTCCAGCGCGGCGGCCAAACCAGCCAAGCCGGCCCCGATGACGATGACGTCTGATTCTTCGCTCACTGCTGCGTCTCGGCAGGTTGGCAACCACCGGGCAGCCGGGACCGGTTGTGCGCCACAAGTCGGTAGGCCAACTCAACGCACCACGACATCGGTGGGACAAGAAGCAACCGTCCGATCAACTCCCAGTGTCCGCCGGCATTCCTGAGCAGGGCCGCGACGGCTCGATGCCCGCGGTAGTGGCGAAGCGTCCCAGCGGGGTCAGTTTCGACCCACCACACTGAATCGGCCAACTGCGTGGGGTTTAGGCCGAAGGACTCGGTGGCGCTAGGCACGGCGTCCCAGCCAGCCGGGAACCATCGGTGTGCCAGTCGCAGAGATTTGCGGCAGAAGCCGCATTGCCCGTCGTAGACCAACACTGGATTTGTTCGCCTCATTGGGCCTGCGCCGGTGCCGGGCAACGCGCAGAAGTCGGCGAACCGCTTTGCAGGCATGTAGCGATGTTACTTCGAACGGCGAAGGTCAGCAGGATGAAGCAACCTATGTGTGGCCCCAGCGTCTAGCGCCGGGGCCACACATGTCAGCGCGTCATTTACATGGTGCGTGCGGTGTTCCCATCGAGCTTCACGAACGAAAGCGTGACGGGCATGAATGATGACCATCCATCGCCGGTTGCGGTGTAGCAGTCAAGTCGTAGATCTTCGCCCGCGGTGAATGCTCTGACCATCGCAAACGAAGGGGCCACGTCGCTACCGTCAAGCACTTCCGAAGACGCCTCCGCTAGCACGGTCCCAGAACCGTTGTCATGTAGATAGCATCTCATGTACTGAATTACCGGCGACGCGTCAAGGACCGTTCCGTTTAGGAGCACACCGGATGTATTGGTGCTTACCCATGCATTCAGGCTCACCAGATAAGTACCGGCGGGTACGCCCGTTCCGATTATGAACGTCGTGCTCGATCCGTGTGTGCCGGTCGTGTCGGTGTAGGTCAAGGCCTTGGTCGTTGCGCTGGCTGTCAGCAACTGTGCAGCAGTCTTGCCGCCTAAGTACTGTGAATTGAAGTTGGCGACTAGCCCTTTGGCATTCGTCTTAATTGGGGCAGTGGTCGCGGCCTTCGATGTTGGCACCTGCAGGGACAAGACAGGCCCGAGGCCTGAGTTTCCGATTGTTGTTGTAGCGCCTGCGTTGTTCGACTTTCCAAGCAACAAACTCGAGCCGGTCGCTGCGTAGGTGACGTAGTCGAACCCAATAACTAACACAACTGAACTACCGAGCACTGCTAAGGATTTCTTCCACAGCGGATGGCTGGTGGCATGCGACATTCGGACCCCCCCGGGTCTAGAGCGCGGCGTGACTGCCGGGCTTCGGGGTCATGACGGCACGGAGCGGCCCCCAAACGGCGGATCTGGTAGGAACAATGTCGCTGGTTATCCCCATGCGACCGGGTTGGTCTAGTCCAATACCCCAACTAGTTCCTTGACAGCGCGAACCGCGTCGGGCGCGTGTTGGCCGTAGGCGTCCGCGCCAATGGCGTCGGCCCATTCCTGAGTGGCTGGGGCGCCGCCAACTAGTACCTTGACCGAGTCGCGGAGACCAGCCGCCACTAGTGCATTGATGACGCTGCGCTGTTCAGGCATCGTTGTTGTCAGCAGCGCGGACAACCCAACCACCGCTGGAGTCTCGCGGATTACCGCTTCGATGATGGCGGCGGAGGAAACGTCGGTACCAAGATCGATCACGTCGAAGCCAGCCATTTTCAGCATCGCGGCCACCATGTTCTTGCCGAGGTCGTGCATGTCGCCCTTGACGGTGGCGAGTAAGACTTTGGCCCCGACCTTGTGATCGGCGCTGGCCAGCAGGACCGGCTCGATTTCTTCGTTGCAGATGGTGAATACGGCAGCTGCCGCCATCACCTCCGGTAAGAACACTTCGCCGGACTTCCACATTTCGCCAAGGATCAACATGGCCTTTGCGAGTCCTCCGTCGAGGATCAAAGTGGGTGCAACGTCAGCAGCGAGCAGTTCGCGCACGAGCGCTAGTGCGTCGTCGGGCTCTGCGTCAATCACTGCCTGACGCAATCGCGCGATCAGTGCGTCGCTCATGCAGATCCTCCCGCAGTGGTGTAGCGATCGATAATCGAACGCATCTCGCGGTCGACGTCGTCGGGCAGTGGTTCAGGAACGTAAGTAGTGATGACCTCGCGGGCGCGCTTTCGAGCTGCGTCGCGCGGATCCGGGCGCCCGAGGTCTTCCCACTCCTGCCAAGTTTGCGATTGGAAGAAGCGAGCCCGCCAGTTTTCGCGCATGTGATTGCGTGTGTGCTTGTGTGCCAAGTAGTGCTGACCGGGACCAAGTTCGTTGATGACAGAAACTGCCAAGTACTCCTCAGTGAATGGAATGCCATCGAGTAGTGTCGCGGCGATATCCCAAAGTTCACAGTCAAGCAGCACCTGCTCGAGTGAGAAGACGCGCGAGTTGTCGATGCCGCCGGTGCTGGCGATCAGATCTACGTTGCCGCATGCCAACGTCCCCATCAACGTCAACGCGTGCTGGGCGCCCGCCTGCCAGTCCTGGGTCTTGGCGCCAGTTCCGTTGGTACCAATGGACATTGGGAGCCCGTAACGCAGACCCAATTGCGACATGACGAGATTGAACAGGACTGGTCCAGGTCCCCAAGCGCCGTCCATGTTGCCGCTATGCAGGTCCATTTCGGCGCTGAACGGGCAGTAGTAGGTGGGGGTTCCAGGGTAGAGCGTTTGCAGGATTGTGATGCCGGAGAGCAGTTCTGCATTGGCAATCACGACGTGTCCGGCAAGTGTGGTCGGTGCCCCGGCGGTGGATACTGGCATGCAGACAACGCCACATGGCACGCCTGCTGCCGCAAACTCCAACGCGGACTCTAACGGCGGGCCGTCCCACGTCAACGGACTGATCGAGCAAACGAAACTAGACACGACTGGCCGTGCTTTCAGTGCCGCAGCGCTGCCCGCAACTGCTGCACCAAGTTCAAGTACGACACGGGCGTCCCGGGAGTTGTACGTCGTCATCGCTACGACGTGCTTGGTTGAGTTGGCTAATTGCAGATAGGTCTGGTGCGCAGCTTGATCCGCCGGTGGGACATCAGAGAGGGCGACGCTCGGCCACAAGAATGAGATTTCGTTCAGCGAATCTGCCAGACGCGTTGCGTCAATCAGGTCTTGGCTGGTGGGCGACCGCACCTTGCCGGAGGCCAGATCGACTATGTCCGAAGGTCCGCCCTCTAAGCAGTAGTAGCCGCGAGAGCGGTCGAGGAACATGTCAAAGGCCGGTTCGCGGGCCGCAAGTAGATATTCGCTCGGTGCCACAGCGATGGCAGCCTCGACCATGGAGGGTGGGAACTTCACAAGTCGGCGTTCGAGGTCAACGATCGCGTCGGTCGCTGCCAGCAGGGTCAAGATCCGGGCAGAGCGGACGGTTACGCCGGTGTGCTCGAGCACGTCGAGCGTGGCTTGGTGGGTTGCTTCGATCTCGGTGGCATCGAGCAGGTTGTATGCCAGGCGTCGACCGAGAGTGCGGGGGGCGCGGACTGTTGGCTGGGGTCCCATGGATCGATGTTGACCGATTCCTGACTTTTCTATCAGTGACTTTAGTCCCGGCGAATTTTCACCTGGCCCTGGGGCCGCTTCGGAGCCCGCGCAACTGATGGCCGCGACGTCCGTGCCCGGCTCGGTAGGCTTTGGGAGCCGGACCAGCCGGCGCGCGGGGAGCGGGTATGCCTCCGTGGGACGGTGGGGAGCAGCGGTGAGCCAGATCTCGGTGGTTGTAGACGGACAAGCACGAACGGTTGATGGCGGTGCAGTCGCAGCGGAACTGTTTGAAGATCGCGCGATCATCGTGGCCCGGATCAACAATGCGGTGCGTGACCTCAGTACACCGCTCGCTGACGGTGACCTAGTTGAGGCCATCCGTATCGACTCGCCCGATGGCCTCGCGGTTCTGCGCCACTCGACAGCGCACGTTCTTGCCCAGGCCGTTCAGCGGGCATTTCCCGAAGCCAAGCTGGGCATCGGGCCGCCCATTGAGAACGGCTTTTACTACGACTTCGACGTCGCGCGACCCTTCACCCCCGATGACTTCGCAGTTCTCGAGAAGCACATGCAGGACATCATCAAAGCGGGCCAACGGTTTAGTCGCCGAGTCGTAACAGAGTCTGACGCTCGTACTGAACTGGCGGCCGAACCGTACAAGCTTGAACTAATCGGGCTCAAGGGTGGCGCGGTCGACGGAGACGTGATGGAGGTCGGCGGCGCTGAACTGAGCATTTACGACAATGTCGATGCGAAAACAGGGGAGCGTTGCTGGGGTGACCTATGTCGGGGCCCGCATATTCCGACAACTCGGCTGATCCCGGCCTTCAAGCTGATGCGGTCGGCGGCCGCTTATTGGCGCGGCAGCGAGAAGAACCCGATGCTGCAACGGATCTACGGCACGGCCTGGCCCTCGCGTGACGAGCTAAAGGCGCACTTGGCGTACCTGGAAGAAGCCGAGAAGCGGGACCACCGCCGCCTTGGCAACGAATTGGACCTGTTCTCGTTTCCGGAGGAAATCGGTTCGGGACTTGCCGTCTTTCACCCCAAAGGCGGGATCGTTCGCCGTCAGATGGAGGACTACTCGCGGGCCAAGCACGAAGCGGCTGGCTATCGGTTTGTGTACACCCCGCACCTGACGAAGGGGCAATTGTTTGAGATCTCCGGACACCTAGATTGGTATGCGGAGGGCATGTACCCGCCCATGATTCTCGACGCCGAGCACACCGGTGACGGCGAACTGAAGAAGGCTGGCCAGCAGTATTACCTCAAGCCAATGAACTGCCCCATGCACAATTTGATCTTTCGTTCCCGTGGGCGTTCGTATCGCGAATTGCCGCTGCGGCTATTTGAGTTCGGTACCGTCTATAGGTACGAGAAATCAGGAGTTGTACACGGAATGACGCGCGCTCGGGGCTTCACTCAGGACGATGCCCACATCTACTGCACCCGCGATCAGATGGCGAGCGAACTTACGTCGCTGTTGACATTCGTGCTCGAGTTGTTGAAGGACTATGGCCTTGATGACTTCTACCTCGAACTCTCGACGCGTGACCCAGACAAGTCAGTCGGTACTGACGAGGACTGGGATGAAGCCACCCGAGTTCTGGCCGAAGTTGCCGAAGCCAGCGGGCTCGCACTGGTTCCAGATCCTGGTGGCGCGGCTTTCTACGGGCCGAAGATCTCGGTGCAGGCACGCGATGCAATTGGGCGGACTTGGCAGATGTCAACGATCCAGGTCGATTTCAATTTGCCGCAGCGCTTTGAGCTTGAGTATCAGGCGTCCGACGGCACTCGTCAGCGACCTGTAATGATCCACCGCGCATTGTTCGGTTCGATCGAACGGTTCTTTGCGGTCTTGCTGGAGCACTACGCGGGCGCCTTCCCTGTCTGGCTTGCGCCAGTGCAGGTGGTGGGGATTCCGATCGCCGACGCGCATATCGACTACCTCGATGAGGTTGCCACCCGTTTGATCGCTCGTGGAATCCGAGTCGAAGTAGATGCGTCCGATGACCGAATGCAAAAGAAGATCCGCAATGCCCAGAAGCAGAAGGTGCCGTATATGTTGCTTGCAGGCGATGAAGACATAGCAGCGGGCGCTGTTTCGTTCCGTTACCGCGACGGAACTCAGCGCAATAACGTCCCGATTGAAGAAGCGATCGAGGAAATTGTCGCGGCGGTGGCAGAGCGGATTCAGGTCTGACATGGCTGATCTCTGGGAGCGGTTATGGTCGCCGCATCGGATGGCTTACATCAAGTCCGAGCGTCCTACAGGTGATGCGGGGGCCGCACATTGCCCATTTTGCGATCTTGAAACCAGCAAGCCCAACGATCTGGTCGTCGCGCGCGGGTCGTTGGTTTACGTGGTGCTGAACCTCTACCCCTATAACCCTGGACATCTGTTGATCTGTCCGTATCGCCACGTGCCGGACTACACCGATTTGTCCGACGCTGAGACGATCGAATTCGGTGAATTCACGCAACGGGCAATGCGAACACTTCGAGTTGCCTCAGGAACACACGGTTTCAATATCGGGATGAATCAGGGATCTGCCGCAGGTGCAGGCATAGCCGCGCATTTGCATCAGCATGTCGTGCCCCGCTGGGGCGGGGACACCAATTTCATGCCAGTCGTGGGCCACACCCGGGTCCTGCCGCAACTGCTCGAAGATACCCGTGACCTGCTGGCAGCCCAGTGGGTCCAGCAAGGCTGATCGACCAGCTCAATGTGCCTGATGCTCGTCGATGACCTTCTTGGCGAGCTGGGCTGGCATCGGTTCGTGCCCGATGTAGTGACGGGTAAAGGTAGCCGTACCGTGCGAGAGTCCACGAAGATCAATCGCGTACCGAGTGATTTCAAGTTCGGGAACTTCGGCTCGCACCAAGGTCCTGCCTGACCCCACGGGCTCGGTCCCCGACAGTCGTCCCCGACGCCCCGATACGTCACTCATCACTGCTCCGACGTACTCGTCCGATACGAGGACCCGAATCTCGGCCATTGGTTCAAGCAGATTCACGGTGGCCGCTGCTGCAGCTTCCTTGAGTGCGAGACCACCGGCCATCTGGAATGCCATGTCGGAGGAATCCACAGAGTGGGACTTGCCTTCTACAAGTGTCACTCGAATGTCAATAACCGGATATCCGGCGACTACTCCGCGCTCTAGTTGTGCGCGAACGCCCTTTTCAACGCTCGGGATGAATTGGCGCGGAACAGAGCCACCGACAACTTTGTCGACGAACTGGAAACCGGAACCGGCCGGGAGCGGCTCAACTTCAATGTCGCAGACTGCGTACTGGCCGTGGCCCCCGGACTGTTTGACGTGCCTACCATGTCCGGTGGCTGAGCTACCGAATGTCTCCCGCAGTGAAACACGCAATGGAACCGAATCGACTGCCACCCCGTATCGGTTACGGAGCCGATCGAGAAGCACATCCACGTGTGCCTCGCCCATGCACCACAACACCAGCTGGCCGGTCTCGGGGTTCTTCTCCAGGCGAAGCGTGGGATCCTCGGCAACCAACCGCGCGAGTCCTTGGGACAACTTGTCATCGTCGGCCTTGGCATGCGCCACGATCGCTACCGGAAGCAGCGGATCGGGCAGCAGCCACGGTTCCATAAGCAGTGGTTCTTCCTTGTACGACAAAGTGTCGCCGGTCTCGGCCCGCGAGAGTTTGGCAACCGCGACGATGTCGCCGGCAGTGCCACGCTCAATGGGGCGTTGCACCTTCCCCAAAGGAGAGGAAAGTCCACCGACCCGTTCGTCCAGATCGTGATCTGCGTGCCCGTGGTCGCTTCCGAAGTGTCCGGAGACGTGGACGACCGCGTCGGGGCGAAGAACTCCCGAAAAAATCCGCACCAGAGACACCCGCCCGACGTAGGCATCTGTTGTGGTCTTTACGACTTCCGCTGACAACGTGGACATGTCGTCGCACATCAACGGCCCTCTGGGAGTGCCATTCGGGGTTGTTACGGGCGGCAACGGGTGTTCCAAGGGGGATGGGAAACCCCTCGTAATCAGTTCCAACAACTCGGCAGTGCCAAAGCCAGCGGGCGACGTTGCAGCGCCCAGGACTGGGTAGAACGCCCCGCGGGCAACAGCCTTCTCGAGGTCAGTGATCAGAGTGTCGATATCGATGTCGTCACCGGCTAGGTACCGGTCCATTAAAGTCTCGTCCTCGGATTCGGCAATGATTGCCTCGAG
>CAIKAW010000076.1 GCA_903825575.1 uncultured bacterium | reverse complement strand
AGGCGAGTGCACCTTCCGAGCCCCAATACGGAATCGAACCGTAGACCTTCTCCTTACCATGGAGATGCTCTACCGACTGAGCTATTGGGGCGAAGGGCCGACACAGGCTACAGGCCAGAGGTGCCTAGGACGAAACCGGGACCAATCCGGGCAGCGTCGAACTCCTGCCGGACTGACATGAGCCGAGTCATCCGCTTGATTCCAAAGCACTAATCACACGTTCGACGCTCGCGACCGCAGCCCGAAGTGCCGTCGCAGCTGACGCCGCAGACGCGTCCGGGTCGATCTGCGACGCCAATGCCGCCAAGTGCTGCGAGGACAGCCAAGCCGCGTGACGGGCCAACTCAGCCGAGATACCCGGATGCCCCCAGGCGGACATGTAGTCAACATTGGTCGGGTCGGGTCCGGACTGGTCGAGCGGGATGTAGCCCAGGACCAAGGTAATCCGCTCGCCCGCAGTTTCCAGTCGCGAGGCCCGGTGAACCACGTGAGTGCCCTGTTGAACGACACCCGTACCCGCAGCCGAAAATTGGGCGCTCGCTATCTGATCTTGAGGTACCTCCACTGCGTAGCCGAGGTGCAACTGGTCAACGGTGGTCCCAAAAAGGTCGCTGGCACTCTGCCGCGACACCTTGAGGAACTCCAACCGCCCGCCGACCAGTTTGGTGGGGTCCGACAGCATCAGGACCATGTCGAAAGCGATCGAATCGATGTGCCAAGAGTCGACCGCCTTTGACACATCGCGCGGGGCGTAATTGATGTACGCCTGACAGTCGGTCATCGAGTGAGGTGCCAATTTGATTCCCGCGAGCGAGGAAACGTGGGCTAGCACCGTGGCGTCGTGGCACAGGTTGTGGATGAACTTGGATCGGTAGCCAGCACCCGGTATGTACGACGGCGCACGATCGTCGGTGCCCACCATGGCGTTCGCCTGCAACGCCAAGCAGACGGTTCGAACTGCCTCAAGGCCGGCGGGGCTGAACACCTGGAAGGGCGCGGTTACGCCTAGTGGCGAGGCCGCAAGGGCCAACTCGGCCGAGTCATAGCCCAAGTCTGACAGCGAGAGGGATTCGGCCGGTGCCGCCAGTGCCAAATGTACGGACGGGTTCCACACCGGCTCATCGGCTAGCACAAAGGGTTCGTAATCGGCCGGAATCCGAGTCGGGAACTGCAGGGGCGCAAACTGAAGTTGGTCCGGCATGGGCAGATCCTCACGGACTAACTCGGGGACGTCAATGCACCCCGGACAGGCTCCGGGCCCGACTTACCAGCCCAAAGAGTCCGAAGCCCGGCCCCGCTCGAGGGATTCCTCAAGTGCGGCCGGCTTAGCCGCGCTGCCGGTGCACCGTCGAATTGAGCCGAAAAAATTTGGCAGCAATAAATTGGCAGCAATAAATAGCACAAATCGTCCTTGTGGCGGTCGACCTGACGTTGAGTCGCCAGGGCTGCCACGCAATGATCGACTTACGGTGGCGGGTGCTCCACTATCGAGAAGAGATATTTGCCGAA
Source organism: uncultured bacterium (assembly GCA_903825575.1). GTDB lineage: Bacteria > Actinomycetota > Actinomycetes > S36-B12 > CAIKAW01 > CAIKAW01. The sequence continues at coordinate 22,784 of CAIKAW010000076.1, read as the reverse complement.
GGAGACCAATTTATCCCCGTCGGCCAAGTAGTTAGCAGCATCGAAAACTTCGCGCACCGAACTGACCGATTTGGGAGTCACGTGACTAAGAGACGCTGGCCCCGGGTGGGCGAATTGACTTCCTTGGTTGGGCTGAGGGCCCCTGAGTTGAATTCGGTGCGGCGTCGGCTCTCCCAGGCACACACCATTGAAGACCTTCGTCGAATTGCGCTTCGACGTACGCCGCGGTCGGTATTTGACTACACGGATGGAGCCGCCGGCGAAGAACTAGGCCTTAGCCGGGCGCGTGAAACATTCCGAAATCTTGAGTTCATGCCGTCGGTCTTGCGTGATGTCTCGCAAGTCGACATCTCGTCGTCCCCGTTCGGTGTTCGTAGCCCTATGCCTTTCGCCTTTGCTCCAACCGGTTTTACTCGGATGATGAACTACCAGGGTGAGCCGGCGGTTGCCCGAGTCGCGGCCCGTCGCGGTATTCCGTATGCCCTATCAACGTTGGGCACGACGTCGATTGAGGATGTGGCCGAAGTCAGTGTCGGTGGGCGACTTTGGTTCCAGTTATATGTGTGGCGCGACCGGCTTACCGCTGAGGACTTGGTTCGTCGCGCGGAGGCTGCCGGCTATGAAGCGCTGATCTTGACGGTGGACGTTCCGGTCGCTGGCGTACGGTTGCGCGATGTCCGCAATGGACTGACGATCCCGCCTAAGCTCACGGCCCGAACGTTGGTCGACATGGCCGTCCACCCGAGTTGGTGGGCGAACCTGCTAACGACCGAACCACTGGAGTTTGCATCGCTGACTTCGTGGTCGGGGACCGTTGCAGATCTGCTGGACTCAATCATCGACCCCACAATGACCATCGACGATCTGGCGTGGCTGCGCTCTAACTGGAACGGCCGGCTCGTCGTTAAGGGGATCCAATCGGTGGCCGACGCCCGACGGGTTTTCGACGCCGGAGCAGACGCCGTGATCCTGTCCAACCACGGTGGCCGCCAACTCGACCGGGCGCCGGTACCACTGCGGCTGCTTCCCGAGGTGCGGTCCGCGCTCGGTCCGGATGTCGAACTCTGGCTAGACACTGGCGTACTCAACGGCGCCGACATCGTGGCCGGTCATGCACTGGGTGCAGACCTCGTCCTTGTCGGACGCGCCTACCTCTATGGGCTGATGGCCGGTGGTGAACGAGGCGTCGACCGCGCCGCCGAGATTCTCACCGACGAGATCATTCGCACCCTCAAATTGCTCGGGGTGTCATCGATAGCCGAACTCAGCCCCGAGCATGTTCGAGTGACCTGACCGTCGCTGATACGCCCGGCCGGGGGATCCGGTGGGCAAGACACACGACCTTGCCAGGAGCCGCGTGATTGAGGATCCGACTCCCCGAGTACTTCCTCGTCGCCGCAGAATGAGAAGCGTGATCCTTGCTCACACCTTTACTGGAGGGGTAATTTCCGGCCCGTATCGGGCCATTTCAGCCACCAAATGGGGGGTCCCACGAAAAGCTGCAAATAGCCAAAAATGGGCCTGTATAAGGGTTTCCCCTCTACAGACCCATCTTGTGGCAGGTACAAGATTCGAACTTGTGAAGCTTTCGCGACGGATTTACAGTCCGCTCCCATTGGCCGCTCGGGCAACCTGCCAGTTTCCGTCCAAGGACGGCGGTACGAGAGGATACACGGACCAAGGAGAGTCGGTTGACGTGCGGCGGAAGGAGACTCATGGCGGACAGCAGTTTTGACATCGTCAGCAAGGTCGATCGCCAGGAGGTCGACAACGCCCTAAACCAAACCGCGAAGGAGTTGGCGCAGCGCTTCGACTTCAAGGGAACCGAGTCTGAGATCGAATGGAACGGCGAACTTGGCATCGAATTGCGAGCCAGCACAGAGGAACGAGTCGCTGCTGCACTCGACGTGTTCAAGGAGAAGTTGGTCAAGCGTTCGATCTCCCTGAAGTCTCTTGACGCCGAGGAGCCGCGGGTCTCAGGCAAGCAGTATCGCATCAGCGGCAAGTTCAAGGCCGGCATCAGTCAGGAGCAGGCCAAGAAGCTCGGCAAGCTGATTCGCGATGAAGGACCAAAGAGCGTCAAGGCCCAGGTCATGGGCGAGGAACTCCGGGTGACATCCAAGTCTCGCGACGACTTGCAGGCCGTGCAGGCGCTCGTGAAAGAAGCCGATCTCGACTTCGCCGTGCAGTTCGTCAACTACCGCTGACGCCAGCCGTCCAGTTCGCCGATCCCGTGCTTGAGCCCTTGCGCTAAGTCGGCCGGGTAGTTGGTCAACGGCTGCCACGACAGTGCGTCAAAAGGACACGTGTCGACGCAAATCCCGCAGTACATGCAAAGTCCGAAGTCGATCTCAAAGGTATCGAGCAAAGTCTTGGTACGCGGCCGCCGGTCATCGCCTGATGCATCGGGCTCATCGTGAGACGTGATAGTGATGCACCACACCGGACATTCGCGTACGCAGACCAAGCAGGCCGGGCACGCGCCAGGATCCAAAGCGATAACGCCATGCGGCACCGCCTCACCAGTGGGAATCGGATCAGTCGGCATTAGGCACCTCCCAGGTCGCCGGGACACCCGCTGGCGGAACCCGGCGGCGCCCACCACTACGTAGAGGGGCAGCCTCGGCGTCAGATGCAAGTCCTGGCCAAGGGCGGGTCGCTCTGGCCGCCAGCGCGAAATCCTTGCGCAGCGGATGCCCGACGAAGTCCACACCCAGCAGCAGCGGATCGAGCCGGGGATGCCCGGCGAACACCACGCCGAACATCTCGGCCGTTTCGCGTTCGTGCCAGTTCGCTCCCGGATAGATCCCGGTTGCCGAATCGACGACCGACGAAGTCAACTGCGTCACCAAGGTCAGCCGTTCGGTGCCTTCGGGGGTTGCAACGTGAGCTACCAGTTGAATGAACTCGGTCCCGGAATCCACCCCCGTCAGAAAGTCAAAGAAGATCGCACCGGCCCGCTTGACAGAGCTGAGGGCGGCCAACCAATCCTCGGCGGCTACCACCACGGCCGCATCTGGCCCAAGTTCACCGGACACAGATTGCAGAACGACATCGCTGAGTCGAGTCATGAACTCTGACCAACTAGGTCGAGCAGCGCCGACACCAAAGCCTCAGGCGGAGGGGCGCAACCAGGCACGTAGCGAGCGACCGGCAGGAACTGGTCAATGCCTTTGGTCACTGAGTAGGAATCCCAGTAGGGCCCCCCGGTGTTTGCGCAAGAACCAAATGAGACAACTTTGACGTCAGGGCCGAGTCCACGTGCGGCCTCCATCACCGCCGGCAGCAGGCGATCGGTGACCGTGCCTGAGACCAATAGCACGCGGATGGCGTTGGCAATGGGCACAGTGACCTCCTCGAACAGGTCCGGACGAGACGCGAATGCCGATGTTGTCTCAACTGCACAGCAGGCAAGCGGCAAATCGTGAACCTCCAAGACGACTCCGGTCGTCCTAAAACGCCACGTTCGCAAGGAATCTGCTGCCATATGACGAGCCTACGCGGTCGAGGGTGACCGATCTCACCTGTCGCAGGTGCAACAACCTTCGTAAGATGGACCAGTGACCAAAGAGATCGTGCAACTCGACCGAGTAATTATCAGATTCGCTGGCGACTCCGGCGACGGGATGCAGCTGACGGGAGACCGATTCACCTCGTCGACCGCTGCCTTCGGCAACGACCTATCGACGCTGCCTGACTTCCCTGCTGAGATCCGCGCACCAGCAGGAACAGTCTTGGGGGTCTCCTCGTTCCAGTTGCACTTTGCCGATCACCAGATCACCACACCGGGCGATGCTCCGAACGTATTGGTTGCAATGAACCCAGCAGCCATGAAAGTCAATCTCAAAGACCTGCCACGCGGGGCTGATTTGATCGTCGACTCCGACGAGTTCACCAAGCGCAACCTCACCCGGGTCGGCTACGAAGTCAACCCACTCGATGATGGATCGCTTAATTCGTACAAGGTTCATGCCATCCAGTTGACCTCGCTCACAGTCGAAGCGTTAAAGGGCATGGACGTTTCCAAGAAAGAAGCAGAGCGCGCAAAGAACATGTTCGCGCTCGGATTGCTGTCGTGGCTGTACCACCGCCCAACGGATGGCACCGTAACTTTCCTGAAGGAGAAGTTCGGACGCAAGCCTGAGATTCTCAAGGCGAACTTAGCTGCCTTCGAAGCGGGCTGGTCATACGGTGAAACCACCGAAGACTTCTCGGTCCAGTACGAGGTTGCGCCGGCCGAAATGAAGACCGGCACCTACCGCAACATTTCCGGAAACATCGCGCTTTCATACGGGCTCATCGCCGCCGGACAGCAAGCTCAACTCCCGCTTTACCTTGGCTCCTACCCAATTACTCCTGCGTCGGACATCTTGCACGAATTGAGCAAGCACAAGCGTTTCGGTGTCCGCACTTTCCAAGCTGAGGACGAAATCGCCGGTGTCTCGGCCGCCATTGGAGCTTCCTACGGCGGTGCCATCGGACTAACGACAACGTCTGGTCCAGGCGTGGCGTTGAAGTCCGAAGCGATCGGATTGGCGGTCGCGCTCGAACTGCCATTGGTAGTCGTAAACGTGCAGCGCGGTGGACCATCTACCGGACTACCGACGAAGACGGAACAGTCTGACCTGCTGCAGGCAATGTTTGGCCGCAACGGGGAGGCGCCCGTTCCGATCATCGCGCCGAATTCGCCGGCTGACTGCTTTGACGCAGCAATCGAAGCGGTGCGCATTGCACTTAAGTACCGCACACCGGTGTTCCTGCTTTCCGATGGATCTCTTGCCAATGGGTCTGAACCTTGGAAGATTCCGCCGGTAGCAGACCTGCCTGATCTTCGGGTCGAGTTCGCGACGAAACTCAACCACGTCGCAGCTGACGGCACAGAAGAGTACTGGCCTTATCTGCGCGACCCTGAGACGTTGGCTCGACCATGGGCCATCCCGGGCACACCGGGTCTTGAGCACCGCATTGGCGGTATCGAGAAAGCTGATGGCCCTGGCCACATTTCTTACGACTCGGATAACCACGACCGCATGGTTCGACTTCGCCAAGCAAAGATCGACGGGATTGCAAAAGACATCCCGCCGCTGGCCGTGGATGACCCCGATGGCGATGCCAGAATCCTGGTGCTCGGCTGGGGCTCCACCTACGGACCGACGGGCGCAGCAGTGCAGCGCATGAGACGAACCGGCGCCAAGATTGCTCATGCACATTTGCGGTATCTGAACCCCTTCCCGGCGAACACCGGCGAGGTTTTGAAGCGCTACGACAAGGTCGTTCTCCCCGAGATGAATCTGGGACAACTCTCCATGCTGCTTCGCGCAAAGTTCCTAGTCGACATCATCGGCTTCAACCAGGTCCGGGGGCTGCCTTTCAAAGCCACCGAGATCGTCGAGTTCCTTGAGGACGTGATGAAGAATGGCTGAGTCGGTGCTCGACTTTCCTTCGCTGAAGCTGGTTCCAAAAACTGACGCGCCCCAATCGGCCAAGGACTTTAAGACCGATCAGGAAGTCCGTTGGTGTCCTGGCTGTGGTGACTATGCGATTCTGGCCGCAGTTCAATCGTTCCTACCCGAACTCGGCCTAGCTCGCGAGAACATCGTCTTTGTGTCGGGAATTGGTTGCTCGTCCCGTTTCCCGTACTACATGAACACCTATGGCATGCACTCGATCCACGGTCGGGCGCCGGCAATCGCAACAGGTCTAGCGACCTCGCGTCAGGACCTTTCGGTGTGGGTCGTAACTGGCGACGGCGACGCACTCAGCATCGGTGGTAACCACCTGATCCACGCATTGCGCCGTAATGTGAATCTGAAGATTCTGTTGTTCAACAACAGGATCTACGGTCTGACGAAGGGCCAGTATTCGCCGACTTCGGAGCTCGGGAAGATCACCAAGAGCACGCCACTTGGTTCGCTGGACTATCCGTTCAACCCGGTTTCGCTAGCACTTGGTGCCGAGGCAACGTTTGTCGCCCGCACTATCGATAGTGACCGGAAGCACCTCACTCAGGTGCTCCGAGCGGCCGCCGAACATGAAGGCACGGCGCTAGTTGAGATCTACCAGAACTGCAATATCTTCAACGACGGCGCTTGGGATCCGCTGAAGGACTCCGAGCGTCGCGACGACTTCACAATCCGGCTCGAGCACGGCAAGCCGATCGTGTTTGGCGCCAATGGCGGTAAGGGCGTAGCCCGGATGCCCAATGGCACCGTGCAGGTAGTTGACGTTGCCTCTGTCGGGCTAAACAACCTGTTGGTGCACGACGCCCACGCTGACGACCCGGGTGTGGCATTCGCTTTGTCTCGACTCTCGGATCCCGTCCGGCTGAACAACACCGCGATTGGTGTGTTCCGCGAAGTGCGTCGTGCTTCCTACGACACGTTGATGTCCGAGCAGATTGATTCTGAGATCGCCAAGAAGGGTGCTGGGGATCTGGCCGCACTTCTGGCTGGTAACGACACCTGGGCGATCGACTAACTCAACCAGTCTTGGTACGCACGAGCAGGGCGATCAGACCGACCTCGTCACCACTAAGTCGCACAGTTCGGACAATGCATCGGTGACCGAGCCTGCCGGCAGCGCCGAAAGTGCCTCGCGTGCTCCCTCAGCCCACTGCCGTGTGACATCGCGGGCTTCAGATAGGGCTGGATGCGCGCGGAGGAGGGCCAATGCTTCGGCGTGTTCATCGTCGTCGATGATCGGGCCGGCTGTCAGCTGAAGCAGTCGCGCATCTTGTGGGTTGGTAGATCTGCGGGCCAAAAGCACCGGAAGCGTTGCAACACCTTCGCGCAGATCGGTCCCTGGGGTCTTGCCTGAAATCTGTGAGACCGATGCAATATCGAGCAGATCATCGGACAGTTGGAAAGCTACCCCGAACTTCTCTCCAAAATCGGCCAGCACCTCAACGGTGCCAGCATCGGCACCTGACATGAGGCCCCCGAATCGACCGGCACAGGCGATTAGCGAGCCCGTCTTATCGGCCAAGACCTGCAAATGATGTTCGACCGGGTCTTCCTGCGGCGTCGGTCCAACGGTTTCGCGCACCTGCCCGGTGACCAGACGTGCGAAGGTTCGGGCCTGGATCCGGACGGCCTGCGGGCCTAGATCGGCCAACAAGTCTGAGGCCCTGGCAAACAAGTAGTCACCGGTCAGAATGGCCACTGAGTTGCCGTAGCGCGAGTTTGCAGATTCGGCGCCGCGACGCAGCAATGCCTCGTCCATCACGTCGTCGTGGTACAGCGTGGCTAAGTGCGTAAGTTCGACGACCACGGCCGCAGGAGTGACACCGGGCGCGGAAGGATCACCGTACTGGGCGCCCAAGAGCACTAGGAGTGGGCGCAGTCGCTTACCGCCAGCATCGACCAGATGCCGCGATACCTGGGTCAGGAACGGATACTCCCCCGTGACTGATTCGGCGAGCAGCTCCTCGACCGCAGTCAGACCTGACTGCAAACCAACGGCCACCTGCGGATCCAGGTCGAGACCAAAACGGCGGAAGTCGTTCATGTGTCGACGGTACCCGCTAGCGAACGAAGACGCTGGCCTGGTCAACCAGATTCAGGACCGGCTGCGGCATAACCCCAAGGACTACCGTGACCGCAACACACACTGCTAAGGCAATCGTGGTGAAGGCGCTCGGGACGACTACTACGGGACCATCCTGCGCTGGCTCCGAGAAGAACATGAGCACAATCACCCGAATGTAGAAGAAGGCCGCTGCAGCACTAGCAAGCACAGCGACGACGACCAGCGGGCCATCGCCAGACGCTACCGCCGATGCGAAGATCGCAAACTTGCCAGCAAAACCGCTGGTCAGCGGGATGCCTGCCATCGCCAACAAGAAGACCGTGAAGATTCCAGCCAGGAGCGGCGAACGCTTACCCAGCCCCGCCCATTGAGATAGGTGAGTTGCTTCGCCGGCTGAATCTCTGACCAAAGAAACCACCGCGAACGCACCGATAACAGTGAAGCCGTAGGTCAGCAGGTAGAACATGCTGCCGCCCAGTCCGCGTTGGCTCACCGCAATCACACCAGTAAGCAGGAAGCCCGCGTGAGCAACCGAAGAATAGGCCAGCATGCGCTTGATGTCCTGCTGTGTCAGCGCCATGACGACACCAACAACCATCGTAAGAATCGCGATCGTCCACATCATTGGGCGCCAGTCCCAGCGGATCCCGCCAAGAGCAACGTAGAACACCCGAAGCAGTGCACCAAAAGCAGCGACTTTCGTACCTGCGGCCATGAATGCGGTAATGGGTGTTGGCGACCCTTGATAGACATCGGGCGTCCATTGGTGGAATGGCGCAGCGCCGACCTTGAAGAGCAAACCAACCGCGATCAATCCCGTTCCGCCGAGTACCAGACCAGTCTGCCCCGCACGCGAACTCAGTGCACTGGCGATGCCACCAAACTGAACAGTGCCGGCGAAACCGTAAAGCAGAGCCGCACCGAACAAGAAGAACGCGGAGGAGAAAGCACCAAGTACGAAGTACTTCAGAGCTGCTTCCTGGCTAAGTAGGCGACGGCGACGGGCCATCCCCGCGAGCAAGTACAGCGGCAGTGAAAGCACTTCAAGCGCCACGAACATGGTCAGCAAGTCGTTAGCAGCTGGGAAGAGGAGCATGCCGCCGACGGAAAACAAAAATAGTGGCCAGACTTCGGTCTGGGTCCACCCCATGGCCGTGAACTCGCGTTCTTCGTTGCTGCCGGGAAGCGCCGATGCCCGAGCGGCAAACGCATCACCGGCCGGGTCCACCTCGCGTTCGGCCATCAGCAATGCAGCGACCAAACTTAGGAGCAGAACACTGCCCTGAAGGAAGAGAGTGGGGCCGTCGATCGCCACAGCTCCTTGGACGGCGAGGGTGCTCGTGCCGTGCAACCGAACGACCGCCCAGAACGCAACAGCCAAAGCAATGAACGTGACAAACAGTTGCGCACCCCGGCGCAACGGCCGAGATACGAACGCCTCGATCAGCACCCCAAGCAATGCCGCCCCGAGAACAATCAGGACAGGCGCGATCCGGGCGTATTCAATCGTGGGAGCCACAATTGGGGTCGCTAGGGCAACCAGACTCACGGGTTGGTCCCTCCGTTGCTACTACCTGATCCCAGATTGACGACCGGGGGCGGATCACTAACACCTATGGATTGCATGGTCTGCACGATTGCAGGATCGATGGTTCGAAGCGCGGTTTGCGGGAAGATTCCAAGGGCTACTACCAGCACCAACAACGGCGCCACGGCCAGAATCTCGCGAACATTGAGATCCTTCCACCTTTCGATGCCTTCGCGAACCGGACCTGTCATGGTGCGTTGGTAGAGGTAGAGGATGTAGATCGCAGCCAACACGATGCCTAGGGTTGCAGCCACGCCCGCTGCCTTGTAGCGGCTGAAAGTACCAACCAGCACAAGGAATTCGCTCACGAAACTCGACAAGCCCGGCAGTGCGAGCGAACTTAGGCCGGCCAGTAGGAACGTTCCGGCCAAAACCGGCGCCACCTTCTGGACGCCACCAAAGTCCGAGACCAACCGGGAGCCCCGTCGCGAGATCATGAAGCCAGCGATGATGAAGAGCGCACCCGTCGAGAAGCCGTGGTTAACCATGTACAGGGTCGCGCCTGCCTGGCCCTGAGAGGTCATCGCGAAGATACCGAGCACGATGAAACCGAAGTGCGAAATCGACGTGTATGCGATTAGTCGCTTGATGTCGGCCTGTCCGATTGCCAGCAGTGCGCCGTAGCCGATGCCGATGATCGAGAGCACCAGAATCGCCGGAGTGAAGTAGTGCGAAGCCTGCGGGAATAGGGGTAGGCAGTAGCGCAACATGCCGAAAGTGCCGACCTTGTCGAGTACCCCGACAAGAAGGACGGCAGACGCCGGCGTGGCCTCTGCAGCAGCATCTGGTAGCCAGGTATGAACTGGCCACATCGGAGCCTTGACTGCGAAAGCGGTGAAGAAGCCCAAGAACAGCAGTTTCTGAGTGCCCGCGTCGAGGTGTAATTGCGTGGTCAAGGTCGTGAAGTCGAAGGTCCCGGTGCCCAATTGCTTGATGGACACGACGTAGAGCGAGATCAGTGCGACCAGCATCAACAAGCCACCAAGCAGGCTGTAGAGCAGGAACTTCACCGCTGCATACGAACGCTGCGGGCCGCCGTAACGTCCGATCAAGAAGTACATCGGAACGAGCATCGCTTCGAAGAAGACGTAGAACAAGAAGACATCGGTTGCCGCGAAGACACCGATCATCATGGTTTCCAGAACCAGAATCAGTGCGAAATACCCGTTCACTGAGCCACGGGCATCGTCAGCGTCGTGCCAACCCGAAATCATCACGACTGGAACCAAGATCGCAGCCAGCGCGATGAGCACGAGGGCTATGCCATCCACTCCGAGGCTGTACGAGACGCCGAAGTATGAAATCCACGAGTACTTCTCGGTGAACTGGAAGCCCGCCGCTCCGTTGTCGAACTTCAAGGCCACTGCAACTGTGAGCGCGAAGGTAACAAGAGCAAAGATCAGGGCTACCTGCTTAGCCAAGAGGGGCCGATGACGAGGAAGGAGCATCACCACCACTGAACCGATGAATGGCACAGCCAGCAAGATCGTCAACAAGTGCGAGTTCGACATCGTCTACCTCCGCACCAGGATCAGGGCTGCTGCGATGACAACTGCGCCACCGAGCATCGAGAGGGCATAGGACCGAGCGAACCCGTTTTGCCATTTTCGGGCTCGAGTTGACAGCCCGCCGACGAGGGCGGCCGTCCCGTTTACAGCACCGTCGACTATTCGATTGTCAGTAAAGACGAGCAGCCGAGTGAGGTACTGACCCGGGCGCATGAAGACGGCCTCATTCAGAGCGTCACCGTAGAGCGACTTGCGTGCCGCCACAGTGAGTGGGCCACCTGCTGGGGCGAGAAGCGGCACTTCGTTACGGGCGTAGACGTACCACCCGTAACCGGCGCCAATCAGCACCAATCCCAGCGTCACAAACGTATTAACGGACAGATAGTTGGGGGCCTCAGCCTCACCAACAATCGGCGCCAAGAAGTGCGGCAATCTGTTGCCCACCATAAGTAATCCACCAAGCCCGACCGAGCCGACCGCCAGAATGATCTGCGGGATGGTCATGCTCTTGGGCGCCTCATGCGGATGCGCATCTTCTTCCCAGCGCTTTGGACCGAAGAACGTCATGGCGACAATTCGAGTCATGTAGAAGGCAGTCAAGCCAGCTGTTACTTGACCAACGACTCCGTAGATCCAGCCGTAGCCACCGGAGTTGTAGGCCGCATCGATGATCGGATCCTTGGTGAAGAAGCCGGAGAACGGCGGAATACCAATAATCGCAAGATAGGCGAGCAAGAAAGTAGTCGATGTTATTGGCATGAACTTGCGTAGGCCACCAAAGCGGCGCATGTCCAAACGGTCGGACATCGCATGCATCACCGCGCCTGCACCAAGGAAGAGGCCTGCCTTGAAGAACCCGTGGCTGAGCAGATGTGAGATACCGAGTGCGTAACCCTTCGTGCCAAGCCCAACGCCCAGGATCATGTAGCCGATCTGAGACATGGTGGAACCGGCCAACGCCTTCTTGATGTCGTCCATTGCCGAACCGATAACTGCACCAAATATCAACGTCACTGTTCCGACGATCGCTACCGCGGTTAAGGCGATGCTTGCGGCCGAGAAGATTGCACCGGAGCGTGCGACGAGATAAACGCCGGCGGTAACCATCGTCGCCGCGTGGATCAGAGCCGAGACGGGAGTGGGACCTTCCATGGCGTCCAGCAGCCACGATTGCAGCGGGACCTGCGCCGACTTGCCACATGCACCGAGCAGCAGCAGAAGCCCAATCGCGTTAAGCGTGGTTGAACTAGTGTGGGACACACCGGCGAAGACGCCGTCGAAACTGACGGTTCCGAATGTCACAAACATAACCATGATTGCAATGAACAGGCCAAGGTCACCGACTCGGTTGACGATGAAAGCCTTCTTCGCTGCAGTAGCTGCTGATGGTCGTTCTTGGTAGAACCCGATCAGCAGGTAGGAGGCCAGACCAACGCCTTCCCAGCCGACGTAGAGCAGCGCGTAGTTGTCGGCAAGAACTAGAACCAGCATGGCTGCAATGAACAGGTTTAGATACCCGAAGAACCGGCGGCGATTGGGATCATGCTCCATATAGCCGACCGAGTAGATATGGATCAAGGACCCAACGCCGGTAATCAGTAGCAGGAAACAGATCGTTAGCGGATCGATCCGGAAAGCAATCGGAATCGAGAAACCGCCGACGCTGATCCCGCTATAGAGCGTCTCAACGATCGAACGCGACTCGGAGGGGCGGGACACCATCGCAAAGAACAGGCTTGCCGCAACCACAAACGAACCGAGCACTGCGGCGACACCAAGAAGATGACCCCAAGTGTTGGTGCGGCGACCACCGAGAAGCAAAACCGCCGCCCCGAGCAACGGCAGGAGTACTAGGAGCGAGGCATAGTGGAAAGAACCCGTCGCTGGCGAAACCTGCGCGGACAACAATGTCGCCAGGGTCATCGACCGACCTCGCTCAACAAGATGAGTCTCCTTGAATCAGTCATGGCGTCAGTTCCTGAGCAAGTTGGCGTCGTCCAGCGAAGCTGAACGACGGGATCGGAACACCGTCACGATGATCGCCAGCCCGACTACGACCTCGCACGCTGCAACGACCATCACGAAGAATGCGATTGCCTGCCCATCGAGCGTGCCCGACTGTCGAGCGAATGCCACAAATGCAAGGTTCGCGGCGTTCAACATTAATTCGACGCACATGAACACAACAATGGCGTTCCGGCGAATCAAGACTCCAACGGTCCCAATCGTGAACAGGATCGCAGCCAGGATGACGTAATCGGTCGGGTTCATTCCTCGCCTCCGGTTTCGATCGGGGTGCGATCCGGATCGGCGATCGGCACAGCATTCGAACGCCCCCGCAGAATCTCCGGAACCGTCAGCTCGCTGGGAGTCCCGTCGGGCAGGAGCCCAGGAGTTCCAACAGCGTTGTGTCGCGCGTAGATGCCCGGGTTAGGCAACATGCCTGGGTGGTCGCTGCGGAAGCGAGCCTCGGAAAGTTCGCGCTGGCTCGGCCTTGGGTTGGCGCGTTCGCGGTGGGCTAGCACCATTGCACCCATCGCAGCCGTAATCAGTAGCGCTGAAGTGACTTCGAAGGCCAACACGTATCGACCGAAAAGAAGTGCGGCCAAACCCTGAATGTTGCCTCCGTAAGCCGCATTAGCAGTCGCGAGGCCACCTGCGCCAACACCAGAGAGCCCCGTGCCGATTGCTACTACGAGCAAGGTGCCCAATCCCAAACCAAGAATCAGTGCCATCCACCGTTGACCCTTGATCGTCTCGACGTGAGAGTCCGACGCATCGACGCCCACCACCATCAGGACGAAGAGGAACAGCATCATCACCGCGCCGGTATAGACGATTACCTGCGCCATACCGAGGAATGCAGCCGAGAGGGAGATGTAGAGCACAGCAAGATTCACCATGGTCAACACCAAGAACAAGGCGCTATGCACGGCCTTTCGGGAGATCAACATTCCTAAGGCGCCCACGACGGCCAGAACCGCGCAGACCCAGAAGACCAGTTCGCGGCCGAATCCGGCCCCAGCGGCAAGCAGAGACAGCCCGTTCATTCGGCGGCCTCCGGCACAAGTGGAAGTACGCCGTCACGGGCAGCTACTTCGGCTAATTGCTCTGCGGTCGCGCCCGTCACCAGACCTTGGTAGTAATCCTTCTCAGTTGTGTCCCGAACCATTGAGTGTGGCGGCGCAAGCATGCCCAACAGCATCGGTGCTAGGAGGTCTTCCTTCTCGTAGATCAAACTTGCGCGGCTCGAGTCGGCCAATTCGAAGTCGTTCGTCATGGTCAATGCCCGAGTGGGACAGGCTTCGATGCACAGACCGCAGAAGATGCAGCGCAGATAGTTGATCTGATAGACGCGACCAAACCGCTCGCCAGGCGAGAAACGTTCCTCGTCTGTGTTGTCAGCGCCCTCTACCAGAATCGCGTCGGCGGGGCAGGCCCAGGCACACAGTTCGCATCCGACGCACTTCTCAAGCCCGTCCGGATGCCGGTTGAGTTGGTGCCGACCATGGAAGCGCGGCTTCGGCGGGAACTTGTCCTTCTCCTCCGGGTACTGCTCTGTGACGACCTTTTTGAACATCGTCTGGAACGTGACCGCGAAGCCTCGGATCCACGTGGGCAACTCAGCCATCGGTGGCCTCCTCATCGGGGGTCGAGTTGGCCGTCACGAAAAGGACCTCACCGACGCGGGCATGTTCTTTGAAAGTCTGGCCCGGCATTGGCGGGACTGGGAAACCGCCGGCGAAGGGCGATAGTTCGTCGGCCTCATCCTCGTCGTCATCGTCGAATTCATCAGCGACGCGCTTGTTGTCGACGAAGGCTGACCAGAAGTAGCTAACGGCCATGACCACGACGAAAGCCGCCGCAACCCAGATGATCAACGAGCGTGAACTCGACGAGTACTCGTTGCGGAATGCCCGCACCGAGGCCACGATCACGATCCACCCAATCGAAGCCGGGATTAGCAACTTCCAGCCGAACTGCATGAACTGGTCGTACCGCAATCTCGGCAGGGTTCCCCGCAGCCAGATGAAAACGAAGATAAACAGGCAGACCTTCACCAGCCACCAGAGCATCGGGTACCAACCGGTGTTGAGCAGGCCGTGATCGATAGCGGAAAGCGGATAGGGAATCCGCCAGCCACCCAGGAACAGGGTCGTAGCCATCGCAGAGACAGTGACCATGTTGATGTACTCAGCAAGGAAGAACAGAGCGAACTTCAGCGACGAGTACTCAGTATGGAAGCCGCCGACAAGTTCACCCTCGGCTTCAGGCAAGTCGAACGGCGCCCGGTTGGTCTCGCCCACCATTGAAGTTGCGTAGATCAGGAACGACGGCAACAGCAAGACGATGTACCAGAAGTGCTGCTGGGCGGTGACGATTTGCGAAGTAGACATCGAGCCGGAGTAGAGGAACACGGCCACGAACGAAAGGCTCATCGCGATCTCGTAGGAGATCATCTGGGCGCTCGATCGGAGTCCCCCGAGCAGTGGGTAGGTAGAACCGGACGACCAGCCAGCAAGCACGATGCCGTAGATCCCTGTCGACGCAATTGCGAGCACGTACAAAACAGCGACCGGGAAATCTGTCAATTGCAACGGCGACTGATGTCCGAAGATCGATACGACTGGGCCGAATGGAATCACGGCAAACGTAAGGAAAGCTGCGGTCGCCGAAATGATCGGGGCGAGGATGTAAACGGCCTTATGCGCCGCTGAAGGGAAGATCTCTTCCTTCAACGCCAACTTGATGCCGTCCATCAGACTTTGGAGCAGCCCAAAAGGTCCGACTCGGTTGGGTCCGATGCGGTGCTGCATCCGACCAACGATCCGTCGCTCGGCCCAGATCGTCATAAGCGTGATGAGAACCAGAAGCACGAAGACTGCCAGCACCTTGATGATGATCAGCCACCAAGGGTCAATACCGAATGCGCCCATCCCAGTGAGTTCGAGCAGGCCGTTCATGCGGCACCTCCCGAACTCAGGCCGACGATCGCCCCGGCTGTGCCAGCGGCGCCGAATGCGCTACGGACGGCCGAATCTGCAGAGTTCAACGGCAACCACACCACCGCGTCCGGAAGATCTGCCGGCACCCAAGGCAGGGTGATCTGACCGTTTCCTGCCGAGACCGTGACTTCTGATCCAGCAGCAAGTCCCAGGTTCGTTGCGGTGGCCGCGGAGATTCGCGCCACGGCAGGACGGGCAGTCGCGGCAAGGAAAGGCTCGCCCTCTTGCAAGGTTCCGGCGTCAATCAATTGCCGCCACCCGGTCAACAGGGCCTGACCCTTGCCAGGTTGCGTCGCCGCATTGGCCGTGACCGATTCCATTGCCCTGCGTGCGCCAGCCCAATCAGCATCGGGCTCGTTGCTGCCACCGAGGCGCGTCCCTAACTCTTCGGCAAGGACGGTTAGAACCCGAGCATCGGTCAGTGCGCCGGTCCCTGAGAGCACAGTCGAGAACGATCCGACTCGACCTTCCCAGTTCGTGAACGAGCCAGCCCGCTCCGGAATCGCTGCAACTGGCAGTACGACATCCGCCAGCGCAGTGATTTCGGTATGCCTGGTCTCCAGCGACACCACAAAAGGCACAGCCGCAACAGCGGCCAAGAATGCGGTCGGATCCGGCAGATCCTCAGGACCGACACCGGCTATCAACCAAGCGCCGATAGGTGCTTCAGTCTCGATACCGTCGCTCAAGTCAGCTTGGTGCTGATGCACCGCGGCAACTTGGGCGCCCAGATCGCGGCCCACAGTTGTCGGCAGATCCGCGGCATTGATGGCCCATACTGCGGCGATTTCGGCGCGTGCCGTCGCATCGGTCAAGGGCCGACCGCCTGGCAACAATCCAGGCAGCAGACCAGCGTCAAGCGCTCCACGCTCGCCAGCGCGACGCGGCACCCAGGCCAGTCGGGCGCCTGTCGCGGTCGCCAAGCGGGCCACCGCCGTTAGGCCACCTACAACGCCCGCAAGGCGCTCACCAACAAGAATGACGGCACCAGATTGACGAAGTCCCGTGCTTTCATCGCTCGCAAGTCGGTCGAGTACTGCCGGCTGCTCGCCTGGAGCCGCTCGGAAGAGGGTCCCCGACAACTTGGCTAGCCCGTCGGATGTAAATGGCGCAACGGCAAGAATCCGAGTGCGACCTGTGCGCACGGCCTTCCGTAGTCGCAGGTACACGATCGGCGATTCGTCTTCTGGTTCGAAATCGACCAACAGCACAGCAGGTGCGGACTCAAGATCCGCGTAGGTAACGCCAAGTCCAGTGCCCGCCACGTGCACAGCCAAGAAATCCGCTTCTTCGGCGCTGGCCGTGCGGGCTCTGAAGTCCACGTCGTCGGTCTTGAGAACCGCACGCGCAAAACGCGAATAGGTCAACGCATCGTCATCGGAAAGCCGACCGCCAGTTAGGACGCCGACACGGCCGGCAGCCGACGCAAGTCCGGCAGCTGCAATCGCGATTGCTTCCGGCCACGAAGCGGCAACTAGGTCACCGGCGGCATCACGGACAAGCGGACCACTTAGGCGGCCCTGGTTGACGTATGTGAAGGCGAACCGACCCTTGTCGCAGTTCCATTCCTCGTTGACCGCTGGGGCGTCGCCCGCCTGTCGCCGCATGATGGTTCCGCGCCGGTAGTCCGTGCGCAATTCGCAGCCGGCGGCGCAGTGTTCGCAGGTTGTTGTGACCGATACCAAGTCGAATGGGCGCGTGCGGAACCGATAGCGCGCACTGGTTAGAGCACCGACCGGGCAGATCTGGATCACATTGCCAGAGAAGTAGGAGCCTGAAGATTCGTCCCCGATTCCCACCTGCTGCTTCGCTCCACGTTCCTGCAACGAGATGAATGGGTCACCGGCGATCTCGTCGGCAAACCGGGTACAACGTGCACACGAAACGCAGCGCTCTCGATCGAGCAACACCTGAGCGCTGACCGAAATCGGCTTCTCAAACGTGCGCTTAACACCGTCAAATCTTGACTCACCACGGCCATGTGAAAGCGACTGGTTTTGCAGGGGGCATTCGCCACCCTTGTCGCACACTGGGCAATCAAGCGGGTGATTGATCAGCAAGAATTCCAGCACTCCACGCTGAGCCGCTTCGGCCATCGCGCTACCGGCCTGCGTCAGCACCGCCATTCCGTCGGTAACCGTAACGGCGCAGGCAGGCTGCGGCTTAGGTTGACCGGCGATCTCGACTAGGCACATCCGGCAGGCGGCAACCGGTTCGAGCAATGGGTGATCACAGAATCGCGGGATCTCGATGCCTAGAACTTCGGCAGCTCGGATTACCAGCGACCCCTTGGGAACGCTAACCGCACGACCATCGACGGTTACCGTCACCGAGTCAGCGGGGACGGCCGGCACGTTTGTATCTGAATTCGTGGTGACGGTCATCAGCTAGCAACTCCCGAGAAGATGGTGGCGGCCACCGGATCGAACAAATCGTTGGCTGCCGCTCTGGTGCCATCGGCGAACTCACTAGCGAAGTACTTCATCGCCGCTGGGAACGGGGTCGCTGCCGCATCGCCTAGTGCACAGAAGGAACGTCCGAAAATCTGGGCGCAGATTTCCTCGAGCTTAGGCAGGTCCTCGGGCGTGCCCTTACCGGCCCGGAATCGCTTTAGCACGTCGACAATCCAGTAGGTGCCCTCACGACATGGCGTGCACTTGCCGCAGGATTCGTGCTTGTAGAACTCCAGCCATCCGGTGACGGCCCGAACAACGCTGGTCGTCTCGTCGAACACCATCGGAGTACCGGTTCCCAGCATGGAACCTGCCGCGGCGATGTCCTCGTAAGTTAATGGCGTATCAAGGTGTTCAGCGGTGAGCATCGGCACCGAAGAACCGCCCGGCAACCAGAATTTGACCTCACGGCCTTCACGGACTCCACCGGCGTGCTCAAGCAATTCACGCATCGTGATACCCAGCGGAGCTTCATAGATGCCAGGTCGATTCACGTGCCCAGAAACTGCGAACACCTTGAAGCCAGGTGACTTCTCGGTACCGAAAGAGCGGAACCAATCGACACCGTTGTTGATGATCGTCGGGATATTGCAAATGGTCTCGACGTTGTTGATCACCGTCGGTGCGGCGTAAAGGCCGGCCGTGGCTGGGAATGGCGGCTTCAGGCGTGGCTGTCCGCGTAGCCCTTCCAGTGAATCAAGAAGCGCAGTTTCTTCGCCGCAGATATACGCACCTGCTCCAGAGTGCACAACGATTTCGATATCGAATCCGCTGCCGAGCACGTTCTTTCCGGCGTAGCCGGCCGCGTATGCGTCGCGCACGGCTGCCATCACTCGTCGAATGGCGTGGGGCACCTCGCCGCGAATGTAGATGAACGCATGGCTGGCCCGGATTGCGTAAGCAGTAATCAGCACGCCCTCAACAAGGGCATGCGGATTGGCGAGCATGATCGGAATGTCTTTACAGGCGCCCGGCTCGGACTCATCGGCATTGACGACTAGGTAGTGCGGCTTACCGTCGCCCTGGGGAACGAAACTCCACTTGAGCCCGGTCGGGAAGCCAGCGCCACCACGACCTCGCAAACCAGAGTCCTTCACAATCCCGATGACCTCATCGGGGGTCTTTGCTAACGCCGCCGAGAGCCCGGTGTACCCAGCGTGCCGCTTGTACCCGGCCATGGTGTGGCTGTCGGGTTCGTCCCAATGCGCGGTGATTACCGGAGTGAGCGCCATCGTCAGCCTCGCTTCGGTTCGGGAGCAGCTTGGCCAAGTTCCTTTGCGCGGTTAAGTCCAGCCAGCATCAATGCGTCGGCGCCGCCACCTTCGTCAGCAAGTCCATCGTCAAACCCAGCCACAGTTCGTTCGGTGTCCCGGAAGCTACGGACGACCGGACCTCGGGTCGACTGGACGGGTTCGCCGGCGCGAATCTTGTCGACAACTCCCTTGGCCGACTCGACGGTCATTTGGTCCAAGTACTCCCAATTTGCGGTCATAACTGGGGCGTGCGTGCAAGCAGCCTGACACTCGATCCGTTCGAGGGAGAACTTTCCGTCAGGGGTCACTTCGTCGTGCCCAATGCCCAAGTGCTCGGAAAGCGCAGCCCAAATTGCATCGCCACCAAGAATTCCGCACAACGGGTTAATGCAAACGCCAATGTGGAATTCGCCAGCTGGTCGGCGCTGGTACATGGTGTAGAAACTCGACACCGCGGCCGCCTCAGCGGTGCTTAGCCCAAGCATCTCTGCGCACAGTGCAAGTCCGTCGGGCGTTACGTAACCCTCTTCAGCTTGGACGAGGTGCAACATCGGAAGCAACGCAGAACGTGGCTGCGGGTAGCGCGCAACGATCTCGCTTAGCCGCTCGCGCGTCCCATCTGGCAACGCCATTAGTGCACCGTCCTTGCCGCTTGGATCCCGCGCAGGTTCATCGGTCGACCCCACCCATCACCGGGTCGATACTTGCCACTGCTGCGACCACATCGGCGATCATTGACCCCTCGCACATTGCGGCAACGGCTTGCAAGTTGGTAAATGACGGGTCACGGAAGTGAACCCGATACGGGCGCGTACCTCCGTCGCTGACGAGGTGCACGCCTAGCTCGCCGCGCGGCGACTCGACCGCCTGATAGACCTGACCGGCAGGAACGCGGAATCCTTCAGTGACCAACTTGAAGTGGTGAATGAGCGCCTCCATCGAGGTGCCCATGATCTCCTTGATGTGGTCCAACGAGTTGCCCATACCGTCGCCGCCCACCGACAACTGCGCTGGCCAACCGACCTTCTTGTCGCCGATCATCACAGGGCCCGGCTCAAGTCGATCTAGGCACTGCTCAACGATCCGCAGCGACTGTTCTAGTTCCTGAATTCGGATCAAGAATCTGCCATAGACGTCCGCAGTGTCGGCCGTGACGACATCGAAGTCATAGTTCTCATACCCGCAATAAGGTTGCGATTTACGCAGGTCGTGGGGCAGTCCGGTGGCCCGCAGAATCGGACCAGTAACGCCAAGGGCCATGCAACCCGTCAGATCTAGGTAGCCGATGTCCTTTGTCCGGGCCAGCCAAATTGCGTTGTCTACCAACAGATTCGCAGTGTCTTTGTAGCGCTTTCGTAGCAGCGCGACCGTCTCACGGATCTTCTCCTCAGCACCCGCTGGCAGATCCTGCACAACTCCGCCGGGCCGAATGAAAGCGCTGTTCATGCGAAGGCCCGAGACCATCTCAAAGATGTCGAGGATCAACTCGCGCTCGCGGAAACCGAAAATCATTGCTGTTAGAGCGCCAAGTTCCATGCCGCCGGTTGCAAGTGCGACCAGGTGCGAACTCATTCGGTTCAGTTCCATCATCATCACGCGGATAACTGATGCGCGCTCAGGGATCTGGTCCGTGATACCGAGCAGTTTCTCAATCGCTAGGCAATAAGCCGTCTCGTTGAACATTGGAGCGAGATAGTCCATGCGCGTAACGAAAGTGACGCCCTGAGTCCAGGTGCGGAACTCCATGTTCTTCTCGATACCGGTGTGCAAGAAGCCAATTCCACAACGCGCCTCAGTAACGGTCTCGCCGTCAAGTTCGAGAATCAGACGGAGCACTCCATGTGTGGATGGGTGCTGCGGCCCCATATTCACGACAATGCGCTCATGCTCGCCCTCAGGCGCGGCCAGCACCGTGTCCCAGTCCTGACCAGAGACGGTGTAGACCCGGCCTTCGGTCGTTTCGTACGAGTCGGCAAATTCAGTTGACTCGAAGGTTACGTCGGCCATCAGGAGTACGACCTCCGCTCGTCGGCAGGAGGCACGGTCGCGCCCTTGTACTCGACTGGGATTCCGCCTAGTGGGTAGTCCTTGCGCTGCGGATGACCCAGCCAGTCATCAGGCATCTCGATCCGGGTCAAAGACGGGTGACCATCGAAGATGATTCCGAAGAAGTCGTAGGCCTCGCGCTCATGCCAGTCATTTGTCGGGTACACCGACACGATCGACGGCAAGTGGATGTCAGCTGCCGGGCAGGAGGTCTGAACTCGAACCCGACGATTGTGCGTAATTGATAGCAGCGGGTAAACGGCGTGGAATTCAGCGCCTAGGTCGCCGGGCCAGTGGATTCCAGTAACACCCAAGCAAAGTTCGAAGCGCAGCCCCGGCTCATCACGCAACACCGACATGAAAGTCAACAGGTGCTCACGGCGAACCACGAAAGTCAGTTCCTCGTGAGCAACTAGGACCCGTTCTACCGAATCCGAGAACGCACCGTCTCGAGCCGTCAGTCCGGCCTCAACCTCATCGGCTATGACATCAAAGACTGCGCCGAAGGGCCGTTCTGCAGCGACCGGCAGTGCCACCGGCCGAACCAAGCCGCCGAATCCAGACGTATCGCCCGAGCCGTGGACGCCGAAAGCACCGCGACGTACCTCCACGACATCAAGCGTGGGGCGACCTTCAGTCGGGACAGCAAGCTCGCTCATCGCAGCAGACCCTTCAGCTCCAACGTCGTCGGTGCCTGCAGGGCAGTGAATTCAAGCTCGCGTACCTCGCGTACGCGATTGACGCCCAGCTTGGTGTCTTGGATTTGCTCATGGATCTTCATCAACGCATCGATCAGCATCTCGGGGCGTGGAGGACACCCAGGCAGGTACACGTCGACCGGAACTACGTGATCGACGCCCTGAACAACCGCATAGTTATTGAACATGCCACCGCTGGAGGCACACGCGCCCATGGCCAGAACCCACTTGGGGTTAGGCATTTGGTCGTAGATCTGGCGCAAGATTGGAGCCATCTTCTGGCTAACCCGCCCGGCCACGATCATCAGGTCGGCCTGGCGTGGCGAGGCGCGGAACACCTCCATGCCGAACCGGGCCAAGTCGTAACGGGCTCCTCCGCTAGCCATCATCTCGATGGCGCAACAGGCAAGACCAAAAGTTGCCGGCCACAAGGACCCCTTGCGGGCGTAACCAGCAAACTTCTCGACGGTCGTCAGCAGAACGCCACTAGGGAGTTTCTCTTCAAGGCCCATCAGCGCGTCCATTTCACGAAGGTCAGTCCCACTCGAGGCCGCCTCGTCGCCAAACGAACGCGTAGACCACGAGCACGGTTGCAATGAACACGAACATTTCCGCTAGGCCGAACAACTTGAGTTGGTCGAACGCGATAGCCCACGGGTAGAGGAAGACGATTTCAATGTCGAACACGATGAACAGCATTGCGGT
>CAIKAW010000075.1 GCA_903825575.1 uncultured bacterium | reverse complement strand
GTTTGGCCGAGACTGATTATCGCTGCTGCAAGCGGAATCACGGCAAGGGTGCTGGCCTGGGCAAGGATCCGGTTTCCGCTTCCGTACCAAGGTTTGGTCAAGAATCCGAGATGACCTAGGTAGGCCGCGTACGCCAACCCGAAGAACATCCAGGTGGCGGCGACAACGCCGCGGGCAGCAGGGATTCGCCAAAGGCGACGGGTGCCAAGGACAACAAGTGCGAACCCGACCAGGCTCCACGCTGTGAGTGCGAAGCCGAATGCAGACCCAGGTGGCTGGAACCCGTGGTAGGGAATTTGGACCAATGTCCGAAATCCAGTGAGGGCGCCCAACTTCGTGGCGTCGACGAGTCCGCCTGGGTCAGCACGTGCGATCCCGCGAGCAAAAGGCCACAGTATTACTACGGCGCTCAATCCAGCCAGCAGCAGCAAGCCTGCTCGCCATAGCCGAATTCGACGAGGTGTGTTGTCCAACAGCAGGCAAAGTGCGGCGATGAGTCCGACGACGACGAACTCCGTCACGTGCACTGCGAACAGCCCGGCGAGCGCGAGGACAACGACCGGCAGATCAGGAAGGGCGCGCACGTCGAGCGCCGCTAGTACCGCAGCCGGTACAAGCGCTACCGCCACAATCAGTGGCCACCCGCCCCATGCCATCTGCCCGTAGGGAAACCACGGTGTGGCAAGGGCAAGCAGTCCGGCAGCCACAGTGGCAACGGGTAAACCGGCAAACCGGCGAGCCAGGGCAAAGACGGCCAACGGCGCCCAGATCGCGCCTGCTAGCAAACCCACCACGACGAGCGAAGCGGGCACCGAACTGAACTTTGCGACGAGCGCGGCAAGAAGGTGCATGCCGAGCGGGTAGTACGAACCGCTGGCTTGGGCAGCAGTCGGATCCATGGTCGTAACCGTCAGCGGGTCGACCGAGCCCGTGAGCAGGATTCGGGCTACGAACGAGCCGTGCCCGACGCCGTCATCGTTCGGGACGACGGTGGCTAGCCCACCGGCAGAGCGGAACACCACGGCGGAAGCTACGACGGCCGAGGTTGCGATCAACCCGAAGAGCGCGATCACCGATCCACTCGAACGCGGCGGCACCGCGGACGTGGGCAGTCCGCGGCGACGGAGGACGACCAGTGCGGCGGTCGTTGTCAGTACTAATACAGCGCCCGCCGCGACTAGACCCCAGCCGGGGTGAAGCCAGTCAATCCAGATAGCAGGGACAAAGGCGATCGCGATCGATACCAGTGGAGCCAGCGCCCAGCGTTCCAACTTGGCGCGGCGCGGCTGGAGGGCACTGACGGTTAGGTAGCCGGGGAGCATCGCCACCATTGGCCAGAGCAGCGCGGCCGCGATCCAGGCGCTAAGTCCACCGTTCGCCAGCCAGCCCACGGGTCCATCCTCAGGCGAGGCCCAGTCCGCCCTCGACGGCGGGTCCAGCGGAGTGCGTCATTCGTTATCCAGCTGTGAGCGCCCGCTATTGACACCCCAGCCTTTGGGCTCAATGATTTGGGCACCAATGTAAACGGCGTTCCGATATGTGAATGAGAGGCTCAACGTGCTCCGCTCCTCCTCAGCCCGTCGCACCACCAAGGTGGCGGCCGTTGCCGGCCTAGCCCTCCTTGCCGCGGCCTGCAGCTCTAACTCCGCGACCCCGACCCCGTCGAACAGCACCTCGGCCGCCCCGGTCGTCGTCAACGTGTCGATGGGCATCGAGCCCTGGATCGGCTACGCGCCCTGGTACATCGCCGAGGCGAAGGGCTATTTCACAGCGCACAACCTCAAAGTCAACATCGTGAACTTCCAGACGGACGCCGACCGCAACACGGCGCTGCTCGCCGGTCAATCCGACGTGTCGAACATCGACACCGGTCGTACCGTGCAGTTCGCCGCCAAGGGTTTGGCAGCCACCCCGCTGCTGATCGAAGATGCCTCGACCGGTGCTGACGCGATCCTGTCGGACAAGTCGATCTCTACCGCAGCCCAGCTCAAGGGCCAGTCGGTTGCCTACGAGTTCGGCACGACCAGCGACCTGCTGCTGCACTACTACCTGCTGAAGAACAACATGGCGAACACTGACGTGAAGTCGGTCAACATTCCGGCCGCAAACGCTGGCAGCCTGATCATCGCCGGTAAGTCGAAGGTCGCCGTGACGTACGAGCCCTACATCACCGAGGCCACCAGCGGTGCACACGGAGCGAACACTCACGTGTTCTTCTCCAGCAAGGACGCACCCGGCCTCATCTCCGACTACCTCGTCGCGAACCCGACGTGGCTGGCGGCAAACGCACAGGCGGCCAAGGACTTGATCCTCGCCTGGGATGACGCCATCACGTACTTCACTACCAACCGCGCTGACGCTGTGGCAATCATGGCTAAGGGTGTCGGTGCAACACCGGAATCGCTGACCGCGACCTTGGCAGGCGTCAAGCTCTACTCGGTGGCCGACAACAAGGCGATGCTGGCCTCCGGCGAACTCGCACAGTCGTTCCAGTCAATCGGGCAGACCTACGTGTCTATGGGAACCATCCCGGCGCCGCAGGACTTCGCGAAGGTCGTCAACCTCACGTTCCTGCCGTAAGGACGAACGGCAGAACCTGTGAGTACGCCACGCCTGTTTGAACCGATTTCACGACGCACGTATTTGGTGATCGCGATTGTTGCGATGGCTGCGTTGTTCGGAGCCTGGGCCGCCGTCACGTATGGCGGCCTAGTCTCCGACCTCGTCTTGCCAACGCCTAGCGCTGTGCTGAAGTCGTTGCAGACCGGGTGGCATGACGGCACGCTGGTGGCCGACACCCGCGACAGTGTGGTGCGAATTCTGGCTGGCTTCCTAATTAGTTCGGCCCTAGCGATCCCCGTCGGGCTCTTCATGGGCAGCTACAAGGTCATCGAAGCCGCCCTAGAACCACCGATCGACTTCATTCGGTACATGCCTGCGGTGGCGTTCATCCCGTTGACGCTGATCTGGTTCGGGACCTCGGCGACGCAGAAACTCGTCATCCTGTTCATCGGTATCTTCTTCCAAGAAGTGTTGCTGATCATGGACAACGTGAAGACCGTTCCGAGGCAACTGGTCGATATGGCATACACGCTTGGACTGAGCCAGTGGCAAGTACTACGAACGGTTGTGTTCCGCGCTTCACTGCCGGGAATCGTTGACACCCTTCGGATTTCGATGGGTTGGGCTTGGACGTACTTGGTTGTCGCCGAGCTCGTGGGCGCCGAAAGCGGCCTGGGTTTTCGCATCCAGCAGGCCCAGCGCTACTTGGACACTGGGGCGATCGTGCTGGGCATCATGCTGATCGGGCTCCTAGGCTTGATCTTCGACTTCAGCTTCAAATTCCTCTACGCCCGATCGTTTAGGTATCTCGGTAGAACGGCGGGTGCGCGATGACCGACGTCCTGCAGTTGCGGGGACTGGGCAAGACGTACGCGGGCGGCAAGGGTCGCGGCGAGACAGTCGCACTGGACAACGTCGACCTAACGATCGGCGAGGGTGAGTTCCTGTCGATCGTTGGTGCCTCCGGTTGTGGAAAGTCAACGCTGCTGCGAATCGTGGCCGGATTAGAGCGGCAGTCATCCGGTGAACTTCTGCTCGACGGCACGCCGATCACTCGGCCAGGCCGCGATCGCGGGATGGTGTTCCAGCAGTACACGCTCTTCCCGTGGCTGACTGCGCTGGAAAATATCGAATTTGCGCTGCGCGACTCCGGGCGGCGCGAACGCTCGGAAATTGCTCGCGAATACCTCGAGGTCGTGGGTCTGACTTCCTTCGCCGAACACTTCCCGGCTCAGCTGTCCGGCGGCATGCAGCAGCGCGTCGCAATCGCACGGGCGTTGGCGTTGCGGCCGCGCATCCTGCTTATGGACGAGCCATTCGGTGCGCTCGACTCGCAAACTCGAATGCTCATGCAGGAGTTGCTGCTGGCGATCTGGGAACGTGATCGACTGTCGGTGCTGTTCGTTACGCACGACGTCGAAGAAGCGATCTTCCTGGCTGACCGAGTCTGCGTGATGGCATCCAAACCAGGCCGGGTGCGCGAGTTGGTGCGCGTCGAGGCCGAGCGACCTCGCATTCTTGAGCAGCAAAGCAGCCCGCAGTTCATTGCGGCCCGCCAGCACGTGCGT
>CAIKAW010000074.1 GCA_903825575.1 uncultured bacterium | reverse complement strand
GCCGGGCGTAATCGGAAGTTCAACCAGTTCGACGCCCCGTTCGTTGGCGATTCTGGCCAATTCGCCAAGCCACCACTTGCGCGCCGACGCCGACGAAGTTCCTGCGGCCACGGTGGCTTCCACGAGGTCGAGTGCATCGGAGTTAACCAACGCAGCTAGGTCGAAGTCACTCAAAGCCCAGTCCGCCTGCAGCCGCGCTCGGTGCGCGGCAGGCAACTCCGGAAGAGCTGCACCCAGGGCAGCAATCCAGTCGCGATCAGGTGCGATCGGGACCAGATCTGGCTCTGGGAAGTAGCGGTAATCCTCGGCCTGTTCCTTGGATCGTCCCGGAGTCGTTACCCCGGTGTCTTCGTGCCAATGCCGCGTCTCTTGTACAACTCGACCGCCGGCCGTCAGCACGCCAGCCTGCCGCTGAACCTCATGACGCACCGCTCGTTCGACTGAGCGCAACGAGTTGACGTTCTTGGTCTCTGACCGGGTACCAAGCGGGTCGGACGGGGAACGCCGGAGCGAGAGGTTCACGTCGCAGCGAAGCGAACCCTGTTCCATGCGAACATCTGAAACATTCAGTGCTCGCAAGAGATCGCGCAACGCTGTCACATACGCCCGAGCCACTTGCGGAGCAAGAGCGCCAGTGCCTTCGATTGGCCGAGTGACGATTTCAATGAGCGGAATACCAGCCCGGTTGTAGTCAACCAGCGAGTAATCCGCGCCGTGGATTCGTCCGGTTGCCCCCCCTTGGTGCGAGGTCTTGCCAGTGTCTTCTTCCATATGGGCGCGTTCAATCTCAATCCGGAATGCTTGACCCTCAACCTCGACATCGAGGTGACCGTCGAAGCAGATTGGTTCGTCGTACTGAGAGGTCTGGAAATTCTTGGGCATGTCCGGGTAGAAGTAGTTCTTGCGCGCAAAGCGGCAGGTCTGGGCGATTTGAGAATTCAATGCCAGACCAATCCGAATTGCCGACTCGATCGCAACTTCGTTGATCACGGGCAATGCGCCAGGCAGTCCTAGGCACACCGGACAGGTTTGCGAGTTTGGTGATTCCCCAAAACCAGTGGCGCAACCACAGAACATTTTGGTTGCAGTGCCAAGTTCGACGTGGACCTCGAGGCCCAGTACTGGGTCAAACGCGGCGATCGCATCCTCGTATGAAAGTAGATCGCTCATAGCGCTGGCGCCTCCTCGAGCAGGTGGTGGCCCCAACGATCGACTAGGGCACTTTCAAGAGCTGCCCCAACTCGGTAAAGCCGATCGTCGGCCATGGCCGGCGCCATGATCTGCAATCCAACTGGCAGCCCGTCCTCTGGTGCCAGCCCGGCAGGAAGCGACATAGCCGGAGTACCCGCGAGGTTGGCCGGAATCGTGGCGATGTCGTTGAGATACATCGCAAGTGGGTCGTCAAGCTTGTCGCCGAGTAGAAACGCAGTTGTAGGTGCCGTGGGCGACAACATGACGTCGCACTGCTCGAACGCTGCGGCGAAATCACGGGCGATCAGAGTGCGCACCTTTTGTGCTTGGCCGTAGTAGGCGTCGTAGTAGCCGGCCGAAAGTGCGTAAGTGCCGAGCATGATGCGACGGATAACTTCGGGACCAAATCCGGCAGCGCGGGTGCGCGCCATAACTTCCTCGGCGGATGCCTCGCCATCGTCGCCAACCCGGTTCCCGTATCGCATCCCATCGAATTTAGCCAGATTGCTCGATGCCTCAGACGGCAAGATCAAGTAGTACGCGGCCAATGCAGATGGGAAGTTCGGACAGGAAACCTCTACCGGTTCTGCTCCGAGCGACGTAAGGATTTCAACAGCCTCTTCGAAGCGCTGCCGAACTCCGGCTTGGTAGCCGTCACCGGAAAGCTCTCTCACAATGCCGATTCGCATGCCGCGAACATCGCCGGACAGCGCAGCATCGACAACGGGCGGAACTGGGGCGTCGATGGATGTCGAGTCGCGCGGATCGTGGCCAGCGATGACTGCGTGCAGCAATGCGGTGTCGAGCACCGTTCGTGCACACGGGCCGGCTTGGTCAAGCGAGGAAGCCAATGCAACGAGTCCGTAGCGCGAAACCCCGCCATATGTCGGCTTGACTCCGACCGTGCCGGTTACCGCGGCCGGCTGACGAATCGACCCACCTGTATCTGTCCCAATCGCAAGCGGCGCTTCAAAGGCGGCCAGCGCCGCAGCCGAACCACCACCAGACCCACCTGGGATGCGATCAAGGTCCCACGGATTGTGCGTTGGTCCATAGGCGGAATGTTCGGTAGAGGAGCCCATCGCGAACTCATCCATGTTGGTCTTGCCCAGGATCACGATGCCGGCCGCCTTCAGGCGCGCGGTGACCGTCGCGTCGTACGGCGGCCGCCATCCCTCAAGCAGTCGCGACCCGCAAGTGGTCGGAACACCCGTCATCGTCATGACGTCCTTGAGCGCCAACGGCACCCCGGCAAGCGGTCCAAGGCCAGCCCCGGACGCCCGCGCAGCATCGACAGCCGCGGCAGCAGCCAAGGCGCCCTGGTTATCAACATGCAGGAAGGCATGCACCTGCCCGTCGACGGCAGCGATCCGGTCAAGGTGGGCCTGGGCAACCTCAACTGCCGAGACTTCTCCGCGCGAAACTGCAGCAGCAGTGTCCGAGGCCGACAGCCGAGTCAATTCTGAGGTCATATCAGTCCTCAACCAAGATTCGCGGGACTCGGAAGCGTTCCGATTCGACCGCAGGGGCGGCCTCCAAAGCGGCCGCAGAACCTAATGATGCCGACACGACATCGGGTCGAAAGACATTTACCAACGCCAACGGATGTGAAGTGGGCGGGACATCATCGGTATCGACCGCCGAAACAGTAGCCACTGCCGACAAGATCACTTCAAGTTGCGCCGCGTACCGATCGAGTTGATCAGCCGGCAACTCAAGGCGCGCTAAGCGTGCAAGATGGGCTACCTCGGCTGGAGTTATTGCGGGCATACGGACTTTGGCTCCTTCGATGACGGCCCCTCATCCTACGGGCAGCCAAGGTTTAGGCCTCCGTGCCGCCCACCACACGCAAGGGGCGTACTTGGCTTACGACAATCCCAGGCTGTTCGGTGAGCCACCGGTCAAGATCTACCGGGCTCAGAACGGCTGCGAAGTGGAAGCCTTGCGCCACATCGCAACCTGCCTCCCTAAGCACATCTGCCGTAGCAAGGTCCTCAACTCCTTCGGCGACCACCCGCAGTCCGAGTGCATGCGCGATATCGATTAGGGCCAGAACGAGGGTGCGGTCCCGACCGTCATTCAACATCCCGGCCACCAGACTTCGGTCAATCTTTACTTCCGCAAGGGGGAATTTACGCAAGACCGCAATCGAGGCCACTCCGGCGCCGAAATCGTCCAGCGACGCGGTCACGCCACGCTCCGCAAGATGCCGTAGCGTCGCCACCCCCCGATCTCGATCGCCCAACATCCGATCGCCGGAAATCTCCAAGTGCAGCGCCCACGGCGGTAGTTCGGCAGCCGCCAGTTCACGCATAATGTGGTCCACTAAGTCCGCTCCGCGCGGGTAGTGGGCGGATAGTTCAGAACTGCTGATGTTGATTGCCACTGGCAGTCGGATGCCTTGCTGCCACAGCCCGCGAATCGTAGTAAGCGTTGTGACGAGTACGTAGTCTGTCAACGCTCGGGATAGATCTGATTGAGACGCTAGCGCAAGAATCTCGGTGGGCGGGATCCGTTGGCCATTGTGGGTCCACCGAAGCAGTGCCTCGACTCCGCAAATCGCCCCAGTGCCCAGTTCGATTTGAGGCTGGAAATGCACCTCGACTTCGCCTCGCGCGAGGGATGTTCTGAGAGCATTCCGATTTTCGATTCTTGACGCCGAATTGGGGTCAAATTCCTCGGCATACACCTCGATACCGCTCTGGTTGGCCTTCGCCCGATACATGGCAACATCGGCCCGCCTCAATAAGGACTCTGAGTCGAAGGCATGTCCAGGGTAAGCGGCAATACCGATGCTCGCCGAGACTGAAACTGTCGTGTCGCCGAGGCCAGCCGGTTCGGCGATGACAGCCCGCAGGCGCTCGGCCACCTCTCCGGAGTCGCCACTGGACGGGACTTCAGACATGATCACGGCAAATTCATCGCCGCCAAGACGCAGCATCGAATCGTTGGGGCGAAGCACCCGTTTGGCCCGGTCAGCGATGATCTTGAGGAGTTGGTCTCCCGCCGAATGTCCCAACGAATCATTGACCTCCTTGAATTCGTTCAAGTCGATCAGGAGGAGAGCGACTCCCGTTCCAGCCGCGTCGGCTTCCGCGAATGCCTTTACAAGCACGGCCCCGAGTGCCCGACGGTTCTGAAGACCCGTGAGGTCGTCAAGGTGGGCGATCGCATGTAGCCGCCACGAAAGTGCGGAGGCCCGGTAGATCGCATATGTCGGGATCGCAAGGATCACGATGAACGGCCAACTGCTGTCAATCGCGAGTGCGACTACAACGGCCGAGAGGACTAGTACTGCGAAAGTAGAGGTGCTGTAGTACCAGAAGTCAGTTCGAAAATCCTGGATCCAAGTCGTCCCGCCGCGCGCTACCCCTGACACCAGCGCAAGGTTCACCAGGTGGTAGACCAACCAGGCTGGCGCCATCCAGAGTAGAGCCGCTGGCGACAACGTGGACATTGGATGCACGAGCGTTTCAAGCCCGTTAGGGCGTATCAACTCAACTGCTAGCGCCGCCGATCCTAGCGAAAGCACGTACTGGCAAACGTTGAACATCACGCGCCAAGGCGCTTTCGCCTTGGCTAGTTCTCCGGTCAAGGTCGCCACGACCTGGACCAGGACACCCATAGCTGGTCCCCACAAGAACAAGCTGGCAAGTACCAGACCTGAGGACAGCGACAGGCCGGTATCGATCGCAGAATCGCCCACCGACGCCCACAACAGCGGTCTCAGCTCGGCGAGCACCACTCCGAGACATACCAACAGGACCGGTGCGACAGAAACCCACCGAACCGTGCTCCAAGGCTGGTGAACCAGGTCAATTACTGCCCACCCAATCGCCGCCGTCCCAAAAACGACCGAGACCTGCCAGAAAATGGCAAAACGATGCAAGCCGAACAGGCTTGGCCGATCGCGTCGCAAATCTCCCCCAGCCATAAATCGTTCGGACCCCAAGATCGTTATGTAATCATCTCGTAACACAGAGCAATCTACCAGCGGTTCTTAGAGTTAAAACGCTTCAACTTCAACGGTTATCGGCGGATATCGGCCCACCTTGACTCAATCGCTCCCAAAGCCGCCTAGCTGAGCACGCGAGCCGGATCGACCGCGGCCGGACCTGACTCGAGCAGCACGGCTGCTCCAGCGGCATCTAGGACCAAAACCCCTAGGGCTTCAGCTCGAGCCAATTTGCTGCCGGCGTTCTCCCCTGCAATGAGCAAATCGGTCTTTGCGGAGACTGAGCCGGCCACGGTCGCCCCCTGGGTCCGAAGTCGATCGGTGATCTCGTCGCGGGTGAAACCGGCCAGGGTGCCGGTGACCACGATCGTCAACCCGGCAAGCGGTCTGGGCCCGGTGGCCGTCGGCTCATCGGCTAGGACAACGCCGGCCCTGCGCCACCGCTCGAGGACAGACCGGTTGCGCGGGTCTGCGAACCATTCCTGCAAGGCCGTTGCGATGACCCCACCGACACCAGCCACTGCGGCCAGTTCGGATTCGGG
Source organism: uncultured bacterium (assembly GCA_903825575.1). Classification (GTDB taxonomy): domain Bacteria; phylum Actinomycetota; class Actinomycetes; order S36-B12; family CAIKAW01; genus CAIKAW01. Next base: position 5,964 of record CAIKAW010000074.1, on the reverse strand, counting down.
GGCAACCGCGACGGCGTCCAGATCGCCGAACGCGGTCGCCAGAGCTTGGGCAGCTGTGGGTCCAACGTGACGAATCGACAGCGCCACCAACACCCGCCAGAGCGGACGCTGCTTGGCCGCCTCGAGTTGAGTCAACAACTTGCGCGCATTCTCAGTGAGTTCGACTTCGCCGTCACGTCCGGCGCGCGTGAAGAAGGATGATCGCGCTAGAGCCGCCTCGTCGAGACCGAATACGTCACCTTCATCGGCGACGATGCCCTCATCGACTAGGGCGCCGGCCGCTTTCTCCCCAAGGCCTTCGATATCCATGGCGGCCCGCGAGCCGACGTGTAGGACGCGTTCACGCAATTGAGCTGGGCATCCGACGATGTTCGGGCAGCGAAGGTCAGCGTCGCCATCTTTCTCTGGCGCCAAAGTCGCCCCGCAGGACGGACAGTGGGTCGGCATTATGAAGGGGCGCTCCGAGCCGGTGCGAGCTTCGACAACCGGGCCCATGACTTCCGGGATGACATCGCCGGCCTTTCGCAAGAACACCAGATCACCGATCAGGACTCCCTTGCGAGCGACTTCGGCGGCATTGTGCAGCGTCGCAGAACTGACGGTCGAGCCAGCAACTTTGGCTGGCTCAAGCACCGCGAACGGAGTTACCCGCCCGGTGCGTCCGACGTTAACTGCAACGTCGAGCAACCGAGTGCGCACGACCTCCGGTGGGTACTTGTATGCGATCGCCCACCGCGGCGCGCGCGATGTTGCACCCAAGCGTTGTTGCAGTTCGAGATCGTCGACCTTAATGACCACCCCGTCGATCTCATGCTCGAGATTGTGACGGGCCTTACCTAGTTCGCCGACATATGTTTCGACGCCGGTGGCATCACCACAGACTTCAAGTCGACCGCTTGTGGGCAAGCCCCACCCTGCCAGCGCCGCGTACGCCTGGGACTGGGTTGCAGGCTCATACTCGCCGCGCTCGCCTATCCCGTGGACGGTCAGTCGCAACCGGCCAAGGGTCCGGCGCGCACGATCAAGGTCGGCTTCCACCCGCGCAATCCGGGCAGCGAACCGCTCGCTGGACTTGCCCTCACGAACGGCGCGGACAACGTCGGCTTGCACCTTGCTGACTTCTTCTTCACGTCGATCCACTCGCTGCCGCAAAGTACCGGCGCCCGCGTTGCGCGGATTCGCAAACGGCGAGCGGCCCAGCGCGAGCATCTCATCGTTGAGGGCAGCAAACTCCGCCAAATCGAAGTACACCTCACCGCGAACCTCGAGCACCCAAGGGGCGAGGACACCACCCGGGCCTTGCGTTAAACGGTGCGGGATTGAGGGGATGTGCTTGGCGTTGTAGGTGACGTCCTCGCCGACCCGGCCATCGCCACGCGTAGCTAACGAAAACAGAACACCGTCGCGATAGACCAGATCAACGGCCAGTCCATCAAACTTTGGCTCGCACAATAATGCCGGCAATTCGCCCAGCTCGCGCGTTAACCGGGCCAACCACTCGCGCAACTCCAGGGCGTCGAACACATTGTCCAAACTGAACATCCGCACCAGATGTGTGACCGGTTCGAACATTTCCGAACGCGTTCCTCCAACGCTTTGGCTAGGAGAATCCCCCGAAGCCAACTCCGGCCAGGTGGACTCCAAATCCAACAACTCGCGAAACCACGCGTCGTACTCGGCGTCCGGGATGCTAGAAGCGTCGTCGAGGTAGTACGCGCGGCGGGCGTTGTCAATCAGCTCAGCTAACTCAGACCACCGCTGCCGACCCGACGCCACATCACTCACGCTCATCCACCTCCGTTCGAATTGCTCGCGTCAGCTCCCCGAGTCGCTGGCCTACTTGGGTCAAGTCACTGGTTCGGAGGGCGGCGACCTGCGGCGCAAACGCGGCCCGCGCAGTTAGTCGGGCCAAGTCAAGCCCAACCTCACCGGCTAGGCGAGTCAGCCTTTGGACCTGTACTCCGATTCGGTCTTGCCCACCTGGGGTGTCAACTTCAAAGACGGTCGCACCCCCGCGATCAAACCACTCACCAAAATCGTCGGGGCGGATCCCAGCCGCGAGGTCATGCCACATGATCATCGCCCCGGTCGTCGCAACGAAGCTGGGCGCGATGCCTGGTGCTCGCAGAGCAAAGCGGGCGCCCGCTGCAGCAACAGCTAATCCGATTTGCTCGAGAACGTTCGTGGCAGTCTGCGCGGGAACAGTGCGAAGCCGGCCCCAACCACTTTGCGTCGGCAGGCTTCCGGCGAGGGCCGCCGCAAGTTCGGGCTCATCCAGTCGCAACACGACGTTGGCTCCGGGAACCCGATGAATCACGGCTGTAACGAACTCGGCAGCAACCACCGCCATAGCCTCGCCCACGTCACGAGTGGCACCCGGATCGCCAATTAGGCGTTCGCCGTTGACCAACTCGATTCGAGCCGCCAACGTCCAGGGTCCGACCATCCCAACAACGAGCGGACCCTCCCACCCCTGAGTGAGCTCCTCGAGTTCGTCGAGATCGGCAGTAAGGATCGAGGTGGCACGGCGACTGTCACGTCCAGGGGCGTCGGCTATCCGCCAACCATTTGGAGTGGTCTCGATTGCCAGGTACTGCGCGATGCCCGCCAGTTGGGCTCCGGTGCGTCCGACCGCATCTGCACCAACGCCGCGATCGGGAAGTTCAACCAGCGCGGGAAACTCAGCAAAGTCGCCGAGCACCGCACGTTGAGCCTCAGGAGCGTCGACTCCTGGCAGCAGCCAAGGCGCGGTCGCGGCAGCAAGCGGCCATGGCGGGCTCTGGTCTGTCACTATCCGAGGCTATCGGTCCCCGCCGACCTCTATCGCCTGGTCAACCCGCTCAATGGTGGCCCCGGCGACTACCCGATCACCGTCGTAGACAACCAGCGTCTGTCCGGTGGCGACCCCAAAATAGGGCTGGGTTAGTTCGACGAGCAGGTCTGGAGCGGACTCGATGATGATCGCCTCAACCGGCGTCCCGTGCGCCCGCAGTTGGACCAAGCATCGGGTGCCGGGTTCTGCGACCTGCCCCACCCATCGCGGACCCGTCGCCAGAATTCGATGCACGGCCAATTGGTCGTGCGACCCGACCCGAACTTGACCCGAGACCGGTTCGATCCCCAGCACGTAGCGCGGTTCGCCGTCGGTTGACGGGCGCGAAAGCGAAAGGCCACGACGTTGGCCAACTGTGAACGCGTACGCCCCGGAGTGTTCGCCCAAGACAGTGCCGTCCACATCAACGATCTGGCCGGGGCGCTCACCCAGCCGCGACCTGAGCCAACCGGCCGTATCGCCGTCTGGGATAAAGCAAATGTCGTGACTGTCAGGCTTGGCAGCGACCAACAAACCGCGCTGCTCGGCTTCGGCCCTGATCTCTGACTTCGTGTTCCCGCCAATCGGCAGCATGACGTGGACCAACTTCGCCGGATCGAGTACTGCAAGAACATACGACTGGTCCTTCTCAGGATCGACGCCGCGGTGCAACGTCAGACCACCTGGCCCAGCTATGACTTGCGCATAGTGCCCTGTGCACACGGCATCGAAACCAAGTGCAATTGCGCGGTCTAGGACGGCCGAGAACTTGATGTGTTCATTGCATCGCACGCAAGGATTTGGCGTACGTCCGGCTTCGTATTCAGCAATGAAGTCCGAGATGACGGTTCGTTCAAAAGCCTCAGCCATATCCCAGACGTAGAACGGAATCCCCAAAACATCGGCGATGCGTCGGGCATCGCGCGCATCCTCCAAGGTGCAACAGCCGCGCGCGCCAACGCGATGGGACTCTGGCGACCTGGAGAGCGCTAGATGCACGGCAACGACGTCGTGGCCAGCGGCCACCGCTCGGGCCGCCGCAACTGCCGAGTCGACGCCACCAGATAAGGCAGCAACCACTCTCATGCTGTCCGCCCGACCGTAGATACCCCGGCCCGTCGAGCGCGATCGACTGCACCCGGGAGTGCAGCAACTAGCTCAGCTATGTCGGCCGGTGTAGATGTCATGCCAAGACTGAAGCGCAATGAACCCCGGGCCTGAACCGAGTCGACTCCCATGGCCAACAGCACGTGGCTTGGCTGAGGCACTCCCGCCGAGCACGCGGAACCAGTCGAGCACTGAACGCCTTGAGCGTCGAGTAGCAACAACAAAGCGTCCCCCTCACAACCTGAGAACGAGAAATGGGCGTTGTTTGGCAGTCGGGCGGCTGGCGTCAGAACGGGGTCGCCATTAAGGACTGCATCGGGCACCACTCGAAGCACTTGGCCGACAAGTAGATCACGCAAGTTCGATAGGTGCGCTGCCCGCGCCGCCATCTGGTCCACTGCCTCGCCTATGGCAGCGGCTAGTCCAGCGATGGTTGCGGTCGCTAATGTGCCCGAGCGCACGTTGCGTTCCTGCCCCCCGCCATGCAGGACGGGCGTCAGCCCAACATCGCGACCTACAACCAAGGCTCCGATGCCAACCGGCCCGCCAAGCTTGTGCCCGGAAATCGTTAGTGCCGAAATCCCTGACCGAAACTCGACTGGCACCTGGCCGACGGCCTGCACTGCATCGGAATGAAACGGAATGCCAAATTCTAGACAGAGTTCAGCGAGTTCTGCGATCGGCTGCATCGTCCCGACTTCGTTGTTTGCCCACATGCAGCTGAGCAGCGCTACGTCAGCAGGCGCGACAGAGAGCAACTCGCGCACCCGTGCAAGTTGAACCCGCCCGATCCCATCAACCGGCAGCAATACCAGTTCGGCACCTTCATGATCGGCTAACCACTGCGCAGTGTCGAGAACAGCATGATGCTCGACAGCCGATACCAGGATCCGGCGTCGACGCGGGTCGGCAGCACTGCGCGACCAGTACAGACCTTTGAGCGCCAGATTGTCTGCTTCGGTCCCGCCGGCCGTGAATACCACTTCACCTGGGCGTGCCCCTAGCGCTGCCGCAATCTGCTCGCGCGACTCCTCCACAATCCGGCGGGCGCGTCGGCCGGCTTCATGCAAGGACGACGGGTTGCCCAACTGTCCAAGTTCGGCGATTAACGCCGCGCTGGACGCGGGCGACATCGAGGTCGTTGCCGCGTGGTCAAGGTATGCCACCGCACGATACTAACTGGGTAGGGCCTAGCCCTTGCGCCGCTGCACTTCTGCGGTCAACTGTGGAACGACGTCAAACAGGTCTCCGACGACTCCAAAGTCCGCCAATTCGAAGATCGGCGCATCAGGATCCTTGTTGATAGCCACAATCGTCTTGGAGGTCTGCATGCCGGCTCGATGCTGAATGGCACCGGAGATGCCATTGGCAATATAGAGCTGCGGAGACACGGTCTTGCCCGTCTGCCCGACCTGGAACTGGTGTGGGTACCAACCGGCATCGGTAGCCGCCCGTGAGGCACCGACTGCAGCACCTAACGCATCAGCCAAGGCCTCGACTACCGCAAACCCCTCAGCAGCACCTACTCCACGACCACCGGAAACCACAATCGCTGCTTCGGTTAGGTCGGGACGACCACTGCGCTCCTTGGCCACCTGCTCGACAATCCGCGCCGACTTCGCACCAGCAGATACCTCGAACGCATAGTCCACGCGTTCGACTGTTGCGGGCCCTGCGACTGGTGGCGTGCTGTTGGGCCGCACTGTGATGACTGGGGTGCCAATAGTGACCCGGCTTTGCACGACCGTTCCACCGCCGAACACCGACTGAGTGGTTGCGAAATCGCCAGCTACCGCTACGGCATCGGTGATCACGCCACTTCCAAGCTTGGCGGCCAGTCGAGCGGCGATCTCTTTGCCGTCCGGGCTCGATGCCAGCAAAACAGCTGCCGGGCTGGTCTCGGCTACAAGCTTGGCAAGGAGTTCTGCAATCGGCGCAACGGAGTACCCGGATAGATCAGGCGAAGCTGCGACATAGACGCGCGTTGCACCGTACTCAGCCAGGCTTGCGACGACCGTCCCTTCGGCGTCGCCGGCACCGACTAG
>CAIKAW010000073.1 GCA_903825575.1 uncultured bacterium | reverse complement strand
CCGCAGTAGCCATTTGGATTCTTCGCGAGGTACTGCTGGTGATACTACGCCCTGACCTCGGAACTCCCATAGAAACCCCGCGTTTACGGTGTCGGTTGGCCCGTGCCGGTCGACTTTCGGTAGACCTCAACGTCGTTCCAGCGGTAGACCAGCGCAAGGCCGAAAACAGGCCGCGGCGTGCCGTCGCCACAATGTGGATGCGGGCTTCGCGAGCGATCAAGCAACCAGGCCCACGGTCGGGTGCTCAGTTGCCTGGCGATATCCCATCGCCCGGTAGCCGCGCTGCCTCTTCACCCACATCCGAAGCAACGCCGGGTGACCCGTGTCAACGAAGTCGATGATCCGCACGTCGGCCTTGCCGGCGTGTTCCCGATGGAGACGCCCCGCGTACTGCTGCAGCGTGCCTTTCCAGGAGACCGGCATCGCCAGTACCAAGGTGTCAAGCGGAGGATGATCGAAGCCTTCTCCGACCAATTTGCCGCTAGCCAGCAGTATGCGTGGGGCATCTGCCGGGAGCGAGTCCAGTTCTACGATGACGGCCGACCGCTGCTTCTTCGACATTCGGCCGTGCAGCACTAACGGTGCGGGAACCTGGCTTCCGAGGGAGGCCTTGATGGCGTCGAGATGCTCAGTACGCTCGCTGAGCACCAGTATCTTGCGACCTTGCCCGAACGCCCCGGTGACTTCCGCGGCAATGGCGTCTGTGCGTTCCTGGTCATTGGCGAGGTGACGGAACACGTCCTGAATGCCAGCCTCCCGGGGCAAGTCGATGCGTGCGTCCCATAACCGGGGCACCACTTCCAGATCACGGGGAGCACCGGTGGGCTTGGCGGCCGTGTAGCGTATCGGTCCACACTGCATGAATATGATCGGCTGCTGTCCGTCGCGGCGAATTGGTGTCGCCGTCAGCCCGAGCACGTACCTCGCCTTCGTCCGCCTCAAGATCGCATCGAAAGAAACGGCGCCGACGTGATGACATTCGTCGACAATTACCTGGCCGTAGTTTTCGACCAGCGAATTCACTTCCCCCTGACGCGACAGCGACTGCATAACGGCGATGTCGATCTTACCGCTGGGTCTGGACTTGCCCCCGCCGATGACGCCGACCACACCCTTGTCAACGGCGAGAAAAGCCCGGAGCCGCTCCTGCCACTGCTTCAACAACTCGGTTCGGTGCACCAGCACCAGTGTATTTACACCTCGACGAGCGATCATCGCGGCTGCGGAGACTGTCTTACCGAAGGCAGTTGGCGCGCACAGCACACCGGTTTCGTAATGTAGCATCGCCGCGACGGCAGCCTCCTGGTCGATACGCAGAGTACCAACGAAGCCGACCTCCAGCGGCTGGCCGTGGACACGCTCGTCTCGGAGATCGCACGCAATGCCGTTCTCGTGCAGCAAGGAAAGCGCAGCATCCATGCAGCCGCGTGGCAACGCGATGTGCTGCGGGAAGTTTTCGGCGCAGCCAATGACCCGCGGCTTGTCCCACACCGACATCCGCATTGCTTG
>CAIKAW010000072.1 GCA_903825575.1 uncultured bacterium | reverse complement strand
GTCGAGCCCGGCGACCGCCTGTCCGTCGATACCCGCGTTGATGAAGGCACCGTCCAGCCCACCGAGCGCTTCGTTCGCGGCCGCAACGGCGGCGATGCACTGCCCCTGGTCGGACACGTCGCACACGCTGCCCCTAACTCCGGGCAACTCCGCTAGCGCCGCCGCGACTTTCTCGGAGCGCGAACCGACAATCCAGACGTCAGCAGATTGCGAAAGTCGGGCAGCGACGGCCTTACCGATACCGCTGGTCCCACCGGTGATGAATACTCGACGCCGTCCAGATTCCGACACTGCGATCACAGCCCTCTCGAATCGCGAACCAACGATGCGCCGTTGGCCCGCACCTCCGCCATGGTGTGAACTCCGAGCAGGTGCATCGTTCGTTGCACCTGCTCGCTCAGGATTCCGATTGCGTGTGACACGCCCGCTTCACCTGCGACCGCCAATCCGTACAGGTAGGCCCGACCAACCATCGCGAGGTCCGCACCTAAGGCATACGCGGTCACGATGTCACTGCCGTGGCGAATCCCGGAGTCAATCACGACAAGCGGACCGTCACCTACCGCCGCTCGCACTTCCGGCAGCAAGTCCAGCGTGGTCGCGCAGCGATCAAGTTGGCGACCGCCATGGTTTGAAAGGTGGATGCCATCAGCACCTAGGTCGATCGCCCGCTTTGCGTCCGGCCCATTGACCGGACCCTTGATAAGCAACTTTCCATTCCAACGTTCGCGGATTGCGGCAACATCATCCCAACCCAACTTCGACTCGAAGAAGTCAGAAATCGATCCGATACTGCCGCCTTCACTCTGCTGCGGCATGTTCGGGAAGGTCATCGCCGGCGCACGCAGGAACTGCAGCCAGTAACTCGGATGTGCGCCGATGTCGACGATCGCCTTGGGGCTAAGGGCCGGCGGGATGGTCAAACCGTTTCGCACATCGCGCGACCGGAAGCCCGCGACGGTGGTGTCGACTGAGATCTCCAAGACGGTTACGCCTGCGCCCGCAATTCGATTGAGGAAGGCCCAGGTCTGATCTCGGTCTTTGAGTACGTACAACTGCGCCCAAAGATTCAGATTCGAGATTTGTCCGAGATCCGCCACAGATGTCGATGCGACAGTCGACATGACGTAAGGAATCCCGGCGGCGGCAGCAGCCCGACCTACCGCAATTTCACCCGTCGAGTGCATTAACCGGGTGTATCCCGTTGGCGAAAGCCCCAAAGGTAGCGGCAGTTCATGACCGAATACTGACACCCGCGCATCTGGTTGTTCGACGTCCGACAGCGACACTGGAAACAGCCGCCGCGCATGGAAACCGGCCACATTGTCGGCCAACGTAACTTCGGCGTCAGCCCCGCCTTCGACGTAGTCGAACACCACCTTCGGCAAGCTGTGTTTGGCCAAACGTCGCAGATCTTCAATGCTGTGCGACTTACCACGCCGGCGCGTTTGGCGATTGAACTCAAACGACTTGAGTTGCAGCAGGGCCCTGATCTCGGTCGGCTTCACTCCACCGCCTCCTGCAGCCGATCCAGCCACCGGCTGATCGGATCACTATCGCCCACGGGCTCGACCCCGGCCCGAATCACGTTTGCAAGGCCAAGGTACTGCACCCCTTCGCTACGGACGTCCGCCAATAAGTTAGTTACCAGCAGCGGGCACGCCACTAGGCCGGCTCGAATGATCTGGCGCCAGTTCGCTGGCAACGCTCCAAGGCGCGTTAGTTCAAGCAGCAAGGGCAGCCAAACATTGTCGGTCAAGCTGTTGAGGATCTCCTGGCGCAGCGGAGACAGTTCGTCGTCAGCCTCGGTTGATACCCACACGATGTCGTCGAATGAGTACGTCACCGGGGCCACGAGTTCTGGGTAGTACAACCAGAACGGGTGTGCGAAGACGTTGTGGTAGGTCGCCTTAATGGGGGCAAGCAGCGCCGGAATGTCGGCAGCAGCAAAGGCCGGATCGAACAATCGCAAGGTTGGGCCTGTTGGGCCTTCCACCACCCAAATGTTGCCGGCGTGGTCATCCCCATGGGCGGTGGCAACCCACAGGTTAGCCAGTTCGGTCGGGCGGAGGAGTTGT
>CAIKAW010000071.1 GCA_903825575.1 uncultured bacterium | reverse complement strand
TGAGTTGGGTATGCCTCGGCGGGTATTTGAGTACCAGAGGGCGCTACAGGGGCTGAACGACTGGGTTTCGATTTCGGCTTACGTAATTGGAATCGGCATTCTGATCTTCGTCTACAACTTTGTGAAGACTGTCGTTATTGACCCGCGAACGCCGCTTGCCGCAGACCTTTGGGGTTCACGCGGACTTGAATGGTTCACTTCGACTCCGCCGGTTGCGACAAACTTCGTTCATATCCCTGAGGTGCTGTCCGGTCCCTACGAATACGGCAGCGACGCCGGCCCGATGGCGGTACTCGATGCCGGAGCAACCGAGCTACGACCTGGCACGACTGTGCACGAGGGGAACTGACATGGACCAAGTTTCGGGAGCAACATCCCGCGCCCAAACTGCGGACGAGCGTGACGCCGCGATCGAACGAGCGGCGGCTAAGGGTGCCTACTGGACTGGTTCGCGATTGTTTGTCGCGCTATCGGCAATGTTGTTCGGCGCAGGAGTGTTCTCCTACTTCTACCTTCACTCTCTCGACAGCAACGGCCTTTGGCGTGCTGCCGGTCAGCGCCCTTCGGATTTCATCTCCATCCCGGTGCTCGTACTCACCTTGGTCGCCAGTGGGCTGTTTTGGTTCTATACCCGGTCATTGCAGTCTCTGGGGAAGTCCCGTCCTGGCGACTGGCGCGTAGCGACCTTGGCCGCAACGCTCATGTTCCTAGCCGCCGGCGTACTCCAGTTTTGGGGAATGAACAGGACCGGGTTTGCCGCTGGATCATCCGGATACGCGTCGGTCTATACGGCGACGATGCCTATTTTCGGCGTCTATCTTCTTGGTGCGGCTTACTGGCTTGAAACGCTCTTCGCACGGAGCGTGCGCGTGAAGTGGCTACTGAGTCCCGAGGGCGAGAATAGGGAATCTTCCGAGCTCGTTGCATTTGTCGGATCCGCGGTTGGTGCCAAGTTGTTCGTGGGCTTCGTATCGTTGGTCGGGATCGGGCTCTATGTTCTCTTCTCAGTTCTTAACTAGGAGCGGATCCGCGTGAACCTAATTGCCGCTGGAGCACCGACAGGTGCTGTCCTAACGTATGTATTTCCCCTCGTATTCTTCTTGGGTGTGTCGTTGTGGTTCTACCTGCAGCGGCGGGATGATTCCTGACCTGAGGTCAGCCGACAAGCACTCCGGGCCGGACTCCCTCAAGACCAAACGGAACGGTCGAACCAAGACCAAGATCGGAAGCTGCCAAATCGAACCCGTGCTGGGCGGTGGCAGCTGCAACGCTGAGTTCGCCGAGTTTGAGTTTCACATCTGCCAATGTGGCTGCATCACCGGGCTTGTTGAGAAGCTTTTGAACGTCCTGTGCCAGGTCAACGGCGGCAGGAAAACACCAGGCATACAACTGGGCAGATGCAGCATCGAGGTGGTACTTCGACAAAGATCGCGGTGCCGCCAGCGACCCGAGTTCGTCGACGCGGCTGTTGCCCATCGGCGTGCAATCAAGTGCGGTCTGGATGGCTATCCCGATCGCAGTGTTTCTGTCATTCACTGCTCCAGCCGTGATTTGGTTGTATGCGCTAAGAGTTTGCTCGACTTCAACGCTGCAGGATTGAACGTCGCCGCGCATCTGCGTAGCGAACTGGGCGAAGTCAGCGCGCATCTGCCCGGTCGTTGCCGAATGTGGCCAGTCCAAAGCCAAGACACTGCCAGCAACCACGACCACAACCAACGGGGCTACGACCCGCCGGTGGCGACCAAGCCAACGCCACAGCGAAGGTTCGACCGCGTCATAGGACCCAGATGCTTCACCTTGGGCGGGCTGTGTCACGTGCTCAGGCCTCCAGCGGAACTGATTGCACCATCGGTTCAAGATCTCAGGGTGAGTGTACCTTCGCGTAGTCTTCGTTTGGCTGTTCGCGAGGGCGCAGCGACCGAGCGTGGTCGACTGACATGAGCCGGCTTCTTCAGCACTGGTCAGTTGATCCATTCTTGTTTTTGCTGGCCGTGATAGTGATTGTCCATGCTCGCGGGGTCAGGCATCTGTTTGGTGCCATGCAACGGGCGGGTCGCGATACCAAGGAACTTGTCGGCCAAGCGCTGCTGTTCTGGGCGAGTCTGCTGGTGACAGCACTGGCGGTAGTTTCGCCAGTGGACTACTGGGCTGATCAGTATTTGAGCGCCCACGTCGTACAACACATTTTACTTTCGTTTGTCGCGCCTCCGTTGCTGGTTATTGGGTCTCCATGGCTTCCGCTATTGGGGGGACTGCCTCGCTCGTGGCGAAATGCATTGGGTCGCCTATCGCAACGCACGAGCAGCCGATCCGGTGCGCGATCGAAGACCAATGCCGCGACCAAAGTGCGGCGACTGCTTGCTCGGCCGCTGACTTCAGTGGTGCTGTTCAATTTTACGATGATCCTTTGGCATTTGCCGGGACCGTTTGACGCGGCCGCCGGACATCCAATGGTTCACATATTTCTCGAGCACGGAAGTTTCTTCGGTTTTGGTGTTGCACTCTGGTTACAGATTTTCGGGTCACGTCCATTCCGGCCCCAACTGCCAGGTCCGCAACGAGTCGCTGCGCTGATCGCGACGAATGGGGTCATGGTCATTGTGGCGGCCACCCTCGTCCTGTTCACCAGTAACGCCTACCCGTGGTATGCAATCGGCCACACCGTCGCGCAGCAAGCAGCTGATCAGCAGATTGGAGGCGCGATTCTGTGGGTGTGCGGCGAGATTGCATTTCTTCCGGCCACGCTCTATCTGATATCTCAGTGGCTCAAGGAGGAGCCGACCCGCAAGGGGCAGGTGTCCGTCCCAAGTCCCGATTCAGTCGTCTAGGCTTCACTGCATGACTTCGCTTACGGATGCCCTTGCTAGCCACAGTCCGCTGCTCTTCGATGGAGCGATGGGCACCATGTTGCAGGAGAGCGGCCTGACCGACGGCGGGTCATCTGAGCTCTGGAAC
>CAIKAW010000070.1 GCA_903825575.1 uncultured bacterium | reverse complement strand
TTGGCACCGGGGTTTACGTCGCGGGCTGACGCCAACGCTCATGCTCCTGCTCTGGTGGTTCTTCCTGGCACCCACGGCGATCGGCGGCCCGGCGACGTATGCGATTGTCGCCGGGACGTCGATGCAACCTATGTTGCAGCCGGGCGATCTTGTGGTGGCCCATCGGGGTGACTACTCACTGGGGGACGTCGCGCTGTTTACGGTCGGCTCCGGCTTGGTTGTCCATCAATTGGTCAGTGGTGATTCGACTGCTGGGTGGCGCACAAAAGGTATCCACAACTCCTGGATCGACCCGGGACGCACGACAACCGAGGCGATTCGGGGCCAGTTCTGGTTTGCTGTCCCAAAATTCGGCTTGGTGCTCAAGTGGATCGTCGGAAACCCGTTGCTCTTCGGTCTTTTTGCAGCCGGACTGTCTTCGTTGTCGATGTTGCCGCGACGTAAACAACGGCCGGGCCCAGACCTGGTTCGAGCGCTGCGTCGCGCTGGACCAGAACGTTCGACAGCGGGTCTGGACAGCCAAGGGGTGCGGGTGCTTGTCGGCTGCGGGTTATCGACGGTGTTGGCGAGTTTGGCGGTGGTTGCCTTGGCATCGGGGGACCGGCTCGACTCAGCGTTCGGTTATGCCGCCATTGCCGGCGTCGGGATTGGGTGCGGGTCGTCTTGGCTGCTCTATCGCCGGTGGCGTGAAGGCGCCGGGCTGGCGGAACCGCAGCGGACCTGTTGTCGCCTTGGTGATTGTCTGCGGCTCACGCCGCGATTCCCTGACCTTAAAGTGCCGCAGGTTGAAGTTAGGTCAGCGGTGGAGTTGCGAAAACTGGCTCAGCGTTACGGGCTTCCGGTGTTGCACCGAACGACTTTGCGTGAGGATGAATTCTTGCTGCTCACGCGCCGGCGGGCCTACCACTTCATTGCGCCCGCACCCTGATCGAGCGTGCCAACTACCCTGCACCTGTGCAACTAGCCATCTATCAGCCGATGTGGGGCCGCTGTGGTCCCGGCGCCGGCGCCGCCACCGCCGAAGAGTTAGTCCCCGCTCTTAGGACCGGTGGCTATGCAGGTCTGGAAGGCCCGTCGTTTCAGTGGGGCAACCTCAGCCAGTTGCCTGCACTTTTGCGTGACCACAACGTGGCCTGGATTCCGCTGCTCTTCGCCGACGGACCCGACGCACGCACTTGTGCCGACAACTTAGAACGACAGTTGGCTGATGTCGCACCCTGCAATCCGCCACTCGTGAATGTTCATGCCGGTGCGGATCGGTTCGATTTCGCCGAATCGGTCGACTACTACCGGCGCGCGGGAATCGCAGCAAGACAGGCCGGACTCAGGGTCGCACACGAGACCCACCGCAGTCGTCCGCTCTTCACGCCTTGGCACACGAAGGAGCTAGTGGACGCCGTCCCCGACCTGCTGTTGACCGCTGATCTGTCCCACTGGGTGACGGTGATGGAGCGTTTCTTCGATGACGCTGACCTGGCGGCGGTGATCGACCGGGTGGTGCATATTCACGCCCGCGTCGGCCACGAGCAGGGGCCGCAGGTCGCCGATCCGGCCGCACCGGAATGGGCCAGACACCTCGACCAGTTTGAGGAGTGGTGGTTGCAGGTTTGGCGGCACCAGGCCGCCCGCGGCGATGCCACCTCGACCCTGACCCCAGAGTTCGGCCCGCCTCCGTACCAACCGGTGGCTCCCGGAGGCCTACCAATCGGGGATTTCGTGGCTAGTCAAGATTGGCTGGCTAAACGTGAGCGTGACCGGTTCACGCTGGAGTTCGCCGAATGATCGAACCCGATGCCCGACGGGGCCCGACGGTGCTTCCCTTTACCCCCCGGTAGGGGCATCATCAGTCCTTTGGTCGGCACGAATACGTCGGCCAGAAGTCCGAATGCCCTGACACAACGAAGTGGTAGGAGCGAAATGGGAATCGTGCGGGCCGCGCTTGTCCAAACAAAATGGACCGGCGACAAAGAATCCATGATCCAAGCGCATGAGAACTACGCGCGTGAGGCAGCAGCCCAAGGCGCGAAGGTGATGTGCTTCCAAGAATTGTTCTACGGGCCTTACTTCTGTCAGGTCCAGGATGCCAAGTTCTACGAGTACGCCGAATCCATTCCCGGCCCAACTACGGAACGTTTTCAGGCGCTTGCTGCTGAACTGGGCATGGTCCTCGTGCTCCCCATGTATGAAGAAGAGCAGCCCGGATTTCTCTACAACACAGCAGCGGTCGTCGACGCCGACGGCAAGTACCTCGGCAAGTACCGCAAGCAGCACATCCCGCACGTCAGTGGGTTCTGGGAGAAGTTCTACTTCCGTCCCGGTAACGGTGGCTACCCGGTTTTCGACACCGCTGTCGGCAAGGTTGGCGTGTACATCTGCTACGACCGACACTTCCCCGAAGGCTGGCGTGCACTCGGCCTTAATGGGGCCCAGATCGTGTTCAACCCGTCGGCGACGTCGCGTGGGCTCTCGCAGTATCTGTGGAGCATTGAACAGCCAGCCGCGGCCGTCGCAAACGAGTACTACGTCGGAGCCATCAACCGGGTTGGGATCGAAGACCTCGGTACTGACGACTTCTACGGCCAGTCGTACTTCGTCGACCCAGAAGGCAACTATGTCGGCGATAAGGGC
>CAIKAW010000069.1 GCA_903825575.1 uncultured bacterium | reverse complement strand
CTGAGCAAGGGAGATCTAGCGGCCTGTATGGCGTGGTCGGGCGATGTTGTTCAACTGCAGGCCGACAACCCGAATCTAAAGTTTGTTTCCCCGCCGGCGGGCATCATGATTTGGGCAGACAACATGCTGATCCCGAACATGGCCAAGCACAAGAAGAACGCCGAGAAGGTTATGAACTACTACTACGACCCAAAGGTCGCAGCAGAGGTCGCCGCGTATGTGCAGTACATCTGCCCCGTACAGGGTGCTCAGCAGGAGATGGAGAAGATAGATCCCACCCTCGTGAACAATGAGTTGATCTTCCCAAGTGCAGAGTTCCTGAAGAACACTCACCTGTTCATGGGCCTAACGCCAGATCAAGAGTCGCGCTACAACGCGGCGTTCAACAAAGTACGGGGTGCCTGATCGGATGTCCGATTCTGTGACTACCGCGGGTGCTGGCGTTGACCTGCAACTGATCAACGTCACCAAACGTTTTGGGGATTTCACTGCGGTGGATGACCTCACGCTTACCATCCCGCAGGGATCCTTCTTCGCTCTCCTAGGCCCTTCGGGCTGTGGGAAGACGACTACCTTGCGGATGGTGGCCGGTCTCGAGGAACCGACCGACGGCACAATCAAACTTGGCGCCGAAGACATAACGTGGGCCAAGCCTTACCGCCGCCCTGTGAATACGGTTTTCCAAAGTTACGCGCTATTTCCGCACCTAGACATCTTCGAGAACGTCGCTTTTGGATTGCGAAGGCGCGGCCAAAAGGACGTTAAGAAGCAGGTCGACGACATTCTTGAGCTCGTCGAACTAGGCGGATTGGCGCGCCGTAAGCCGCCGCAGCTTTCCGGCGGCCAGCAGCAGCGGGTCGCTTTGGCTCGGGCGCTGATCAACCGCCCGAAGGTGTTGTTGCTCGACGAGCCGCTTGGTGCACTCGATCTGAAGCTACGGCGACAGATGCAGTTGGAATTGAAGCGAATTCAACTTGAAGTTGGTATCACCTTCGTACACGTTACGCACGATCAAGAAGAGGCCATGACCATGGCCGACACGATCGCCGTGATGAATGTCGGTCGGGTCGAACAGATGGGCGCACCGACGGATCTGTACGAGAACCCAAGCACAACGTTCGCAGCCAACTTCTTGGGTCAGTCGAACTTCTTCAATGGCAGGGTTATGCAGCGGGGGACCGACGCCCAAGTTCAGGTCGGCGATCGCACCTTGCGGATGGACGGATCGCGAATCCACTCCGCCGGTGACGACGTACACCTCGGGGTACGGCCCGAGAAGTTGCGGATTGCCTTTGGTGCCGACGCCGAGATGCCAACCGGGTTCAATCGCCTTGAAGGCGTCGTCACCGATGCCAGTTTTATCGGCGTGAGCACTCAATACCTCGTTCGGGTGCCTTGGGGTCAAGAAGTAATAGTGTTTGAACAGAACACAAACCGCGACAGTCGCGTTGACAACGGCGCCCCAGTGACAATCGCTTGGGATCCGCTTCACGCCTTTGCCCTCGATGCCAGCCAGGACGTGGCTGCGGGCGCTGATCTTGATGATGAGGCTGCACCGGCGGCGGTAGCCCAGTGAGCGGTGGGGCATTGCTTGCCGAATCGCTAGCGGAGAAGGCCCCGCAGTCCCTCAAGACAACGGGCCCCGGACGCCGGAAGCTGACGCCTTACCTCTTGCTCTTGCCTGGCCTGCTTTGGCTCGCAGTGTTTTTTGTTGCGCCGACGATCAGCCTGGCCCAGAACTCTTTGCAACAAGGCAATCTCATTGACGGGTTCCAATTCACATTCCATATCGCCAACTACACAGCGGCGTTGTCGAGCTACTGGCCCCAGTTTCTTCGGTCGTTCGTCTATGCAGGCTTGGCAACCATCTTCTGCATCATGATCGGCTACCCACTCGCGTACACGATCGCCTTTCGCGCAGGTCGCTGGAAGAACGCGATGTTGGTCTTAGTGATTGCACCTTTCTTCACGAGCTTCCTGATCAGAACGTTGGCTTGGCAGACGATTCTGGCGGACAACAGCATCGTGGTTTCGATCATGCGCTCGCTCCACATCACGAACCTGCTGGCAGTGGTTGGTCTGACCCAGTCGACCCGAGTCCTGAACACGCCGCTTGCGGTTGTTGCGGGTCTGACCTACAACTTCCTTCCGTTCATGACACTGCCGCTTTACGCCGCTCTTGACCGGATGGATCCGCGGCTGATCGAGGCCGGACAGGATCTGTATTGCTCCCCCTGGACGGCCTTCCGCAAGATCACGTGGCCGCTGTCGTTGCCCGGCGTCGTCGCCGGAACGCTTCTAACATTCATCCCGGCCGCCGGTGACTACATCAACTCTCGACTCCTCGGCGTTCCGAATCAGGCCATGATCGGGGAAGTTATCGACTTGAAGTACTTCTCTGAACTCGACTATCCGACCGCTTCAGCGTTGTCCTTCACCCTCTTGATCGCCATTCTGATTCTGGTCTCTCTCTATGTGCGACGAGCCGGGACTGAGGAGTTGGTCTGATGGCCGTTCAGACTCCGACCCAGAGCACAAAGATTGCTCGCGTCGGCAGCGCCCGCCCAGGTGGGCCGATCCGTTGGATCCGTGCGCACATAGTGCCACTCGGTGCCGGTGCGGCCCTTCTCTACATGTTCCTGCCGATCTTTGTTGTCGTCGCCTTCTCGTTCAATCGACCCAACGGTCGCTATAACGACAAGTGGGTGCGATTCTCAACCAATGCTTGGCAACACCCTTGCGCTGTCAGCGGCATGTGCTCGGGCCTGAAATTGAGTCTGACCATCGGACTCATCGCAACCGTGGTGTCAGTGATTCTCGGAACCTTGGTGGCCTTTGCGCTGGGGAGATATCGGTTCCGCGGGCGATCGGCTACCAACCTGCTCATCTTCATGCCGATGGCCACGCCCGAAGTGGTGATGGGTTCTTCCTTGTTGGCGCTGTTTGTGATGCTTCGCGTCCAGTCTGGGACGATGACCATTTTGATCGCGCACATCATGTTTTGTTTGAGTTTTGTGGTCGTCACAGTTAAGGCCCGAATCGCGGCCCTAGATCCACGGCTCGAGCAGGCAGCAATGGATCTATATGCGAATGAACGGGTAACTTTCTGGAAGATAACCTTCCCGCTCGTCTTGCCAGGAATCGTTGCGGCGGCGCTACTCGCATTCTCGCTTTCATTTGATGACTTCATCATCACTTACTTCAATTCCGGTGCCACGGTAACCTTCCCAATCTTTGTCTGGGGTGCGGCCAACCACGGCACGCCGCCGCAGATCAACGTGGTCGGGGCGACCATGTTCTTGGTGTCTTTGGTGGTCGTCATCGTTGGTCAGGTTTCATCCTCTCGGCGGCGCAAGAAAGCCTGACCTCATGCCGTACTCCAAAGTGGCAAGCAACGCTTCGATCGCTTCGCTTCGCGATGCGGCACCGCAGTCGTTCTGGTTGGACTCGAAGCTAGCCCCTGCAACAGCGCCTACATTGACGGTTGATACGTCAGCGGAACTCGTCGTTGTTGGTGGCGGCTACACCGGGCTATGGACGGCGTTGCAGGCGAAGGAAGCCGACCCGGATCGCGATGTGCTGCTGTTGGAAGCGGGCGCATGTGGGGGAGCAGCAAGCGGCCGCAATGGAGGGTTTGTCGACGCGTCTCTTACCCACGGCTTTGCCAATGGGCTCCAGCGCTTTCCGGATGAACTGCGCACCTTGATCCGACTCGGCGACGAAAATCTAGGCGGGCTGGAAGTCACGCTGAAGCGGTACCACATTGACGCGGACTTTCGGCGTTCGGGCGGTTTCAACGTGGCAACCGAGCCTTATCAAGTTGAAGCACTGGCCGCGGCCGTGTCGGAAGGTGTCGAATACGGGCAAAAGCTCGAGTTCTGGGATCGCGATCGGATGCAGGCAGAGATCCATTCGCCAGTCTTCGAGGCGGGACTTCTCGATGTCGACGGTGTTGCGCTGGTGGACCCGGCTCGGTTGGCATGGGGGTTGCGCCAGGCCTGCCTCGACCTTGGCGTGCGCATATTCGAGCACACGGGTGTCACTGGGCTAGTCGACGATGGCAGCGCGGTAACGCTGAAGACGGCTCACGCCAGCGTGCGCGCGAGACGAGTCGCGCTCGCGACGAACGCTTTCCCCCCGCTACTCCGTCGGCTCCGCAGCTACGTGCTGCCTGTCTACGACTATGTACTGATGACCGAACCGCTCACGCCGGCACAGTGGGATTCGATCGGCTGGGCCGGGCGCCACGGGTTGTCAGATTCTGGCAACCAGTTCCACTACTTCCGGCCAACCGCAGATGGACGGATTCTGTGGGGCGGCTACGACGCCGTGTACCACTGGAATAACGGTGTTGGCCCGCATCTCGATCAGAGCCCCAAAACATTCGGGCTGTTGGCTGAGCACTTTTTTGAAGTTTTCCCGCAGCTGACCGGTCTGCGTTTCAGTCACGCTTGGGGCGGTGCCATCGACACGTGCACGCGGTTCACCGCCTTTTGGGGCTTGGCAAACCGGGGCCGGGTTGGGTACGTCCTTGGCTTTACCGGGCTTGGCGTCGCAGCGACTCGGTTTGGCGCGGCGACCATGCTGGACCTGCTTGACGGTGCCGACACTGAACGAACTCGACTTGAAATGGTGCGATCTAAGCCTTTGCCGTTGCCGGGAGAACCGTTGCGCTCGATTGGGGTTGGGCTCACTAGATGGTCGCTAGATCGGGCCGATCGAGCTCAGGGTCGCCGCAATCCGTGGTTGCGCACGCTGGATCGCTTCGGTTTGGGCTTCGATTCCTGACCGACGTCCTGTAAGGCAAGCGCGATTGTCAGCGGCACTGTGTCAATGGACTCCGGGTATGGT
>CAIKAW010000068.1 GCA_903825575.1 uncultured bacterium | reverse complement strand
GAGATCGGGTTGGCCCCGGCCTCGGCAATGTGGTAGCCGCTAATCGAGACTGAGTAGAAATTGCGCACCGAGTTGTCGATGAACCATTCCTGGATGTCCGCCATACAGCGAAGCGCAAATTCGGTTGAGAAGATGCAGGTATTCTGCCCTTGGTCCTCCTTGAGAATGTCGGCTTGCACGGTGCCACGGACGGTGCTCACCGCTTTCGACTGAATCTCGGCCCGCTCAAACTCTGAGGGAGCCCGTCCTTGAGCTGCTTCGAACATTTCGAACTGCTGGTCAACGACCGCTGTGAAGAACATGGCCAGAATGGCCGGCGCCGGTCCGTTGATCGTCATGGACACCGACGTAGATGGCGAGCACAAGTCGAATCCGGCGTAGAGATCTTTGATGTCCTCAACAGTAGCTATCGAAACGCCGGATGTTCCGACCTTTCCGTAGACGTCCGGTTCCGGTGCGGGATCGCGGCCATAAAGCGTCACTGAGTCAAAGGCGGTCGACAGGCGGGTGGCTGGCTGGCCTTCAGAGAGCAGATGGAATCGACGATTGGTCCGCACCGGATCGCCTTCGCCCGCGAACATGCGCGCTGGCGCCTCACCAGTGCGTTTGAACGGAAACACCCCGGCTGTGAACGGAAAATACCCGGGCAGATTCTCTGAACGCAGGAAGCGCAGCAGCGATCCGTCATCCAAGTGTCGAGGTAGCGCGACCCTCGACACGATGGATCCGCACTGCGACGTGCGCGTAAGTGGCGTCCGGAACTCGGCACCCCGCACCAAATAGACCTGTTCGGTGCCCGAATACGAAGCGGCTACGGCGGGCCAGCCTGCGAGCAAATCGGTGCTTTCGGCATTGAGTAGGTGCGCTGCCTGATCCAATAGCGCGGTGACAGCGGCGGCGGCGGCCGGATTGTCGCTCCGGATCAGCAGGTCTCTCGTGGCAGCCAACTGTTGGCGGGTTCGTGCTCGCGCCGCCTGCTCAGCCGTTTCCGCGTGAAAGCTGCCGATCGTTTCGGCAATTTCGGCCAGATAGCGTTCTCGACCGCGCGGCAGAACGCTTGCCAACTTGGTTGACGTCTTGCCCGATACCGAGACCAGCAGGCTGTCGAAATGGCGTAGGCCACACGCGCGAAGCCGACCGAGCAAGTGCTGATAAAGCGCCGTGACACCGTCGTCATCGAAACGTGCAGCACTCGTTCCGTACACCGGCATCTCTTCGGACGGTGTACCGAAAGCCTCTCGATTGCGAACCAACTGCCGAGCGACATCGCGCAAAGCATCCTCTGCACCGCGACGTTCAAACTTGTTGATCGCAACCACGTCTGCCAGATCGAGCATGTCGATCTTCTCCAACTGCGATGAGGCGCCGTACTCCGGAGTCATCACATAGAGGGTTACGTCGGCGTAACTGACGATGTCCGCATCGCCTTGGCCAATACCCGGGGTCTCCACGATCACCAAGTCATAACCAGCGACGCGAACTGCGGCAATCATGTCTGACAGATGCTCAGGGGTCTGCCTGCCTGACTCGCGCGTTGCAAGGGAGCGGAAGAACGTGATCTGCGGATCCAAACTGTTCATTCGAATCCGGTCACCAAGCAGAGCCCCACCTCCGCGGCGCCGAGTCGGGTCAACAGCAAGAACGGCAATGCGGATCGAATCGCTGCTATCCCGACGGAATCGGCGAATCAGTTCATCAGTAAGTGAAGACTTGCCCGATCCCCCGGTCCCGGTGACACCTAGCACTGGAGCTGGCAGATCCGGTCCGGCAGCGGCAATCTGGGTGGCCAAGGCCGAATCGCCGCCCACTTCTAGCAGTGTTATAGCCCGGGCTAACTCCAACTGCGAGCCGTCGCGCAGCGCAGCGAGGTCAATGCTTGCTTTTGGCGGTTGGTCACACTCAGAGATCAGAATGTTGATCATCCTGGGCAGGCCAAGTCGTTGGCCATCTTCGGGGCTAAAGATATGAACACCGATTCGAGCTAGTTCGGCGATCTCGTCGGCAACAATCACCCCACCTCCGCCGCCGTAGACGCGAATGTGTCCCGCACCTCGCTGGGCGAGTTTCTCCATCAAGTACTTGAAGTACTCCAGATGCCCACCCTGATATGAGGAAATCGCGATCCCTTGCACGTCTTCTTGAATGGCAGCCGACACGACTTCGGCAACGCTGCGGTCGTGTCCTAGGTGAACAACCTCCGCCCCCTGCGACTGCAGTAATCGGCGCATGATGTTGATGGCGGCGTCGTGCCCGTCGAACAGGCTCGCGGCCGTCAGGAATCGCACGGGATTGGCAGGGATGTGCAATTGGTCGGCCACTGCCCGCTCCACCTCCGATGTCTAGGTAAATAGTAGGACATCCGACTAATTGACGTCTATGGACATGCGGCGTGGGTCTAGCCCTTACGATGAACCCATGAGCGCTCAGGGCCCCAAACTGGCGGCCGACCCGATTGCCGAGGCAGCCCGACTGTGGGAAGAGCGCGGCTGGGCTGATGCCGCGCCAGGGATGGCGGCCATCACATCACTCATGCGCGCGCACCAAATCGCGCTGACTCGAGTCGAGGCCGTGCTCAAGCCATTCGGGGTGACGTTCGCTCGGTACGAGGTTCTAATGCTGTTGTTCCTGAGCCGACGAGGCTCGCTGCCGATGCGCACCATAGGCGCCCGGTTGCAAGTCCACCAGACAAGCGTGACTAACGCGGTGGACCGACTTGAGCAGGCGAAACTCGTGCGTCGCTCCCCACACCCCACTGACCGACGAGTCACGCTGGTCGAGTTGACCGCAAGCGGTCGGAGATTGGCCGAGCGGGCGACCGAGTCGCTCAACGCCGAGGTCTTCAGTGAGCCAGGATTGAGCTCCACCGCCGTGGCAAACCTGGTCCGAATCTTGGCGCAACTGCGCCAAGATTCCGGCGACTTCTGACAGATCTAGTAGCTAAGGACAGCCCAATGGAACTCACAGGCACTGCAGCAGTAGTCACCGGCGCAGCATCAGGACTTGGCGCCGCGACGTCCGCGGCTCTCGCTGCCGCCGGTGCCACGGTGTTCGGAATTGATCTGCCCGGAGCAATCCAGGCGGCGCCCGCAGTCGCCGGTATTACCTACCTGCCAGCGGACGTCACTGAACCGGACCAAGTCCGCGCTGCGGTAGATGTAGCCAGAGCGAACGGAACTCCGCTGCGCACGCTCGTGAACTGCGCCGGCATAGGGAACGCCGCACGAATCCTCGGCCGCTCTGGTGTGCACGACCTTGACCTATTCGCTCGCGTGGTCAAAATCAACCTGATTGGATCGTTCAACGTCCTGGCACTGGCAGCCGAGGCAATCGCCGCCACTGAGCCCGATGCTGACGGTCAGCGCGGCGTGATCGTGAACACTGCCTCCGTCGCGGCCTTCGACGGGCAGATCGGACAGGTGGCATACGCGGCATCCAAGGGCGGGATAGCAGCTATGACCTTGCCAGCAGCCCGCGACTTGGCTCAATACGGGATTCGGGTGTGCACGATTGCCCCCGGAATCGTCGACACCCCGATGCTGTCGACGGTGAGCGAGGAGTTTCGAGCCGCGTTAGCCTCTGGCATCCCATTCCCGAAACGCTTGGGACGTCCCGACGAGTATGCGCAACTTGTTTTGATGCTGGTGGCGCACGATTACCTCAATGGTGAAGTCATACGCATGGACGGCGCCTTAAGAATGGCACCTAAGTAGCGCTCAGCTGCAAATGCGATCCAGCGGCCCGCATGCTCATGGGCGCGGTGGCCGACGCCGAGTCTGCTCACCGCTTGCGCGCGCCGCCAATCGACGGGCTGCAGCGGCCCGATGCAAGCGTGGGACCACGAGGTAGACATACGCCGTCGACACCGCTGCCAACGTGAGTACGACCAAGGCAGGCAGCGGCGAGAAAGCCTTGGGGTTCTTCGGATCCGATAGCCCAGAGGCCAATGCCAAAATGGCGAAGAGGACCAGACCAAAACCTGCGACGACTGGTGCCCCGCGCAGCCGAAAACCTCGAACCCGATCGTCTGTGCGACGTAGCTTGAGCAGGGCAGCTGATGCGATCGCGAACACCATGGCCTCCAACGAAGCGCCCACAGCGACCAACAACAGCCACTCCCCCGTCGCAAATACCAGGGCCCCGACGACGGCCGACGTGACCGCCAACACGATCACGGCCAGCCACGGAACGGCCCGCAGGTTCAGCCGCGCAAACGCCCGCGGAAGGTTCCCTTCGCGCGCGGCTGCATAGACAAATCGCGATGCAACCAGGAAGCCGCCGTTGAACGTGTTGATGGCGGTCAGGACTGTGACCCCAAGCATCCAGATCTCGCCGAATCGGCCCAGTGCGGCTGACCCGAGCAGCAACTGTGGATAGGCGCTTGCGTGCGCGGCATCCAGAGTCACCAAATGAGTCAAAGCCAAGCTGAAGACCGTGGCCGCGAACCAGATCAGCAAGGGCGCGATAAACAGAGCGCGAGTGATCACCTGCGGCTTACGGGCTTCCTCAGCCGTGGTGGTCACCCACTCGAAGGCAGCAAATAGGAACAGCGCAAATGCGATGGCTTGGAACCCAGACAGCGCGCCATTTCCGAAGACTGCGAATGGATGCGGATAAGGCAGCCCCGGCTTGAACAGCGCGACGATCGATAGTCCCGTCGTCGACGCCAGCACGACGTAAGTCACGACCGACTGCACGCGCCCGGCTATCTTGATCCCACGCAGATTCAACACCGTTGCAATCAGCAGAAGAAGCAGAATCCACACGTAAGCCAGCGCTGACGGCTCGTGCAGCAGGTGCTGGATTGCCGCACCGATGAGGAATGCATCGGCGGCTATTACGAGAATGACGGTGCTCATGTAGGTGAATGTGGCGATGAGCGCGAATCGCACTCCGAAGGCGTTGGAGATATACAAACGCACACCGGCCGCTGTCGGCCACATGCTGTTTAACTCGCTGAAGACGCCCGACACGACCAATGAGATCAGGCCGCCAATGGCAATCGCCAGCCAAGCGCTCGAGCCAAGCGCGAACGTCGCCACTGACACGACGCCAATGAAGTTGATCGCCGCGAATGCCAGACCGGCCGAGGTAGCAGTTGCCGTTACCGCACCTACCGAGCGACGTAACTCATGCGGGTGGTGCTGGGTCGGGCCAGACGGGGTACGTGCAGCGGAGTCGTCGAGGCTCATGCGTCGGGCCAGATCACGTAACTGATCGCGTCGATGCGCATGATGTCTTCCTGCGATCCGCGTACTTGGATTTCCCCGCGGAGGTAACGCGGCATCGGATTAATGTCGCCCCAGAACATGTCGCAGAAGGTTTCCGAATCAGTCGTAACCACGACATCAGGAACACCAACGTGTCCGCTTGGCGTGCTGATGATTTCGCCGGCCTTCACGTCCATGCTGAATAGATCGCCGGTGTCCGAGCAGATGAAGTGCAGCATGCGCGACCAGTCACGCTGCATCTTTCGCAGCCGCTCATTGGTGTTGCAACTGACCGTGTAGTCGGCTAGAGCTTCCTGCACTTCGTCCCAGCTAGCCATTGTTTCCTCGTCGGTCGGGCGGATATCTGGCAGTTAGTAGATGAAGGTTGGCTATTCGCGAACAGGTCGGCGGCGGGCACGCGTGGACTCAGTATCGGCCGGCCCTGAGCCCGATTCAACCGCCGCCAGCGCACCGTCGAGTGCTTCAAGAAGCAGATCGATCTCTTCGGGGCCAACAACTAGCGACGGCATGAGCCGCATCACTGAGGGTTCGTTCCCGCTGTAGATCGCGAGCACCCCGCGTTGCGAGAGTTGGTAGGACATCCGAGGTCCGTGCGAATCGTCGCGGAACTTCAGGCCGGCCATCAGTCCTCGACCGCGGGTTTCCGAAATCATCCCCGGGTGAGTCGCGGCCAATTCAGCCAGACCTGCATGCAAACGTCCGCCCATCGCCGCGGAGTTGGCGACCAGTCCCTCTTCCTCGATGACCTCGATCGTGGCGAGCGCAATCGCACACGCCAAGTCCGACCCGCCAAACGTCGACAAGTGGATGAAGGGATGAGGAATCAGGAACTCGCGCAACTCCTCGGTATAGATCGTTGCCGAAATGGCAGCAAGGGACCCGCCAAGGGACTTGGCTACCGTCATTACATCCGGGACCACGCCTTCATGTTGCGATGCGAACCACCGTCCGGTTCGCCCAAACCCGGTTTGAATTTCGTCGAACACCAGCTTGGCCCCGGTCGCGTCACAGACAGCGCGCGCCGCCGTTAGATATCCGTCGGGCGGGACAACTACGCCGCCCTCGCCCTGGATGGGCTCGAGGATTACCGCCGACGTGCGTTCGTCCACCGCAGCGGCCAACGCGTCGGCGTCACCGAATGGCACGAATGCGAACTCGGCCAGCAGCGGTTCGAAGGGCTCGCGGAAAGCTTCGCGTCCTGCGGCGGAAAGCGCGAAGCCGGTGTGACCGTGGTAGCCGTTTGTCGTTGAAACGATCTTGGGTCGACCCGTGGCGCCGCGTGCGAGTTTGAGCGCGAAGTCGACGGCCTCACCGCCACCGGTTCCAAACGTCGTGCATTGCAAGTTTCCCGGCGCGAGTTCCGCCAGCCTCTCGGCCAGCCGCGCCTTTTGCGCGCTGCACAACAGGAAGTTGCCGTGATCAAGATGGTCCAGAGCTTCTTTTGCCGCAGCCACCACCTTGGGGTGGCGTCGCCCGACGTTGAAAGAACCAGCCGAGGTGAAACAGTCGAGGAATTTTCGGCCGTCGACATCCCACACCCAAGCACCAGACCGATCACCTTCGACTAGATCGAGTCCAGCCGTGCGCATTACGCGCACCTTCTGCGGATTCAGGTAGGTGGCGAAGTCATCGAGCGCAGCCGCCCGCTCGGTAGGACCCTGGGGAATTGCCAGGTCGGTCACGGGGACCTCCGGACGCAATGGCGGGCGGAACCCCGCCAACCCCGACCCTACTGCCCTGGGTTCTCGCCGCCGCCGTGCGCCATGACCGTGAAATGCGCACCCACGACAGGGTCACGTAGTACCGATAGGGCACTACCAGGAACCGGCATCTCCTCGACCACGATCTCGGCGCCCAGTTGCTGCGCCCGGGCCCGCGTTTCGGCTAGCGACGCGACCACAAAGATTGGCGTCCAATGCGGTGGCACCACTGAGCAATCGCCCTCGGAAATGCTGGCAAACCACTGATCGCCCCGGTGCAGGATTCGCATTCCGGGTTCTTGGGCCATGACTGGGTGACCGAGCAAACCGCTGTAATACGTGGCGGCCGCTTCAGGTTGCTCGGAATAATGGTCGAACCAACCAGGGGCATTGGGTTCATGGATTACACCGAAGCCCGCAAAGTTAAGCGGCTGCCAAAGCCCGTGCACCGCTCCGGCCGGATCCATAACCAGCGCGAGGTGACCAATGTCCATTACCTGCATCGGGCCCGCGAACACTTGCCCGCCTAACACGGTGGCGAGAGCCGCGCTGGCCGCGATGTCGTCGGTGCTGAAGTAGACAACCCAATGGCCAGCGCCACCTCCTTGCTGACCGATCCCAAGAACCGGCTTCCCGTCGTGGTTGCCCATCGAATAGAAGCCAGTGTTCTCGGGGCCGACGTCGAAAGTCCAGCCCATCAGCGAGCCGTAGAAGTCGATCAGTCCTTGCCGCAGTTCGGAGGTCTCCACGCTGGTGTCGATCCAACATGGCAACCCGGAAACAAAACCTTCTGTGTCGCTCATTTTCCCCCCAGGAAATAGGAAAGAAGATTATGAATAGCCGCGTTTTGGCAGCATTCTAGACTTGCGGGGATCCTAGAAGGGATTGCTCCAGGCTTTGGCGCCGCTCTCGTCGATCACGCTGACTCGCCGATATTGAGCTGCTTCATGATCGCAATCCAAACTAACCCGAGTGATCAAACCAGCGCTATCAGTCTCAAGAATCCTGCCCATACGACGTCCG
>CAIKAW010000067.1 GCA_903825575.1 uncultured bacterium | reverse complement strand
GTGTTCGATGAAACCAGTCGATCGCAGGGGGACAAATGCCGAGTGGCGATGAGATCCGGGAGAGCCAACGCAAGGCGTGGGCCGGGTTGTCCGCAGGTTGGGAAAAGTGGGATTCGATCATCATGGATCAGCTAGGGCCGGTGACCACCGCCATGCTTGAACATCTCGACATCTCTGCCGATCAGCAGCATCTAGATATTGCGTCCGGTACCGGCGAACCTGGGCTAACTGTTGCCCGACTCGCGCCGCGGGGACACCTCGTTTTGACCGACCTTGCCGGCGAGATGCTCGACATCGCAAAGCGACGGGCCAACTACCTAGGCATCACGAATTTCGATACCAAGACGTGCAGCGCAGACGACCTGCCGTTTGGTGATGCAAGCTTCGACAGCGTCTCGGTCCGCTTCGGCTACATGTTCCTTCCCGATGTCGCAGCCGCGACGGCCGAGTTCGCTCGCGTCCTTAAGCCGGGAGGACGGCTCTGCTCATCGGTGTGGGTCAAACCTGAAGAAAACCCGTGGACTTCGATTGCGATGCAGGCAATCGCCACCGAAGTAGTACTGGCGCCACAAGATCCAGATGGACCGAACATGTTCAGGTGCGCAGCACCGGGGTACGTCACGAACCTGTACGAGGCGGCAGGCCTGAATGATGTTGCAGAGTGGGACGTCGGAGTCGAACTCGTGACGACATCGCCAGGGCAGTACTGGGAGATGATCAGCGAGCACGTGTCGCTTGCAGTTGCCGCACTCAAACAGGTCGACGAGGCAGCTCAAAATCGAATTGCCAAGATCGTGAAAGACAAGGTGAGCGCGTACGAAGTAGACGGAGTCGTCCGAGTTCCCGGCATGGCCCGCTGCATAGTTGGAACGAAGTAATCGCCTCCCGCCTCGCGGAGCCATGAGGCGGGAGGCGACTACCGTTGAATCAGTGAGCCCGACCGGCTTCCGTCACTGTCGGTACCTCGATTAGTCGGCCCGAAGTAACGTCGTAGATGAATCCATGAATCGGGATGTTGCTGGGGACAAGCGGGTGCCGACGAATGCGCGAGACGTCCTCGGTGACACTGGCGGATTGCTCTGGGATCGTCAGCCAATCAATGTAGTTGCCTTCGCTGGAACCGGGGCCGGTGCCGACATCGTAGAAACCATCTGCACCAAGTGCGGCGGTCTCCAAACTGTTAGCGAGCAATCCGCGCATCACGTCGTTAGTGAAGAATTCCATTCCACAGTTGGTGTGGTGAATGACAAACCATTCCTTGGTCCCTAGCAACTTGTACGAGATGACTAAAGATCGGATGGCATCGTCGCTTGCCCTACCACCTGCGTTGCGAATGACGTGCGCATCACCCTCGCTCAGCCCTGCGTATTTAGCTGGATCCAACCGGGCATCCATGCAGGTGAGAACCGCGAACTTCCTCGCCGGAGGGAGCGCAAGGTTGCTTAATTCTCCAAAGGACTCCGCGTAAGCGGCATTTGCGGAAAGGACTTCTTTTAGGACAGACACGCAATTCTCCTTGATCTTGGAAAGGCTAACGACATGCCAGATGTAGGCACGTCGACGGGAAATAGACCCACAACCGCCGTAGGGGGCAGGGGCAGAAAGTACTTAAGAAAAGAGGATGGTCAGCGAGTTGTTAAAACTGACAGGCAGAACTTGCGGTGCGGCAGAGGTCAACGACCAAGCGCCGCCAGGTGACTAGTGATCTCACTCGCGAAACATAGCAGAGCGAACACAGTGAAAAGAAGTTGCACCACTCATGCTCAGAGTCGAATGGTCCGCAACACCCGACGCACATTGATACGCTCGAGTAATGAATCAAACAAGGCGAGTCGGCGCACTCCGCCTTCTTCTCACAACTGCCATCGTCCTCGCTGGCCTATCGATCGTTGTGGGAATCGTTCTCATGACCACCGATGGCATCCGCCGGAATGCAAATTGGAGTCACCACCCGGCTTGGTCCGCGATCCCGCTGTTCCTAGTGGCAGCAGCAATCGCCGCGGAATCAATCGCGCGGCCTCGGCCCGGGCGACATGGCCTGATGAGACTCGTAGCAGTAACCGCGTTCGTGTTTTGGGGTACCGCCGCGGTCGTCCCATCAGCCACGGCGGCCGGGGTGCTCAACGACGGCGCGGTGTTGCTCTTTGCTCTCGACGCAGGGGCCGCAGTGATT
Source organism: uncultured bacterium (assembly GCA_903825575.1). Lineage (GTDB taxonomy): Bacteria > Actinomycetota > Actinomycetes > S36-B12 > CAIKAW01 > CAIKAW01. The sequence continues at coordinate 13,338 of CAIKAW010000067.1, read as the reverse complement.
ACGGATGCCCGGGCTACCCGGCTCGAATCGACGCCCTAACTCGGACCCCCGCAGTTGGTTTCGTCTTAGGTAGCTCGGGACAATTTAGTGCCATTGAGCGCAGAGGGGCGCGTGGTTGTGCCCGCCGAGGTACGCCGCCACCTTGGGGTCGGGCCTGGGGACAAACTTCGATTTGTTGTCGGCGAAGACGGCAGAGTGGAGTTGGTAACCGCGAGGCTTCTCACCCTCGCTTTGTGGGCCCATAACACGGGCGGCGCCGTGGACAGCACCGAGATCGTGCGCGAATTGCGCCGGCAGGACCAGCAAGTGTCTCAGATGTCGGAGGCCGACCAAGCCGCCGGCGATTTTGACCCGGTCGACGAGGATGCATTAACAGCACGCCTACTGGAGTCGCTCGGCCTTCCGTCGTGATCACCTTCGCGTTGGACTCCTCGGCATTGATTGCCTGGGTCCTACAGGAGAACGGCCGTTGGCGAGGCATCGACCGGGTCTTGACGTCTCCAGGCGTCGATCCAGTACTACCGGGTCTGGCCTTAACGGAAGTAATAACGGTCTTGCACCGGCGCGGGAACACCGGCAGTTCCGCTCAGATCGTCGCCACCCTGGGCGCAATCGGAGTGAGGGTTGAGCACGCTATCGACGTCGACCTGATTCGGGCTGCTGAACTCCTTGAGGTTTCCAGCGCGAATCCAGCGCCCAAACGCAACGACGGCTCGTCACCCACTCTGTCACTGGCGGACGCCATCATCTTGGCAATCACGGAACGACTGCGCCTTAAGATACTGACCAGAGATCGTTACTGGGCAAAGTTTGCAAACGACGGCCATACGACCGCAGACGTCCTGTACCTCTGACCAGCGGACGCCTAGAACGGAAGGTCTTCGTCCAGCCCCGAGTTCTCCTGTGACACTGCGCGTGCAATTAGCGCCAGCGTCCCCATGCGGTCTGCGGTACCCGCCCACTCAGCCTCATCGCCGCCCGGGCTGACAGTCTTGGCAAGTTCGATGTCGACCAAACTCTTCGCCGTACACCAATCGCGTACGTCGCACCAACGACAATGCGCTCCCGGTTGCGGACGATGTTCGACATCATTGATCAGAAGATCAGCATCCTGCGCCAGGCTCACTCGAGCGTACTGAACAATCTCAGGGTCACTCACGTCGAACTGCACAACGCTTGCGAAATCTGCGTGCAGCAACTCAAGTTCGACTCGGCCCGGAATCGGCGCACCAGTTGAGGCACCAGTAAGCGGATCGATCCCAGCGGCCAGGGCTACGATCGGAAAGGCGATCTGTGGGAAGTATTGAATCAATCCGGGTTCATCGTCAGGCAAATGTGCGGGGTTCATGGTCTTGGTCTCGCGAATCAAGCGGCCGGCCACGCCAAGTTGAGCCGCAAAATCTAGGCGGGTGGCGAATACGACGTTGGCATCTGAGTCCACTACCGTGACGTCTTGTTCGGACGAGACCTCGCCCACTTCGTCATCGGCAAGCGGGCACCCATCGGGGTGCTGTAACAAATATGGGCGCGCAAGTTCGTACTGCTCGACCGACCAACCGAGCTCGTCAGCAACCTCGCCAAACTCTTCGCGCGGCAGATCCTCGTCTGTGCAAGGGACACCGCGGTCGTGCGCTGCCGCCAGCCAAGCGTGCACAAGCGTGCCACGCTGTCCGGCTAAACCTGTCTCGGCTGGAAGTTTCGGCAGCCCTAGGTCGCGGCGATAGTGAACAGCCGCAGGGCACAATGCATGAGCCGAAAGATCCCCTGGCGTAACCGGCCGCATCCAACCGGCACGTCCAGCCACGCCAAGGATTCCAGCGGAGCGACTTGGATGAGGGCAAAGCGGGAGAACCGCACACCCAGCGCATCGGCCACCGGGATGACCAACCCCACCCATCAGGAGCGGCAACATTTGTGGGACCTCAGCGGCGAATCGAGCGAGCGCTTCGGCCGGGGTTCCGTCGAAAAGTACGGCCTCGGTCGAATCAAGCAGTCCGATCTCGCGGACAATCAAACGCTCCGGAACGTTCGGCTGGCTCGGCATCGGAACAAATGGTTGACCCCACTTACTTGAGCCCGTCGGAAAGAATCCCTTGGCAAGATTGCGCGCTACAACCGCGAGTCGGGCAGGCACCGCTTCTCGGTTGCCAGCGCCACGCCACCGCAACAAATGAGTCTCACGGATGCGTTGTCCGTCGCGAACGACGTGGATACCCCAGGCGAACCATTCAGTCGACGTCGGTGTCTCACGGCCGGGTGACGTTGGCGCGATCCCCGCATCGGCGGCGATCACATTGGAGGCGAACTTGGCGTCAGTCCATTCGGCTTGCTGTCGGAAGCGAGCAACGACCGCGTAGTACCCGTTGATTGCCGCCTTAACTGCCTGAAGGGATGAGGGAGCCCAGTTCTTGTCCACTATCTGCTGCTCAAGTGCGTCGGCCGGCGACCCGGCCGGCCCTCCTTGAAATCCGATCGCGCCCAACGATTGCAGCACGACATCGCGTACTAGGCCAAGTGGAAAGTCTTGGTATTCAGACCGCGCCGATTGTCCATAGGGCAGATCGACATAAGCGGCCGGGCGAGCTTTGTACGCCAACAACTCCGGGCAGGACCAAAGCGGAACTGCAGCCAGCGTCGAGGCCGAAACGCGAACGAAATCCAAATCGCCTCGAACCGGATAAGTCGGAGACCAAACGGGCAGCTCGAGCGACTGGCTCACGCTGCTCCCCCGGCATCATCGTCGACGAGGTCAAGCAGGTCCGGTTCGTCCGGGAGCGTCGGTTCGGCCGCCGACTGTCGCACCGATCGACGTTGCAGACCAAGACCGACGAGGATCGCTTCGCTAGCTGCACTGCCAGGTTTCGGGACACTGCCTCGTTTCTCGGGACACGCCGAAGCGAAGGCACAGAACCGACAAAGCGGTCCAGGTGAGGTGTTCCAGTTCTGGGCGGCGAAGTCCGAGGCTGCACCATCCACCGCGGCCTGAAGTTCACCAAGCGCACGATTGACTGCGGCCGCATACACCGGACGCCGCACCGCCCGCGCCTCGCCGCCAAGGAACAGCAACTCGATCTCATCGACCTGCTGACCCAGCATTCGCAGGCCAGCAACGTAGAGGTATTGCTGGCGGTACTTGTCCCACATGTAGTTCGGGGATGCCTTGCCGGTCTTGTAGTCGGTCAACCTGATCATCTCGCCGGCTACAGCTAGTCGATCGACCTTGCCAAAGAATGCGACGTCTCCGAGTTCGGTTGTGACACCTCGCTCCAATCCGTCGTCAAGTACTTGGACTTCGCGCGGATCCTCGACGCCGAAATACGCATGCAGCGAGAAGGTGGCTAATTCGGTGGCCTTAACTGGATCAACCCGACCGGCTGCGCTCGGTTCATCGGCAAATTCGCGCGTTACGCGATCTGGCAGCATCGCGACAGCCCGCTCAAGCGTGCGGTCTGCCGCGGGTAAGGCCAGTAGGTCCTCGAGGACACCGTGGACGATCGTACCGACCAGCAGTGCCTGACTCGTCGGCTCGCGCCAACCCCAGACCCGGCCAAACCAGAACTTCAGTTGGCAACTGAGGTAGTCGCCGACTGCCGTAGGCGACCAGCGCACCGGAAGTCGGCCCTCTGGAACTTCAACCACATCGACCCGCACCTGCCACCACCCCTTCCGGGCCAAGGATGCCCGAAAGGGGTGACAATCCCCGACTCCGACAGGCAGTCGTCGGTGCCGGGGGCAGGGTGTCGCCTGGCGCAGGGGTTAGACGACCGGCGGGGCCACCGTCGGGGTAACGGTGGGGGTAACGGTGGGCGTCGGCACACCGTGGTTGCAACCGGAACCGGTTCCGCCGCCGAAATGATGCTGCCAAGTAACGGTCCCACCGGAATTTTGATCATTGGGTTGTTCAGCCGATGAAGTTTGAGCGAACACGAACGGAAGAGCCGCCAAAGCGGCCCCAGCGATTGTGGTTTTCAAGATCAGTCGGTTCACGTGTGCTCCCGGTTGTATGGGCGGATTTGCCCGGAGCCCATGAATCGGCACCTGCTGCGGTGCGGCCGTAGCGCCAAACGAGTGGTGATCTCAGATCCGTGTTCTTTCGCGCCTTCACCACTCGTTGAGTGGCTCCAAGGCGGTCGCAGCAGTTAGCACTGCCGAACGAAGCGAGTCGTTGCCGAGGGGTCGATACAACGGCCCGTTACCGTCGGTCAAAAGGAGTCGCGCCAAGGCAACGCCCCGCGCTGCGACGGGACCGTGAACTAGTAGGTGGTCGGCTAGGTCCCGAAGTTCGCGCTCAGCAAACTCGATCCCGACGGGGGCGATCGCCGCACTGCGACCTCGAGGCGATTTGAGGGTTCGCGCCTGGTCCGCCAGCCGGTCAAACTGGTAGGCCAGATCTTCTCGCTCGCGCATGCGTACCAACTGAGTCGACCGCAAGGCCAATGACACGGAACCCTCGGGCGATGCCCCACCGGCCAGCGCGACGTCCACGGATTGGCGCCAAACACGGACCAGCAGCCGATCTAGCAGGCTTGCCCGTCTGGCTACAACGCTCTGCTGGACGCTTTGCACCAGCAACATCGTCATGTCTCACTCCGGCTTTGCTGGAACGCCAAATCGTCCCTAAGCCAAGTAGACGCAATCTAGGACTAGCCCAATAGGACCAAACGTCCCCGTGCACAAGGGACCAAACACCCCCAAGAAGCAGGGCGTGGTCAGGTCGCGTTGAAGTAGGTAGCTGCCGGGTGATGGAAGATCACGGCGCTCGTCGATTGCTCTGGGTGCAACTGGAACTCGGGCGACAGCTCGACCCCGATTCGCTCCGGATTCAGCAAGTCCATGATCACTGTCTGCTGTTCCAAGTCCGGGCACGCTGGGTAGCCAAACGAATAGCGTTCGCCCTGATAGTTCTGCTTGAGCAGCGCCGACACGTCGGTTGCTTCGCCCCCGTCGATTCCTAACTCGTGCCGGATTCGCTGGTGCCAGAACTCGGCCAAGGCCTCGGTCAGTTGCACCGACAGGCCGTGGAGTTCGACGTACTCGCGGTAGGAGTTGGCGGCGAACAGTTCGGCTGCGGCATCCGAAACCCGCGAGCCCATCGTGACGATATGGAAGGCGACGACGTCAATCTCGCCGGACTCCTTGGGGCGGATGTAGTCGGCAAGGCACAATCGCCGATCGCGACGTTGGCGCGGGAAATGCAAGCGGGCTCGCTCTGAATTAATGTCCGTGGGCGATTCGAGAATGACAATCTCGTCTCCGTCCGCGACGCACGGGAAATATCCGTACGCAACAGCGGCATGGAGCAGGCGGTCCTTCAAGATCCGGTCGAGCCACATCCGAAGCCTGGGACGGCCCTCTGTCTCTACTAGTTCTTCATACGTCGGTCCGTCACCTCGCGCCGGCTTGAGCCCCCACTGACCAAGGAACGTTGCGCGCTCGTCTAGGTAGGCCGCGTAGTCGCCCAAAGCGATGCCTTTGACTACCCGATCACCCCAGAACGGCGGCGTTGGTATTGGCACATCGGTCGCAACATCGGATCGCTCGATCGGAGTGTCATCATCAGTTCGCGAGCGATCCACAGCGACCACCCGGCGCTCACGCAAAGGCGGCAGTTCAACACCTTCGATCCCGCGCTTGACGCCCATAAATGCGGCCATCAGCCGTAAGCCCTCGAATGCGTCCTTCGCGTAGCGGACGTGCCCGTCGAAGGAAGAGGCAAGATCCTGTTCGACATATGCACGGGTCAGGGCCGCTCCCCCAAGAATCACCGGCCAACGCTGGGCTAATGCGCGTTGACTGAGTTCTTCAAGGTTCTCCTTCATCACCAACGTTGACTTGACGAGCAGGCCCGACATTCCGATGACGTCGACGCCTTCAGCTTCGGCTTGCGCGATGATCTCGTTGACCGGCACCTTGATACCGAGGTTGACCACCCGGTAGCCGTTGTTGGTCAAAATGATGTCGACAAGGTTCTTGCCGATGTCGTGGACATCGCCCTTGACCGTTGCCAGCAAGATGGTGCCCTTGCCCTCATCGGCTTCGGTCTTCTCCAAGTACGGCTCTAGGTGCGCGACGGCGGCCTTCATCACCTCGGCGCTCTGCAACACGAATGGCAACTGCATCTGTCCTGCGCCAAACAGTTCGCCGACCGTGCGCATCCCGGACAGCAACGTCTCGTTGATGATCTCCATAGCCGGTCGTTCTTGAAGCGCACTCTCGAGATCAGCCTCCAGCCCGACTCGCTCGCCGTCGATTACGCGACGCTCAAGTCGTTCGGCCAAGGGCAGGGCGGCAAGTTCCTGCGCCCGGGTCGCCCGTGCGCTCGTCGCTTCGACACCTTCGAACAATTCCAGGTACCGCACAAGTGGGTCGTACTCGATCTCTCCATTGCTGTCGTAGCGACGTCGGTCGTAGACCAAGTCCAGAGCCACTTCACGTTGCTCGTCTGGGATGCGAGCCATCGGCACAATCTTGGATGCGTGCACAATCGCCGAATCCAGACCAGCATTAACTGTTTCGTTTAGGAAGACCGAATTCAGCACCATTCGCGCCGCCGGGCTAAGACCGAACGACACGTTGGACACACCCAGGGTCGTCTGAACATTGGGCCAGCGGCGCTTAATCTCGCGGATGGCTTCGATCGTCTCCAGCCCATCGCGACGGGTTTCCTCCTGTCCCGTTGCGATCGGGAACGTCAGCGAATCAACCAAGATGTCGTCAACCCGCAGGCCCCATTTGGTGGTCAGATCGGTGATGAGACGCTCGGCGACTCGCACCTTCCACTCGGCGGTGCGCGCCTGCCCCTGTTCGTCGATCGTTAGTGCGACGACCGCAGCGCCGTGCTCGCGAACGATCGGCATGACGCGGGCAAAACGCGATCCCGGGCCGTCACCATCCTCGAAGTTCACCGAGTTCACGACGGATCGACCACCGAGCATCTCAAGTCCGGCTTCAATAACGGGCGGCTCGGTTGAATCCAACATGATCGGCAACGTCGACACCGTTGCCAGTCGACCCGCAAGTTCGCGCATGTCGGCGACCCCGTCGCGGCCGACGTAATCGGTGCACAGGTCCAGGATGTGAGCGCCATCGCGAATCTGCGCCCGCGCAATGTCCAGGCACTCTTCCCACTGCTCGGCCAGCATCGCGTCTCGGAATGCCTTTGATCCATTGGCATTCGTGCGCTCGCCGATTGACAGGTACGAAGTGTCCTGCCTGAAAGTGATTGGCTGATACAGGCTCGCAACGCCAGGCTCGGGCACGCTTGCTCGAACGGTCAGAGGAGAACCGCCGACCCGATCGACAACTTGGCGCAGGTGCTCAGGAGTTGTGCCGCAGCACCCGCCCACCAGAGCTAGTCCGTAGTCCCGAACGAAACGTTCATGGGCATCGGCAAGTTCGATCGGTGTGAGCGGATACCAAGCGCCATCGGCCGAGAGTTGAGGCAGTCCAGCGTTCGGCATGCACAAGATGTCGATGCTGGCCCGTTGCGCCAGATGACGAAGGTGTTCGCTCATCTCGGCTGGCCCCGTTGCGCAGTTCAACCCGATCATCTCGATGCCGAGCGGTTCGAGGGCTGTTAGGGCAGCACCGATCTCGGTTCCCAGCAGCATGGTGCCGTTCGTCTCGATCGTGACCGAAACCAACAAGGGCAGGTCAGCCCCGGCCGTGGTTAGAGCTCGGCGGGCACCAATCAGCGCCGCTTTTGCTTGCAACAGATCCTGCGCGGTTTCCACGAGCACCGCATCTGCGCCGCCGGCAATCAGTCCTTCGACCTGCTCCTGGTAGGCGTCGCGAAGTTTGGCGAAAGTGATGTGACCAAGTGTCGGAAGTTTTGTGCCGGGGCCAACTGATCCGAGCACGAAGCGCGGCCGCTCCACAGTCGACCAAGCGTCGGCTGATTCGCGCGCCAGCCGCGCCCCGGCTTCAGCAAGTTCGCCGATCCGATGACTAATCCCATACTCGCCAAGGTTCGCCCAGTTGGCGCCGAAGGTGTTGGTCTCTACTAAGTCGACGCCGACCGCAAAGTAGGCGTCGTGGACGCCGCGCACCACGTCTGGACGGGTGACGTTGAGGATCTCGTTGCAACCTTCGAACCCCACGAAATCTTCAAGGGTGGCACTACTTGCCTGCAGCATGGTGCCCATCGCGCCATCGGCGACGAGCACTCGCTCACGCCAAGCCAGTCGAAGCGCGGTGGGATTAGCTGGCAACGGAGTCCGCCTCTTCAGGTCGAGTCACTGCGGTCCGTAGCGGCACCAGATGACTTCGCTAGAGTTCGATAAATGCTGATTGTGAATCAGCACGAACTTTACCGACCCGACCGCACGCACGCACCGGCACCCGCCGGGGCAGGCCACACTCGAACCTGGCGGACCACACATGCGAACCGCACAAGTAGCCCCTGATGCAGCGCCTGGACGTCCGGAATTCGAACTGTTGTGCGAGCTAGAGCCGGCAACCGGTCCGGACTTGACGGGAGTACGACGTCAGATCGCTTGGCTTACTGGGATCGCCGACAGTTTCCTTGTCCCCGATAACCACCTTGGCCGCGCCACCGTGTCGAGCATCGCAGTGGCGCAAGAGGTCGCGGCGCTAGGCGGTTCGGCGGTTGCTTGCGTCAACAGTCGCGACCGAAACCTGCTCGGCTTCCGACGCGACTTGCTCACTGCCGCCGCCTACGGCGTTAGCGACTTCCTGTTCGTTCGTGGTGACGAGCCGACTATTGGCACTCGCTCCACCGACCTGACGGTGCACAAGATGATCGACGAGGCTCGAGCCTACGAAGCCCGCGACTTTCGAATCGGCGCAACCCTTCGAGCCAGTGGCCCGATCCCGGACTGGAAACGCAAGGCAGACTTCTTGCTCGTGCAGGTCGACTATGACCTCGCACGACTTCTTGCCTGGCGCGAAACTGTCGAATTCTCAGGTCGAATTTTCGCCGGAGTCATGGTGATGGCAAACGCGTCGATGGCCAAGCGCATCGCAGAAACAATCCCCGAGATCGGGGTACCAGCAGACCTCATCACAGCCCTGGAATCCAACCGCGACGCTGGCCTTGACCGCGCGATCGAACTACTCGACGCGATCCGCGAATCCGGGGCATTTGATGGCGTGCACCTAGTGCCGGTCGGACGCTACGCCGACTTGGCGCAGAGATTGCGCAAGTCAGCCTAGCCCCGGCGGCCAGTGCGGGCACGAAGTAATTGACCCGCAGCCTTAGCTCCACCGATGGGGTGGAATCGCTGCGCTTCGACCGTAAGCGCTGTCATCTCGGACCCAGAAAGTGCAATGTCGGCGGCCGCCGCATTGGCTTCGACTTGAGCAACGCTTGACGCGCCCGGAATTGCGATGACGCCAGGGTGGTGGATCAACCACGCGAGCGCGATCTGCGCCGGCGTCGCCGCGTGCGTTTTCGCTACGTCGCGCAGGACATCCAACAAGGCTTGGGCGCGTACCAAGTTCTCCGGAAGGAAGAGCGGATTGGCAGCGCGCACTCCACCGCTGGGCTGATGGGTTGCATCGTATTTACCTGAGAGCAGACCTTGACCCAGCGGACTGAACGCGATCACTAGGCGCTCTGCGGACAACGCATACGGGACCAGGTCGACGAGCGGTCCGGGGTGAGCCAAGCTGAACTGCACCTGATTCGAAAGCACCCGCGAACCCAACGCCGCCTCGGCGGCTTGCCACCGAGCAAGTGAGTAGTTGCTGACTCCAACTTCAACCACCGAGCCCTGCCGCTGCAAGTCCCGCATCCCCGCCATCGTTGTTCGATCACGGACCACTGGATTGGGCTGGTGGACTTGGTACAGATCAAGTCGATCAACATCAAGGCGACGGATGCTTGCTTCGGCTCGAGAACGCACAATCGGTTGAACCGGAAGGACCGGAAAGATCTTGGTGGCGACGAACGCCCGCTCACGCAGGTCGTGTCGAGCCAAAGCAGCACCCAAGATCCGTTCGCTGCGCCCAAATCCGTAGATCTCTGCAGTGTCGAAGACAGTGATGCCAACTTCGGCTGCCCGAGCGACTATGTGTTCGGCTTCGCCGGTTGCATACCCAGCGCCGTAGCCCCACTCGCGCGACCCGAATTGCCACGTACCCAATCCGATCAGCGAGATCGCCTTGTCCGTAGCAATACCTTCGACGTATCTCATGGTGCCCCGCCCATAGCCGTTTCGACCTTCCATCAGCCTAGGCAGGCGTCAGGTATCGCGCAGCGCGAAAATCGCCGGCGCGGAATGCCTCCCACTTGGGCCGGCGTGCGAGTAACTTATTCCACGTGGAGCACGCAGAGCACGCGGTGCAGTTTCACTCCCAAGCGCGCACTGGCGAAGCTTGGGAGTTGGTGGAGGCCGTCGATGCGGAATTGACAGCAACTCCCGAGTGGGCCGACTTGAAGCCTGCCGCGATAAACCTGACCACGGCAGATGGCGCCTTAGTCACCTTCCGCTCAATGGAGGCGGCCGCAGCTTGGGTGAGCGCCCACTCCGATGAGCCGGCCCACGAAATCATGACCCGGTGGACCCAGGACGGCCAGAACTCGACGGTCGGCCAGGCGTCGGTGACCATCCGGGTCTCGAGCAGCGGCATCTTGCTGGTGACGGGGGCGTCTGACCAAGCCGTGGCGGACTTTGAGGCGCGGGTACTTCCGCACCTGCCAGGTTGAAACCCCCGGGCTGACTGTCCGGTCACAACGCGGAGTCACCCGTGTTTAGAGCCCGCCACCGTGACCAGCGCAAGTCTCCGGGGTCTGCGCGCTGGAGTTCGTGGCATCAGGGCAGATGGTGTTGGAGTAGGTGACCGAGGTCATCATGGCCCCGTTCATCGTGGCCCCGGTAAGGTCCGCTCCAGTCAGGTTCTTGTGCATCAAGTTGGCGTTTGTCAGGTTCGCGCCGGGGCCGATTAAGTATCCAGTTAGGAGCATCCACTTTGCTGGAAGCATCGGGGAAGGAGAACCACCGGTAACGGCCCCCGACTGCACACCGGTGAGCGTCGCTCCAGTTAGATCTGCCCCCGTGAGAACGGAGAAATTCAAGTTAGCCCCGGTCAAATTCGCACCGGTCAGATCCGCGCCAGGGCCAACCAAGTAGCCGTTCGCGATAATCCACCCAGCCGGCAAAGTCGCAGTGCCGACAACCTGCCCCGACTTCACCCCGGTCAACGTTGCACCCGTGAAGTTGGCCCCTGTCAATGTCGCACCCAACAGGTTTGCACCGGTCAAATTTGCGCCAGGGCCAACTAAGTAGCCGTTCGCGATAATCCACCCAGCCGGCAAAGTCGCAGTGCCGATGATCTGACCGGACTTCACCCCGGTCAACGTTGCACCCGTGAAGTTGGCGCCTGTCAATGTCGCACCAGTCAAAATCGCACCGGTCAAATTTGCGCCAGGGCCAACTAAGTAGCCGTTCGCGATGATCCAGCCAGCCGGCAAAGTCGCAGTGCCGATGATCTGACCGGACTTCACCCCGGTCAACGTTGCACCCGTGAAGTCTGCCCCTGTCAACGTCGCACCCAACAGGTTTGCACCGGTCAAATTTGCGCCAGGGCCAACCAAGTAGCCGTTCGCGATAATCCACCCAGCCGGCAAAGTCGCAGTGCCGATGATCTGACCGGACTTCACCCCGGTCAACGTTGCACCGGTGAAGTCCGCCCCCGTCAACGTCGCACCCAACAGGTTTGCACCCGAAAGGTTCGAGCCAGTCAGGTTCGCGCCACTCAGCGTCATGCCCACTAGGTTTCCGCCGGACAGATCCGCCTTACTCAGGTTCATACTCAAGTCGCTTAAGTTGCCGCCGCTCAGGTTGCAGGACGACCAATCAACCCCGGGAATGAGTGGTGTGCTCAGGTGATGGGTGGTCGGATCAATCGTCGGACACCCAACTCCACCGAGCGCACCCGACGTGCCGGCTTTGGAGTGTTGCAACGTCCCGCCCACCACTACCGCGGCAACTACTACGGCGGCAGCAACAGCACCCCCGATGATGCGGCGACGTTGGCGACCCTGACGGGTGGTCTTGGTCGTAGCGGTGGAGACGTCGTTGTCCATCGTGGGGTGCCTTTCGTCGCATTAGCGATGAAGGCGCGAAACGTCCCTCGTCGATGATCCTTACAGGTCCGAGATTGGCGCTGGGCGTAGGGCTAGAGTCCGCCACCCTGACCGGCGCAGGACTGAGGAGTGCGTGCGTTGGAATTCGTGCCGTTGAAGCAGATGGTGTTCGAGTAGATGACGTTGGTCATGATCACCCCGGTCAGGTCTGAGCCCGTCAGGTTCACCCCGGTCAGGTTCGCACCCGTCAAGTCATGCAAGGCACCACTAATGATGGCATGGCTGAGGTCGGCATTCGTCAGATCCGCGCCGGGCCCCATCAAATACGCGGAGAACCCCCCGTACCACCCAGCCGGCAGGACCGGATCTTTGCCGACCATCATGCGCGTCTTCGGGTCCATGGTCGAGCCGACAATCTGACCCGACTTCACCCCGGTCAACGTTGCGCCGGATAGGTTCGCACTCGTCAGAATTGTTCGGGTGAGGAATGTATTTTTCAGGATCGCACCGGTCAGGCTCGCACCGGTCAGGTTCGCACCGGTCAGGTCGGTGCCAGTCAAGTCTGCGCTAATCAAGACCGCACCCGACAACCACGCGCCATGTAGATCGCACCCAGACCAGTTGACCCCAGCCACCGGCGCCGGGCTGACAGCGGGTTGACTCAAGGTGTAGTCCACATGCGGACATACGGCCGCCTGCGTTCGGAAGGTCCCGGCATACAACCTCCAACCGACCGGCACCGAAGCTGGTATGCCTACCACTGCGCCGACCACCCCGTCCGGCTCGACTCCGTGCATGTTCGCACCGGTGACGACGGTCGTATTCAGGTTCGCGTCGGTGAGGTTGGCTCCGGCCAGATTCGCATTGTTCAATGCCGCGCCCGCGAGATTGGCGCCGGCGAAGTTGGCGCCGATCAAGTCAGCCCCGGTGAGGTCGCAACTGTGCCAGTCGACCTCGGGCGCGGGGGTGATGCTCGGAAGTTTCGTGGTTGCATCAATCTTGGGGCACGCATACGCACCCAGCGCACCCGACGTGCCAGCCTTGGAGTGTTGCAACGTCCCGCCCACCACTACCGCGGCAACTACTACGGCGGCAGCAACAGCACCCCCGATGATGCGGCGACGTTGGCGACCCTGACGGGTGGTCTTGGTGGAATCGGTGGAGACGTCGTAGTCCATCTTGGGGTGCCGTCCGTCGCATTAGCGATGAAGGCTCGGAACGTCCCTCGGCGAGGAGGATGGCAGGTGCGTCATCGCCTGACTACGTTGAGACGGTGGCAGCCCGGTTGC
>CAIKAW010000066.1 GCA_903825575.1 uncultured bacterium | reverse complement strand
GGCTGCTCGGCGGCGGTTTGCGCGGTGCTTGCTCCGTGGTGGAACTTCCCGTTTGGGGTGTTGTCCCATGCCGCTACACTCACTGCGTTTCATGACTCGATCTCCGCGCCGGTTTGGCTGCTGGGGGTTGAATTGGCGCTCCTAGGTACGGTCGCGCCCTTCCTACTGGTTGTTGGCTGCCTACGGCATTTGCGTGCAAGCCAAGCCGGCATCGTGGGTATGACGGAACCGGTGCTGGCCGCGATAGTCGCATTCGTCGTCCTCGGGGAGTCGCTTAGCCCGGTGCAACTTATCGGTGGTGCCATAGTCCTGACGGCCGTGGTTCTCGCCCAGAGCGCACGCTAGATCTTCAGTGGGCCAAGCTGAATGCTTTTACGACCAGCAATATCGCTGCAAGAACCAAGTAGGCCCATAGCGAACCCATCGCAAACTTCAAGGCTGGCGACCATTTCACGGGCTCCAACAAAGCCAACTGAGGCATCCGCCAAGATAGCCGTGTCGACCGATCGAATTCCGGACCCACTCGAGGACGCCGACGAACTAGCAAAGTGATCACGAGTCCGGAAGCAAGTCCGACACTAAATACTCCGACTGCAATCCAAATGGCCAACTGGGCCACGTCGGCATGAGGAAAGACTGTCGAGGCCATCAAGGTGCCCGAAAGCACCAACAACACTGCGATGATCAAAGAAGCGAGGGCATTGAGCCACTTGGGATTTGTCCACGGCCCGAGGACCTGGGGATCGTTGCAGAGCAACAGCAAGAAGACCGATGCGCTGGGAAGTAGTAGTCCGGCCAGAGCCTGTACTGCGGTCACGATTAAGCCCAGCGGAGCTCCGGGTATAAGCACGATAGCTGCTGCCGCACACACCAGCCCCGTGAAGATGCCGTAAAACGCTTTTGCCTCGCGGAAGCTGCGGTGAAGCGAATGAGACATGTTGAAGACATCACCAAATGCGTATGAAGTAGACAAAGTGACGGCAGCCGCACCGATAACGCTGGCGTCCAAAAGCACCACAGCGAAGATGACGCCCAGCACGTGATGAATGTTCCCCAAGGCCCGAGCGATACCCAAAGCATCGGTGAAATGGCCCGCAAGCGGTGTGCCCCGAACCGCGTACGCGGCAATCAACATCAGCGCGCCAGCACCAAGAACAACGATGACGCTGCCGATGATCGTGTCCGCGAGCTCGTACTTGATGAATCGGGGGGTGATGCGCTTGTCGATCACATTGGACTGCTGGAAGAACAACTGCCATGGCGCCACGGTAGTTCCAACGATGGCAATGATCAGCAGAACCGCATTCGAAGTTACGCCGCCGGAAACTCCAGGGATGAAGAAATGATAGGCCGCACTTGACCAGTTGGGCTGGGAAAGCAGAGCCAACGGTACGAGCAGGAGACTAGCGACGACCAGAACTAGCATCGCCCGTTCCCAGCGCTGGAAGCTCCCACTGGCCGTCATCGCGACAAGGACAAACGCGGCAACGGGGACCGCAATGAAACGCGTGACGCCCAGATACTCAAGTGCGAGTGCAATGCCGATGAATTCGGTGGTGATGGTCAGGAAGTTGAGGACGAACAAGTCGCCGATCGAGAACCAGCCCCAGAATCGCCCGTAGCGCTCCCGGATGAGCCGGGCATGGCCAACGCCAGTCACGGCTCCTAGCCGGACCACCATTTCCTGATTGACAACCAGCACAGGGATCAGCAGCAGCAGCACCCAAAGCAGCGAGTACCCGTAGTTCTGACCGGCCTGCGCATACGTCGAAATTCCACCGGCGTCGTTGTCCCCGACCATCACGATCAGGCCGGGACCCATGATCGCAAGGAGCGTCAGTAGCCGACGTTTGAACGTTCTTCCGGATTCATCGTTGGGAACGCGCCCCAATGCGCCAATGATTTGCGGCGGCTCCCCGACGCTAGAGCCCGGTGGTTGCAGTGACCTGTCTTCGGTCATGTCGCCGGACCACCGGATGCATCGCCGTCGGATAACGGCGTGGCGTCGATGACAGAGTCTCCAGCGGAGTCCTCGTCTTCGTCCGGTAGGTCTGGTCTGGTTGCAGGTTCTCGACGACGCCAGTCATCAGGAATCGTCGCTTCGAGAATGTCGTCAAAGGTCACGATGCCGAGCACGTGTAGGTCGGCATCAACAACCGGAATTGCCGTGAGATTGAAGTCGCTCATCAGCAGCGCTACATCGACAGCGTCAGTGGACACCTCAACACAAACCGGATCCACTTCGGCCAACTCGGTCAGCACAGTTTCAGGCTCACTCTGCACCAGGGTTGAAAGCCGGACCGTCGCGTGCAGTCGACCTTTCTTGGTCTTCGTGTAGATGGTGGTTAAGGCTTCCGGCTGCAAGCCCACCGCAGCCCGAACCGCGGCCAAGGCATCTGCGACCGTCGCTCGCTTGTCGACCTCAACGAAGTCCATACCCATGAGCCCGCCCGCGCTGGCCGGGTTGAATCCAAGCAAGGTCAGGACCTTTGTGCGCTGACCGACGGGCAGCAGATCTAGCACCGGGCGGCGGCGGTCCTGTGGCAGATCGGCGATCGCGTCGGCAGCGTCGTCGGCCCGCATCCGGGACAGCACGTCGGCCGCTTCTTCGTCCGAGCGAGCACTGAGCAACCGGGTCAACTGATCGGGTTCAAGTTCCTCGAAGACGTCAGCCTCAAGCTCCGGGTCGGCCTTCACAGTCGCAAGAAGTTCGGTCTCTTCCTGACCGGATGCCTCTTCAATGAGGTCGGCGATCTGGGCGGGCTTCATTCGACTGACCCGACCGAAGCGGCCACGGAATCCGGCCGAAGAATCATGGCCAAGAAGCGGTTCAAAATCCTTCCAGTCCTCTTCGACCGCGGTGCCTCCACCGCCGATTAGTCCGAAGAACCTCGTTGGGCGTCGCGTGTCGACCCAGCGCACCTCCCAGATTCCATCGGCACCTTCGGCCAGGCCGACGTCGCGCGCCTGCAGTAACCGCGCCTCGTCGACATCGATCATGCGGTGCTTCAACACATCGGCCTTTAGCAGGACCTCACCTTCGCGGCGCGTGAAGCGCCGCACATCCAATACCGCGGAGCGCAACTCAATCCGATCTCCGGTCAATGTTCCGATCTGGTCGCGCGGCAAGAACACCTCTCTGCCGGCGACTGTGGCGGCGAACCCGGTAACGGGCGGATAGCCGTCCCCGACGATGCGCACGATCACGTCGACGAGTGAGCCGACCTGGTCACCCCGGGTGTCGACCAAGGGAAGGGCCAGAAGGTCGCTGAGAAGGACAGATGTCGTCATAGGGGCAGCCTACGGAAGGATCGGGTCCCCAAGCCAAGCCGTGCAGGTCAGCGGACCACCTGAAAAGTGGCCAAGGTCGGATCTGCCGCATAAGCGACCCGAGTTCCGGCGGCCGAAGCCGACTGAAGCGCCGCGATGATCTCGGCATCGATCACCTCGCCCGGAACCAATACCGGAACCCCCGGGGGGTACGGCGCGATCACTTCAGCACTGATTCGCCCGACCGCGTCAGCCGCTGACACCGTTTCGTGCGGAGCAAAGAAGGCCTCCCGCGGCAGTTGCGCCGCCGTATGGTCGGCCGTCCAAGAGACCGAGGCGACGACCTGACGCGGCGCACCCGCATGCCGCAGAATCGATTCGGTCATCGCCTTGACCATCGGCTCGATTGTGTCTCGATCATCGGCAAGCGTCGTCATCGCGATCACGGTGTCCCGGTCAGCCAATTCCAGCGGGAATCCAGCCGCTATGAGTTCCAACTCAACCTTGATTCCGTCAGCTCCGGTCCCAGCCAGCAATACGACCAATTTCGCCGGATCAAAAAGTCCGGTTGCAAACTCCTCTGGGCCTGGCACATATGCACCAGGGATGCGGCGTAGTTCGTCACGAGCCCATGCCACGTTTACGCGCAACCGCTCAAGCAGCGGTTCGCCAGCAAGTTGCAGCACCGCCCGGGCAGCATCTGCACCGGCCAAAATGTTGCCCGAAGCACTCGTGGTGTGGGTCGCATCGAATGCCCGATCCAGTCGGTCCCGGTCGAGCCGGTCGGTACGCGCGAGCAGAATCGCGCCTTGGCTATATGCCGGCAATGCCTTGTGGGCACTAAGCACCATGCCATCGGCGCCCTGTGCGAGCGCATGGGCTGGGTAGTCCGGGTGAAAACCGAGGTGTCCGCCCCAAGCCTGATCAACAATCAGAGGTACGTCGTAGCCATTGGTAATCCGAGCCACTGCGGCGATGTCCGTAGCGGTCCCGAGATAGCCAGGGGAGACAAGGAAGACGGCCTTGATCCCGGGGTCGTCCGCTAACACCGAGGCAACGGCTTCTGGGCTGGTACCAAGTGGCAGACCCGTTGCAAGATCCACTTCAAGCGGCAGCCAAACCGGGTCCAACCCGGCCAGCACCAACCCGAGCAGCGTCGAACGATGCAGCGCTCGAGTCACCGCTACGCGGTCTCCGGGGCGGCCGATTGCAAGACACATCGTTTGATTGCCATGGGTTGAACCACCGACAGACAGCCGAGCCCAATCGGCACCCCAAAGCTCGGCAGCGCGCGACTCGGCGTCGGTCAGGTACCCGTGCGCGTACTGGACGGTGTCGATTCCGCCGCACATTGGGACGTCGTCGTCGACAAGCCGCCCGAGATCCGGATGCAGCAAGTGGCCCCGATGCTTGTGCCCTGGAATGACGAATGGACGCGTTCCGGCGCCACGAGCCGTCAGCCATCCGGCCAGCAAGGGAGATTCCGCAGTCAGGCCGGCCAATTCAGGCAACATGGCCGCATCGTATGCGGGTTTACCCGTTCCGGGTGATGCTGGACCCATGGCCCCCACCAAAGTCGAACCGCGGCGCGCGGGTTCGGTGGCTGCTGCCGCCGGACTGGCTGCGGCTGAACTGCTCGGCTCGCTGCTGCCACACCGGCCATCCTTAGTGCTCGGCATCGCCGACCGCGTGATCGCCATCACTCCAGCAACTGTGCGCGAGGCACTTATCGGGGTCGTCGGCACTCAGGACAAGTTGTTGTTGGCCATCGGAATCGTGGTTGCGGTCGTTTCGCTGGGCGCTGGCGTAGGAGCGCGTTCGGCGCGGGGCAGATTGGCCAGCGTCTGGGCGCTAGGACTCATCGCCTTCGCCTGCGCTCTGGGATCGGCGCCGGTCTGGGAGATCACGGCCCTGGCGGCCGGCGCGGCGACGGTCTCGTACGTTGCGCTCGGCAGACTTGCGCCTGCTCCCGTGCCAGTCCGCCAACCCGAGCCAATATCCGAAGGACTTGGCCCCATATCCCGCCGCACGTTCTTTTCCGTGACTGGCCTAACCACATTCGCGGTCTTGGCCGGAAGTGGCGCGGTCATCATCCGACGCGGCGCCGTAACAGCAGTCAATCAGGTCCGGGCAACCCTCAAGTTGGCCTCATCCACTCGACCCGTAACCATCGACGCCGCCGCTGATCCACACATCGCTGGCCTAGCGCCAGCGATCACACCGAACAGATCCTTCTACCGGATTGATACTGCGCTGGAACCACCAACTGTCGATATCAACAATTGGTCGCTCAGGATTGAAGGACTAGTCGATCATCCGCTTACGTTTACCTACGAACAGTTGAGCGCCCTTCCACAAGTGAGCGCAGTAGTGACCTTGGCATGCGTTAGCAACACCGTCGGCGGCG
Organism: uncultured bacterium; assembly: GCA_903825575.1. Taxonomy (GTDB): domain Bacteria; phylum Actinomycetota; class Actinomycetes; order S36-B12; family CAIKAW01; genus CAIKAW01. The sequence continues at coordinate 4,892 of CAIKAW010000066.1, read as the reverse complement.
ACTTGGTCAGTAACGCGATCTGGCAAGGCGTGCCGCTTCGCGCCTTACTGGATCAGGCCGGAGTGCAAGCGGGCGCCGATCAGCTTGTCGGCGAGAGCGTCGACGGATTCACTGCAGGATTCCCGGTGGCCCTTGCCCTGGACGGACGCGAAGCGCTGGTTGCCGTCGGAATGAATGGCGAAGTCCTTCCCATTGCGCATGGCTTCCCGGCTCGACTCGTGGTGCCAGGTCTGTATGGCTACGTCAGCGCCACGAAATGGTTGCGGCGAATCCGGCTGACCACAATGGCTGCAGAAAGCCCGTTTTGGATCCAGCAGGGGTGGTCACCTGACGGTCGCGTTGCGGCGGCGGCACGCATAGACGTGCCACGTGCAGGTGTGGCGCTGAAATCAGGACCAACTGTCGTGGCAGGCCGCGCCTGGCATCAACACACCGGAGTCGGCGGCGTAGAAGTTCAAATCGACACCGGACCCTGGCAACCCGCAACCCTTGCCGCCGGGATGGGAACCGACGCGTGGCGGCTCTGGACGCTGTCCTGGAATGCGACGCCCGGGCAGCACCGACTGACGGTTCGGATGATCGACCCAAGTGGCGCGGTCCAGTCGGGTAACACCTTCGGCGTATTCCCGGGCCCGAGTAGCGGTTGGCATCAGGTCCATCTGAACGTCTCCTGAGACGCCAAAGCTATTTCAGGTAGACAGCAAAGAAATCGCGAGCGCTCGGGCCCTTGAGGTAACGATCCGCCGACTGATTGAAGTCAATCAACTTATGGGCGACTAACCCACTCGTCGCATGGCCAAACCACATGAACGAAACCCAATATGGGTTGATGTCCAATTCCATGGCACGGACCGCACCAGCCTGCAAAAGCACTGCAGCTAGGTCGACCGGTGCCATGTTCGGTCCACATGCGTATAGCAGGGCGCCGCTGGCAGTGACACCAATTCCCGAACGCCACGTGTTGACCGCCCCACCTACGACTCCTCCCCAGCGCAGAATCGGCCGGTCTTTCAGTACCGGGGAAGGGACACCGTTATCGATCAGCGGGTAGAGCTCTTGACGCACGCTGACGACCTGCGGTGTGAGCCGAACTTCTTTGCCCCAAACGCCAATATCCATGTGCCCGTCCAAGTAGATGACGGCACTCGAGGATCCGGTGCGCAGCGGTCGAACGGTTCGCCCGAATAGGTAGAAGCCGCCGAAACTGTCCTTGAGCCTGAAGCCACCGTTGAACGCCGCAACGAGCCGATCTCGTTCAGTCGGCGGAAGCCACGGTGACCATGTGGAGCCGGCTGGAACGCCCGGTTCTGAGGTTCCTGGACGCAACTCAAAACGCACCTGACTCTGATCCAGCCATGCGATTGCGGCACGCGGCGTGCCGACCGCCAAGGTTCGTAGCCAGGTCACCGCAAGGATCGGACCGCGAGCCGTACGCAACGCCGGTGACCACACTCCTTCACCCGAGATATTCGTCCCAGCCAGCGCCGTCAACTTGGTTGGACCGATGCTTGCGGGCGGAGTCGGAGTCGGAGTCGGGGTTGGAGTTGGGCTGGGTTTGGGTTTCGTGGCCGTCGCGCTAGGAGTTGGCGTCGAGGTGGTTTGTGCCACCGGAGCCTTGACCCACCAAATAACCGCGGCGGCAAGGACCGCAACAAGAACAACCGCAGCGAGCAGCAAAGGCCGTGGTCGACGTTTTGGTTTGGCGTGTCTAGCGCGGGAACCTGACGTCATCTGGCATCAGTCTGATCCTCTTTATTGCCGAGCAAGATGTCGCGCATTTCGTTGCTCGCAATCCCGGCGAAGATGTCAGGGCGCCGCGACTTGAGATAGGCGCCGTGCCAAATGGCGGCCACCGCAGCGAATAGGTAGACAACTGGCAACAGATTCAGAATCGGCGACGACGAGTTCGTCAATACAGAGAAGTGGGTTGCTGTCAGGACTACCGCGGTCAACAGTCCAACCGCGCCAATGGACGGCGCCAGCGTCGTACGGAACCAATGTCCGCCACCATTGCGCTTGAAATACGCCACGACTGCAATTGCAGCTCCAGCCTGCAACAGCACAATCCCCGTTGTTCCAAAACCGATCATGGAAGACGCTAGGCCGATGTAAGGGTCTAGGCCTGCAATCAGGAATACAGCAACGATCACAAGATTGACGGCGGTCTGGGTGAGCGATGCTGCATGCGGCGACAGGTGCTTCACGTGCAAACGGCCAAGTCGATTCGGGAGCACACGTTCGCGGCCAAGGGCGAACATGTATCGAGCCGCCGCATTGTGAGTCGCGAGGATCGCCGCCACCAAACTCGTCAGAACCATCAAACCCATCAGAGCGGACGCCCAACCGCCAACGTACTGCTTCATCAAGTCAAAGAAGAGTTGGCCGATTTGATCTGATGTCTGCTGGTGCAGCGCGTTGATTCCATCGGCACCTTCGGCCCCGACAGCCGCCCAAGTAGTGAGCGAGTAGAAGATCCCGATCAACGTGATTGCGGCGTACGTTGCGCGCGGAATTGTTCGGTCCGGATTACGTGTTTCCTCCGCATACAGCGCGGCCGATTCAAATCCGATAAAGCACGAGAACGCGAACAGCAAAGCAACAGGAAGGCCAGCCGAGAACACCACGTGCGGGGAGACGGACGACAACGGGAATGAATGAATCCCATGCTTGGCGATGATGCCGATGTCGAGTAGTCCTAGCAGCGCCATCTCAAGCAGCATCAACACGGCGAGCACTCTGGCTGAAACGTCAACGTTTCGATAGCCAAGGACGCCAACGAATGCGATCGCCACTAAGGCGGCCACTCCCCAAGGGATCTTGGTTCCAAGTTGAGTGAAGAAGCCGAAGCCGCCGATGATCCCAACGGTTTGCGCGTTGTAGGCAATCACGGCCACGAAGGCCGCTACGACCGACGCGCGCTTCCCTAGGCCGTGTGCGATGTAGGTGTAGAAGGCGCCAGTGTTAACAACCCGGCGCGCCATCGCTGCGTAGCCGAACGCGAAGAGCACCAGAGTCAGGGCGGCACAGATGAAGGCGGCCGGAACCCCGATCCCGTTGCCGCGAGAGAACATGAGCGGGACGCTGCCGACGATGGCCGCCAGCGGTGCAGCTGCGGCCACAACGATGAAGACAATCTTTGGGGTGCTAAGAGTCGCCCGCTCCCGGGCGCCTTCGGACATCTCCGAGACCTCCACCTGCCGCAATCAGGGGCGGCAGTTGGCTGAGGCTACTCCCGCATCACTGCCCCTCCGATCATTCGACCGGGTGCGCCGCCAGCCTCCCCAGATGTACCCCCTGGGGTATTAATTGGACCGGTTCAACGGTGCACGAGGAGCAAAACGGCTAAGGGGCCGCAAAATCGGCCGTAGAATTGGGCCCGAGTGCGGCGCAGGACCTCGCTCGGGACGAGGACCAAATGGCAAGCAGCACCTTCGAGGAACTCAGGCTAGGCCCCGAGTTGCTCGTTTCTTTGACCGAACTCGGCTATGAGGAACCAACGCCGATTCAGGCTGAGGCAATCCCGCCGCTCATCGCCGGCTCAGACCTTCTTGGTCAGGCCGCAACAGGTACCGGCAAGACCGCAGCTTTTGCTTTGCCAATTCTGCAGCGTCTAATCGAGGGTCCCCGTTACAACAAGCCGATGGCCCTGGTGCTCGTGCCGACTCGGGAACTTGCCATTCAGGTCTCCGAAGCCATCCACCGCTACGGCCGTGCGGTCGGCGCAAAGGTGCTTCCCGTATATGGAGGCCAGCCAATTGGGCGCCAACTCACTGCTTTGCAGCGTGGCGTCGAAGTCGTCGTCGCGACCCCTGGTCGCGCACAGGACCTCATCGCTCGCCGGGCACTGAATCTCAAGGAAATCAAGATCGTCGTCCTTGACGAGGCCGACGAGATGCTCGACATGGGATTCGCCGAGGAAATCGACGCCATCTTCGTTCACGTTCCAGAAGACCGCCAGACCGTGTTGTTCTCTGCGACGATGCCTTCTCGGATCGACAAGATGGCCAATCGCCACCTGAAGAATCCAGTGCGAATCCGGATCGGCAACGAGTCAGCCCCCGGCGCTGCCCCACTCGTGCGTCAGTCGGCCTACTTGGTCGAACGCTCACACAAGGCCGCTGCCCTGGGTCGCATCCTGGATTCCGAAGCGCCGACGGCCGCATTGGTCTTCTGCCGGACTCGCGAGGAAGTTGATCGCCTCACGGCCACCCTCAATGGTCGCGGCTATCGTGCCGAACCGCTGCACGGTGGCATGAGTCAGGAACAGCGCGACCGCGTTATGGGCCGACTTCGCGGCGGCACCGCTGATCTACTGATCGCGACTGACGTCGCGGCTCGCGGCTTGGATATCGATCAGTTGACCCACGTAATCAACTACGACGTCCCAGCCGCCCCCGAGTCCTACGTTCACCGCATCGGTCGAGTTGGCCGAGCCGGACGCGAAGGGGTAGCACTAACTCTCGTCGAGCCGCGCGAACACCGGATGCTCAAGACGATCGAGCAGCGAACCAAGTCTCGGATCGCAATCGTCGCGCTGCCGAGCGTCACAGATTTGCGTGCCCGTCGACTCGAACGCACTCGGGCCGCGCTATACGAAGGTTTGATGGCCGACGACCTTGACCGATACCGCGTTGTTGTCGAAAGCCTGACGAGCGACTTCGACTTGATGGAGATCGCTCTTGCTGGAGTGCGACTGGCACACCTCGCCGGTAACCCAGGCGAAGAGTTGACGGACATTCCCGAGCCAAAAGCGTCCGCGCCATACGTCGAACGACGTCCGGCAAACGCTCGCAGCCCCAAGGGGAAGCACGCAACTGAACGACCTTCGGGCAAGGACTCAAGCGAACGGCCCTCCGGCAAGTACGGGAGCGAACGGCCCTCCGGCAAGTACG
>CAIKAW010000065.1 GCA_903825575.1 uncultured bacterium | reverse complement strand
TCGCTGTACTGAGCAGTAGAGTTCCGCGACATCGCGACCGACTGCGTCAACCAGAACGGTGTCCGCTTCGAAAGCCTTGACGCCATCGAACAGATTCATTGGTACGAGGGGGAACTTCGGATCACTTCCGACGTCGTGCGCGGCCGGCTCACCCGGCTCAGTGCGGCGGGCAATGCCGTCCAACCCGGCGGCCAGTTGCACCGCGGCTAACAAATACGGGTTGGCATCGGATGCGCCGATTCGATTCTCGATGCGCGTGTTGTCCCCCCGCAGAATTGCCCGCACCATCGCGGTGCGATTGTCGATTCCCCAGCCGGCACGCAGCGGCGCGTAAGCGTTGGGGCGCAGTCGCTTGTAGGCGGTCACCGTTGCGGCCGCGATTCCAGTAATCCCATTGGCATGTGCAAGTTGGCCACCGACATACCAACGTGCAAGATCAGTCAGGCCATCGACGCCAGCGAACAAGTTGCGCCCTTCGGCATTGAGAAGCGTCTGGTGTAAGTGGAATCCGCTTGGCGGCTGTTCGGGGCTGTTGCTGGGGACGCTCATGTAGGTCGCATGAAGCCCGTGCATCGCGGCAAGTTCTTTCGTCGCGAGCTTGGTCAGGAAAATCTGATCAAGGGCGCGCATTCCAATTGCCGGAGCTACGTTAATTTCCATCTGGCCGGCACCGTGCTCATTGAACACCTCATACACAGGTACGCCCATTTGCGGCAGATACTCATACAGGTCTTCAACAAAGCCGCCGATACGGGCTAGCGCGACATCGGTGTACCACTCCTGCATCGTGAAAGCCGGGACTGTTGCGGGTTGGCCAGGCGCCTTGTCAAAGAGATAGAACTCGACCTCTGGGCCGAATAAAGGTGAGTAGCCAGCTGCTGCCGCAGCATCGATCACGCGGCGAGCGGCCGATCGGGGCGCCGGTGCGATCTCAATGCCGGGCGCAATATCGCAGATGACCACGGCAACCCGCTGGTTCCACGGAAGCACCGTGTACGTGTCCATGTCGGGTACGAGGAACGCATTGCCCATCGGCACGCTGACATCGGTCGGCAAGTTCTGCCAAAGGTCTCCATAGAGCACGGGCGCGGCCCAGACATGCCGTTTGTCGCCCAGCGCATGGAAGTAGTCGGCGGACACGGACTTGGCACGAACCACTCCGTGCGCATCAGAAACAAGCAGTCGAACGATTCGCACGTCGTCAGCTGACACTGCAACGGACGCAGTTTCCAGACTCATCAGATCCACCCTTTCGGACACAGCAACCGTTCGGCGGCAGCGTCGCTATTTGCGATTCTGCTCCTGTCGATGGGCACCAGGCGTCGGGGTACCTGCACGGCAAGGTGATTGCGACCCACTTCGCCACCTCACTCCACGACGACTCAGACCGATGAGCCCGTTCGTGGTCCAGGCTTCGCGCAGTCCAAAGCGGGTGAACCAATCAGGACCCCCAAGCGGCTTTTCTGCCCGATACCCAATACCCTTGGCCCCGAAGTACCAGTGCCCACGTTCATCAATGCTGACACCCGGCGATGAGAACGTCCGACCATCCTGGAGCGTTGCGCCCATGGCAGGCAGACCGCCGAACGACGAGGCAACTGTCGGGTCTGCATCCGCGCCCAGCATCCGTCGGGCAATGATCGGTTCGCAAGTTCGACAGATCTTGCTAGAGCAGATCCTTGGTGGCACCTACGAGCCCGGAGAACGTCTAGTCGAGACGAGAATCGCCCGCGACCTCGGCGTAAGCCAAGGCACCGTCAGGGAAGCGCTGCGGGCGCTCGAGGGTCTGGGGTTCGTCGATTCCGCGCCGTATCAAGGCACCCGAGTACGCCGCGCTAGGACCCGCGAAGAACTAGCTGCGATCCACCCCGTACGCGAGGCGCTCGAGACGTTGGCCGCAAAGACGGCCGTACCGAACCTCGCCAAAGACCCCGCCCCGCTGCAAGACGCCATTGCCGCTATGCGCAGAGCGGCTAAGGCCGGTGACGCCCGTACCTACGCCGAGCACAACGCAGATTTTCATCGGACGATTGTTGTTGCGTCCGGCAATCCAGCTTTGCTGACCGCCTGGGAATCCTTGGCAGTAGAGATGCGATCGCTGGCAACAACCTTGACGACCGTTGTCGATTTGAAAGTTGCAGCCGAACGCCATGCGCCCATATTGGCGGCAGTACTTGATGGGGACATCGAGTTGGTTTGTTCGCTCCTGCGAGATCATCAGAACATGTACAAGAATTTGTCCCTCGATCAGTTAGCCAACCAGCCGACCTAGGGCGCTATCCCTTCGAACACTTCAATCACCGCGGCGGCATCGAATGACATTCCGCAGGCACGTGCCGCTTCTTGATAGAGCGGCGCGCAGATGTCCAAAAGTGGAGTTGCCGAACCGCTCGCGGATGCGAGGTCTTTGATTAGTTCAAGATCTTTTAGGAACAAATCAAGCCCCATATTTGCATCGGCGTAGTCCCGCTCAATGATCATTGGCCCACGTAGTTCGAGCATTCGCGAGGACCCGGCTCCGTCTGCTAGCGCCTGCAGGGCACGGTTGACATCTATTCCGGAACGGCGCGCCAAAAGGAGCACTTCGGCGGCGGCGGCCGTATGGATAGCAACGAGATGATTCGCTAGAAGTTTGAGTCTGGACCCGTTTCCAAATTCCCCGACGTTGTACTGCTGGCGGGAAAAGGCCGCAATGACATTCGCTTGACGATTCAAGCCCTCTAAGTCGCCACTGCAATAGACGACTACATCCGCAGACTGAAGTTGGTTGGCAGTGCCACTAATTGGGCAGTCGAGGAGGGTGATTCCGACCGCGGCCAATTCGCAAAGCCGCCTCTCCTTGTCTTCCGGTGCGAGGGTGCTGGTTTCGATGACGTCCAGGCCTACGCGACGTCCGGCCACCAACCCATTCGGACCACAAACAACGTCTTCGAGTGCCTGACTCGAAGGCAGCGAGGTAATGACAACGTCTACTTGGTCGGCCAAATCGGCCGGCGACTTGGCCCCGGAACCGCCGGCAACCAAAAGTTGAGCCATGGCTGGTTCCCGGACGTCATAGCCAACGACCGTGAAGCCCGCCGAAAGCAAGTGAGGCGCCAGCAGCGACCCAATCCGCCCGAGACCAATAATGCCTACTGTTTTCAAATGATTAGTCATGCCAACTCCTCACGGCCGGTGCACAAAGGTCCGCAGGGTCCACCAGCTTCTTAGTCAGTCCCTGTTCATACGCGTAGCCGACCAAAGCCGAGAGAGCGACCTCGTTGGCCGAAACCCCATACCTAAACGCGTCGCCACCGAACAGCTGATCAACCGTTTCAAGGCTGGCACCAAGCCATGGCAGACCGACCGCAAGGCCCGTGGTTGCGCGCAACCGACGTTGACCGATCACTTTCGCCGTCTGGAATGCCTCAACGATTGCGGTGGCCAGCCCTGGGTGCTCTTCGTAGAGCGATCGGCGCAGCACCACCAAGTGCATGATGGGGAAGATTCCGGTCCTAGCGAAATACTGCTGCTCTAAATGCTGATAGTCGGATAACAAGCGTTGGATCGGACCGTCTGCTCGCTGATCAAAAGTCAAAGGCGGTTGGGCTGTGATCAGAGCGTCCAGCGCGCCCGCGGCCAACATTGCTTCCAGCGTTTCAGCGGCGCCGATTCGGTGCATCAGAATTCCTGACGGAATTGATTCCGGTAGGCGCTCCACCCACTCCGGACTCGTCAGCCCACCTGTGAACCACGACAGGTCCGTAGGCAGGACTCCATAGTCATGCTGAAGGAACGCGCGAATCCAAACTGCCGCGGTCATCTGGTAGTCCAAGACCCCGACGCGTTTGCCTTTCAGGTCCCCGGGTTTGTGAATTCCGCTACTTCTATTGACGTAGATCTGCCCATGCCGAAAGTTGCGCGAGATGTAAATGGGAAGGCCGACAAAGTCGGTGGCCTCCCGCGCGGTTTGGACTAAGAAACTCGCGGCCGACATCTCACAAAGGTCATATCGCCCAGTGCGAATCTGTTCTTCAAACAACTTCGGAGCCGACTCATGGACGTCGTATCCAAGATCCACTCCGGGAATCTGAACTTGTTTGAGCAGCAATGTCAGGGTTCGGTCCCAATACAGCAATCCCCCGTAACTTAGCGACAGCTCTTCCACCGAGGACCCCTCCGACCAGCGACTCACTCCACTAAACCTAACCATTAACGCACAAATGGCGGAGGCGCTGACCACGCTTCACGG
>CAIKAW010000064.1 GCA_903825575.1 uncultured bacterium | reverse complement strand
GGTTCCATGCGCAAGTTGTCTGGCCACGTGTCGATTGCTGCCGGAGTGGCGGTGGTTGCCGCTTTGTTGACGGGCGCTCCAGCTAATGCCGCTGTATCAGGCTTGCCACTTGCACCCACGGCGTCGTCGGCAAGTGCTGTGTCTTTGACAAGTGCTGTGCCTTCAGCCGCTGCGTCCACGCGAGCCGGTAGCCACAAGATCCTTTACCCGACCCGGCAGTCAGCAGCAGCATCACGCCTACGACTGGGTGCCTCAGCGGCGATTAGCGCGAGCGGCTCTGGAAAACTGACCTATCACGGCGGTGTCGACAACATCGGCGTTACCACCGGTGCACCCAAGGTCTACCTGATTTTCTGGGGCTCGCAGTGGGGCACGTCGTCGACTGACGCGAGTAGCAACCTGACGTTCACCGGCGATTCGTCTGGCATGGCACCGCGTTTGCAGCAGTTGTTTAAGGGCATTGGTACGGGCAACGAAACGTGGTCAGGGGTCATGACGCAGTACTGCGAAGGGGTCGCTGTAGGTGCTACTTCGTGCCCCTCCGGTTCGCTTCACGTCGGCTACCCAACTGGTGGCGCACTTGCAGGAGTTTGGTACGACTCGTCAGCCGCAGCGCCTTCACAGGCGACCGACCATCAGATCGGCGTCGAGGCTCTAGCCGGCGTTGTGCACTTCGCGAATACGACGGCCGCGCAGAATCGGAATGCTCAGTATGTTGTCGTCTCTCCGACCGGTACGTTCCCAGGCGGTTTCAACACAACGGCTGGCAACTTCTGTGCCTGGCACGACTACAACGGTGACACAACGCTGGTCGGTGGTGCTGTTGCCTCGTCGTACGGCGACTTCGCTTTCACTAATCTGCCATATATAACGGACCTCGGCGCATCTTGCGGCGCCAACTACGTCAACGCTGGCGCAGCCGGCACGCTCGACGGGGTAACTATCGTCGAAGGACACGAATACGCCGAGACTGTTACCGACCAGAATCCCAGCGGCGGTTGGTGGGATGCAGCTGGCTACGAGAACGGCGACAAGTGCGCCTGGGTCGGCACTGGAGGTACGGGCGGCGCGCAGAACATCACATTCGGCACCGCAGGGACCTTTGCGATGCAGGGCTCGTACTCCAATGACTCGTCTTCATGCTTGGTCTCGCATGCGGTCGTTGTTAACGGTGTGCTTCCGAACACGATCACGGTGACCGCGCCGCCGGCACAATCGACCGCTGCTGGCGTAGCAATCTCGCCGATCGCTGGTTCCGCCGTTGATTCGAACGTCGCGCTGACGTCGTTCACTTGGTCTGGCGCAGGCTTGCCGGCTGGGGTCACCATTAATAGTGCTTCGGGCGCTATTTCCGGTACGCCGACGAAGGTTGGTACGGGAACTGTGACGCTGACCGCTACTGACTCAACGTTGGCGACCGGTTCTGCAACGTTCACGTGGACCGTGCTTGGAAATACCGTCACAGTGACTTCGCCGGGCAATCAGTCCTCGCCCCGCGGCTCTGCGATTGCAACTCTTACGATTCACGCGACTGACTCGAACAGTGCAATCACGGCGTTCACTTGGTCTGCCACGGGCCTGCCTGCGGGACTGACATTGAACACGGCAACGGGCGCAATAACAGGCACGCCGACGGGAACGGGAACGTCGACCGTCGCGCTTAAGGCGACCGACAACATCGGATCTGTTGGCTCCGTGTCATTCACGTGGACCGTCATTAGCAACACCATCACGGTGACATCGCCGGGCGCTCAGTCTTCGCCCGGAGGTTCGTCAATTGCTACGCGAACGATCCATGCCACCGATTCGAATGCGGCCATCACCGCATTCACTTGGAGTGCGACGGGGTTGCCCACTGGGCTTTCCATCGGTTCGACAACCGGCATCATCACTGGTACTCCGACAAAGTCCGGGACTTACAGCGTCACAGTGAAGGCCACCGATTCGACTGGTGCCAGCGGCTCAGTAACGTTCTCGTGGACAATCACTGCCACCACGGTGACGGTAACTTCCCCTGGCACGCAGACCTCGACCCACGGCGTCCCAATCACGGCGTTGACGATTCATGCGACCGACTCGAACTCGGCGATTACAACGTTTGTCTGGTCTGTGTCGTCAACGCGGCCACTACCGGCTGGTTTGACCATTAACTCGTCCACAGGCGTGATCAGTGGTACCCCAACCAAAGCGGGTTCCTACAGCGTGACCATCACGGCCAAGGACCTCACGGGCGCGAGCAGCAGCGTGTCGTTCACTTGGAAGGTGCTGTAGGCGAAGTTTGGGGCGACGGTTCTGGCTAGCGAATTTTGGCCGGATAGTTGGCTTCCACGGCCTGTGGATTTCTCACTCGCCGACTCATCCTATGGAACTACAATCGAACACATGTTCGAATCATTCGACGAAACTGCTATCGGCCAAGCGGGGTTCGGTGTTGGTCGGGTCTCCGGTGTTGGTCGGGTCACCAGTGCCCACCGGGTCACCAGCGCCCACCGGGCCTCCGGTGATGGTGCGGCCTCTGGTGTTGGTGCGGCCTCCGGTGTGGGTGCGGCCTCCGGTGTGGGTGCGGCCTCCGGCATTGGCAGGGCCTCCGCTGTTGGTGCGGCCTCTGGTGTTGGTGCGGCGCTGATCGCCGAGCCACCGGAGATCTCGCGGCCGGACCAGGCGGAGCTACTAAAGCGGGCATGCGCTGCCGGGCCCGGTCCAATCGCCGTAGCAATGTTGACCGGGCTCGAGTTCGACGGCCTAGCTATGTCGGAGCGAATTGATCTGCTGCAGGCGTGGGAGGCTCAAGAATCTTGGATGGCAGTCCGCCGAGCCGTGGCAGTTTGTGCTGTCGCCGGAGTTGAGCCGTTTGAAACTGTGCGGTTGCAACCTGGGCCGACATCAGAGGGTTCAGATTCCGAAGCATCCGCTCACTCCGTCTCGGCCCGACACTGTTTCGACGACGTAGCTGAACTTTCTGCCGAGGCCGAGGTCGCCGGGGCGCTTCGAGTGTCAAGCATCACTGCTTCCCGTCGAATCGCTTCCTCAAGGTTGTTGCTCGGCAAACTGACGCCTGCGATTCCGCTGCTCGAAAGCGGCATCTGGTCGGTCGGACACTTGCGGGCCTGCGAGGACGAACTTTGCACGGCAACGCCCAAGGCCTCAACAGCCGTGCTTATGGCGGTCAGTGAGCATGCCGCCACTGATACGCCGGGTCGTCTTCGCCGTCGACTTCGTAAAGAGTTGGCAGTCGTAGAGGCCGAAGCCGTGGTGTCGCGAATCGTTGAACGCTCGCTAGAACGAAGCTGCACTTTTGTGGCCGAACCTGACTTGCGCGGGACCCTATATATAAGTGGGCCTTGGGATTCATTTGCTTGGGGCTTCCGGCAACTCGACGAGTGGTCTCGGCGTCGGCGGGATCAACTTCAGGCGCTGGGTACGGGACCGGCCGCAGATATCGCAGTCATCGTGGGCGCCGAAAACGATGGCTGCCGCCCCGATGCACCGCCGCAAACCGAACTCGAGACGTTGTCTGCTCTTCGGGCAGATGGTTTCCTGCTCGCAACCCAACTTCTGGCGATCAAGATGGCGCAGGAAGACAGTCATGCGGTTGCTGATCCAGCCACAGTTATTGCAGTAGAGGCAGCACTGGCCTTGCGAGGCGTCCCTATTGCAGGCGTCGCCGATGGCCGCCGTCGGGGTCGCACTTGGTCGACGGCCGTGGTTATGGTCACCGAGGCCACCGCTTTGGGACTTGCCGACGATCCGGGATTCGTTCCCGGTTACGGATTTGTGCCGGCAGCTATAAGTCGAGAACTGCTTGCATCGGCAGATTCTTGGCGGCGGTTCCTGGTCGACAATGAGTCGGGCCGACTCCTCGATGCTGGTCGCAATCGTTATCGGCCTTCTGCCCAGTTGCGGGAATTGATCACCGCCCGCGACCAGACGTGTTCGTTTGATCCGTGTGAACGACCGAGCACTGCTGCTGACTTAGACCACGTTGAGAACTTTGATGGCACGAACACGACGTCGGACAATTTGAGACCGCCGTGCCGATCTCATCATCGCCTCAAGACTCATGGGTCATGGAAGGTGAGCGTCCTACCTGATGGCTACACAGAATGGGTTAGCCCCAGTGGCCATAAGTACCGCGAGCATCCCGATCCCCTGTGGCAGAGACTGCCTCGAACCAGAGTTGTTGATCGGGCGCCGTGAGCCCGTCGCGCTGACAGTATGAACTCGCTTCGTCGAGCATCGCAGCTGAGTTGTTGTTGGCTGCTCGCCCGGTCCGGCGGCTCACACAGTCCTGCTGCTCGACCAGTACCTAGTGCGGAATTCGTTTGGACGTCCCGAGTTCGCATCGCCGTCCTTTTAGCCAAGTTGCCCGCCCGCTCCCGGGAGTCGGTCCGCAGATCTTGTCGCTGCAGGCTGGACAGACATCGGTCGCACACTCGCGGCGGCGATCGGTTTCACGCCCGCGGCGGATATCCTTCAAACCGCCGCGGATATGGTTCTCACGACCACCAGCTCGATGGAAGTTTGGAGAATTCGTGCCTTTGTTGCATGGCGGCCACTCTTCCTCGGGTGAGTCTCGGGCGGGAGGTCCGAAGACGCGTGAATCGGCACCCCCTGAGTTGGCGGGCGCAAATCGGGATCTGGTGATTACCGGCGCTGATGTCTTCGTCGTCGATGCAGCTCGAAGTTGGGCTCACGCCGTTGGGGTTCGCGATGGGAAGATTCTGTGTGTCGGAACTGAGGATGAGGTTCTGGATCGATTCCGTGATTCGGCGCCGGGCTCTCGTGGTCGCGCGAAATCCGAGCCAGAACGACTACACCTGCCAGGTCGGATGCTGCTTCCCGGTTTTCAGGACGCGCACTTGCATCCGCCATTCGCCGGCCAGAATCGGCTGCGGGTCTCGCTCGATCATCTTGCTGGCAAGAATGAGTATCTAGACGCGATTGCCGAATATGCAGTCACCCATCCGCATGAAGAATGGATTCGCGGCGGCGGCTGGGCCATGGAGTACTTTCCGGGTGGCACTCCTGATCGCGCTGATTTGGATCGCGTTGCGCCCGATCGACCTGTGTTCTTGTTCAACCGCGATGTTCACGCCGCTTGGGTTAACACTCGCGCGCTCGAGATTGCCGGGATCACGTCGGCAACTCCTGATCCAGCTGATGGTCGGATCGAACGTTATCTCGGGACGAACGACCCGTCCGGCACTCTTCACGAAGGTGCGGCCTATTCCTTCCGCGATCGCTTCCTGCCGAAAACTCCTTTGATCGAGTGGGAAGCGGCGCTCCTCAACGCGCAAGACCATTTAATGTCGCTGGGCATAACCGGTTGGCAAGACGCCTGGGTCATTCCCGAAACTTTGGCGGCCTACCGATCGCTTGCCGGGTCCGGCCAGTTGCGCGCCCGGGTAGTTGGCGCCCTCTGGTGGGACCGGCATCGCGGTGTCGAGCAAATCGACGATTTCATATCGCAGCGCGCCGGGGGGTCGCACGATCGGTTTCATCCAACCACTGTCAAGATCATGATTGATGGAGTGCTTGAAAACCAGACTGGCGCTTTACTGGCGCCGTACCACAACGGCTGCAGTGGACACGGCCATGCTGGAACAGGCAGCAGTGGGCACGGCCATGCTGGATCAGGCAGCAACGGATCAGGCAGCAACGGATCAGGCAGCAGCGGAACTTCCAATCACCCGACCTCGAACCACAACCGGGGTCTGATGTTTGTAGAGTCCGAAGTTCTTGACGCGGCCCTCATCCAACTGGACGCGCTGGGATTCCAGGTTCACATGCACGCCATCGGAGACCGTGCCGTGCGAAGTGCGCTAGACGCAGTAGAAGCTGCCCGAAATGCAAATGGGTGGACCGACAATCGGCACCACATCGCGCATATTCAGATCGTCCAACCAAGCGATGCACTCAGATTTCGTTCGCTCGGAGTGGTCGCCAACTGCCAAACTTATTGGGCACAGAACGAACCGCAGATGGCCGAGTTAACAATTCCGTTTATCGGCCCTGAGCGTGCGGCATATCAGTATCCGTTTGGCGATCTTGAACGTTCTGGGGCAGTGCTTGCCATGGGCAGCGACTGGGGAGTCACTACGGCCAATCCCCTCGAACAGGTGCAGGTGGCGGTAAACCGGGTTGATCCAGACCATCCGGAATCTGAGCCTTTCCTACCGGAGCAGCGGCTCAGCCTTTCAACTGCCATCGCAGCTTTCACGGCCGGATCGGCTTACGTAAACCATGACTCCACTGGCGGGAGCATTAGAATCGGGAACCGGGCAGATTTCGCGATCCTTGACCACAACATTTTTGCCCCGGGTGCAATGCCGAGCGATGCGCGGGTCGAGTTCACGCTGATTGGCGGGGAAGTCGTCTACGCCAAGCCGTGAGGATGCGATCCTGACACTGTGCTCGTAGGGCACAATCGCGTGGCTGTATGAACGGCGTGGCTGTATGAACGGCGTGGCTGTATGAACGGCGTGGCTGTATGAACTGGACAGCGCATGGACGCGCGCCTTATTGGACTACTTGAAATTGAGGCCCCTAGTGCGAGTCAGCGGATCAATTGCGGTACCCGCCTGCCGGGTCGGTAAGGACCGAAAGCGCGCTTACGTCCGCGTTGGCACCGGGATCGCTGCCGCTGCGCTACTTGCGGCCTGTTCGGGTCACCCGGCGCCAGTCGTTTCGTCGGCAAGTGCTTCGCCATCGGCCTCAGCTTCTCCAACACCGAGCGTTCCGGTCTGGCCGTTGACCGGGCTTCCAGCGGCCACTGGCGTGGCTCTGCGTCCGGCCTTGGCGTTCAAGGTCGACAACGTCTGGGGTGCGCTACCGCAGCAGGGGGTTAATTCAGCCGACCTAGTATTTGAGGAACCCGTTGAGGGTGGTCTGACCCGCCTAGTTGCAGTCTTCCAGTCGCAGAGCCCAGGCCGCGTTGCACCGATTCGTTCTGCGCGCCCTGTGGACGCGCAAATTCTTCGGTTGTTCGGACCTAGCATCTTGATGTTCTCTGGCGCATCGGTGCACGAGATTAGACCGGTAAAAGCGCTAAGTAATTCGTTGTTGCTGAGCATGGATTCGGGTGCGCCGCTATTTGCTCGTGATCACAACCGCCCCGGCGTACATGATGTGTATGCATCGACAGTCGAGGCCTGGAAGTACGCCTTGGCGCACGGGGCTTCGCCCGTCCCCCCGCGCGCGCCTTGGCTGTTCGCGCCGACCCAAAGCCTGTTAGCGCTCCCGATGAATGTTGCCGACATGCAGTTTGGCGCTGCTCATGCTGTGTGGACTTACAACCCAACGACGCTTCGCTATGACCGTGCGCAGAATGGTTCGCCGGACCGAGACACGACTGGCAAGGCGCTTTGGGCAGACACGGTGCTGGTGCTGAACGTTCCGACCTACATCGTCCCTGGCCTCAGGGACGTGCTTGGCAATCCGACACCGGATGCGCGGATCACCGGGACGGGAACCGTCTGGTTGCTGCGTGACGGGACTCTGATCAAAGGCACGTGGTCGCGACCTAGTCTCGACGCCTCGCTTACGTTTACAGCCGCAGACGGGTCGTCACTCGGGGTGAAGCCGGGGCGGACGTGGATTGAGTTGCTTCCGCGTGGGTTGACGCCAAAGTTCCGCTGAGGCGCTCCGCGGCACCTCTTCGGCCCGCCAGCTCGGGCCCGAAGTGCCAGTCGTGCAGCCTTCGAGCCGGCGGGCTGAGAGGATGTCGGCGTGAGTGGTCACCAGAACAACACAGACGACGTTCCGCTCAGCCTCCAACGGCTGGCGGCCTGGTCTTGGCGTCTGCTTGTGGTAGGAGTTGTCGGTTGGTTCCTGATCCAATTGCTAGCCAAACTTCAGCTGCTGGTCGTTGCGCTGTTCGTCGGATTGGTAGTCACCGCGCTGGTGTTGCCGATGGTCCGGGCCTTCAGTCGCTGGCTACCGGCTCCGGCGGCGGTAACGCTCGGACTCCTGATTCTCATCGTTGCCGTGCTCGCAGTATTGGCGTTCATCGGTAGTTCAGTCGCTGGGGAGTGGTCGAGCCTCGCGGGCCAGTTCCAGGATGGCATCGGCAAGATCGAAGTGTGGGGCAAACAGGGCCCACTGCATCTTCAGGCTACAACTATTTCGAATTGGTACGACTCTGCGCGCACCTGGATTTCAGGGAACTCTTCGACGATCTTGGCGCGAACTCTGGCTGGCGCCGGAACGGCACTGGAATGGCTAACGGTGCTTGCCTTGGCTGTCTTCAGTGCGGTGTTCTTTTTGATTGGTGGCAAGGAGATTTGGGGCTGGATAGTTTCGCTGACACCTAAACGTAGTCATCGGTCGATGAATAGGGCTGGGTCCGCAGCGTGGGCTGCGTTCGCCGGGTATACGCGTGGAATCATCATCGTTGCCGCGACCAACGCGGTGCTCGTCCTGATCGTGTTGATGGTGTTACGCGTCCCACTCGCCCTGCCACTGGCGCTCTTGGTGTTCTTTGGAACTTTCATTCCGATCATTGGTGCGCCGGTCGCGCTGCTGGTAGCGGCCGTCGTAGCGGTTGCAGCGCGCGGCCCGCTCGTTGCACTAGCTGTTATCGCACTGATCGCCGCCATCGGACAGTTTGAAGGTCACGTCCTCCAACCGATGGTTATGAGCCGGGCCGTTTCGCTGCATCCGCTGGCGGTGGCACTTGCCGTCGCGTCCGGAACTATCCTTGCGGGGATTCTTGGGGCTGTACTTGCTGTTCCGGTTGCCGCCGTCGCCCATACGGTAGGTAAGGCGCTGCGCGAAACCGATGATCTGCTGCTGCCGGCCCGTGTGCCAAATGATCCCTTTGGTGAGTTAGGCGCTTTGATTGACCCAAGTGCTACGGACGGGACTCTAGGCGATCCCGCGTGAGCATTGGCTCAGCCAAGATTCGCTATGAGACGCCTGTTCGTCGTCTTTCGAAAATGGCCATCGACAGTTGGACAGCTGCGGTTGTGCTGCTTTGGATTCCGACAATCTTGTGGTGCGATCGATTTGCGACTGGCCGCCAGCAACTCTTCCTGGGGATAGCAACTTGGTCGCTGCTTGCCGGTGCCTTGCGCTGGCAAATGCCGATAGTGCGAATTCAAGCAGCGGTAGTCGTCGGTTTCGCGACCGTAGTCGAGTACTCGTTCTCGACCGGGTTGCACGTTTATGACTACCGGCTTGGCCACGTCCCCGCATACGTTCCGCCGGGCCACGGGCTTGTATACCTTGGCGCCCTTAGCTTGGGGCATTTGGTTGGACGGACAAGTCGCCCATCAAGATACGTGGCTGCAGTTGTGATTCTCGGGGCCGGATACTCGACTTGGGGACTTGTTGGAACGTCGCGTCCGGACGTCCTGGGCGCTTTCTGGTATCTGTGTCTACTGGCCTTCCTTGCTTTCGGTCGCTCTCGACTGCTCTACCTAGGTGCCTTCGTTGTAGTCAGCTACCTGGAGATCATCGGCACCCGTTGGGGAGTGTGGACCTGGGCGCCGCGCGACCCCACCGGTCTAGTCGCAATCGGCAATCCACCCTCCGGTGCGGCCGGCGGATACGGCTGGTTTGATCTTGCAGCGGTGTTTGCGGCAGCGCGCCTGGCTCCATGGCTGGACATCGACACCGTTGGGAGTCCTCGGTTTCCTCTGCTGAGCAGCACGAGTCGGCGGAAACCACCAGTTGCGTCTGGATAGCAGCGTTAACCGGCGGAAACCTCAGCCGGTCTGGTCGAGGTTAAGCAGCCGAAGCGTTTCGTCGTGCAGGAGGCCATTGCTCGACACTGCGCTGCCTTGGTCGGGTCGTGGGGTGCCATCCAGCGAGGTGAAGCGCCCGCCCGCCTCCGTGACAACCAAGGCCACCGAAGCGACGTCGTAGACCTCAACTTCGGGCTCACACGCAATGTCGACACCACCTTCGGCCACCAGCAGGTGGCTCCAAAAGTCGCCGAAAGCTCTGGTCCTCCACACGGCCTCGGTCAATGCAAGGAAGCCGTTCAGCCTTCCCACTCGAGCCCACTGTCCAACGCCGGAGAATGACAAGAATCCATCAGCCAGCGTCGCAACTTTGGAAACGTGCAATGAGCGCACAGAGCCGTCGACATCGGAACTCCAAGCCCCGCCACCGTGGGTCGCCCACCACCGTCGCCCCATCGCTGGTGCCGAAATTACGGCAACGACGATCTGGTCATCGGAGCTCAGGGCAATCAACGTCGCCCAGACCGGCACGCCGCGGACGAAGTTCTTCGTTCCATCGATCGGGTCGACAATCCAGCGGCGCGAAGAATCTCCAGTCGTGCCGTACTCCTCGCCGAGCAGGGAGTCCCCGGGTCGCTGCTCGGCCATCACGTCACGCAACATCCGTTCCACTTCGCGGTCCGCGTCACTAACGGGAGTCAGGTCAGGTTTGGTCTCAACGCGCAAATCCACCGCCCGGAATCGGCTCATCGTGATGACGTCGGCCGAATCAGCGCACCGCAGCGCCAATTCGAGGTCGGCAGCGAATTCCGGGATGGTATTGGTCACGGGACGACGCTATCGCCCGTCGACAGGTCGGATTCGGCGGCGGTGTCGGCTGGCGTAGGCGGCGGTGTCGGCTGGCGTAGGGGCGTGCAACTTGAAGCAGCCGCTGCGCGGTGGCGACCGTGGCCGCGTGCTGCGCTAATTCCGCCCGCCGGGCGCCTAGGCTCGCGCCATGACCGCACTTCTCGCCGCTGCTTCGCCATTCGATACCGCGTTCGGCCTGCCGGTACACGCCTTGGTCGTCCACGCTGTCGTGATTCTGCTGCCCCTAGCAGCGATCGGCGGAATGGCGATGGCGGTGCGAACCGACTGGTCGCGACGTTTTGGCACAGCGACGGTGCTAGCGGCCTTCATAGGTACCGGGGCGGCTTTTGTGGCAAGCAAAAGTGGTCAGCAATTGCAGTCCCGGGTGGACACACCACTTAACAAAGTGGTGCATGCCCAAATCGCGACCCACGCGACGGTCGGCCGCCAAGTTAAGTACGTTGCCTTTGCGTTGCTCGTACTGGTGGCTGTTTTGTGGTGGAAAGACCGCAAGTCGCGCGACGGGGGCCGGCGAACCACGCTCGTAAATGTTGTGGCTGCCGTGACTTTCGTTGCTTCGCTTGGCGCGGTGGTTTGGACAGTTCGCGCGGGCGACAGCGGCGCCCGGGCAGTGTGGCAAACCACGGTCCAGCACACCAAGACCGGGAACTATCCGGTGCAAGGCTGATCGGCGAAGCGCTTTCGGCACGGCCCAAGGCTGGTCACTACACGGTCCGCTACAAGGCTGGTCACTACACGGTCCGCTACAAGGCCGATCTCGGCACGGCCCACGGCTGGTCACTACACGGTCCAGTGCCTGCCTTAGCGCGGCTCTGGCTCGCTTTCGCGTTCCCCGCTTGCGTCTTCACCGGCGCGCGACCGCAACAACCGTCGCAGTGATTCAAGTCGTGCCGTCCCGCTTGGGCCCGCGTGTCCGGCTGCCACAAATTCGCCTAGCGCACATTCGGGTTCGTCGTGTGAGCACGCGCGCGGACATCCATCTGTTCCAGCTGCGATCTCAGGGAAAGCTCCCAAGACTCGGGCTGGATTTACATGTGCCAAACCGAAAGTCCGCACACCTGGGGTATCGACGACCCAGCCCCCAGCTGGTAGTCGCAAGACCACGGCCGAAGTCGAGGTGTGCCGACCTCGTCCGGTTACGGCATTAACAATTCCAGTCGAACGATCTGTGCCGGGAACGAGTCGGTTGACCAACGTTGACTTGCCAACGCCGGACGCGCCGACCAGGACGGTCATCTCACCATGCAGCAGACCGGTCAGGTCAGCGCTATCGACGCCCTTACGCGAGAAGACCATTGGAATGTCCAGTGCTCCGTATGCAGCCGTGAGTAGTTCCGGCTCGGCCAAGTCGACCTTTGTGACAATGAGCATTGGCTGTAGGCCGGCGTCGTACGCCGCGACTAAGCACCGGTCGATGAGCCTGGTGCGCGGTTCGGGATTCGTTACGGCTACAACGATTGCGAGCTTCGTCGCATTGGCCACAACGATTCGCTCAACGTCGTCGACATCATCGGCCGAGCGTCGGAGGACTCCGTGGCGTTCCCCGATCCGGATGATCCGAGCTCGCGAATCTACGGCCCCTGAAACATCTCCGACCAGTTCTACGTGATCGCCAATGGACACACTCTTGCGCCCAAGTTCCCGCGCCTTCACTGCGTGTATGAGCGTCGTGGGCGGATCGTCGGAGACCCTGCCGAGGGCAACAGTGAACCGTCCGCGATCCACGGCGATGATGAAACCTTCGATTGCACCTAGATGTGCAGGACGTTCTTTGCTGCGTGGCCGAGACTTCCCGCGGCCCGGTCGAATCCGGACGTCATCCTCATCCAGGTCGGAACGTCGTCGCGCTGTCATGCGTGCCGATTGTCGCGCTCGGCGTCGACAAGGCGCGACCAGGTCGTCGCGAAGTCTGGCAACGTCTTGCTGGTCGTGTCGATGTTCTCCACCAGTACGCCTTCGACGCACAGTCCGATGACTGCGGCGGCCGTTGCCAGTCGGTGGTCGTCGTAGGTGTGAAAGATGCCGCCATGAAGTGGCGCCGGTTCGATTGCGAGTCCATCAGCCAGCACCTCGACTTTGCCGCCGAGGGCGTTGATTTCGGTAGCCAAGGCCGCGAGTCGATCGGTTTCGTGGCCGCGCAAGTGGCCGATTCCGGTTAGCCGCGAGGGGGAGTTGGCTAGCGCACAGCAGGCTGCAATCACAGGCGTTAGTTCTCCGACTTCGTGGAGGTCGGCGATGAGCCCCTCGAGTCGATCGGGCCCGGTGAGGGTGAGCGCACTCGTTCCGGTGAGTCCGGTGTCGACCTGCCGCGAGGTTGTGGCTCCCATTTGTGCAAAGAGTTCAGTCAATTGCGCGCCCGGCTGTGTCGTCTGGTCTGGCCAGCCAGAGATACAAACGCCGCCGCCAGTTACTAAAGCAGCAGCTAAATAGGGGGCCGCATTTGAAAGGTCCGGCTCGATCGTGATGTCGAGCGGACGAATGGCTCCTGGCGCTACCGACCAACTCTCTGGCCCGACGCTTACGTCCACTCCGCGTTCTTGCAGCATTCGCACTGTCATCGTGATGTGCGGTCCAGAGGGCACCGACTGGCGTCCGACATGCCGCACCTGGATCCCGCGTTCGTATCGGGCCCCGGCAAGCAGCACGGCAGAGATGAACTGGCTGGAAGCGCTGGCATCTACTTCAATCGCGCCGCCGGACACGCTGCCCCTACCGCGGACCGTAAAAGGAAGAGTGCCTCGGTCGCCGTCTTCCACGATAATTCCGGCGTCTCGCAGGGCGGTGATCATCGTTGACATGGGTCGAACCCGCGCTTGCGGGTCTCCGTCGAACGCAATGTCGCCGTCAGCCAGACCTGCGATTGCCGGTACGAATCGCATCACCGTTCCGGCTAGACCGCAGTCGATGCGACCCGAGCGGTCGAACGGACCCGGTTCAACGACCCAGTCGCCAGTCGGGTCCTTTGTGATTCGGGCACCTAAGACGCCTAGGGCTGCACGCATGAGCTGGGTATCCCGCGCGGCTAGCGGTTTGTAGATTCGGCTCGGCCCGGTTGCGAGGGCGGCCAGGATTAGCGCCCGATTCGTCAGCGACTTGGATCCGGGCACAGTGACGGATCCGTTGACGGGTCCCCGGGCGACCGGGGCGGGCCAATGATCCACGGGTTGAGCGTAGTCGGGTTCGGCGCGCCTTCCGGCTGGCATCATCGACCTATGTGCGGACGCTACGCGGCAACCAAGCGACCGGATCAACTGGTCGAAGAGTTCGAGATCGACGTTGTTGGCGCTCGGCCGCTGGCGCCCGACTACAACGTTGCCCCCACGAAAGCGGTCTATGCGGTCATTGCGCGTCAGCCGGCCCGGCCTTTCGGCTCGGAAATGGCTGGGGCGCTCGACCTGGAGGCGAGCGACCAAGCCCCTGCCGCCAGCGAACCGAGCGACCAAGCCATCCGCGAACTGCAGGTCGTGCGTTGGGGTTTGATTCCGTCTTGGGCGAAGGACCCCGCTATCGGATCCCGGCTGATAAATGCCCGGGTCGAGTCGGTGGCCGAGAAGCCGGCGTTCCGCCGGGCTTTTGCCGCCCGCCGCTGTTTAGTCCCGGCCGATGGCTACTACGAGTGGTACCGGCCAACGCAGCCTGGCGCCAAAAAGCAACCGTTCTACATCACCCGCAGCGATGGGGCCACATTGCCAATGGCTGGCCTCTACGAGCTCTGGCGGAATCCAGGCGCCGATCCAGCCGACCCTGAAGCTGTGCGAACGACAATCACTTTGATCACGACCGCTGCCAGCAGTCAGGTCAGCGGCATTCACGACCGGATGCCGGTACTTATCGATCGCGACCATTGGACGGCGTGGCTCGATCCAACTCTAAACAATGCTTCAGAGGTGCTAGACGTCCTTGCCGAATTGACGCCGATCAGTTTGGCAGCGGTTCCGGTGAGCACGGCCGTGAATCGCACTAGCAATAATGGCCCAAGTCTGATTGTTCCATTCGTTGCACTCGACGAACCGGCTTTGTTTTGAGCAATAGCAGCATTTCTAACCCAAGTGACGAAATCGCGACGTCGCTTGGGTTGGCGCGCGTAACGTGGTTTCTTGCAGCCGGCGAAAAGAACATTGGGGGCGAAAAGAACATCGGCGGCGAGAAGAACATCGGTGGCGAACGAAACGTCGGTGGCGAACGAAACGTCGGTGGTATGCGGAGTCGCGAGACTGCACGGCTGACGCTGCTGCTCGGACACGGTGCTGGTGGCGGCATTGATGCTCCAGACCTGCAATCTTTGGCCGAAACGCTGCCAGCCGCAGGAGTTCGAGTCGGACTGGTGGAACAACCGTGGCGAGTCGCTGGTCGCCGCGTTGCCGACCGTCCGGCCAACTTGGATCAAGCCTGGCTGGAGGTGATCGAAGCGTTGACTTCCACTGGGTCGATTCGCGGGCCACTAGTTGTCGGCGGACGATCGGCTGGCGCCCGAGTTGCGGTGCGTACCGCACGCCAAGCGGGCGCAGTTGGGGCGTTGGCCCTGGCATTCCCATTGCATCCGCCGGGGCAACCGTTGAAGTCTCGACTGTCCGAACTGCTATTGGCGGCCGATGAAATCCCGGTCTTGGTAATCCAGGGTCAACGCGATCCGTTTGGGGGGCCGGGTGAGGTGGTGGCCGGGCTTGCTGGAGGCCGACTTCAGCCAGCTGTGGGGCCGGTCACAAGGGCGGGGGCCATTGTCTGGGCGGTCCACGGCGGTGACCACTCACTTCGATTGCCCAAGTCGGGACCGATGACTCGGGCCGAGTCCGCCCAGCAGATAAATGAAGTCGTCCGCTGGTGGGTGCGGTCGGCCGCAGCCGCATAGAAGTTTGTGGCTGGGCCTTTGCGCTGGTATCGGCGGAGGAGCTTGCACCGGCGTCCGGAATGAAGCGTCGCCATGTCGCGTTGTAGACCCAAGGCACGCCGGATGGGCGTAATAAGGGCTGGAGCGAGATTGGTGGCGATAGTGACTGACCCAGTTGCGACCACCGGACAGGACCGCGGGGTCCGAATACGGGTACGCTCGTTAGCGATGGAAACTGAAACTGTGACTGCCAGCGGCGAGCCGGAAGTTCCCGATGAGACGGCAACCGAACGGTCCGCTCGTTTTGAGCGCGATGCGATCCAGTACCTCGATCCGCTCTACGCGGCTGCCATGCGCATGGCGCGCAACCCGTCAGACGCCGAGGACCTCGTCCAAGAGACCTACGTCCGCGCATTCGCGGCGTTCCATCAGTTTGAAGCCGGCACAAACCTGAAGGCTTGGCTTTTCCGCATCCTGACGAACACGTTCATAAACTCGTACCGAAAGAAACAGCGCGAACCCTTGCAGTCCAACACCGATGACGTCGACGATTGGCAGATGGCCCAAGCCGAGTCACACCTGTCGACTGGCTTGCGGTCGGCTGAGACTGAGGCACTGGACCAGTTGGCGGACAGCGACGTGGTTGATGCGCTCGCTCAAATCCCCGAGGAGTTCCGCTTGGCCGTGTATTTGGCCGACGTCGAGGGTTTCGCCTACAAGGAGATTGCCGAAATGATGGGCACTCCAGTTGGGACCGTCATGTCTCGACTGCACCGCGGTCGTCGGGCACTGCGGGTGCTGCTCGAGGACTACGCCATTGAACGTGGATTCCTCCGAGCCGGAGCTATGGGCGGAGGTGTGGCATGAGCTGCGGGAACCCACACGAGACCGACTGTCGAACGGTGCTGGAAACGGTCTATTCATACCTAGATGGTGAGATCGACCACGAGATGCGCCACAGGATCGCCCACCACTTGACCGAGTGCGCCCCTTGCCTAAGTCAGTTCGAGATCGAGGAACTAGTCAAGGCGTTGGTTCGACGGTCGTGTACGGCCACAACGTGCAGCGGTGAGATCAAGGAACGGATCATGGCCAGCATCCAGGCGGCCCGAACTGGTGTTCAGACTTCGACTGCTGAGGGCTTGACCAGCTAGTAACCATCGACGTTTGCAGTAACCATCGACGTTTGCAGTAACCAACGACGTTTGCAGTAACCATCGACGTTTGCAGTAACCATCGACGTCGCCGCCAGCTAGCGCGGAGCCAAGCAACTGCCCGAAGATCGGGCGTGCAACTTTGAACTAGGCGTTCGGCCGCGTGCCGTGGTTGGCGCCGCTCTTCTTGCGGGTGCGGCGCTTTCGTGAACGCTTGCTCATCGGGACTCCTGCGGTATTGGGTGGGCCCGATCCTCTCATGACAATTCGCCCGAGAGAAACCGGCCACCTCGGGAAGGACGGGCAAGGTCAGGTTTTGTGCGGGGTCTGGACAGTTCGGGCGGGCGTTCAGCCCGTTAGGTGCCGGTTTACCGCTGCCAGCACGCTGCGAGCTACCGCGTCTGACTCGTCATCACGAATGACCGCGCAACCACTGAAGATCTGAACGC
The DNA here is from genome assembly GCA_903825575.1 of uncultured bacterium. Lineage (GTDB taxonomy): Bacteria > Actinomycetota > Actinomycetes > S36-B12 > CAIKAW01 > CAIKAW01. The sequence continues at coordinate 14,790 of CAIKAW010000064.1, read as the reverse complement.
CAAGGCGAGGGATGACGGCCGAGATCGTGGTCAGGGCAATCTGGTTAGTCCCAGCCGCAACGATCTGGGCAGTGTCGACGTGGCAGGTCCAGCCGAGCAGTTCGCCTAGGGCACGCAAGGTTGCTTCGGCAATCAGCCGCGGACGCTGCGAGGAGCCCTTGGGCCCGGTGGCCAGTCCAGTTAACTGCAACTCATCGAGCGTCAGAGTGACTCGTACGTCGCTAGTGGACTCGCGATTCGTCAAGTCAATGGATCGCAGGATGGCTCGGTGGGTCGGCTCCGCAACTGGCTCCGCGGCCCCTTGCTCGGTAGTCAAAGGCTGGGCGTCGCCTGCCAGAGCCGTTAACACTGACGGCCCGACCGTTGGAAGCTGGACAATGCTGACGACGCGGTGGTCTAGTTCGAGGTCGAACCCAGCCATCCCGACGGACTGAATATCGCGGACATACTGCTTGGCCGGTTTTTCGTCGCCGGTCACAACATGGACCTCTGTCGGCGTCCCGGCAGCGTCCGTCACGACACTCGCCGCGCGCACACCTGGGATCGCTCGGATCGCATCTTCGAAATCCGGCGACAGACGAAGTGGCACCGTCGGGCGGCTACTCAACACCCGTTCCCCCACTGCATTGGCGCTGCCGCATTGTGCTTCCCCTCGCTCGGCTGGCCCTCGGAAAGAACGGTAAGGCCGGCAACGAGGCGACGACGGGTCGGCGCGCCGCTAGGTCGTCGTGAATATGTCACAGCCGCTTCGGCAGCCGACGCTCCGTTTAGGTCAGATTCTGGGTCCGATTCTGGTTCCGAGCCCGCACCCGAGCCCGCACCCGAGTTCGTGCCCGAGCCCGCACCCGAGTCCGAGTCCGAGCCCGCACCCGAATCCGCGGCCGAGCGAGACTGCGCCAGTCGGCTTGGACGTGGGGCAGCGGCTCCGGTCGCCACCGAGATCTCGACGGCTTGGTTCCACGCCGAACGGTCGCGAGCTGCTGCGTCGTTTGCCCGCGCGTCACCATCGTCGATGGAAGCCAACACTGCGGGAAGGACTTCGCAAACGTATTGCTCGAACTCGTCTTGGCTGGCCCGATGCCACCAGCGAAGTTCGCGGCTAGTGGCGGGGTCAACTAATCCGGAAGCCCCTGCGCGTTCCATCGCCGCGTCGAACTCGTCCGAGGCTGGTTTTGCGCGCAGCGCCAGGAGAGCGGTGATGAGTTCCGCAAGCTGTTCCTGGCTCGACACGCGATCTCCTTGCCAAATTGCTGTACATCCGCCCCGGCTATGGGCGAGGCTAGTCGCCTGCCCGGGGGGGCGGGAAGTGTGACTGGTCTTCACGGCCGGTTGGGGGGTAGGACGTGTGGTCGCCGGTGTTGCCGCCCAACCGAGGGGCCACGCTGAGTGAGCGAGATTCACCCAGTGCTGACGAGGCTGGGCTAATCGGGGGAAATTGCCCGTTTGCCTACTGTCAGCGACCAAAAATGTACCTAGGGTGATCGAGAATTCCTCCTATTTCAGACTCCACTTGACATAGACTGAGTCACTCTTGCAACACTGGTAACAGGGCTCACTCTGGTCACCCGTTCGGGCGATCGGACGTGGGTCCGAGTCAACAACTGAACAGCGGCGGGATCGGGATCGGCAGCCGAAGGATCTATCTGCCTTTTCAGACCCGGCACATCAACTCAGGTCACATGGGCAACCGTGGGCAGAAGTCGGGGTTGGTGCCGGCGCACCAAAAACAAGCGAAGCGGATCTCGCATGGGTGAAGATCGAATAGCGGAGACCCATGACGTGAATCCGGGTGGTGATCTCTTCATGAAGAAGATCGCGGCTGTGGTCGAGCGTCTGCTCTCGACCGAGGCCAGTGTCAGTTGGCGTTAATTTTTAGAGTTCGTCGGCTGCCGATCCCCGTCCTGCTGCTGTTGCCCCTCGAGCGAAGGAGGCACATGCGCGATTTGCCGTGGCGTGCCCGATCGCTGATCTTCTTCGTTGCCGCAACTGCTGTTGCGCTACTCGTCTTTGCCATGAAACATCTGCCTGCTGCGACTCTGGCCGACTCGGCCCGGCTCGGCTCCGGGATCTTCGCTCCGCGCGAAACCCTAAAGGTGATGGGGCTACTTGTAGTCCTGGTGCTGGTCACCAAGTTGGCCGCATCCGTCGCCGTATTCGAAAGCGACCGCGGGCCTTTCGGGGTGGATCAAGTCACGCCCGTGCTCATGGCTTCTTATCTGCTTGTCGGCACTTCAGGCGCAATCATCGTCGCTGCATCGGTATTTCTCGTGATGCTGCTCGAACAAGACCTTGCGATGGTGAAGAAGGTCTTCAATGCCGGCGTACTAATTATCTCCGTCAGTGTTGCTTCGGCCTTCTACTGGTTTGTGGCTGTGCGTACTCACACAGATTGGGCGAACTCTTCATTCACTCTCACTGCATTTGGTTTGATCCTTGCTTCTAGCGCGATCTTCGTTGGTACCAACTGCTACTTCATCGCCGCAATCGTATCGTCAGTTAGCGGTTCATCTTTGCTAGCCACCTGGCGCGGGATTGTCCGTGACGTGGCCGGGCCGCTCGTGGTTAATTCGGTGCTCGGCCTGATGTTGGCCACCGTTTACTACCACGTAGGGGTCATCGCCATGATCCTCGTGCTGCTGCCGCTCTACGTTGCCCGTTGGGTGTTCGCTCAAATTGCGGGGGAGCGGGCGGCGCAGGAAGCAACTCTGGCTGCACTTATCAAGGCGGTCGAGACCAAGGATTGGTACACCAAGGGCCATTCAGAACGGGTGGCGGTCGCATCGCTACAAATCGGCGGAAGCCTGAAACTCGATCCGGATCTGATGCGCGAGTTGCGCTTTGCTGGAATGTTGCACGACGTCGGCAAGTTGGGAGTTCCGACGGGCGTCTTGATTAAGCCGGGACGACTTGATGACGCAGAGTTCGATGCCATCAAGAGGCACCCGGTGCTTGGTCAGGAGGTCGTGCGCGGCATTGAATTTCTGGATGAAGCCAAGCGTGGGATCTACTACCACCACGAGCGGATCGACGGCCGGGGGTACCCGGAGGGGCTCAAGGGCGACGAGATTCCTTTGTTTGCGCGCATCCTCGGTGTGGCCGATGCCTTTGATTCGATGACGCAGGTTCGTTCCTACCGTGGTGCCCGCAGTGTTGAAGCTGCTCTCGAAGAACTCGACGCTCACCGCAATACCCAGTTCGACACCCGGATGGTGGACGCGCTAATGGGTGCTCTGGCCGCTGGTTGGGAGCCGGAGACTTCGCCTGTCGTGGTCACTGCGGTGGTCGAAACCGGAGTTCCCGCACTCGGGGTTGATGATGATGACCCATCCGCGGCCGCCGCACTGGCTGCCCACCGCCCACTGCGCGTCGATGCGATCAGTGATTCGGCGTCAGCTAGCGGTTCGGGGATCGCATGAGCAATTGGGCCGCAGGAGCGCAAAGTGGCAATTCGCGAAGCGCTAATCGCAGTGACGCGCCCGCCGCCCTGCTCGCTGCATTTATCTCGGTCGTTGCGATCGCCTACGTCATGCAACATGGAATCCTCGGTGGTGTCGGAATCGCGATGGCCTTCACTGGGTTCATCGCATTCGGTGAAATGTTTCGCATCCAGCTGCCGAACGAGCGAGTAGCCGCTCCCGTTGCATCCGCATTCGCTGTTGCATACGCGTTGGTCATCCAGTTCGGTTCGAGCTCGCAGGACTACGGCGTTGCGCAGGCGGTTGTGGTGGCGGCTGCCGGAGCTTGCATAGGAGCTGTCAGTTCAGCCCTGCTTGGTCAGTTTCGGCAGGGTGCCGGGCCGACCTTGCAGGTCGAGGAGATCGTTCGACGGATCTTGACGACATTCGCAGTCGCAGCAGTGTTTCGCCCAGTAGCAGCCTTCATGCTGCACCGCGGATATGTGGTCTACGGACAGGCCGGGCAAGAAACTCAGCATGGACTCCTATTGGCGTTGGTCATGCTGGTCGCGGCAGTTCTAGGCACGATGGCCGACGTCATTCTGGTGGGGCTGGCTCGGTCGACCCGACAGAATGCGCCGTTGGATCGAACGCTGAAGGACGAGTTTCGCGAGTCCCTGCCGATCGGTGTACCGACAACGTCTTCGGCTGTCTTGATGGCCTTGGCTGCCCCTTGGATGAGCTGGTGGGCACTCGTTATCTTCGCGATGCCAGTGCTGCTTTCGCAGTTCGCGTTCAGTCGGTATGCCCGGGTGGTCAGTACCAACGAGAGCACAATTCGTGCGCTCGCGCGAGTTACTGAACTTGGCGGCTACACAGAACTGCAGCACGCTGACCGCGTCGCAGATTTGTCGCGGCAGGTGGGCCTTCAGCTTGGTTTGTCATCCAAGCAGCAACTGGCGCTTGAACGCGCAGCACTCATGCACGACATTGGGCAACTGTCATTGGCCGAAGCTATTCCAGGCGGCCGGCCTGCACCTGGTTCGCCGTTCATTCCCGGTGGAGCGACAATCCTGCTTGAACTTGAGCAGCAACATGACTTGGCTAAGAAAGGTGCCGCCGTTATTCGAGACACGAAGTTTCTCGATGACGTGGCCGACATCGTGGAACGTCAGGTAGATCCCTACCGCCCCCGGGGAGGGTCGCTGGATCCAACCTTGCCGTTGGCCAGTCGCATCATCAAGGTCGCCAATGCATACGACGACCTTGTCGGTGGATCGCTGGAAGCGGACCGACGCTTGCAGGCGGTGGCCCGGCTACGTGAAGGTGCCGGCCACGAATATGACCCGGCGGTGGTCGACGTGCTCGCTCGCATTTCGCAGCCACGCCTGTCCTAGTGCACTTGGCTTCCTGATCGGCCCGACGGCTACCCTGCCGCTTGCTGGGCGGCTCGCAGGCTAAGGTTTCGGAGCCGGGGAGGTGCTATGACCAAACAAGTGCGGGCCGAGATGGTGGCCAACGTCATCCAGATCGTGGTGGCTGTGGGAGATCAGGTGGCTGCCGGGGACACATTGGTCATTCTCGAGTCGATGAAGATGGAGATCCCCGTGCTTGCAGAGGTGGCCGGCGTAGTCGCTGCGGTTGGTGTCACCGAGGGCGACGTCGTACAAGAAGGCGATGTGTTGGTTGAATTCGCGTAACGAGGACCATCTTGCCGGGCTGTCTGCGTCGGGTAGGCCCCAAGGCGCGCGATGGGGTCCTCCTAACGGCTCAAGGGTTTGCTCCAACCGGCCGACATTCATCGCGTGAGTGAAACCTTCTCTGGCGGCCCCCATTGGGGTGACGCGGCGATCGACCTAGTTGAGCGTGCGGCGCCGGCCGTGCCGAGCCTGGTGCCTCAAGTCGCCGATCCAACTCCTGCCCGCTCTCAGCTGTCAGGCTTCCGAGATCGCAGCGATGTCGCTACCGGCCCCCCACTATCGGTACTTCCGTTCTTAGCGACCCTGGTCAAGACGTCCGGTTCGGACTTGCACTGCAAGGTTGGATCAGCCCCGCGAATCCGCATCGATGGTCGCCTCCAGCGGATTGATTCGCCGGTACTGCGCCCTGAGGACACCGAGCACATGGTGGCCGAGGTGCTGCGCTCTGATCTGGTCGAAGCTTTCCGGACCAAGAACGAGGCCGACTTCGCGTACTCCATCGAGGGACTCGGTCGTTTTCGGGTCAATGCATTTCGGCAGCGGGGATCGGCCGGGCTGGTGTTCCGTCGCGTTGCGATCGGCGCCATCCCCTTAAGCGACTTAGGCCTGCCTCCGGCGGTGGCCGCACTCGCACTCGAGCCGCGAGGCCTTGTGTTGGTGACGGGGCCCACGGGATCGGGAAAGACCACCACGTTGGCTGGCATGGTTGACCACGTCAACGCCAACCGCGAAGTCCATATCGTGACGATTGAGGATCCGATCGAGATTCTGCACTTCGACAAACGTGGCATGGTCAATCAGCGCGAAGTTCGGGTAGATACCGAGGATTTCTCGGTTGCGATGCGCGCTGCAATGAGACAAGACCCGGATGTGATTCTCGTTGGAGAGATGCGCGATGTCGAGACCGTAAAAGCCGCTATCGCCGCAGCTGAGACCGGGCACTTTGTCCTTTCGACGCTGCACACTTCCGATGCGCAGGAAACGATTCACCGAATCATTGACTTCTTCCCGCCGCATGAGCAGCAGCAAGTGCGGTTATCGCTTGCGGGATCGTTGCGCGGCATCCTGTGTCAGCGATTGGTTGCCAGAGCTGATGGTGACGGCCGCTGCGTTGCAATGGAAGTGTGCGTTGCGACAGGTCGTATCTCCGATGCCATAACGGATCCATCCAAGACAGACCAGATCAGCCAGTTGATTACCGATGGCGCCTTCTACGGAATGCAATCGTTCGATCAACATTTGATGGCCTTGTTCCGCGATGGTGTGATCACGTATGACGAAGCCATGGCGACCGCGAGCGAACCTCATGATCTAACCGTCGAACTGCGACGCTTGGGGCTCGTGAGTTGATCTGGCGGAGTTGCGATGGCGGAGTCCGGGTTGACTAAATCGTTGCTGTTCACCGTCACGGCTGAAGACACGGCCATCGCACTCGGGAGTGGGTCGGTCCCTGTATTGGCAACGCCTAGGTTGGTGGCTTGGCTAGAAGCGGCAACGTGCGCAGTCATTGACGAGTTGCTTGATCCAGGTTCGACAAGCGTGGGAACCCAGATCCATATCGACCACCTACGACCTACGCCAGTTGGCAAGTCAATCGAAGTAGGCGCCCGCTTGATCAAACAAGATGGGCGCCGCTGCGAATTTGAGGTCAGTGCCGTCTCGGCCGACGCCGAACTTGTCGCGACCGGAACGATCGTGCGCGTGACTGTCGATGCCATTGAGTTTGAACGTCGCGCAAAGTCCGGCTCGCGCTAGACCCCGGTGGTGGTTCTGGGGTAGGCGATGTCCGGGTCAAGTAGGACGTTGACCAAATATGGCACGTTCGAAGCGAAGGCCCGATCGAGTGCCGGTCCAATTTCTGCGGGTCGAGAAACGGTTTCGCCTGCACCGCCAAGGGCCCTTACTACGTCGTCGTAGCGGGTCTCTTGCCGCAGCTGAGCTGCGACGTCGTAGCCATAGAGGAACCGCATCGGATGCTTCTCCAGCCCCCAAGCGCCGTTGTTTCCAACGATCATCACGGCCGGGAGGTTGTGCCGCACCAACGTGTCCACGTCCATCAATGAGAACCCGGCGGCGCCGTCACCTAGCAACAACGCAACTTGGGCCGAAGGTCTGGCTAGTCGTGCGGCGGCTGCATATCCAAGGCCGGTGCCAAGGCAACCGTAGGGACCTGGATCCAGCCAGCCGCCCGGTCGGGCGGGCTCTAGGTATCGGCCTGCGAAGGACACGAAGTCGCCACCGTCGCCGGCCACGATGGCATCGTCAGCCAGCCGCCGGGTGAGCTCGCGGTACACGCGGGCCGGGTGGATCGGGTCGCGATCGGAGTCCAGATCGGCTGCATCTTTGGCCACTGCAGCATCGGCGGTGGCCCGAAGTTCGGCCGCCCACGGACTGCAATCTGGACGCCGCACCAACTCGATCCATGCTTCGAGAAGTCCGGTGAACACCAAACCAAGGTCCCCGGCCGCCGACCCGGCTAAGGGTGGGCTGAGTCGATCGGCGATTTGGCCCGGAGAATCGGCAAGGTGCACTACCGCGGCCGGGCTCTTCCCATCGCGTCCGCCAAATGTGCCGTACCCCAGCCGGAAATCCAGTGGGGTACCCGCAACCAACACCAGGTCAGCCTGCGCAAACGCCTTAGATCGAGCCCGCGTGACCAACAATGGATGTCCGGGCGGCAGGGTGCCGCGGCCCATTCCGTTGGCGATAACCGGGATTCCTGCTGTTTCGGCGAAGAGTCGGGCCGCGGCTGTGGCGTCGTCAGCCCAGACATCAGAACCTAGGACCAACACCGGATGCGTCGATTCGGCTAGCAGCATCGCGATCTCGCCAAGATCGGTCGGATCCGGAGACCGGTCGAGTGCTCGGTGGGCGGCGGTTGTGGTTTGGCTCAGATTCGACATGTCGGTCTCGGCGAATAGTGCGTCCATCGGAATGTCGAGGAAGACCGGCCCGCGGTGAGCAGTCGATGCTAAGGCGAAGGCGGCCTCAACTTCGGTGCCAATTTGGTCAGTGTCGTGGACGGTGCTGGCGCGTTTCGTGACCGGCTGCACAAGCGCGGGATGATCAAGTTCTTGCAGCGCGCCAGCTCCCCAACGCGCCTGCGGTGCGCGCCCACCAATCACTACCAACGGCGACCCGTTGAACCAGGCACTAGTGATTGCACTGATTCCGTTGGTGACGCCGGGCCCTGCAGTCAGTACGGCAAGTCCAGGTGTTCGGGTTAATTTCGCCGTTGCCTCGGCCGCGAAGACAGCAGTCTGTTCGTGTCGGACGTCGACTATGCGAAGCGGCGGATCGGAAGTGACCGCGGCATCGTAAAGCGGGAACACGTGTGCGCCTGAGAGCGTGAACATGGTGCCGACTCCATGGCGTTTTGCCGCCGCGACAGCCGGTCGACCTCCGTGACCGACGTCCAAATCAGGACCTTCATTTGCTGGCATGCCGCGACGCTACTACCGGCCCCGCCCACCTGGCGCAAAGTTGGCCGGACGAGGTTCTACGCTGCGGGGATGGCCAGCCTGGCGGAGATCGCCCGCGAACGCACTGAATTGGTTGAGTCCGATATCGAAGCGCTCTTGGGACTAGTAGCCGAGTGGACGATCTTGGCTGACCTTGGCTTTTCTGACCTCGTGCTTTGGCTGCCCACTTGGAACGACGGGGGATTTGTCGCGGCAGCTCAGGTTCGCCCCACCACTGCGCCTACGACTTTGCTTGAAGACGTCGTAGGTCAGTTCGTGCCCAGAGGTCGACGCCGCGTTCTTGATGCCGCCGTTGCCCAACGTCGGGTGATTTCGGAGCGAACCGCTGACCGGCCGGGTTTGCCAGCTGGCGAGGAAGCCATCCCGGTGATCCGCGACAACCGGCTGGTGGCCGTTGTGACCCGGACCTCGAGTGCTGGTGCTCGGCCGTCGGGCAGGTTGGAGCGGGCGTACCTCGAGGCGGCCGACGAACTGGCGCTGATGGTCGCGGATGGGTCATTCCCGGCGCCGAACGGGGTTGCCGTGGCAGGGCGATCACCGCGAGTCGGTGACGGGCTGATCCGATTGGACCCGCAGGGCCGGGTTAGTTATGCCACCCCAAATGCAATCTCGGCGTTCCATCGGATGGGGCTGGCTTTGGATTTGGTTGGCACCGAACTTGCTCCGGTGGTGGCGCGCTTGATCCGGCGTCCGGGGCCCGTGGACGAAGCCCTAGCGTTGATCACGGCGGGCGCCAGTGCGGGCAGCATCGATGTGGAGAATGCGGGTGCCAGCGTAGTTCTGCGCAGCGTGCCATTGCGTTCGGGTGCGCGGTCTCTGGGCGCATTGATTCTCGTCTGCGACGTTACTGATCTTCGTCGCCAAGACCGGGCGCTACTTACTAAAGATGCGACGATCCGCGAGATTCACCACCGGGTGAAGAACAACCTCCAGACGGTTGCAGCCTTGCTCCGATTGCAGTCTCGCCGCTTGGAGTCTGTCGAAGCTCAACTTGCGCTTTCCGAGGCGGTGGCCCGAATTGGGACCATCGCCGTGGTCCACGAAACCTTGTCACACGGCAGTGGTGACGAGATTGGATTCGACGAGGTAGTCGACCGGATCATCGATCTTGTTCGCGACCTAGCGCCCGAGATTCTGATCACGCGTGGCGATGTCGGAGAGATCCCCGCTGAGCTCGCGATTCCGCTGGCATTGGTTTTGACTGAACTGCTCGCCAACGCCGCCGAGCATGGCGGGCCCAATGTGCACCTAGGATTCCGCCGCCATGAAGTGGCGAAGGTGGCCTGGCTTGAGGTGCTGATTTCCGATTCGACTGGCTCGGCAGGTACCGGCCGCACTGCTCTCGATGGACCGCCGGATTGGAGTTCGGCGCCCAGCGGTCTAGGGCTGCAGATAGTTCGAACTTTGATCTCTAGCGAGTTGGCTGGTCGAATCGAGTTTCGCGGCGGCAGCGATGGAACCGAGGTCGCTGTTGTGGTTCCCCTAGATCGGTTGACTAGCCCACTGGCCGACGAGACTGGAGCCAGGCACCAGCAGTAGCCAGGTATGGCCGCGGGGATACTGGGTCGTTGATGGTGTTGCGCGGCGCCGGGCGCAGATCAGAGCAGACGAGCCCGCGCGCGCTGGGTGCGCCGCTTTAGGGAGCGGCGCTCGTCCTCGCTCAGGCCACCCCAAACCCCGGCGTCCTGTCCGGTTTCCAAGGCCCAGCGCAGGCACTCGTCAACCACTTCGCAGCGCCGGCAGACGGCCTTGGCCTCTTCGATCTGGAGCAGCGCCGGCCCGGTGTTGCCGATCGGGAAGAAGAGTTCCGGGTCTTCATCGCGGCAGGCCGAACGGTGTCGCCAGTCCATAACTCCTCCTCCCTCTTTTGGCCGACCTCGTGACCGCATTCACATGAGATGCGACGAAATCAGACATTTCAGACTTGCTAGTTGACGCAGAAAGACAAGGGTTGCAGACCTTGTCTTCGGATACAAGCAAATAGCGCACCGGCTTGTTCCCAAAGTATGTCAGGTTATTCACACTCTTGCCCGGATATGTGTCGTGCGTCACCTCAGGAAGTCCGCCGCAGCCGAATTCAGCTATAGACCCTTAGCGCTTTGTGGCCGGCCGTGAAATGCACTTCGGTGACCTCCCCAACCGCGTCTCCGTCCACCTGCAGGTTCGTGGCCGGGTTGGCGCGGACCGTGAAGTTGGGTCGGTCATGCCAGGACACGAGGTCTGCTGACTGCTCGACTGGGACAGATCTGAACAGTCGCCAGGTGTGCCGAGCCATGCTCAGTGGGCTAATTGAGCGCGGGGCGAAGACATCCAATCCGGTTTCGAAGGTCGCCAGCGGATTTGCATCCAGGGGGATGGGGCCCAAGAAGGTCCACGGCGAGGTGTTTTGGACGATCACCATGAACACTCCCTCGATGGGCTCAGCAGCGTCGGAAACCAAGGTCAGGGCCGGCGTCCGGCGATTGGTGTGGCGCAAGTACTGGGTGGCGGTAGTCCAGACGTACCGAGCAGGCGTGGCTATGCGTCCGGAGTGTCGCTGCCGCTCCATGTCCACGATGATCTCGGCATCAAGCCCTAGACCCGCGTTGGAGGTGAACCACCGGTCGTTGGCTCGCCCAAGTCCGATGGTTCGTGTCTGACCAGATCGCAGCGCCGCAAGTAGTTGGCCGGTCGCTTCGATCGGATCGGTCGGCAATCCGAGGGCGCGAACAAAGACATTTGCGCTGCCCCCGGGCACGGTTCCCAGCGCCGGGACATCCGGACCGATGCCGTCTTCCAGCAGGCCGTTGACAGCTTCGTTTACGGTGCCATCGCCGCCCAGAGTGAGCACGACGTGCACTTCTGCGGCGCGCGCTGCTCGGGCCAACTCGCGAGCGTGGCCCCGGTATGCGGTCTCGACGACGTCCAGTTCGAGTTCGGCCCGAAAGGCATGCCCGATCACGTCTCGCATTCGGGGCGTAGTCGACGTTGCATTCGGGTTGACGATCAGCAGGCCGCGCACTCCTAGAGGCTAGTGCGGAGCGGCCAGGTGCAGGAATAGGCGCCCTCAAGACCTAGGCGGATAGGGTCGCGCCGTGGATATGAACGCCGAACCGGTGCCAGAAACAGCCAATCCCGGCTCACCGGGACCGGTGGTGCTCCTTCAGATCGCGACCACGGCTGCTGGCCTTGAAGTGCTTGGCTTGGTCGGCTACGGAATCGCAATTGGATGGTCGGCTCGCCATGGCGGTGGCAAGGTTTCGGCCGCGCCGGTGCTTGTAGTCCTTTACCTGATCTTCGCCGTTTTGCTTGCGCTAGTCGCTCGCGGGCTGCGCCGTCGACGAATGGTCGCGCGGACTCCATTCCTGCTGGCGCAGGCATTCGCGTTGATTGTTGCGTGGACGTTGGCTCACGGTACGGGTGTCTTGCCCCACGCAATGGCCGTCGTCGTCGGAGTGGTTGGTGCGCTGGGTTTTGGGGCTGGAGTGGCAAGGCCCATGGGGCGTTTCCTTGATCGCTGACTAGCAAGCCAATTGGGCCCGCTTGAATCCCCCTGAGAATCGGTCCGGGCGTGGTCAGCCGGCTGGGGCTTCGTAGGCGGCTCGCATCTGACGTAGGGCAGCCTGCAAGGTCCGGCAAACCGTCACCTTCGCCACTCCAAAGTCGCTACCGATGGCCGACTGGCTCATCCCATCCAGGTAATACATCTCGACCATTCGCCTTGAGCGTGGGCACAACACTTGGAGCAAGCCCGCGACAGCTACCGTGTCTTCGACCTGGTCCAGGCCGAAGACTTCGGCACCAGATCCGTGGGTTTGTGCGATCAGGCCGCCGAGTAATTCGACGTCGAGGGACACGGGATGCTCGGCGAGTGCCGATCTCATCGCCTCATCCACTTGCTGCAAGGTCAATCCCGAGGCCAAGGCCAAATCTTTGCGCCTCGGGTCGCGGCCTAGCCGGTTCCCCAGTTCGGCTGTCGCGCCAAGCAACTGACTTCTTTGTTCTCGGATGCGCCGTGGGATGTGGATGCAGCCGGCCTCGTCGCGGATGAAATGTCGAATCTCCCCGGAGATAAACGGGAAGGCATAGGTGCTCAACGTGCTGCCTTTGCTGGCGTCGAATCGATCGATCGCACGAATCAGTCCGACCGTGCCGACCTGAACAAATTCCGGGTAGTCCTGCGATCTGAAAGTGAACTGCGCGGCCACATACCGGACCAAAGGGATATGGGCGTTGATCACTGCTTGCCGCAACGTGGCTTGGTCGGTCGAACCTGGTGGGCTGGCCAGCAGCAATGTGATCAAGTCAGAGCCAGCGATCCCGCTCGTTGGGTCACTCCAGCCGACTTGAGCTGGCACGTCGCAGGCCTGATCATTCTGGTCACCGAAGCTGACCTGGGGAAGGACTGACAAGGTGCGCTCCAGACAGATGATCACATTAGGTAGTCGATCATCAGCGTTAGGCAACGACGCTAGCGCACTAGTTGGTCCGGCGGAACGGTTGCGATTCCTAGGTTTCTTCGGACGATTTGGCTTGCGCAGCCAATTTGCGTAATGGGCCCGTTGTAAGCCGTTGCACGGTCCATTCCGACATTGGGATGGCTCCGAGTTTGCGGTAGAACTCCAGTGCCGGTTCGTTCCAGTCCAACACCCACCACTCAACTCTGGCGTAACTGCGCGACTCGGCAATGCTTGCCAAGGTGGCGAGCAACTCGCGCCCATACCCGCGACCGCGGTATTCCGGTCGAACAAAGAGGTCTTCTAGATAGACGCCATGACAGCCGAGCCAAGTCGAATAGTTGAGGAACCACAAGGCAAATCCGGCGAGTCTACGTGCGTCACCATGATCGGACTCAACGACGTGGCAGTAGGCAGCCGGATAGCCATTTGGAGTATTTGCGGCAACACCAGGCAGCTGCGAAGTGCCCCCGAATAGTGCTGCGGCCAGCTGGGCTTCGGTGGCAATTGCTTCGGCTGGGCTAAGTTCGTACTCGGCCAGATCTCGAATGAGCGCAATGATTTCAGCAGCATCACGTGGCTCGGCTGGACGGATCACGAGCGCTGACATGGTCGAAGGGTACCGGCCGCGTTCTTGCCACCATTCTGCAACCGTTGTCCAACTCACATCGCACCGAATGGCCTGCAATCTGTGTGTTGCAAGCTCACTACTCGCAGCGACATTCGATAGTGAGTGAGCGAACTTCCCGGATGTAGCGCCCCCCCTGCTGCATCCGACGGACGGCGGTAACCCCCCCCAGCCGCGTCCACACGAAGGCCCCGCCTCGGCGGGGCCTTCGTGTTTGTGGACTGGTCGTTGGAACTTCTCGGTTCAGCGGTTGGCCAACAACCCGTCGAGCTCGATCTTGGGTCGCCCGGCCGTGGCTCGGTTCACGATCTTGATGGTGTGGGTTCCGGCCGTTGCAAACGTCTTAATCGCGATGTACTGCCGCAACTTCACTGTTGTGGCGTAGGTGTCGACGGTCGAGATCAGGTGACCGTCGACATAGACCCCGACCTTGCCTCGGCCGGGTCCCTTGGTCACGAGGATGCCGTAGTACCGACCCACCTTGGTGATGGCGGCGCTGGCGTTGAGTTTTATGGTCCGTTTGATCGAGCCGCGGTAGGAACCCACCTGGGCAACCGCGGCCCAAACGCCCACGTAGCTAGCGGAGACCTGATCCCACGGAACGCGCGTGGTTACCACCGTGGACCCAAGCGAGACGTTGCCGGCCTTGTCACCGGATCGGATGTCGAATTGGTAGGTGGAGCCTGGGACGGCGGTGAAACTGGCGCTCACGCCGGTCCGCACGCCGCCCCAGCCCAACCACGTGGTTGACGGGACCATGCGCCACCGAATCAAGTAGCCGGCTAGTCCGGACGCCGGCGCCGGGTCGGTGCTTGCCGTCCACTTCAGGACCACGGCCGAGGAACTGGACAGCGTCGTCGAATATGCGGGAGCCACGAGGGTCGGCTTGGTGGGTGCCGTGATGTCTGGGACTACTGGGGCCGCGACAACGTGCAGGGTGACCGTGATCGATTGCGGACTGTTCAGTGCAGCCGGGCTACTGCCGCTGTCCCAAACATCAAGGGCCATTGGGTACGTGCCAACGCCCAACCCGGTGGGGTCAACCGTCGCTTGGGCGGTGCACACCCCGCCAACATCCGTGCAGCCAGTGTCGAGCAGCCAACTGCTTGCCACGTGCGGGCCAAAGTTGAAGTACAGCGACCCGCCGCC
>CAIKAW010000063.1 GCA_903825575.1 uncultured bacterium | reverse complement strand
GGCTGCAACATAGGTTGCATCGACGTCCCGGCGACAATCGCATACGTCGCCGGGCCGCCGATCGCCGTGGGTGCCAGGAAGAACCACCAGAGCAGGAGCATGAGCGTTGGCGTCAGCCCGCGACGTAAACCCCGGTGCCAAGGTGCGGGAGGTGCTTCCCCCACAGCGTTATGGAGTGACAGTGACGCTGACATTTCCGATTGTCGAAACGCTCAGGGGGATGGCAAAGACAATCTTGAATCCGTTTACTACAGATCCTTTTGCGGAAGTGGCGGCCAGTGTTCCCGTCACCGGATCTGAAGCGGCATCAAGCGACGGACTGGGTTTCCCGCTGAACGCAATCGCATAGGAGTCGCCATTGCAGTCTGTGCTCGCACTCGACACCGTAACCGAGCTGACATAGCCGGTGGTGGCGTCGTAGTTGACGTTAAAGGCGGCGGCGCAATAACTGGTGCTGACAGTGCCGCTGACCGGCACGCTGTTACCGGTCGCTGTAAGCGTTAATCCGGCGGCCAGGGCCGAGGAAAGCGCGAACGTGGAACCCACAACTGCGGTAGCCAAGATGAGTCTGGGCATCGGGTCTCCGATTCGGGGGAACGATCGCCGCGAAGATCGCGGGTGAGCCATGCCTAGTGATACCTGAGGCAACCGGGAAGATCACAAATGGCCTCCCGGACGCCCCGTGCCCGCCTAGAAGGCGCAGCAGGTACATCCATTACGCACCGTCGACCTACACCGGTTGAATCAACGCCGGGACTTCGACGATTCAGGAAGTGCTAGTCGCGGGCTTAGGAATCGCATTCAGGTGGCCGGTGTACATCCCCATCACGCAAGTGAACTCGATCCGACCGTTCTTTAGTGCCGGTACGTCGATGGTGTTTAGGCCGGTAGTCATGTTCTTCGAAATCCCTAATGCCGGTACTCGTAGCGCAGACGAACATGAGTAGCCATCGGTCGCATCAATCTGCCAACTAATCGGCATTCCCGAATAGACGGTTATCTCCGCCGGGGTGTAGCCCCTGGTGGCCTGAGTCATCGTGACGATCTCGACGCCATCCTTGATGGTGACGTTGCTCGAAAGTGTTGCCGAAACGGCAGGGTGGGAGAACGGGAATTCGATGCCCATGGTGCGCAACGCGCCGGTGGCATTCATCGCTGCGAATGCAAGAACGACAACCCCGATCGTTCGCAAAGCAGCCGCCCCAAATCGGCTTCCGCCCAGACCCGCTGCAATCCCGAGCCCCAGCAGGCCGGGCATGGTGCCAATCGAGAACAGCATCATGATCGCCGCAGCGCGCAGCGGAGAACCTGTCGAAACCGCATAGATCTGCATCGCCTGCGTGAATCCGCATGGAAGTAGGAACGTAAGTGCGCCAGCCGTCATCGCTCGCGAATCCGAATACCCGCCGGCACCGTTCCCAGTCAGCCGCGCGCCCCAAGATCCTGGCAATGTGGGGCTCCAGCCCGCCAGCCGCGGGGACAACCCAGTCAAACGAAGGCCCAGGACCGCCATAACGACTGCAGCAACGAGCACTCCCATCGCAAGCAACATCGCCGGCATTGGCAGCGCGGAACCCAACCAACCAAGGATCGCTCCACCGGTGGCGAAGCCGAGAACGCGACCACCTTGGAAGGTCAACTGCGGCCAGATGCGGTCTTCCCAAGTAGCGACGCGGTCGGTGTGCGTTGCTGCATACGAAGCAGAGATTGCGAGGACCAAACCGCCGACCAAGGCCATGCACGTCGATACCCCGGCGGCTAAACCGACAAGTACGGCGATCGCCAAGCCGCCGCTGCCATTCGACTTTGGTGCCAGGCTTAGCAATCCGGCTCGACTGATGACGAAAAGGACCCCGACCATCACGACAGCTGTTGCACCGGCAGTTAGCCAAGCTCGCGAGTCATGCGAGACCCATGGTGAGCTCGTTGGCTCGTAACCCGCCGCGCGAACGGCCGCATCGATTGAAGCCCGGCTTGGCTCGGACTCGACCTGCAGAATGGCCCGCCCGAGTGCGGCGCTCACATCTGCCGAGACGACTCCTGGAAGCTGGGTCAGGGACTTGGCGACCCGTTGTTCACAAGCCCGACAGCTCATACCTGAGATGGCTACCTCGACCGTGTTCAACGTTCCCCCAGCTCTCACTCAATCAGGATGCAACCGAACAAGCGGCTTCAAGAGTGCCATTGGATACCGACCCGAAAGGTACTTCGGCCTCTAGTTGCCCCGAATCCAAACGCAGACGGGGCCTCCGGCTGGATCTACGCCTGACTGCCAGTCGCTGACAAGGTGGATAGGTCGGCCTGGGACGGCACCGTCAAGTAGCCGCTTGCGCTTGATCACCCGAGTCCCCTGCCGAACTTCAAGTCGTACTCCGGCAAGCGCCTGAGCCGGCCACACCGTGAAGCGCCCGTGGGGGGCCGGAGCCCCGATGCGTAGCAAGCCAGGCGACACCCAGGCAATTCCGTCGCCCGCCTGGACTTCGAGAACATCGGCACTGCCCGGTCCGTGATCCAAAAAGTCAGCCACCGTAGCTGCGAGCGCCTTGCCATCAAGTGCACACAGGTCGGCGGTCTCAACCGGGTGTACCAAGTTCCCGGCAGCGAATACACCCGGTCGCGAGGTACGCAGCGAAGTGTCTACTAGCGGGCCGCCACTGGCCGGATCGATCCTGACGCCGCCAAGTCGCGCCAACTCGTGGTCGGGAATCCAATCGCCGGTAAAGAGGACGGTGTCACATCCGATCGTCCGGCTACCCGGCGGTCCGGTGATCTCGATGCCGATCACGCGACCGGTTGTGCGATCACCATTGATGCGCGTCACTGATGTATCCGTGAGAATCGGAAAGCGTTGGCGTAGGCCAAGTGCGATAGGCACAGTGGGAAAGGTCTGCACGCGCGGCTGCTCGGTGAGCATCGACACAACTTCGACGCCAGCGTGGGCAAGAGTTAGCGCAGCCGAGAAGCTGACGAGCTCGGCCCCCACGATGACGGCTCGCTTGCCAACCGGTTGCTTGTGCAGATAGACGGCTTGCTGCAGCTCACCCGTCGTGTAAACCCCGTCGGGTCGATCCCCCGGGACCAGTCGCGCCGAACGCGGACGCTCTCTTGCCCCAGTCGCAAGGATCACGGCAGTGGCTCTAATCGTCTCGACGCCGAGCCGTGAGGTCACCAGCAGTCCAAGTTCAGAGTCTGACCACCTGGTCGCCGTCGTTTCGGTTCGCACATCCACGCCCGCTGCGATTGCCAGATCAGATAGGCGACGCGCATAGGTCGGACCGTTCATTGGTCGGCGCAGGTCGCGCAAACCGTAGCCGGGGTGAAAACAATGTCTGGGAATTCCGCCGGTTTCCGCCTCGCGCTCGAGCAAGGTAACGCGGGCGACACCAAGTCTTCGCAACTCGCGGGCGGCCGTCAGCCCGGCAGGTCCACCACCGACGATCAGGACGTCGGTCTGCGTCGAACGAATCGAGTCGTTCATGAATTGCCTCCGGGAGAGGCTTGAACAACTGGGTATTCGACTTGGATGTTGGCCGCACAGAAGAATCCTTGGCAACGCCCATTCATGGCCCGGGTCCGACGACGTAAACCATCGACAGAGGTCGGTGCCAATGTGCTTACCAAGGCGTCGCGCAACTCGCCTCGAGTCACCCGCTCGCAGTGGCAGGCGATGCGACCATATTCGGGATCGCTCTTTATGCGGGTCGCATCTTGGTACGGGCGTGGGGTCTGATCCCCAAGATTCGGCATAGCTGGCGGCTTACTCTCACGAATCAATTCGCAGTCGACGCCCACCTCAGCTAGCAACGAACGGACGTGCTCGGCGATTGCAAGGGACGCAGTCAGCCCGGTCGAACGAATTCCACCAACACACACATATCGCTGCTTCTCGTCAACTGAGATCTGGTAGTCGTCATGTTCGGTGGCAGCGCGCAGGCCGGAGTAGGTCGCGGTGACTTCTTCATCGAGCAGTTTGGGCATCAGGCGCCGACCCTTTTCAAGTAGCGTCGCCAATCCTTCGGCAGTCGTTTCGGTTGCCCGACGATCAGTCAAGTCCTCCGCCGTCGGTCCCAACATCACGTTTCCGAAAACGGTTGGCGCGATCAGAACGCCCTTACCCATTGCGGTAGGAACCGGTAACAAGATGTGGTTGACCAGTGGGCGCGCGAGTTTGTCGAAGACAATCAGTTGCCCGCGCCGCGGTGTGATGTGGAAGCGGCGGTGGCCAAACATCTCGTCGACCAAGTCGCTTCCGAGTCCGGCCGCATTGATCAGCCAGCGCGTAGTCAGATTCGGGCCAGTCTCGAAGCTCAGCAACGTGCGTGCGTCGCTCGCCTCGACGGAGGTCAACCGTCGCCGAAGTTGCAGGGTTACGCCGTTTCGTACTGCTTCGGTAGCGAAGGCAATCGGCGGTGACCAGGGATCGATGATCGACTCACCAGGAACCGCGAGTGCCCCGACGGCGCCGTGGCCAAGATCCGGTTCAAGTTCGCGAAGTTCGGATGCACCAACCGCTCGCGTCTCGAGGTAGCCGTTCTTCTTGGCCTTAGTGTCGATGCCATCCAAGGCCGCGAGTTGATCCGCGTCCCAGGCAACTAGCAGTGCACCGATTGGTTCGACGGCAATGCCAGCCGCGGCCGCGTAGTCCGCTAGCAAGCGGTAGCCACGGGAGACGAGCGTGCTTTCCAAAGTTCCAGGCTTGGCGTCGAATCCGGTGTGCAAGATTGCCGTGTTCGCCTTCGACGTCGCGCATCCCACATCGTCGCCCGCGTCAACAAGCAACGTGCGCAGCCCAGTCAAGGAGAACTCGCGGGCTAAGGCAGCGCCAACCACGCCCGCGCCGACCACGACAAGGTCGTAGTCCGGATCCATTTCTCACCCCGAGCGGCTAGGCGGCTTCGTTTCCGCCAGCGTAGTAGTCACCCGAACTAGGCGACCACGCCAGCGCGCCCGGCAATCCACCCAGCAACCCCTTGGACGACTGTCACCACCAGCAGGAGCGTGACCACAGCTCCCCAACTCCCGGTGACGTCGTGGACCACTCCGACAAGGAGCGTGCCGGACGCCGCCATCAGGTAGCCGAAACCCTGCGACATCGCTGAGAGCTCGCCGGTCACCGAAACATTGCTGGCGCGTAGCGCCATGAACATCAACGACAAAGGGAAGGTCGCCCCCTGACCGAGCCCAATCAAGATCACCCACAGCACCGGTGCCGAATGCGGCAGCACAAGCAGTCCGAGCAGACCGACGCCGGTGATCACCGACGTTGTCATGGCCGCCATGCGCTGATCTGCGCGCCCTCCCACAATCGCGGGGACCAGAAGTCCGAGCGGTATGCCGATGACAGTCATCAAAGAAAGCAGCGCGCCAGCCGTCCCCGGAGTGAAGTGATCGTCCTGTAGCAAACTGGGCAACCAGTTCAACAGCGCGTAGAAGCCGAGTGACTGCAGACCGAAATATGTGGCTACTCCCCAGGCCAAGGGCTTACGCCACAATCCGACTCCGGACGCAGAGCGAACCACCACCTCATGCTGTGAAGAACCTCGCAGCTGCGGAATCCAGCACACTCCCGCAAATACGACCACTGGCAGCCAAACCAGCAAACCACTGCGCCAACCACCAACTGCGGCAGCAACAGGCACCGCTATCAGGGCGGCGAGAGCGGCAGTGCCCGTCATCACGGTCGTATAGGCACCCGTCAGCAGCCCCACTCGAGCTGGGAAGTCGGCCTTGATTACCGCTGGAAGGAGCACATTTGCCACCGCGATTGCGGCAGCGAGCACTGCAGTCCCGAGATACAGACTCATGATCGAGCCCGCGCTTCGGATGCCTAGCCCACCGCAGATGAGTAGAAGCACAACTCCGATAGTTCGTTCCATACCAAACCGGCGCGCCAAATATGGACTGGCGAATGCGGCCAGTCCAAAACACAGCACAGGCAATGCGGTGATCAGCCCAGCTGCACTGGCGGACAGGCCAAACGCACGTCGAATATCAGGCAGCAACGGACCCACGCCCGCCACCGGCGGTCGAAGATTGACGGCCACCAACAAGACCGCAACGATCCGAAACGCGTCGGCGAAGCGGGGTTGCGCAGCGGACCTAGTCAACGCGGTGTGCTTGCAGAGACCATGAAGGGGGCACCGTGCCCGGGCACAACTAGGGCCGGCGCCAGAGCGAGCACTCGCTCACGTTGCTCTCGAAGTAATTCACGATCGGGCGCATAAGGGTCTACTTCTGGGCCAGTTTCATGCCACCACAAGTGCGTACACACAATCAGTCCGGCATCGGTGGTGACGGCCGTTGTGATGTCCTGGGGCGTGTGGCCTGGCGTGGCGATCAAGCGCACGTGTGGGGAAACCAAGCGGCCAGTCTCGTCAACCTCTGCATCGTCCCAAACGTCAGCAAGGTAGATCGCCTGATGGTCGTGCACCCGAGCATTCGGGAACAGCGCGACGTTCATCGTGTGATCGGGATGGTGATGGCTTAGGACCACGTCGGTCACGTCCTGCACGTCGATGCCGTGGTGCCGCAGTGGGTCAAGGATCACGGAACGATCGCGAACCATCCCAGGGTCCACCACAACTACTTGGGTGCCGTCGAGGATCAGCGACACCGTGCTTGCGACGCGGTCCGCGGCGTAGCCATCGGCGAGAACGTGAAGTTGCGCGCTCACTTCAGGCCGGCAGCAGGCGCAGTGCGTCGGCCGGCAGGTGAACACTGACTGGAGTGCCCTGCTCCCACTCGGAAGTACCGGACTTGTTTGGAACCATCGCCTGGACCGAAGCGCCCGGCGCTAACCGAACGAAAACTTGAGTCGTGGATCCTAGGTAGACGCAACGCTCGACCATTCCGGGAACTCGGTTCGGCCCGTGATCACCAGATGCCAGCAATTCAATACGCTCTGGTCGCAACACCGCTTTGGCTGGACCGGCAGGATGAGAACTTGCCGAGTGGCAGGCCAGCGTTAGTTCACCGAATCGGATCGCCCCGGCCTGGCCATCGCCAGCGATTACCTCAACGTCGAGCAGGTTCGAGACGCCAAGAAAGTCTGCGACATACGCCGAGACCGGTTCTTGGTAAACCTGCGCAGGGGGGCCGAGTTGTTCGATCCGGCCATCAGCCATGACCGCAAGCCGGTCGGACATCGTCAGGGCTTCATCCTGGTCATGCGTGACGTAGATGAAAGTGATGCCGACTCTTTCTTGCAGCGCCTTGAGTTCGATCTGCAGCGTTTTGCGCAACTTGGCATCGAGGGCACCTAGCGGTTCATCCAGCAGGAGTACCTTTGGGCCCAGCACCAGCGCCCGCGCCAAAGCCACACGCTGCTGCTGACCGCCTGAAAGTTGGAACGGCTTGCTCTTGGCCCGCTGTTCCATCTGCACCAATGCCAAAGCGTCACCGACCCGGCGGCGAACTTCTTCCTTCGTCGCGGATTCGTACTTCAATCCGAACGCCACGTTGTCCCAGATGCTCATGAATGGGAAGAGGGCGTAGTTCTGGAACACCGTGTTGACCGGACGCCGATGCGGGGCTGTGTGCGCTACGTCAACACCGTCGATGACGATCTGGCCGGATGTTGGTTCTTCAAAGCCTGCGATCATGCGCAGAGTTGTGGTCTTGCCGCAGCCGGACGGTCCCAGCAGCGCGAAGAACTCGCCATCGGCGATCTCGAGGTCGATCCCCCGGACCGCGTCGACATCGCCAAACGACTTGGTAAGGCCAACGAGTCGGACTTCTCCACCAGCCACGTTCAGACCGCCGCAACAGGAGGTGCCTGGAGGCAATTTGAACTGGGGCCGAATTCGGCAACACGCTGAATCATGACCATCCCGGGTTGCGTCATCGTCTCATAGGGTTGACTGTCCAGTCAGGATATGCGACTTTCCACGGGATCGGCAAGGATCGCCTCGCCGCCACGACGACTCAATGGGAGTTCTAAATGCCAGCATCGTCGGGGGAATACTCGCCCATATCTGCACCGCTGAATCGGCGAGCGTTCCTCGGTAAGAGTTTGGCTACCGCCGCCGCATTCCCCACCTTGGCAGCGTTTCTCGACGCTTGTTCGTCCTCACCGACGACGGCTGCTCCTTCGTCGTCAGCCTTCACAGTGGCGAGCCCTGCAAATCCGGTGACGTGGCCGATCTCGAGCACGAACCCTGCCATCGCGGACAACCTCGTACCTGAGCAGAACGCAATAATTAACATCTACACATATACGTCGTACTTGGACCCGGCTGCACTCAAGTCGTTCGAGAAGAAGTACGCGAAGTACAACGTGAAGTGTCTGATCACCACTTTCGAGAGCACCTCTGAGGCAATCGGGAAGATTCGTTCCGGTGGGATCCAAGCCGACATCTACAACCCGAGTTACGACCAGATGGGCAGGATGGTCAAGGGCGACCTTATCCAGCCGTTGAACCACACGTACATCTCGAATATCTCAAATGTGTGGCCCTCGTTTACCAACCCGTTCTACGACCAGGAGTGGCGCTACAGCGTTCCCTACACCGTGTACACCACCGGCATCGTTTGGCGTACCGACAAGGTCAGCGAAGACGTCGCGGCCCGCACAAACCCCTACGACGTGTTCTGGGATCCGCAGTATTCCAAGCGCCTGTCGGTGCTCGACGATTACCGCACGGCGATGGGGCTCGTTGCGATGCGGGCCGGTTGGGACATCAATACGGCCGATCCAACGCAGATTGCCGGCATGCACGAGCAACTGACCAAGATGAACCAAGCGACGTCCCCGAAGGTCAATGTCACCGACTACCAGGACATTCCGACGAAGGTTGTCGACATGTGTCAGGCCTGGTCCGGCGACGCCTTCAATATGGTCTCCTACATGCCTACCGGGCAGAGCCCAGATGTGCTGCGCTACTGGTTCCCCACGGACCCGCACAATGGCGAAGTCGACAACGACATGCTGGTGTTGCTGAAGATGTCTAAATACCCAGTTATGGCCCATCTCTTCATTAACCACATGCTCGACTACAAGGTGGCTCGGGCGAACTTTATGTTCACTGGCTACCAGATGCCGCAGACTTTGATCACACCAAGCAACCTCGTCTCGGACGGCACGATTCCAAAGAACCTGGCCAGCGTTGTGGTAGAAGAGTCGCTCTTCGCCAAGGGGCAACGACTGCTGGAGCTACCACCTGCAATCGACGCGCAGTGGCAGGCGGTCTGGTCGCAGTTCAAGGCCGGAGCTTGATGCGACGGCGTCGTTTTCTATGGGTCGCACTAGCGACCCCCGGAGTCTTGTGGCTGCTCCTTTTGTTTGTGTTCCCGTTCTACGTGGTCCTCAGCTTGGCTTTCGGCACTCTCGATCCGCTCTTCCTTTCACCAGTGCCGATCTGGAACCCGATGCACTGGATTCCGGACCAGTTCACATATGTACTCAGCCACCTTGCCGGCGCGGCCGGGTTCTACGGCCCGGCAATCCTGCGCACGTTCGCATACGTCTTCATCGCCAGTGTTGGCTGCCTGCTGATTGCCTACCCTGTCGCGTACTACGTATCCAGATTCGGTGGCAAGCGCAAGGGAATGCTGCTGGTGCTATTAATCGCTCCATTCTGGATCAGTTACATGATGCGGATGCTGGCTTGGGTGAACCTGCTTCAGATAGATGGCTGGATCAACAAGGTGCTCAGTTTCGGGGGCATCTTCAATGTTCATATCGCCTGGTTGGACGGTCGCCCCTCGACGGTGATCTTGGGGTTGATCTACGGCTATATCCCGTACATGATCCTGCCGCTTTACGCCGGCCTTGATCGCATCGAGAACAGTTTGCTGGAGGCTGCGCGTGACCTTGGGGCTTCACGGTGGTCGACCTTCCGGCGCGTTACTTTGCCAATGAGCAAGTCCGCGGTAGTAGCTAGCCTGCTCCTGGTGACATTGCCGATGGTCGGCGACTACTTCACCAACGACTTGCTTTCGGCGTCACCGAGTACGGCGATGTTTGGCAACCTGATCAATACCGCGATCGAAGCCGATTCACAGGTCGGCAAGGGCGCTGCACTTCTGATCATCATGTTCGTCGTGCTTCTGGCGCCCATGCTTTATTACGTGCGGATGACAGAGAAAGCTGAAGGTGGAGCCGTATGACCACCGTGAACGCTGTCTCAGGGGGCCGGGTTTCGTGGTGGCGTAACCCTTGGCGTAAACCGCGCATCTTGGCCGCCATCACTTGGGGCTACCTGGCTTGGTCGTTGCTGCCCGTGGGTATCGCTGCGCTTTTCTCATTCAACTCGGGTCGGTCCAGAACGTCGTTGCAGGGCCTTTCGATGCGGTGGTACTACGGCGATCCCAGCCTGTCTGTCCTACACGACCCAACGCTGCAAGGCGCCCTCATCCACACGTTTGTTTTGGGGATCCTTACCACCGTCATAGCTGTGCCACTTGGCGTTGCCTTTGCACTCGGCATCGACCGTTGGCGCGGTCGCCTGCCGGCCGGGTTTAACTTCGCCATGCTGATGTCCTTTGTAGTTCCCGAAATCATCATGGGTGTGTCGTTGTTCTTCGTGGTCACCCGGCTACATACGCCGTTGCACGCCGGTACCGCTGGGCAAGTAGTTGGTCTGGTCACCTTCCAGCTTTCCTACCCGGTGATCATCGTTCGGGCACGACTTCTGACGATCGGCAAGCACTACGAAGAGGCCGCAACCGATCTGGGCGCCTCACGGTTGGGTGCCATTCGCCGGGTCTTGCTGCCGATGCTCTACCCAGCAATCTTTGCTAGCACGGTGCTCGTGTTCGCAGACGTGATTGACGATTTCGTCATCGTGCAGAAACTCTCGGCTGGTGCTGGCACCGAACCTGTCGCGGTGAAGATCTACAACACTGCGCGCGGCGCTCCGACACCTGCATTGAACGCCCTTGCCACGTTGCTGCTGGCGGCTTCGCTGATCGCGATCACGTTGGGATATTTGGGGTACAAGTTGCTGTCACGCAACGAGGGCCAGTCGTCCATCGAATCGTTCGCCGGGCAAGTCTGAGCGGTCTAGGCCCCGCGGCGTGCAAGCTGGAACTAGCTGGGCAGCACGGAAAGCACCGGTGCGGGCAGTTGAACACCGAGTTGGCGGCCGACCTCACCTGCCACTAGTTGATAGGCCCGCTCCAGCGGCATGACCGGGTCGGCAAAGATGACGCGAAGCCCGAGCCCGTCGCAAAGCGCCAGCGCAACGGCCGCAATCTCCATCGGATCAGCCCCGGCAGTGAAGTCACCTTGCGCGACGCCCTCTGAAATTGCCCCCGCTAGCCATTGATCGATCTGGCGGTAGAGCTTGATTGCGGTTGCAGCGTGCTCCGTGTCACGAATCGCCTGCCCCCACAGTTCATGCCAAAGCAGCCAGTCTCGTTCCAACTCCGGACTGGTAGGCAAGCACGACCAGATCATCGTTGCCAAGCGCTGTGGCGGCGCGAGCTGGTGCAACTGTTCATCATCAATGTCGGCCAGTCCCAGCCGCTGCATCGAGGTATCAAGGACCGTCGCAAACAGGTTGGCTCGAGTTTCGAAGTGGTAGTGCAACAGGGCGCTTGAGACGCCAGCTTCAGCTGCGACTGTGGCCATCCGTACGGCAGCCAGCCCGTGCTTGGCGATCGCATCGGCGGCAGCCTGGATGATTCGGTCACGCGAACCGGCAGCCATGCGCCTCCCACCCGAGAACTTCGCCGAGGACTACTACTGACTATCTAATCAGCGGACGGTAGGGTCCATTTCACCGACCGTCAAGGGCGTGGCCCTGACAAACGAGGAGCCGCAGCGCGATGGACCTGACCTACTCCCCCGCCCAAGCAGAGCTACGCGATCGGGCGGCGGCCTATGCCGACCTGCTCATGCAATACGAGGACCGCGCTGAGGAAGCAGGCGGCCCACTTGCGGCCACCGACTCAGAGTTCCTACGCCAAGAAGCGATTTCGCGTGGCCTCTACGGCATCAATATGCCCAAGGAATGGGGCGGCACTGGGCATTCGTTGCTTGAACAGGTGATCATCGAGGAGCAGTTCGGTCGGGCCACCAACACTTTGTGGGACATCCCGTGGCGGCCAGCGAACGTGCTCGCTTTGGGAACGCCAGAGCAGCGCGAGCGCTACCTCTATCCGGTTTTACGCGGTGAAAAGTTCGACGCCTTCGCCGTCACCGAATCAGGAGCAGGCTCCGACCCGCTCGCCGGTGTAACCGCGGCCGAACCTGCCGACGGTGGTTGGCTGATCACGGGCGAGAAGTGGTTCGTAACCGGCGGCGACATCGCCGACTTCTTCATCGTGCAGGCAAACGTTGGGCCCGAATTGCTACCGACGCTCTTCCTAGTCGACAAGGACTCCCCTGGGGTCCGAACGATCCGAACTCCGAGATTCATGCATACGCCCTTCTGTGCGCACCCCGAAATCGAATTCGACAAGGTCTTCGTGCCTGCGGACAACGTGCTCGGCGCGATCGGCGACGGCTATGAGTTGACCAAGTCATGGTTCACCGACGAACGGATGATGATCGCGGCCCGAACGACCGGAGCAGCCGAGCGCGCTCTGGAATTGGCGCGCGACTGGTCGATCCAACGGGTGCAGTTCGGGGAGCCGATCTCTAGTTACCAGATGATTCAGGCGATGCTGGCTGACTGCGCCGTCGACATTGCGGTGAACCGGGCGTACACACACCAAGTTGCGTGGGAAGCCGATCAAGGCATCGACGCGAAGACGTTGCATGCGAAGGCGTCGGTAGCCAAACTCTCGGCTTCGGAGTCCGCGGGCCGAGTCATCGACCGCTGCGTACAAATCTTCGGGGGCCGTGGATACGACCGCGCCTACCCGGTTGAGCGGCTCTACCGGGAGATCCGGGTGGACCGAATCTGGGAAGGTACCTCCGAGATCCAGCGGCTAATCGTGGCCAACGAACTCATCAAGCGCGGTACGGGCTTCCTCGCCTGGCCCACCCAGCGCTAGCCAAATCCGCCGTCAGCAACAAGTGCCAAAGGCCAGCCTCTGGCGCCCATGCCCGCCGCCGGGTAGATTACTGACAATTCAGTCAGCGACCCTGGGGGCTTTATGGGCACGGCCCAGCACACCTTGTCCGGCACCGACTACACCGATCCGAACGTATTTGCTCGCGAGCGCGACACGATCTTGTACCGCGAGTGGTTCTACGTGGCGAGAGCCGACACGATCGCCAACGCCGGTCAATGGCTAACCGTCGACATCGCCGGCGAGAGCATCCTGGTGATCCGCGGGCGCGACGACCGTTTGCGCGCTTTCTACAACGTCTGCCGGCATCGTGGGTCGCTGCTTTGCGAAGGTGAATCGGGTCAGGCTAAGTCGACCATTCGCTGCAATTACCACGCCTGGTGCTACGACTACGACGGTGCGCTTGTCGCCACCCCGAAGGTTGAAGAAGGCGAGGTAGACCCGAGTCAACTTGCGCTGTCGCCGGTGCACGTCGACGTCTGGGAAGGCTTCCTGTTCGTCAACCTCGACCGCAATAAGCCGCGCCCACTACGGGACGCCATCGGCGAGAACTACGACGAGCCTCTCGCCTTTGAGCGGTTCAATCTCGGCGAACTTGCGATCGGCGCTCGGACCGTAAACGAGGTCGATGCAAATTGGAAGATCGTCATCGAGAACTACAACGAATGCTTGCACTGCTCGACCGTGCACCCGGAACTCGTTGAGGTCATGCCTTTGTATCGAACCGGTTGGGTCGCTGAGGAAGGCCGCACGGATGGCGGTACCTCACTAGCCGACGGCGGCACCGGCTACACCCAGGACGGTCGCTCGCGCCTCGCGGTCCTTCCCGGGCGCACAGACATCGAAGCGCACTCGGTCTATGGCGGCACGCTCTACCCGAACATGTTCCTAGACCTTGCGCCCACGGTCGCGATCGCAACGAGCATTCTGCCTATCAGCCCGACGAAGACGAAGATCATCACCGAGTACTTGTTCCACCCTGACGAGATCGCGAAGCCTGATTTTGATCCCAGTGACGTGGTCAACTTCTCCGAACTTGTTGCTTCGCAGGACTACATGGTGTGCCAGTGGGTGCAGCGCGGTGTCTCTTCACGCGCATTCACGCACGGCTACCTAGCGGAGAAAGACAAGTACGTGGCCGAGTTCAACAACCGGTACCGCGCCGACATGGCACGGGGCTAAGCCGCAGACCACCTCAAGCCAAGGACCTGCCGTGGACCCGCGTCACGCAATTCTGTTCGAGCCAATTCAGATTGGCCCGAAAACACTGCCTAACCGGTTCTACCAAGTGCCGCACGCCTCTGGATTTGGCACAGGGAAACCATGGTCGCAGGCTGCCTTCCGCGGAATGAAAGCCGAAGGTGGCTGGGGCGCGGTCTGCACTGAATACGCCCCAATAGCCAGCGACGCCGACGAACTCCCGGCGGTCGGGGCTAACTTCTGGGACGACGACGACGCAGCCGCGCTGCAGTTGATGGTCGACGTGGTGCACGCCAATGGCGCCCTTGCTGGCATCGAGCTCTACCACGGTGGCGCACGCAGCACGAACAACCAGTCCCGCCGTCCACTTATCGCACCAAGCGCCATCCCCGACGAGCACCGGCCTTACAGCGTGCCCAAGGAGATGGAGCAGTTCGACATCGACCGACTCCTAGGCCAGTACCGCGACGCTGCACGGCGAGCGAAAGATGTGGGCTTCGACATCGTCTACGCCTACGCGGCTCACGCTTACCTACCGGTGCAGTTTCTTGCGCCGTACTTCAACAAGCGGACCGACTCCTATGGCGGCTCCTTAGCCAATCGCGCGCGCTTCTGGCTTGAGTCGATCACCGCTATCCGGGAAGGTGTCGGTTCCGACGTCGCAGTAGCTGCCCGGCTCACCGTCGACTCACTTGGGTCTCCGGGCATCGCGGTCGAGGAGTCGCTGCAGATAGTCGGTATGGCCGATCCATTCATCGACTTGTGGGACGTCAATGTTGGCTCCTGGCCCCAAGATTCAGGCACTTCACGCTACTTCCGCGAGGGCTACCAACTTGAGTGGACCAGCCAAGTTCGTGCGATGACCGCGAAACCGATCCTCGGCGTTGGTCGTTACAGCAATCCGGATTTGATGGCTGACATCGTGCGATCCGGCGCCCTCGACATCATCGGCTCTGCGCGTCAAGCGATGGCTGACCCGTTCCTGCCGCGCAAAGTTGCCGAAGGACGGCTCGACGAGATCCGCGAATGCACTGGCTCCAATGTCTGCATCCTCAAGGAGGAGACCTTCGCGCACATCGGCTGCGTGCAGAACCCCACCGTCGGGGAAGAACACCGGCGCGGTTGGCACCCGGAGTTGTATCCGCCGACCGATAATCCTGACCGTTCAGTGCTCGTCGTCGGCGCAGGTCCGGCCGGAATGGAATGCGCGATCGTGTTGGCGAAGCGAGGCTTCGCCGCGGTCCACATTGTCGACGCCGCCGATGAGATCGGCGGCCGCCTTCGCTGGACCCGCCGCCTACCAACTATCGGAGACTGGGGTCGTATCGTCGACTACCGCAAGATCCAACTGGACAAACTCGCGAACGTTGAAGTAATCACGGGACGCGAACTCTCGGCCGCAGACGTCCTCGACTACGGAGCCGACCTAGTAGTCATTGCAACCGGATCCCATTGGGCAACGGATGGACTGCAATACCCAACGCACGAAGTAATTGAGGGCGCCGACGCGGCACTGCCTTATGTGCTTACCCCAGAACAGATCATGCTTGACGGCAAGCGCCCGACCGGCAACAACATCATCGTTTACGACGTGGACGCCTACGCAGTCGGAATCGGGATCGCAGAAGCGCTGTGCGATCTCGGCCACCAGGTTTGCATTGTCACACCGAGCCCGGTCGTCTCACCGGTTGCGGATCTAACGTTGGAGGCCGAGTTCGTGCGCCTGCACCTGCACGAACGCGGGATCAAAGTTGTGACTGGCGTTGTGATCACCGAGGTGTCGCAATCGGCAGCCACCGGTTATGACGAATACGGCGAAGCCTGGTCGGGTCCATGCGACTCCGTAGTGCTCGTCACTCAACAGGTAGCCGACGCCGCCCTCTACCTTGAACTGGTCGGGGCTCCAGAAGCACTTGCTGCTGCTGGAATCACCGGCCTGTACCGGATCGGCGATGCACTGGCGCCCCGCATGATTTCCGAAGCGGTGTTTGACGGTCATCGCATGGGAATGGAGATCGACTCCGCTGATCCCAACGTTCCATTGCCTTACGATCGCGAACGCCGATTCCCTGGTGATCCCGGCGCACCAACTTGGCCCCGAGGCGTGACCGTCCAGCGTCCCGCCTGACGTCACAACGTCGGCAAACGCCAATCGACCGGGGCTGCGCCGTTCTGAGTCAACAACTCGTTGACCCGACTGAATGGCCGTGAGCCAAAGAAGCCACGATCGGCCGACATCGGACTTGGATGAGCACTAGCAACGATCGGTATGCCCGCTAGCCGCGGCGTAAGGGTCTGCGCATCCTTACCCCAAAGCACGGCGACCAGCGGTCCAGCTCTGGCGACTAATGCATCGATCGCGGCGTCGGTAACTTGTTCCCAGCCCTTCCCCCGATGGGATCCTGACTCGCCGGGCGCCACCGTGAGAACTCTGTTCAGCAGCATGACACCGCGCTGAGTCCAAGGCGAGAGATCCCCGTTGGCTGGCGCGGCTAGGCCAAGGTCGGACTGGTATTCGCGATATATGTTCTGAAGCGACCTCGGCAGTGGACGCACTTCGGGTGCAACGGAGAACGACAATCCGACCGCGTGCCCAGGTGTCGGATAAGGGTCCTGTCCAACAATGAGCACCCGGACATCCGGCAGTGCTTGCACGAAGGCTCGCAGCACGTTCGCCCCCGCCGGTAGGTAACTCCGCCCCGCTGTTATCTCAGCCCGCAGGAACTCCCCCATCGCGTGCACCTGCTCTTCAACCTCGGCCAAAGCCGCGGCCCACGACGGATGCACAAGCTCGACTAGCGACTGCGGGGTCACGGTCGAGGACCTTACTCGCCTTGGCTACCGCAGTTCCGTTCGAGTTCGTGGTGCTGGAGTTACGCCGAATCGCAGCCACTCGCCCACTCCTTAGTGTTCGATGAAACCAGTCGATCGCAGGGGGACAAATGCCGAGTGGCGATGAGATCCGGGAGAGCCAACGCAAGGCTTGGGCCGGGTTGTCCGCAGGTTGGGAAAAGTGGGACTCGTTGATCATGGATCAGCTAGGGCCGGTGACCACGGCCTTTATCGAAAGCCTCGACATTTCCCCAGATCAACAGCACATCGACATAGCGTCAGGGACCGGCGAACCTGGGCTAACTGTTGCCCGACTCGCGCCGCTTGGACACATCGTTTTGACCGATCTTGCCGGCGAGATGCTTGAGATTGCCAGACGCAGAGCCGAGTTACAAGGAATCACCAACTTTGAAACCAAGACGTGCAGCGCAGACGACCTGCCGTTTGGTGATGCAACCTTCGACAGCGTCTCGGTCCGCTTCGGCTACATGTTCCTTCCCGAGGTCGCAGCCGCGACGGCCGAGTTCGCT
>CAIKAW010000062.1 GCA_903825575.1 uncultured bacterium | reverse complement strand
GCATCGAAAGCGCACCCGCGAACTTGGCAACCTGAGCCAAGAGTTGGGCGTAGGTGTAGGTCCGGGACTTGCCGGTGACCGGGCTCTCGTAATGCAGTGCTGGCTGGTCGGCT
The DNA here is from genome assembly GCA_903825575.1 of uncultured bacterium. GTDB lineage: Bacteria > Actinomycetota > Actinomycetes > S36-B12 > CAIKAW01 > CAIKAW01. The sequence continues at coordinate 11,671 of CAIKAW010000062.1, read as the reverse complement.
CGGCCGTTGATCACGTGTCGGTCTAGGGCGTTGTAGCAGGTGTTTAGTTCACCGTCGGGAAACCACCGGTAAAGCGGTGCGGCTGAATCGTCCAAGATGATCTTGGGTTTGCGGATCCAGTCAATACCTTCAGCTGCCTCGCCCCAGAAGCCGGCCGGGTCGGCCAAACTGCGCGCGTAGACGTCGGCGTAGCGCATCTCGATCATCCCTTTCGGCTGGCGAACTACGAAGAACTTAGCCGTCCGACTGCCTTAGCGTGCACTTGCCTTGATCAGTCCTTGTTGCTGGCGGCGAGCTGGCCGCAGGCACCGTCGATCTCCTGGCCTCGGGTGTCCCGGACTGTGACAGCGATCCCGCCGGCCTCGAGGCGCCGGACGAATTCCTGCTCGTCGCGGCGGCGAGATGCCGTCCACTTCGACCCAGGTGTCGGGTTGAGCGGGATCAGGTTGACGTGCACCTGGTGACCGTGAAGACGCTTGGCCAACAGGTCTGCGCGCCAAGCTTGATCGTTGATGTCACGGATCATCGCGTATTCAATTGTGACTCGTCGCTTGGTCTTCTCAACGAAGTACCAGGCCGCATCAAGCACCTCGTCGATGTCCCAGCGCTGGTTAACGGGAACGAGTTCGCGGCGTAATTCGTCGTCGGGTGCATGCAAGGAAAGCGCCAACGTGATGGGCAGGCCCTCGTCGGCCAGCGCCCGCATTCGCGGCACCAGGCCGACCGTCGACACGGTGATGCCGCGCGCCGAAATACCAAGACCCGCGGGCGCTGGCGCGATCAAACGCCGGACCGCTGCGACAACGGCGTCGTAGTTCGCAAGCGGCTCACCCATGCCCATAAAGACCACATTGCTGATACCCGATCCGGTGTCTCCGGGCGCCGGTGGCGGCAAAGTCCGCGCAGTGGCAACAACTTGCTCAACGATTTCAGCCGTAGAAAGGTTGCGCGTGAGCCCGCTCTGCCCAGTGGCGCAGAACGGGCAGTTCATACCGCAGCCGACCTGCGACGACACACAAGTGGTGACGCGATCATGACGCGCATCAGACTCATCGTCGTCCGCACCAAGATCATGCTGGCCGCGCCGGGCGTATCGCATCATTACGCCTTCGACCAAAGTGCCGTCGAACAGTCGCCACAAAGTCTTCTGCGTTTGGCCCTCATCGCAAGTAACGGTGCGGACAGGATGCAGCAACTCAGGAGTCAACAGCGCCGCCAGACCTTCACGATCAGCTTTAGGGATGTCTGTCCAACTATCAGGGCCCGTGCTCAAATGCGAGAAATAGTGGCGAGACACCTGCTCAGCTCGGTAAGCCGGTAGGCCGAGTTCGGCGACAGCGGCTCGGCGCTGGGCCGGGTCTAGATCGGCCAAGTGGACAGGGGCTTTCTGGCGCCGCGGTGCGATAAGCGCCAGTTCGCCCGGAGCTAACGCCGAGATTGGCTTCGGATCGGTCATGTGCGCAAGAAGACGTTAAGCAGCAGCCAGATTGGCACTGCACTGAAGACCAAACCATCGAGCCGATCCGTGATGCCGCCATGTCCTGGCAACAAATGTCCAAAATCTTTGATCCCGAGGTCCCGCTTCATCGCGGAGGCCACCAAGTCACCCACTGTTCCTGCTACCACGAGGATCAGCCCGGCAACAATTCCCTGCCATACCTGAAGATTAAGCAACCTCGGTAGCAAGGCTGCACCAAGGATCACGTTGAATATGGCCGAGCCGGCAAGTCCTTCCCACGACTTCTTCGGACTGATCGTGGGTGCAATGCGATGGCGGCCTAGCCAACTCCCGATCGCGTACCCACCGACATCGTTGCCGACGGTGAGGATCACTAATACGAGAACTCGATGCGCGCCTTGGGGTGCAGCCAACATCAACATGACGACACCGGCCATCAACGGCAGGTACACCAGTGCTAGCAGCGCCGATGCTGCATCTCGATCAAAACCGGTGGGGCCCGGCAAGAGACGACTCGCCAAGACCGCCCACACGGTCACGGCCAACGCGATCAGCAAACCGCGGAAGCCATCCGCGTACGCAGCCACAATGATTGCAACCGTGCCAGCAAACATCGGAATATCAACCCAGCGTGGACCGTGCCCGGTCAGGGCCCGATGAACTTCGAAAACTCCGAGCAAGATGGCAGCGGAAGCCAGAGCGACGAAGGCCCATCGATCAGTAAGTAGCGTGCCAACAACCAACGCCGCCAGGATCAACCCGACGCCGGTCGCTACCGGAAGGTTCCGCCCGGACCGCGGATGATCATTGGCTGTCATGGGATCAGATTTCGAGGAGCTCGGCTTCTTTATGCTTGAGAATCTCGTCGATGTGCCCAACTTGTTTGTGGGTCACTTCATCTAGCTGCTTTTCGCCACGTCGGACGTCGTCCTCGCCCACTTCGCCATCTTTGGAAAGCTTGTCCATCGTTTCCTTCGCATGCCGGCGAACGTTGCGCATTGAAACGCGCGCTTCCTCAGCCTTGTGCCGTGCGACCTTGATGTACTCCTTGCGACGATCTTCGGTCAGTTGCGGTAGAGCCACCCGAATCACGTTTCCATCGTCGGTCGGATTCACGCCAAGATCGGAATCGCGGATCGCCTTGACGATCGCAGGCATCACGGACTTGTCGTACGGGCCAATCAGAATCATTCGCGGTTCGGGCACCTGGAATGTCGCCATCTGATTGATCGGTGTCGGAGTGCCGTAGTAGTCGACCATGACCTTGTTGAACATGGCGGCGGTGGCCCTACCGGTGCGGATGGTCGCGAAGTCTTCGCGTGCCACAGCGACAGCCTTGGCCATCTTCTCTTCAGCTTCGAGAAGGATCTCGTCGATCATGTTCACTCCTTGGATGTCACGCGGAATCCGGTCGGTAGTTCTAGCCCGGGTTGCGGGCGATGAGCGTGCCGATCCTCTCACCCCGTACTGCCCGAGCGATGTTGCCATCTTCGTGCAGGTTGAACACGACAATCGGCAGGTCGTTGTCCTGACACAGGCTGATCGCGGTGGAATCGGCCACCTTGAGCCCCTTATTCAGAACTTCTGCGTGCGTCAGCATCTCGAATCGAGTCGCACTTGGAGTGGTGCGCGGATCGGCGTCGTATACCCCGTCGACGCCCTTGGCCATCAGTACGACCTCAGCGCCGATCTCAAGGGCACGTTGCGCAGCACAAGAGTCGGTAGAAAAGAACGGCTGACCCAGGCCGGCACCGAAGATGACGACTCGGCCTTTCTCAAGGTGGCGAATTGCCCGACGTGGGACGTACGGCTCGGCAACTTGGCCCATCGTGATAGCAGTCTGTACCCGAGTCTCGACGCCGGCCTTCTCGAGGAAGTCCTGCAGCGCCAAACAATTCATGACCGTACCGAGCATGCCCATGTAGTCAGCTCGAGCGCGATCCATACCCAGTTCGGACAATTGCGCGCCACGGAAGTAGTTGCCTCCACCGATCACCACGGCTACCTGCACCCCGGACCGGATGACGTCGCTGATCTGGCGGGCAATGTCGGAGACAACATCGGGATCGACGCCGAGGCCGCCACCGCCAGCGAAGGCTTCACCGGAAAGCTTGAGCAAAACCCGATGCCAGCCACCCTCGGGGGCAACCGACCAAGTGGCTAGCGTGCCGTCCAACGTCGGCTGGATTCCAGCACCACCAGTCATGCTGCCTCCTCTGGCTTCGCCGAACGGAAGTCTCCCACCGATTGTCCGACGGGGGGTACCCGTCGGCGAATCAGGCCTGGCCCACCTTGAAACGAGCGAACCGAGTGACCTTGACGCCATTCTCTTCGAGCATCGACTTGATTGTCTTCTTGTTGTCGCGCACCCAGGACTGCTCGAGCAGCACAAAGTCCTTGTAGAAACCGTTTACGCGTCCTTCGACGATCTTCGCGAGGGCCGCCTCGGGCTTACCCTCTTCGCGGGCAGTTTCTTCAGCGATGCGTCGTTCGTTGTCGACAACTTCGGCCGGGACGTCTTCGCGGGTCAGGTACTTGGGCGCCATCGCCGCAATGTGCTGCGTGACGTCCTTGGCTACCTGCTCGTTTACCTTGTCCAGCGCAACCAACGCACCGACGCTCGGCGGCAATCCCGGATCGTGCTTGTGCAAGTAAACGGCGACGTACTCGCCCTTGACCTGCTCGAAGCGACGAATTTCGACCTTCTCGCCCATCACCGAGTTGGCTTCGCCAAGCAAGGTCTGCACGGTCTTGTCGGCCTGGATCTCAGCGGCTAGTAGTGCTTCGACGCTGGCTGGGCCAGTCGTGGCCACAAATGCGCTGACCTCGGCCGCAAGTGACTGGAAGCCCTCGGTCTTGGCTACGAAGTCGGTCTCGCAGTTCAGTTCGAGAAGCACACCGTGGGTGTTGCCGACCAAGTGCGCGACGACCAGCCCGTTGCTGGCGGTTCGTCCCTCACGCTTGCCGACATCCTTGGCGCCCTTGATGCGCAGAAGTTCGACGGCCTTCTCGAAATCGCCGTCGGCCTCTTCAAGGGCTCGCTTGCAATCCATCATTCCGGCAGCAGTTAGCTCGCGCAGCCGCTTTACGTCAGCGGCACCGAAGTCAGCCATCGTCTCTCTCTCGTTCTAGTACGGGCTCCCGCAGGAGTCCAATTTGGTCAGGAAGTCGCTTCGACAACCGGCTCGGCCGCTGCTTCGGCAACCGGCTCGGCAACTGGTTCAGCAGCCGCCTCGACAACTGGTTCAGCAGCCGCCTCAGCGCCAGCCAGCAGTTCCTTCTCCCAGTCGGCCAGCGGCTCAACAACTGCGACGTCGCCACCATCAGCGTCGGCACGGGCACGACCGGCACGAGCCATCAGGCCAGCAGCAGCTGCATCGGCAATGACCCGGGTCAGCAGCGCGACGGCGCGGATTGCGTCGTCGTTGCCAGGGATCGGGAAGTCGACAACATCTGGGTCGCAGTTCGTGTCGAGGATCGCAATGACTGGGATCCCCAACTTGTGAGCTTCGGCGACCGCGATGGTCTCTTTGTTGGTGTCGATGATCCAGATGGCGCTGGGGATCTTCGTCATGTTACGGATACCACCGAGAGTGCGAGAGAGCTTGACCATCTCGCGATTGAGGACGAGCAATTCCTTCTTCGTCATGCCGCTACCGGCAACGTCGCTGAAGTCAATGAGCTCAAGTTCCTTGAGTCGCTGGATTCGTTTGTTCACCGTCTGGAAGTTGGTGAGCATCCCGCCGAGCCAGCGGTGGTTGACGTAGGGCATGCCAACGCGGGTGGCTTCGCTTGCGATCGCTTCCTGAGCCTGCTTCTTGGTTCCGACGAAGAGCACCGTGCCACCGTGCGACACCGTTTCCTTCAGGAATTCGTACGCGCGGTCAATGTAGGACAGCGACTGCTGCAGGTCGATGATGTAGATGCCGTTGCGCTCGGTGAAGATGAACCGCCGCATCTTGGGGTTCCACCTGCGGGTCTGGTGTCCGAAGTGCACGCCGCTCTCAAGCAGCTGCTTCATCGTGACGACGGCCATGATTTGGCCCCTCTCGCGCCTTTCGGCGCCGCTCGGTTCACACACCGGCCGGTCGGCCGCTGCCCTGATACCCGCCGAACCCGCCCCTCTCCGTTGCCGGAGACCTGAGGGCGCGCCGCCGACCTAGATCGGTACGCGGGAATGCGATGTCGGTCCGGAGACCGCAGGGCAAGTGTACGGGCGCGACGCCCTGAGACCGAATCCAGCCCGTACCCACAGGCTGCCGCAGTCCACAATCGCAGGCTTTGTGTCTGTGTCTGTGCCCACCCGAGGCAGGCTTTGCCCGTGCTGCCCCTTACTTTGGTCGCCGTTCTGCTGACATCGGTCGTCGGCATGGGGCCGTCCATCACCCAAAGCTCCCAAGGCACCCAGGGCCAGTGGCCGGTCACCTTCCCGATCATCCTGCGCGGGTTTACTGCCCCCAGCACGCCGTACGGGCCCGGCCACCGCGGCGTCGACCTGGCTGCACGGGTGGGCGACTCAGTCGTGGCGCCAATGGCGGGCACCGTGTCGTTCGCGGGGTCCGTGGCGGGCACGCCCGTGGTGACGTTGACCCACGCAGGCAATCTACGGACCACCTACGAGCCGGCCGAATCAGATCTAGCGGTCGGTGTCGACGTAAGCGCCGGGGAATCATTCGCCGTGGTCAGCGTGGGGATGGCCCACTGCGGACTTGTGCCCCCATGCCTGCATTGGGGGGCGCTGCGCGGCTCGAGCTATATCGACCCGGTGAGCCTGATCTTTCGCGTCCCGCCAGTGCTGCTGCCGGTTCCCGACTCGGCTGGCGGGGAGGTTGCACCAAACACGGCACTGGCAGGGCAGAGGAATACCGGGCAATCCTCGCCGATCGCTCCGGTCCTGCCGATCGCAATCGCGACCGGCGCGCTAGGGGCGGGGTTCTTCAGTCGTCGGCGCCGTCGGCGAGTTTCGCTCGTAGCTGCAGCACAGCCTTGGTATGCATCTGACAGATCCGGCTTTCCGTGACACCGAGGACTTGTCCGATCTCGGCCAACGTCAAACCTTCGTAGTAGTACAGCGTTACGACGATCTTCTCGCGATCAGGCAATGTGTTGATCGCCTTGGAGAGTTCAAACTTCGTTTCTTCGGCCTCGAAGACTGCAACCGGATCATCAGCTCGAGCATCTTTGAGCGTGTCGCCCAAAGATGCGCCATCGGCTCTTTCGCCGGCATGCATCAATTCATCGAGGGCCACGACATTGGTCAACGAGACCTGACTGAAGATCTGCCGCAGATCACTTACGGAGACACCGATTTCGTCTGCAATCTCACGTTCGGTCGGAGTGCGCTGCAACTTCGCACCGAGCGTCGAGAACGCACGTTCTACTTCGCGGGCCTTGTAGCGAACCGAACGGGGAACCCAGTCCAAGCTGCGCAACTCGTCGATGATCGCGCCGCGGATTCGATTGATTGCGTACGTCTCGAACTTGATGGCACGTTCGAGGTCGTACTTGTCGATCGCATCGATGAGCCCGAAGATCCCGTAAGAAACAAGATCGGCCTGTTCGACATTGGGTGGCAGCCCGACGCCAACGCGTCCAGCCACATACTTCACCAGCGGCGAATAGTGCAGGATCAATCGGTCGCGCAGCGGTTTCTCACCAGACGCTTTGTAGTCGATCCACAGGTTGCGCAACGTCTCTTGGGCTTCCAACGCTGCATCAGCTGCCAGTTCAGCAGCCGTCGCCTCGGTTACCTCGATCAGGTCCGCAAGATCAATCGACGTGTCTAGTGGGTCACCAGCTTCGGCTCCAGCCAAGTCGACTACCTCGGAATCGACGTCCGGCTCCAGGACGTCGTCGACCACGGCAGGTGCCGGCGTGGCGTCAGGCCCGCGGGTGCGCTTGGTCATAACTCTTTCGCAGCCGTTCTACGGAGACATGGGTGTAGATCTGAGTGGTAGCGAGGGTAGCGTGTCCGAGCAGTTCTTGGACGGATCGAAGATCCGCGCCGCCCTCCACTAAATGGGTAGCTGCTGAGTGGCGCAGGCCATGCGGGGAGATATCGGGGGCCCCGGGCACCTTGGCCACTGCCCGGTGAACGACCTCGCGGACGACCCTGGGGTCGATTCGGGCGCCCCGGCGGCCGAGAAACAACGCACGTTCGGAATCTGGTCCGGACACCTTTGGCCGCCCCAACTCAAGCCAGGCATCCAGAGCCGCGGCCGCCGGCACCCCATAGGGAACGGTTCGCTCCTTACTGCCCTTGCCCAGCACCCGCACCGTGCGTCGGCCGTCGTCGATTGACGTCAGATCAAGGCCGCAGAGTTCGGCAACCCGGATCCCGGTCGCGTAAAGCATCTCTAGGATCGCCTGGTCGCGGCGACCGATCGGGTCCGACTCATCGCAAGTGGCAGCTTCGAGAACGGCCGCGGCCTGTGCCGCGTCGAGTACTGCCGGCAGAGCCCGGCGGCCACCGGAGGCCACCAGCAGCGCGCCTGCATCGGTGGTGGTCAACCCAGTTCGCTGTGCCCATGACGTGAAACTGCGAGCTGCCGCCGCCCGCCTGGCCATCGTCGAGCGGGCCGAACCTGACGCGCCCTGACGGGCCAGCCAAGAGCGCAGCAGCCGCAGATCCAGGTCTGCCGGGCCAGTCATGTGGTTACGGCGAGCGTGTTCGAACAGCGAGGCAAGATCACCCAAGTACGCGCGGACGGTATGGGGACTGCGGCCCGATGCATCTCTCAAGTGCTCGCCAAAGGTAACCAATGCCGCGGCAAAAGCCTGGGGCAGTTCCTCATCGGTTCCCATCTAGACACCGTGCGCAGGGAATCGGTCTGGGTCAAGTACCAACCTCGGCGCGGCGGTCAGGCCCGTGCGCGTGCAGTTAGCTCCCAACCCGCACCGTTGGGTCGAATCATGCTGGCTGCCTCGAGTTCGGCGAGGACGACGGCCAAGGCCCCAGGAATCAGTCCGGCCGCCCGGTCAAGATCAACCTGCGCGATCGCTTCCCGGGCTGGGAAAAGATCCAGGACCACCCGGGACAGGCTTCCTAGTTGGTCGCGTGGCCGATTTGGCGTGGTCGGCTCGGGAGCCAGGTCGGCTCCTAATTCCCCGACCGCTTCGATGATTTCGGCGGCGCTGGTTACCAGCAATGCGCCGGCCCGCAGTTCCCGATGAACCCCGCCCGACAAGTACGAATCCACCGGTCCCGGTAAACCCATGACGACTCGACCAAGTTTTTCGGCGTAGCGGAGCGTTCCTAACGCACCTGAACGGTAGGCGGCCTCTACAACCACGGTGCCCCGAGTTAAGGCGGCGATCAGCCGATTGCGAACCAGGAAACGCAACCGTCGGGGCTGGGTACCCAGCGGCACTTCTGAGACGAGCAACCCACGTTTGACTATTTCCTCGAACAGCGACGCATTGGCCTTGGGGTAGCCGAAATCGACGCCGCAAGCCAGCACAGCAACGGTTAGACCCGGTTCCGGACCCTCGCCACGATCGCGAACTGCAACAACGCCCCGATGCGCTGCGGCGTCGACCCCAAAAGCGCCACCAGAGACGACCGACCAGCCCGCCCGCGCAAGATCGCTACTCAGCCGTGATGCCAGAGTCAGTCCGTACTCGCTTGCGGCACGAGCGCCTACGACTGACACTGAGCGCACGACGCCCAGCCGCAACTGCCCCCCACCGCGGACCCACAGCAACAGTGGTCGGCTTGGGCCAAGATCATCCAACTGGGTTGGCCAATCGAGGGTGTCCGGAAACACCAGTCGCACACCGATTGTTGCCGCCAGTTCAACCTCGCGCTCAGCCGCAGCGAGATCCGGAAGCCTGGTATTACTAAGGTGCGCCAACATCTCGGAAACGACATCGCAGGCACCCCGTTGGGTGACCTGCATTCCAATCTTGGGATTTCCGGGTTCAACAACTTGTGCCAGTGCGATCCGAGCCAACATGTCCGGCGTCGGCTGGTCGTTCATGCCGCCCACCGACCACGACCGGTGCGTTGCAATAGCGCGGTTTCAACATCGAGCGCAGTTGGACTCTGATGTCCGGCAAGATCAGCGACGGTCCACGCAAGTCGCACCACCCGGTCGAGCCCGCGAGCCGAACCATGGCCGGTCTCGAAGGCTTCCTCGGCGCTGGCAACCACGTCGGCTGGTAGCGGCCAGCGCTTGCGTAGTTCAGTTGTAGGGACCTCGGCGTTGGTCCGCCAAGGCAAGCCTTGCAAACGGCGCTCAGACCGATGGCGTGCCAGCGCGACGCGTGCCGCTACCACCGAACTGGACTCGACGGTCCCTTCGATCCCGCGCAGTTCAGCCAAAGTTGGTGCGGCCAACTGCAGCCTTACGTCGATGCGGTCGAGTAATGGCCCGCTCAGCCGGGCCAGATATCGGCGCCGTTGCAGCGATGAACACTGGCAGATTGCCACCATGCTTCCCGCCAGCCCGCAGGGACACGGATTGGCTGCTAAGACCAGTTGGAAGCGCGCCGGTAGTCGCACGTTGAAGCCTGATCGCGAAACCACGATCTCACCGGATTCCAAGGGCAGGCGCAGGGCATCGAGTACCGACTGGGCGAATTCCGGCGCCTCATCTAGAAAAAGAACGCCGTGATGGGCCAGAGACACCAGCCCCAGCTTGGGCAGGCCGCTGCCTCCTCCGACCACTGCAGCGACCGAGGCCGTGTGATGCGGGGCGATGAATGGCGCCCGGCTAATCAATCCTTGGCCTTCGGCCAAGCGCCCGGCGATTGAGTGGACAGCCGTGACTTCGACCGCCGCCTCCCCTGACAATGCCGGCAAGATGCCCGGAAGCCGCTCAGCCAGCAGCGTCTTGCCAATTCCGGGTGGACCGAGCATCGATATGTGGTGTCCGCCAGCTGCAGCCAATTCAAGTCCGAAACGCGCGGCGACCTGGCCTCGCACATCGCTCAAATCAGGTACTGAGCCGGCCTCGGAAGGCGTCAACGTGGGTGTCGTGTCAGGGGCCCCGGTAAGTATTTCACCGCGCAGCAGTCCGACGAGTCCGGCAAGGTTGGCTACCGCGTGCACCACCAAGTCGGGCACCAGGGCAGCCTCTTGATAATTCGACGCTGGCACAACGATTGCGCAGCCAACATCGCGGGCAGCCAACGCCATCGCAAGGGCACCGCGCACCGGACGGACTCGACCGTCTAAGCCAAGTTCTCCAACCACGACCAAGTCAGCTAAGGCGTCGATCGGAATCTTGCCGGCAGCACCCAATACTGCAATCGCAATAGCAAGATCAAGTGCCGAGCCGTGCTTGTGCAGGGACGCCGGACTCAAGCCCACCGTGATGCGACGGTTTGGCCAATCCTCTCCGCTGTTGACCACCGCTGCTCGAGCACGATCCCGCGCTTCAGCCACTGCGGTGTCTGCTAGTCCGACGATCGCCATAGCCGGCAAACCGGGCGAGATATCAGCCTCCACTTCAACAAGTTGGCCGGCGACACCAATGACGATCACCGATCTAGTTCGGGCCAACGGCATCAGCCCACCCCCACAAGATGCTCGATCTGGGGAGCTCCGCGCCGGCACAGAATTGCAATCACGTCGATCCGGATCTCGATACACCGAACGTCATGAGTTGCAAGCCACGCAGCAGCCAAGCGATGTAGGCGAGCTAGTTTGCGCTTGTCGACCGCTGCTGCTGGGGAACCGAAGGCAAGACCAGATCTGGTCTTGACCTCACAAATCACCAGCGTGTGGCCATCGAAAGCCACAATGTCGATCTCTCCTTGGCGACAACGCCAATTGCGGTCGAGTAACTGGTATCCGGCCGCCACCAATGTGCGCACTGCCAACTCTTCGCCGTAGCGGCCTAGCGCGTCCTTTTGGGCCATCACACCACCCCCGCACCCGATGCTTGCGCAATTCGAATCCGGCCACGAACCTTGCCTTACAAGTGTGGATGCATTCCACCTGTGGACTGCGGCGGGCTAGTTGGCCAGACCAGGCAGATCCCAACTTCGTCGATGCAAGATGCAGGCACCGTTGGTCCTCAGTGCAGCAATGTGTTCAGGTGAGGCGTAGCCCTTGTTGTGCACCCAGTCGTAGGCCGGGTAATCCTCATGGAACAAACGAAGCAGGTCATCACGTTCGACCTTCGCAAGCACGCTTGCGGCAGCGATCGACACACACTTCTGATCGCCCTTGACGATTGTCACGACGCGAGGAGCATTCGTCATCGT
>CAIKAW010000061.1 GCA_903825575.1 uncultured bacterium | reverse complement strand
TCGTAGAAAGCATTGCGGTCACCTTCGAACAGCGAAAGGTGAGTATGCATACCGGAACCTGGATGATCGCGCAGGGGCTTGGGCATGAACGACGCCATCAGTCCGCGGGCTAAAGCTGTTTCTTTCACCACGACTCGGAAGGTCATGAGGTTGTCGGCCGTGGTCAATGCATCGGCGTAACGCAGGTCGATTTCCTGCTGACCTGGCGCGCCTTCGTGGTGACTGAACTCGACCGAGATTCCCATCGCTTCCAACGTTGTGATTGCATCGCGACGGAAGTCGTTTCCTATGCCACCGGGTGAATGGTCGAAGTACCCAACCTGATCGATCGGGACGGGAATCCCGTTTGCATCCATCTGGTCCTTGAACAAGAAGAACTCAACTTCGGGGTGGGTGTAGAACGTCAGCCCGAGGTCGGCCGCTTTGGCCAGCGCGCGCTTAAGTACGTAACGAGAGTCGGCGTACGACGGGGTCCCGTCTGGCATTTGAATGTCGCAGAACAAGCGGGCGACACCCTGCTGCTCGCCCCGCCACGGCAACACCTGGAATGTTGACGGATCGGGTTTGGCGAGCATGTCGGATTCGTACACCCGGGCGAAACCCTCGATCGCCGAGCCGTCGAAACCGATCCCCTCGGCAAACGCCGACTCGAGCTCGGCGGGGGCAATTGCCACTGACTTCAGGACACCCAGAACATCGGTGAACCAAAGCCGCACGAATCTGATATCGCGCTCCTCGATGGTGCGGAGCACGAACTCGGTCTGCTTGTCCATGCCTAGATCATGCCTTCGCAGTGTTTCGGCTGCGTTACGCCACGCCCCGGGGTGGCCCCGATGACTCGATAGCGATTGGATGGACTCATGGCGGACATGCATTTCGACCCAGCCCAAGCCTTCGAAGTACCCGGACACACTCACAGGGACGTTTCCGGTGGCTGGCTGCGCCCGACAATCTTTGGAGCTATGGACGGCTTGGTAACCAACGCCTCACTGATTGCCGGTGTGGCCGGGGCCCAGACCAGTTCCTCAGGGGGCAATCGCCATGCGCTGATCATCACCGGCGTTGCCGGCTTGGTGGCTGGAGCGTTCTCCATGAGCACCGGCGAATGGGTCAGCGTCCGAAGCCAGAACCACATGGTGCACGCCGAGATGGCCAAGGAAGAGCGTGAACTACGACTGAATCCGGAGAAGGAAGCAGCCGAACTGGCTGAAGTCTTCATGGGGCACGGACTAACCGAGGCAACGGCCTACGCCGCGGCGCACGAACTCGCGAAAGATCCCAAGGTCGCGTTGCGCTTCCACGCCAGAGAAGAACTCGGGGTCGACCCTGAGGGTTTGCCGTCGGCTTGGACTGCGGCCGGATCCTCATTCGCCGCCTTTGCCATTGGGGCCTTTCTTCCGCTCCTGCCCTTGCTCTTCCCCATCAGCGGTCGCGCCCTGCTACTCCTTCCATTGCTCGTTGCCGCTCTGGTCGCGTTCATCGGAGGTTTCGTCGTCGCCCGGGTCACCGAAAGGTCCAAGTTGATCAGCGGGTTGGAGCAGCTCGGCCTTGCCTTAGCTGCCACCGCCATCACGTTCCTGCTCGGAAGACTCGTAGGCCATGCGATCGGCTGATCCGTGCCCAGCCTGCGAGTAGCCCTCGCTCAGGTCGAGTTAACGGTCGGTGACTTCGTTGGCAACGCGACACTGATCCGCGATTGGGTCAGGCAAGCCGTCGCCGCCGGTGCCGACCTAGTCGCCTTCCCGGAGATGGCTCTAACCGGATACCCAGTAGAGGATCTGGCTCTGCGCGGCTCGTTCCAAGCCGCATCGCGCACAGCATTAAGAACCTTGGCGGCTGATCTGAAGGCCGATGGCCACGGTCAGATTCCAGTGGTCGTGGGATTCCTAGACACGGTTGAAAGTGACCCCGGCCGACTGGGCCGCCCAAGCGGTGGCCCAAGCAATGCGGCGGCAGTTCTACAAGCTGGCACTGTGGTCGCGACGTACGCCAAGCACCACCTTCCGAACTACGGCGTGTTCGACGAGTTCCGCTATTTCGTACCGGGAACTGGGCCAACGGTGTTTCGCTGCGCTGGTGTTGATGTGGCACTGGCTATCTGCGAAGACCTTTGGCAGGACGGCGGGCCGGTGGCCGCTCTAGCCGGTTCGGGAGCCCAACTCCTCGTTGTGATCAATGGATCGCCATTCGAAATCGCAAAGACCGACGTGCGCCTTGAACTATGCGCTCGTCGCGCCAGCGAGTCCGGAATGGCGCTGGCCTACGTAAACCAAGTGGGCGGTCAGGATGAACTTGTCTTCGATGGTGATTCACTTGTCGTCGACGCTGGCGGCCAACTTCTCGCGCGAGCAGCTTCCTTCGCACAGGAATTGCTCGTAACCGATATCGAAGTTTCCAGGGCCACCGACAACATCAGCGCCGTCCGGCCTGCCCTTGAGAAACGCATTGCGCCGACGTTGGACCGCGTCGAATCTGTTTATCAGGCCTTGGTAACCGGCCTGCGGGACTACGTATTGAAGAACGGCTTTACGTCAGTCATCATCGGGCTTTCAGGTGGAATCGACTCGGCGCTAGTGGCAGCGATTGCCTGTGATGCAGTCGGCGCTCAACAAGTCTTCGGAGTGAGCATGCCGAGCGCATACTCATCGACCCACTCACGAAGCGACGCCGCGGATTTAGCCCAACGCACGGGATTGTCGCTGCGGACAGTTTCGATTGAGCCAATGGTCAATGCGTATCTCGAGTCGGTTCATCTGACCGGGTTGGCAGAGGAGAACCTGCAGGCCCGAGTTCGTGGCACGACATTGATGGCCCTGTCCAATCAAGAAGGCCACCTTGTTCTGGCCACCGGAAACAAGAGTGAACTTTCGGTTGGGTACTCCACTATCTACGGCGACGCAGTTGGCGGTTTCGCGCCAATCAAAGACGTGCCAAAGACCTTGGTGTGGGAGCTGTCCCGGTGGCGTAACGCAGAGGCTGAACGACTGGGACAGGTCGGACCGATCCCGCCTAATTCAATTGAGAAACCGCCAAGCGCAGAACTGCGGCCCGACCAACTCGACTCGGATTCGCTGCCGGACTACGCCCTGCTTGATGACATCCTGAATAAGTACGTTGAATCCGACCGCAGCGCTGCCGAACTGGTTGCCGACGGCTTCGATCCAGCAGTCGTTGAACGAATCTTGCGCTTGACCGATGCCGCCGAATACAAGCGTCGGCAGTACCCGCCCGGCCCAAAGGTTTCGTTCAAGGCATTCGGCCGAGATCGTCGCCTGCCTATTACTAACGCCTGGCGCGAAAGCCGGCTAACCGACTAGTTCTCGTCCACAGGAGCGGCCGACTCTTGGGCGCTGATGACGGCAGACCGGTGCGAATGGTGAACCTCGGTCGGCAGTAGCGCGGCAACAACAACCACGGCCACCAGGATCACACCAGCAGACACCCAAGTAGTCAGATGGGACGCATTAACGAACGACTCGTAGGACGCCTGTCGGATCGGGCCCGCGACGGTTACTGGCATCCCGCGCAATACGGCCTGGTCCAGGACGACCTGCGCCTTCGCCACTGACTGCAACATAAAGTCCCGCGCAGCTTGCGGAACTTGTGCTGGTAGCGCGTTGACGGTCTGCCTAAATCCGTGCGCGTAGTGATTAGTCAACAACGTCCCAATTATCGCCACACCGAACGCGCCGAAGACCTGGCGAACGGTGTTCTGCACCGCTGACCCTGCGCCGGCTCGAGCGAGCGGCAGCGAGTTCTGCATCACTGTCGAAGCGGGCGCAATCGTGTTACCCATACCGAAGCCGAAGGTGAAGAAGATTGCGAGAATGAGCCAAACCGGGGTCGTCATGCTCAGCCGCGTCAGAAACAGCAGAGCGACCAAGACCAGACTCAGTCCGACCGTTATTACTCGCCGAACACCGAAGCGAGCCACCATCTTCGCGCTCCGTGGTGCAGCAATCAACTGACCTACCGCGAACGACAAGAAGAACAGCCCCGCGGTCAGCGTTGAATAGCCTCGAACAACCTGAAGGAAGAAGGGCAAGGTGAAAGTAATGCCAGACAACGCAAAGAAAGCCAAACTCACGGCAGTCAGACTCACTGCATAGGGACGGTTGGTGAACAGCGTCACGTCAAAGCTCTTGTGGTCGCTACGGACCTCAGCAAAGACAAAGAACGCCAGAATCGCTGCGCCACCGAAGATTGGGAGCAGCACGGAGGCGGCCAGCCAGTCACCCTTGTCGCCAGCGTGAATGATGCCGTAGACCATCAGGGTCAAACCAGAGATCGATAGGAGTAGACCGCGAACGTCGAGCCGCTGGTGGTTCGGATTCCGGCTCTCTGGAACCAGTCGAACAATGCCGACCATTCCGATGATCACGATTGGGACGTTGATGAGAAATACCGATCCCCAGTCGTTGCCGATCAGCCAATGAAACCAGCGCGGATTCTGGAGCAATAGGCCACCGAGTACCGGGCCCAATGCGACCCCTCCACCCACCGCCGCTGCCCAAAACCCGATGGCCTTACCGCGCTCTCTCGGCGGGAATACGACGGTGATGATGGCCAAAGTAACCGGGGTCACTGCTGCGCCACCGATTCCCATGAGGGCCCGATAGCCGATCAGTTGTGCCGGATCGGTGGCCACCGAACACAGCGCCGAACCGATCAGAAAGATCGTCAAGCCGATGAGCAGGATCCGCTTGCGTCCGTATTTGTCCCCCAACACTCCCCAGGTGAACAAAAGCGCGGCGAAGACGAGAACGTACGCGTCGATCGCCCACAACAGCTGGCTCTGTGTGGGGCCCAGGTCTCGCTGGATTGTGGGCAGCGCGATGTTGAGGACCGAGTTATCCAGCACCACGATCAGCAGGCTCACCACGAGTACCGCGAGGATCGCCCAACGCTTCGGGTTTGGCTCGGCACCGGAAGGCGCGGACGGACTGGTCATTGCTGACTCCTTATCGGTGGGCACTGGTTAACGTAACCACCGGCGTCGCCAATGGATTCCGCGGCCTGAACGTGCGAGCATGTACCCGTCCGGGGACTCCAGCAGGGAGCCTCGAGATAGGAGTTGGCTATGTCGCACCATGTCGCCGCCTCGGGTCGGGTAACGATCGGGGATCTGGCACAACTCAAGGTCGATGGCGAACGCTGGGCCATGCTCACCGCCTACGACTATTCGATCGCAAGAGTCTTCGATGACCTGGGCATTCCCGTTCTACTGGTGGGCGACTCTGCCGCCAACGTGATGTACGGGTACGACTCGACGCTGCCGGTCACTATGGATGAACTCATCCCACTGGTACGTGGGGTCGTGCGTGCCGCGCGCCGCGCCCTCGTAGTCGCGGACTTACCCTTCGGTTCCTTCCAGAGTTCCCCGGCTCAAGCATTGGACTCAGCCGCCCGCTTCATGAAAGAAGGCGGCGCGCATGCAGTGAAACTCGAGGGTGGCGAACGGGTGCTTCCGCAAGTCGAGGCATTAGTTGCGGCCGGGGTTCCGGTCATGGCGCACCTGGGGCTGACACCGCAATCGGTAAACCAACTTGGCGGCTATCGAGTGCAGGGACGCGGAGAAGCAGGCGAGGCGCTGATGCGTGATGCCAAGGCGATGGCCTCCGTCGGTGCCTTCAGCGTGGTGCTGGAGGCGGTTCCTGCGGAGTTGGCCGAGCGGGTGACTCGGGCCATCGACATTCCCACAATCGGCATCGGCGCCGGCAACGGCACAGATGCTCAGGTGCTCGTGTGGCAGGACCTGCTTGGGCTAAGTGATGGTCCCCGGGCCAAGTTCGTCAAGCCCTATGCCGATCTGCGAACCACAGTTCGCACGGCAGTTGAAGCATGGAGCGCTGACGTCGCGTCAGGGTCCTATCCGGACGAGGCGCACTCTTACAGCTAATGCGGACCGTGTCCGCCAGGCCACGACGAAAGCACCTTGATGTATTGCGCGCGCTCATAGGCCCGCGGATCAGTCGCCGCGTCATGTGCCGCGCTGCCACGCAACTGCGCAACCGACTCGTACTCGTGTTCAGTCAGATAGGCAATTAAGCTTTCGGTCAGCGCGCTCACGTACTCGGGGCCTTCACGAAGCAGGGCACTTGTAGTCATCACGACGTCGGCTCCGGCTAGCAAAGCCTTCACCACATCGGCACCAGAGTGCACACCAGACGTCAGCGCCAACGACGTTTTGGGCAGCAGCGGGTGCAGCAAGGCAATCCAGCGCAGCGGTAGCCGGAGGTCGACCGATGTGGACAGGGTCAACCGCGGAGTAACGTCGCGAGTCTCGATATCAAGGTCGGGCTGGTAAAAACGGTTAAACAGCACCAATCCATCAGCACCGGCTGCAACCAGTTCCAAAGCGAAATTAGCGAACGACGTGAAATGCGGTCCCACTTTGAGGGCCACCGGAACATCAACGGCAGCACGAACTTCTCGGACGAGCGCAAGGTACCCACCCTCGACCTCGGCCGCCGTTTGCTTTGGATCGATCGCAACGTCGTACATGTTCAACTCGATCGCATCGGCCCCGGCCGCTACCAACTGCTGTGCGTAATGGACCCAACCGCCAGCCGAATTCCCATTCAGGCTCGCGATGACCGGGACTCCCAGACGCTGGGACGCGCGTTCGACCAGTCTTAGATGGCGATCAGCAAGCAGGTGACCGTAGTCCAGATCCGGAAGGAAGTTACTGGCTTCCGGCGTCAGTCCCGTGCCAGCCTCAAGTCGATCATGCAAGGACCAGGACTCGGATTCGACGTCTTCTTCGAACAGGCTCGGCAACACGACGGCGCCTACTCCGGCCTCGACGAGCCTCAGGAGCGTCGACAACTCGCTCGTGAGCGGCGAAGGCGAAGCCACAATCGGCGACTTCAGCTCCAAACCCAAGTAGTGAGTCGTGAGTTGAGTCATGATGCCGCCTCCGGCGTCGTAAGTGCCTCACTGGTTTCCGGATCAACGGCCATGCTGCGTTCAACACCTGCCAATTGCGTTAGGTAGTGCCAACGTTCGTTGACGTCGGCCTGCGCCAACTGCCCAAGGTGTTCGGCCCGCTCCGGGTCACTGGCCGCTAGCATCGAGAAGCGGGTTTCGGCGGCCATGAACTCGCGCACGGGAATCGATGGAGCCTTCGAATCAAGACTCACTGGGTGAGTGCCCGGTTCGGGACTGGGATGAACTCGATACAGCGGCCAATACCCACTTGCTACCGCGGAACGCTGATGTGACATAGAGGTGGACATCTCGATCCCGTGCGCGATGCAGGTCGAGTAGGCGATCACCAACGACGGACCCGGCCAGGCAGCCGCCTCCTGCAACGCCCGGACGGTCTGCATCTCGTTGGCGCCAATCGCGATTTGCGCAACGTAAACATCGCCGTAGGCCTGGGCAAGCAACCCGAGATCTTTCTTAGCCGTTCCCTTGCCGCTCGTGGCGAACTTGGCTGCGGCACCGCGTGGGGTCGCCTTTGACGCTTGGCCACCGGTGTTCGAATAGACCTCGGTGTCGAGAACCAGAACATTGACGTTGCGCCCCGATGCCAGGACGTGGTCGAGCCCGCCGAAGCCAATGTCGTAGGCCCAGCCGTCCCCTCCAACAATCCAAACGCTTGGCGGAGTCAGGTCATCCGAATCTGCGATCAAGCTGGTGGAAATCGGATCGTCTCGACCGGCTAAGGCCATCTTCAACGATTCCACCGCGACCCGGCGGCGTGCGACGTCGGCTTCGTCAGTTGCCGGTTCGGCACTTAATACCGCTACGAGTTCCGGATCCAGCGTCGAGGCAAGTGTCGCGAGTCGTTGCTGCGCTACCGTCCACCGGTGTTCGACCGCTAGGCGCATGCCGAGTCCGAATTCGGCGTTGTCCTCGAAGAGCGAGTTACTCCAGGCGGGTCCGCGTCCGGCGGCGTTCTTCGACCAAGGCGTTGTTGGCAGATTCGCCCCATAGATCGATGAACAGCCGGTCGCATTGGCAACCAGCATCCGGTCACCAAACAGCCGGGTTAGCAATGACAGATACGGAGTCTCGCCGCAGCCAGAACAGGCGCCAGAGAACTCGAACAGCGGCTGCAACAACTGCGAACCCTTCACCGTGTCGTGCCGCACCGCCAGTCGATCCACCTCTGGAATGGCAAGGAAGAAGTCGTAGCGCGGGCGTTCTGCGGGTCGCACACCGATGGCAGGCGCCAAGTCCAGCGACTTGTGTCGCACCTGCTCTTTGCTGCGCGCCGGGCACACATCGACACAGATTCCGCAGCCAGTGCAATCGTCGGGAGCGACTTGAACGGACAGCAAGGTCCCCGCCGGAAGGTCCCGGGAGGCATATGGCTTGCTGAGGAAACCTTCTGGGGCGCCAGCAAGTTGTTCCGGGCCGAACACCTTCATGCGGATTGCCGAGTGCGGGCAAGCCAAGACGCACTTGCCACAGTCGATGCACAGGTCTGGATCCCAAACCGGGATTTCGGTTGCGATTGCTCGCTTCTCGTATTGCGCAGTCCCGGAAGGGAAGGACCCATCCACCGGCATCGCACTGACCGGAAGCAAGTCGCCCGCCTCGCGTAACAGTGGAACGACCACGTCGCGAACGAAGGCCGGAGCATGCGCCGGCAATGCTTCAACGCTCACAGGAACCTGCGGCGCCATTTCAGGCACGACTACCTGGGACATGGCTGCCAATGCAAGATCGATTGCGGCGTGGTTACGGCTGACTATGGAGGCGCCACGTTTCGCGTAGGTGGCCGTGACGCTCTCCTTAATGAGGTCGATCGCCTCAGCTACAGGGAGCACACCGGAGAGAGCGAAGAAGCATGGCTGCATCACGGTGTTAATGCGAGAGCCAAGGCCGACTTCTTTGGCTACCCGGTTGGCGTCGATCACCCACACGGAAACGCCCTTGGCGACGATCTGAGCTTGAACGTTGGCCGGCAACTGCTCCCACACCTCGTCAGCGCCATAGGGACTGTTGAGCAGGAGGGTCGCCCCAGGTCGCGCGGACTCCAGGACCGGCAAACGCTCAAGCAAACCGAACTGGTGACAGGCAACAAAGTCGGCCTGCGTGATTAGGTAGGTACTGTCGATCGGGTCAGGACCAAATCGAAGATGCGACACGGTGACCGCGCCAGACTTGCGTGAGTCGTAAACGAAATAGCCTTGCGCCCAAAGGTCGGTGTGCTCGCCAATGAGCTTGATCGTGGTCTTGTTTGCACCCACCGTGCCATCGCTACCGAGTCCATAGAAGAGTGCCTGAACGGCGTTCGTCGGTACCGCGAACTCCTGATCCACCGTGAGACTGTGACCGGTCACGTCATCGACGATGCCGATTGTGAAGTGCCGGCGCGGCTTATCCGCCTGCAGCTCGGTGAAGACGGCCGCCACCATAGCCGGGGTGAACTCCTTAGATCCGAGCCCATATCGGCCGCCCACTATTACCGGAACTTCAGCACAGTGGTCCGAGAGTGCTTTCAGAACGTCCAAGTGCAGCGGATCGGCCGGGGCGCCAGGCTCCTTGCAGCGGTCAAGTACGGCGATGCGCTTGACGGTTGCCGGTAGCGCAGCGGCAAGAGCAGCCGAAGGAAAAGGACGATAGAGCCGCACAACGGCTACCCCGACTCGTTCCCCAGTCGCGCGCAGAACCTCAACTGCTTCCCGGGCGGCTCCGGTGCCCGAACCCATCAGCACAATGACGCGCTCAGCTTCGGGGTCGCCGTAATAGTCGACCAGGCCATAATTGCGTCCGGTGCGTTCGCCAAGGTCGGCAAACAGTCGTGCGACGATCCCACCGACCTCGTCGTAGTAAGTGTTGGCTGCTTCCCGACCTTGGAAGAAGACATCGGGGTTCTGGGCGGTGCCGCGGATCTGCGGGTGCTCCGGTGACAACCTGCGGGCGCGATGTGCGGCGATGTCTGACTCGCGAATCAAGGCCCGCAAGTCGTCGTCGTCGAGCAGCGAGATCTTGTCGACCTCGTGCGAAGTGCGAAAGCCGTCGAAGAAATGCATAACTGGCACGCGACTGCGCAAGGTGGCCGCGTGCGAAATAAGTGCGAAGTCGTGGGCCTCTTGCACAGATGCAGCGCTAAGCATTACCCAGCCGGTCCCGCGCGCGCTCATTACGTCGCTGTGGTCTCCGAAAATGGACAACGCGTGCGTGGCTAGCGCCCGGGCAGCCACGTGGATGACGGCTGGAGTCAGTTCACCAGCAATCTTGTACATAACAGGCAGCATCAGAAGCAAGCCCTGGGATGCGGTGAAGGTGGTGCCCAGCGCCCCCGTGGTCACCGCCCCGTGCAAGGCGCCAGCGGCACCAGCTTCGGACTGAAACTCCACAACAGCTGGGACGACGCCCCAGAGGTTCGTTCGACCTGCAGCTGAGTAGGCGTCCGCCAACTCACCCATGTTCGAGGCCGGCGTGATCGGGTAGATGGCGCAGACATCACTGAGACGATGCGCGACCCGAGCCGCGGCTTCATTTCCGTCGACGCACGCCCATACTCGCTCAGACACAGCGACCTCCGCCTTCAGGCGGATCGAAGCGCCGCCGCAAAAGACGCTAGTAGCCGCAAAGGCCGATTTGGAAGGCCGTGAAGACCCGTCCTTACATGACGAACGTCACACGCCGGTGAGCCGAATTCCGGCGTGGGTCTTGTAGCGACGGTTGACCGATATCAGGTTTGCCGTCAGTGCCTCAACCTGATGGGCGTTACGCAACCGTCCCGCGAACACAGCGCGCATCCCAGGAATTCGGTCTACCAGGGCGCTTGCAAGATCCGTGGCTTCCCGGTCGTCGCCTAGCACCATGACGTCTAGGTCTATCTGCGCAACTTCCGGATCAAGCAAGGTGACCGCCGAAACATGGTGGAAGGCCGCGACGACCCGGCTACTGGGGAGTAACGCTGCGGCCTGTTGGGCGGCACTTCCTTCTGGCACTTCCAAAGCGAAAGCACCCTGCTTGTCGAAGCCCATCGGATTTACACAGTCGATAACTACTTTGTCGACGAGAACCTCGGCCAGTTCCGCCAGCAAACTCGCGTGACCGTCCCAAGGCACCGCCACTATGACGATGTCACTGGCCAGGGCGCAGTCGCGGTTGGCCGCGCCGCGCACGCCGTGACCCAATTCAGCCGCTGCCGACCCCGCCCGAGTGGAATCTCTGGAGCCGATAATTACCGATTGCCCCTGCTGCGCCAGCCGAAGCGCCAACCCGCGGCCTTGGTCGCCGGTGCCGCCAAGCACACCCACGACAAGTTTGGCGATGTCTGGAACAACGGGTGCGGAATCGGCCTTTGGCTGGGTATCGGTCATGGTCGAATCTTGCCAGCATCGCGGCGTTGTCGCGCGCGCGGTCGTCCGTGCGGCACCATGGCGGAGTGGATCAGGGGCGGGCAGCGCTGCTGCGCGAGTTGCTCGGGTCGTCGGGATGGACCGACAGCACCCGATGGTTCGCGCGTGCATTGCGCCAGTCGACGGCCAAGGCCGATCCGCTCCTCTTAGTCGGCACGCCAACCGAGGAACCTTGGCACTTCGCGGCTCACCTCGATGACGAGTCGCGTTTGGCTGACCTACCGGGCCTTAAACCGACACTCATTAGGTACGCCCCGCCCGCCGGCGCTCCACCACATCTAGCGATTGGGCTGGACCGACTTCGCGATGTCACGCGCGGCGAAACGCTGTTCGTCGTAGCCCCTGACGCCCCACCAGAGTCACTTCTCGATCGGATCGAATATGCCAAGAAAGGCGGCGCCACGATTCTTTCCATCGACGGCGGCGACAAAGACTTGGGCGGACTGGCGAATGAGCAACTAATCGTCCCCACTACTGGAGACCGAGCGCCCGGGTCGCTGGTGGCAGTCAGAAACGAAATCGTGGCTGCGGGCGCCGACTGGTCGATCCCGGCAGTCTCATTCGACGCCGTCGAACATCTGGTTTCACTTGCTGCTGGCGAACCAATGGCAACATTGTCCAGAGCCGGACCCGGGCGACGTCGCACCCGAATGTCTAGGCTTATCGAAGACCTCACGATGGGCCGCGGTCGCTCGCAGTGGTAATGCCCGCGAGATTGCGCAAGGTGCTACCGGATGTAGGGGCGCTGCGGAACAGTCGCGACTTTCGCCTGCTCTTCGGTAGCGGCATCATCTCGCTACTCGGATCCATGACAACGATGGTCGCGTTGCCGTTCCAAGTTGCCCGACTAACCGGGTCGTTCGTCAGCGTTGGCCTACTTGGTCTCTTCGAGTTAGCGCCTCTGGTTGTCTTCGGACTCTGGGGTGGAGCGCTCGCCGACGCGGTCGATCGTCGCAAATTAATCTTGTGGACTGAGACTGCCCAATGCGTTCTGTCGTGCTTGCTTTTGACTAACGCGCTGTTGCCGCGCCCGGCGGTGTGGCCGATCTTTGTTATTGCCATGTTGTTTGCAACTGCCGATGGGCTGCAGCGACCATCAATGGACGCGCTGGTACCCCGCATTGTTGACGATCAAGACCTACCAAGTGCGGCAGCATGGGGTTCACTCAAGTGGCAAGTTGGTGCGATTGCAGGACCGTCCCTTGGTGGACTTCTAATCGCCACCGCAGGTCCAAGCGTTGCCTACGGTTTCGACGCGGCCACATTCGTGGTCTCAGTACTGATTCTGTTGCGCCTGCGACCGGTTCCCCCGCTAGCCACAGCAGAAGCAGCCAGCTGGCGCGGCATCCGCGTCGGACTGACCTACGCCGCATCACGTCGAGACCTGCTTGGGACCTACCTCATCGACTTAGTTGCCATGATTTTCGCCTACCCAGTGTCGCTCTTTCCCTTCCTCGCCATCGAACTTCACGCGCCATGGTCACTGGGATTGCTATATGCGGCGCCCTCAGTCGGGTCGCTTGTAGCAAGTGGAACATCGGGTTGGACCAGCCGATCACACCGATATGGAAGGGCAATTGTCGTCGCCGCAATCTGCTGGGGACTGTCGATGGCATGCGTCGGTCTAGTCCATAACGTCGCCCTAACATTGCTCTTCCTGGCCCTCGCCGGCGGCGCCGACATGGTCAGTGGCCTATTCCGCCACCTGCTTTGGAACAAATCCATCCCCGACGAATTGCGGGGTCGATTGGCGGGCGTCGAACTCGTGAGCTACTCAGTCGGTCCACAACTCGGACAAGTGCGCGCCAGCGTCACTGCGCAACTGACATCCCTGCGGACGTCGATTGGAATCGGCGGAATCGCTTGTGCGGTCACATGTATTGGCCTGGCCTTCGCGCTGCCCACACTGTGGGAATTCGACGATCGCACCGACGTCAACGTGCGGCAACGCAGTGGCAATGAGGATTCGACATAGGTGTTCTCCAATGAATTCCTCGCTTCGCGAATACCACTTCCGCGACACGAAGTGATGTAACGACGCGACCTTGCGTGAAAATGTGTCGAATATCTGTCACAGTGCTACTTGAAGCTCTCGGTTGAAGCGCCGGGAGACGAACCAGGGAGGCATCGTGGCGGCTGCCACTACCGCCAAGAAGGCCGTTGCCAAGAAGGCAACAGCCAAGAAGGCGACAGCACGCAAGACCGTAGCGAAGAAGGCTCCGGCCAAACGCGCAGCAGCGAAGAAGGCTCCGGCCAAACGCGTTGCAGCTAAGAAGGTTGCCAAGAAGGCTCCGGCCCGTAAGGCAGCAGCGAAGAAGGCTCCGGCCAAGCGCGTTGCTAAGAAGGTTGCCAAGAAGGCTCCGGCCCGTAAGGCAGCAGCGAAGAAGGCTCCGGCCAAGCGCGTTGCTAAGAAGGTTGCCAAGAAGGCTCCGGCC
>CAIKAW010000060.1 GCA_903825575.1 uncultured bacterium | reverse complement strand
CGGTCACCAAAACTTCCCGAGACAACGCGGCGGCCGGTATGGAGTTCCCGACTGGCGCCAACGCGTCTAGCGCAACTGCAGTGGGTTCTGCCGCATATCCGTCGACCGGTCGGTAAACCCGGCCCACCTGCCACCAACCCAAGAGGGCGCATGCCACGATGAGCACGAGGGTCATTGCGGTCACCGCCCCCATGGGACGCTGCTCGGGCTCCGGATTCATCGCAACAGGCTAACCGGGCCCGTCAAGCGCAACCCGATGATTCCAAATGATCACTGAAAGTCACCGGTTTGGGTCTCTCATGGTTTTCTTAGAAAGAGGTTTCCCGAATTCATATAAGAACAGCCGCTTTGGCGCTAACGTACCCTCTGGGACCTAAGTCCCGGCCGCAGGGGAGGTTGTTCCTGAACGCGAAGTCGACCGAAGGGCGGGATGCCGTGACGCAGATCGACGACTCCAAGGCGCAACTGGGGTTGCCGCGCTCGGGGCGCCTTGCGCTGGTAACTGGCGTGCTGGTGGTTGTAGGTGCCGCCCTCGCCTTCACCTTTGCTTACCTCATTTCATACCCTTCGACCGTGGTTGCGGCTGCCACGGCTTCTGACACCGTGGTGCTGCAATCGGTGGGTGCGATCGGCCTTGGAAACCATCCGACTTGGGTCTCGTACATGGCCCAAGAGAACGGGAACTGGGTACATTCGACGGTCCTTACCGTGCCGGCAAATTCGGACGTTCACTTCAAGATTTACCAGTACGACTCGGGTAGCCCACTGCGTAACCCTTACATGGATCAGGTTGCCGGAACGGTGGGCGGAACCGAGACCCTCAATGGCCAGGTCGTTCGGATCGTGAACGACAATGCTGATGGCGGCATCGGGCATACCTTCGCGATTCCTTCCCTGGGTGTGTACGTTCCGATGCCCGGCATCTCTTCGTTGCAGACAAACGCTTGCAGTACCCCAGTCCCATGTGCCACGACTTTTGATCACAACACCGTCGAGTTCACGATTCACACTGGTGCCCCGGGTACTTTCACTTGGCAGTGTTTCGTGCCGTGCGGCCTGGGCTTCCTTATTGGCAACGGGGGCCCGATGTCGACGTTCGGATACATGGGCGGCTACTTGAAGGTCGTGGCCTGATGATGACAGCCAAGGCTGGACCTAGCGGCGAACCCGCCGAGCTGAGCGATCGCCAGCACCTGAGCCGAATCGGGATCATCTGGCTCGTGCTCTCTGTAGTGTGTATGGCGCTGGTCTATTTCGCATGGGGACCGCACATGCCGCCTGGCACCGATTCTGTTCAGGCCAAGGGCCAGCAGTTCGACAACACCGTGCTGGCCACGGTCGCGACTCCGGTGATCTTGTTCATCTGGGTCTATTTGGCGTACGTCCTGATCAACTGGAGAGTTCGGGCAGATACGCCCGTCGCCGAACTTCGTGATGGTCCTGCGATTCGCGGAAATCTGCGCTTTCAAGCCACCTGGATGATCGTTACCGGCGCGACCGTGCTCTCGATGTTCATCTTTGGCACTTATGAACTTGTGAAGGACTCCGGTTCGGGAACGGGTTCTGGTCAGGCGCCTATCTGGACCCCGGCTGGGTACTCGGTCGACGCGTCACAGAACAAGTTGCTAGTTGTTCAGGCAATCGGTCAGCAATGGCGTTGGACGTTCCGCTACCCCCAGTTCGGCGGAATCGAAACGAGCCAACTAGTCATTCCGGCCGGTCAGGAAATCCAGTACTCAGTTACGTCGCTCGACGTCATCCACTCGTTCTGGGCGACGAATCTGGGCATAAAGGCCGATGCGAACCCGGGCGTTAACAACATTGCTTTTGGGCAAGCAACGAAGATTGGCCCGATTGATATTCGCTGTGCAGAGTTGTGTGGGGTTTGGCACGGTGCCATGTACGCCACCGGTCAGGTGGTGAGTCGAAACGACTTCCAAACCTGGATTGCCGCCGAGCAGTACGCGCACAAGGACCTGATTACATTCCTCCCGCCCTATGCCGACTTCTACTTGCCGCAATCTGACGGCGGTTTCTATGACCCCTCAGCGAACCCGTTGCCCAACCCACCTGGACCGACTCCGGCCACCAGCCCGACCGTGATTCCGTAGGAGGAACGAACGTGGCGACCGATATTTCAGTTCCAGCATCCTTGGACCATGGCACGCCAGGCCCTGGTTCAGCGGCTGGACGTAACCCATGGTGGCGCTCAGGCAACATCGCGTACGGCCTGGTTGGTGCCGTCATCGGTTATTCCATCGGACACTTCTTGGGCAATTGGATTGCCTCGGGCTACCAGCAGGTCCAAGGTTCAGGTCAGAACGATCTAGCTTTGGTTCTGGGCTACCTCGTGGCGACGCTTGGCTGGCTCGCTGGGCTCGGTGCTTTGAACTACCCATTGCAGAAGCTTGTAGGCATCCAGGTCACCAGCGAAGAATCCGAAGATATCGAGCACCGCAAACTTGGTGCCTACTTCAAGTACACCCTTGACCACAAGGTGGTCGGGGTTCAGTACCTGTTTGGCATGCTGGCCTACTTCATCATGGCGGGCCTTTTCGCCCTCGTTATTCGCTCCGAACTACTGTCTGCAACCCGCCACTTGCTGGCGCCAGATAAGTACCTAGAGGTCGTTGGCGAGCACGGCACGATGATGATGATGATGATGACGTCGGCCATCCTCGGTCCGTTCGGCAATTACTTTGTTCCGCTAATGATTGGCGCGCGGCGGATGGCTTATCCGCGACTTGAAGCCCTTTCGTTCTGGATCACGCCGGCGGCGTTCGTGGTGCTGCTTTCAGGGCTTCTGGTGGGGGGTTTCCCGACCGGTTGGACTGGCTATGCGCCCCTTTCGGTAGAAGCCACGATGGGCCAAGACGCCTACCTGGTCGCCTTCGGGTTGATGGGCATCTCGATGATCATCGGTGGGTTCAACATCATTGCCACCGTCGTGAACTATCGGGCGCCGGGTATGACCTGGATGCGTCTGCCCTTGTTCGTCTGGGCCATGTTTGTCACCTCGCTGCTGATGGCGTTGGCTGCCCCGATTCTTGTCGGCGGCACCTATATGACGCTGATGGACCGAACCGTCCAGACAGCGCTCTTCGACGTCAATCACGGTGGTAGTTCCTACTTGTGGCAAGACCTCTACTGGTTCTTCGGTCACCCAGAGGTGTACATCCTCGCCCTGCCTGGCTTTGGTATCGCGCTGGAACTGCTTCCGGTGTTTGCACGCAAGCCGGCCTTCGCATACCGAACCGCCGTGGCTGGCATGGTTGGGGTCGGAATGCTTTCGTTCTTCGTCTGGCAGCACCACTTGTTTGCCAGCGGAATGAACTCAGATATGCGGCCAGTCATTATGTTGACGACCGAGATGATCTCGTTCCCAACCGGCATCATCTATCTGACAGCGATCGGCACGCTTTGGCGAGCTCGACTTCGAATGACCGTTCCGATGCTGTTCATCATCGGGATGCTCTTCAACTTCCTCATCGGTGGCATCTCAGGAGTCTTCCTGTCCGATGTTCCGACGGATGCGGTCGCCCACGGAACGTTCTTTGTTATGGCGCACTTCCACTACACCATCATGGGCGGATACATGTTCGCGTTCTTTGCGGGCATTTATTACTGGTTGCCGAAGATGACAGGCCACCAGCTCAGCCAACGCTTGGGCAAGTGGCACTTCTGGGTGCTTTTCATCGCCTTCAATTCCACCTTCCTGCCCTTGTTTGCGATTGGTGAGTTGGGTATGCCTCGGCGGGTATTTGAGTACCAGAGGGCGCTACAGGGGCTGAACGACTGGGTTTCTATTTCGGCTTACGTAATTGGAATCGGCATTCTGATCTTCGTCTACAACTTTGTGAAGACTGTCGTTATTGACCCGCGAACGCCGCTTGCCGCAGACACTTGGGGTTCACGCGGACTTGAGTGGTTCACTTCGACTCCGCCGGTTGCGACAAACTTCGTTCATATCCCTGAGGTGGTGTCCGGTCCCTACGAATACGGCAGCGACGCCGGCCCGATGGCGGTACTCGATGCCGGAGCAACTGAACTGCGACCTGGCGCGACTGTGCACGAGGGGAACTGACATGGACCAAGTTTCTGGAGCAATGTCCTCAGCCCGAACTGCTGATGAGCGTGACGCCGCGATCGAACGAGCGGCGGCTAAGGGTGCCTACTGGACTGGTTCGCGATTGTTTGTCGCGCTATCGGCAATGTTGTTCGGCGCAGGAGTGTTCTCCTACTTCTACCT
>CAIKAW010000059.1 GCA_903825575.1 uncultured bacterium | reverse complement strand
TTGTCTCGAAGTTTTGGGATGTAGACAAAGCCGAAAGCTTCGCTCACGGCCGGAGCCTTGGTCAGTTCCGGAGGTTGGCCGAACATGCCGACGCCGGGCGCACCACCGTTGCCCGTGGCCCATTCTTGGTTTAGCGCATGGCCAAGTCGGGACGCCTCGCGATTGGAGACGACGTCGGTCCACCAAATCTGGTAACCGAGAAAGAGCAGTACTACCACCCCGAGGGTGATCAGAACCTCGCCCGTTACCCCCAGGGTTGCCCAAACCCGGGACCGGTGGCTGGTGTTCTCAGCGGCTGTTGACTGGCTCACCGTCACACCGTAACCCGCGACCCCCCGGTTACCGGATACTCTGGTCGCCTCTTGAACTCAAGCGGAGGTTGGTCGTGCCCAAATCTCGGGTCCGTAAGAAGGCCGTATACACCGCGCCACCGACCGCCGACGACCCAAGGAAGCCGGTCAAGTTCGGTTCACCGCGCTGGTTAGCACCGCTAATGGTGACCCTTTTCGTCATTGGGCTCCTGTGGATTGTCGTCTACTACATCGCCGGGGCGACCGTGCCCGGCATGAAGACCCTGGGGTGGTGGAACATCGTCGTTGGCTTCGGATTCATCGGCGGTGGCTTCATGCTCTCCACAAAGTGGCGCTAAATAGCCCTCGGATCGTGATAATCGGCTCCACCTATTACACCGTTGTAGTTCGTCCCCAACTGGGGATAAGTCTGTGGATAAGCCTCTAAAGAGTTGCAACTGGGTGGCCTGAAGGGCGCGAGTTATTGCGGGGCTGAAACCCCAGGCAATCCTCCACTGGCCAGTTGCCCGCTTCTGGAGTATTCGTTGTTCAGGGTCGCGGATCGCCAGGAAACGATTCCGGCGAGCAAAGCGACGATCACAATGACACCTGCGGCTTGGACCGCCACTCGGTTGCGCCGGGGGGCATAGCCAAAGATCGCCGCCACCGCGAACCCGACAAACAAGCCACCAAGGTGGGCTCGCCAGTCGATACCGGGAACCAAGAATCCAAACACCAAGTTAAGCCCAATCAAGGACATGGCCTGCGAGATGTTCGCGTGCGTGCGCCGGGCCATGATTAGCAGGGCACCCATAAGTCCGAAGATTGCACCCGACGCACCAACCGATGCGGTGTTTGGGGATGAGAATGCAAATGATGCGACACTGCCGCCAAGTCCTGCCAATACGTACAAGATCAAAAACCTGGCGTGGCCAAGGAATCGTTCGATAACCGGAGCGATTATGTACAGCACGTACATGTTCATCGCGATGTGCAGGATGTTTACGTGCAGGAAGGCACTCGTGACCAGCCGGTACCAC
The DNA here is from genome assembly GCA_903825575.1 of uncultured bacterium. Classification (GTDB taxonomy): domain Bacteria; phylum Actinomycetota; class Actinomycetes; order S36-B12; family CAIKAW01; genus CAIKAW01. The sequence goes on along the minus strand of CAIKAW010000059.1, from coordinate 45,515 downwards.
TGACCGTTGATCGCAACTTCGCCACCGATCATCCCGAATCGATTGATCGCCGAATCGGTTCCAGTCAGCATTTCCAGCCCAAAAGCCACCACGCATACAACCAAGATCGCGTACGTGGCCGTAGGTCGATCGACTAGTTTGCCGCCAGCGACGGTCCTAGCCTCACGCACGCTCGAACGGGCCGCCCGAACACATTCGGGGCAGTGGAAGCCAACCGGCGCCGACACCATGCAGTCGGGACAAATTGGCCGCTCACAGCGCGAGCAACGGATGTAGGTCTCACGGTCTTGATGCAGGAAGCAAACCGGTGCACCAATTTCCGAGTGGAACTCAGTACCCGGCTCCGTCACCGAAACTCGATCAGGAGGTTTCGACCGAGATGCTGTTGATGACCACGTCGGTCACGGGGCGGTCCTGACGTCCGGTGGCAACCGCCGCGATCCGGTCCACAACTTCGCGGCTTGGCGCGTCAGCAACTTCACCGAAGATGGTGTGCTTGCGGTTCAAATGAGGTGTTTGTGCAACGGTCAGAAAGAATTGCGAACCGTTGGTACCGGGACCCGCGTTGGCCATTGCCAGCAGGTACGGCTTGTTGAACACCAGTTCAGGATGAAATTCATCGGCAAACTGGTATCCAGGGCCGCCGGTCCCGGTGCCCAGCGGGTCGCCGCCTTGGATCATGAAGCCAGGGATCACGCGGTGGAACACAACGCCGTTGTAAAGCGGGTCATTGCGCTTGGCCCGGGTCGCCGGGTCGGTCCATTCCTGGTCCCCCGTGGCAAGTCCCACGAAGTTTCGGACGGTTTTGGGTGCGTGGTCCGGGAACAGCGTGATCCGGATGTCGCCTTCGGATGTGTGCAGTACTGCAGTGGTTTCAGTCACGGGCACATCTTGTCATGACGCCCGAGGCCCCAAACATTGGATCTGGTGGAGACGAGGGGAATCGAACCCCTAACCCCCGCCTTGCAAAGGCGGTGCTCTGCCAATTGAGCTACGTCCCCGAACTTGGCAATCAACCGGATGCGTTGATCCAGTCCTCGCGCCCCTTGGCGCCAGCACCCAACCGGAGGTAAGCGAAATATCCAGCACCAGCAACTGCCAGTAGCAGGCCCAACTTGCGCACTTTGCCTCCTTTTGCATTGCTGAACCGGCACTTTGGTGGGCCTAGGTGGACTTGAACCACCGACCTCTTCCTTATCAGGGAAGCGCTCTAACCGAGCTGAGCTATAGGCCCGAAGTGACGGCACAGGCTACCTGACCGACACCGACTGGGTGAAAACGGACCCGATCAGCCATCCTCCGACAAGGTCACCTCGAGGCCGCCAGATATGCCAACCGTGAGGTTGTAAAGAAATGCGAACAGCGTCGCCAGTGCTGACAGCAACACGATTTCGATCCCTGAAACCACCACCGAGGCACCGACAACCTTCGGGAAAGAGATGATCGCCATCAGGTTGAAGGTGCTTGTAGCTGAGCCTGCCACCTGGTTGATGGTCTGTGAGAGTGCGGCGAAGACACCGGTGAAATCAAGCACCAGCCAAAGAATCGCCGTGGTGATAACCAAGATGAAGGCCAACGAGATCGAAAGCATGAACGATGTCTTCATTACCGTCCACGGATCCACTCGAGAAACGTAAAGCCGCGCCCGACGCACACCGGGGGGAGGCGCCGAAAGCCGTTCGCGCACGGCAGCCACGGTCTGGGCGCGACCAGGAATCCACTGAGTCGTCCCCGATTGGGTGGTATCGAACTGCGGCTCGTCGCGCAGGCCACGGATCGGGAAGTCCGGCGCGAGCGCCGGTACGACCACGATCGGACCGGTTACGTGAGCCGCTTCGGCGCCAGACCAGGTGCCCGGCGCCTTTGGAGCCTTCTCACCGGCTGGACTCGCCAGTGGATCATCTGCCACGGTCGCCCTCCGACTCAGTCCAGCGCCGGCGAAGCACCGGGCGCCTCATCATGGTCCACCTCGGACGCGCCATCGACAGTATCGGCATCGCTACCCGGGGCACCGTCTTCCCCGAGGTCGTCCTCATCAGCATCGCTCGATTCGCCCCGCGCTACCGCCACCACCGAGTCACCTTCGGCTAGGTCCATGAGACCAACCCCCATGGTGGACCGACCGGTTGGGCGGACGTCGGCAACCTTGGTGCGGATAACCACACCGTTCGAGGCGATGGCAAACACTTCGTCGCTCTCATCACAAACCAAGGCACCCACAAGCGAGCCACGTGCCTCGACTAGTTTCATTGCCTGCACTCCAATACCGCCGCGACCCTTTACTTCCCAGTCTTCAACGGGGGTCCGCTTGGCGTATCCGGCGTCGGTAACCGTGTACACGAAGGCGCCATCCCGAATCACATCCATTGCCAAAAGTTCGTCTCCGGCTCGGAAGCGCATGCCGATCACGCCACTGGTCGAACGACCCATGGGACGCAAGGTCTCGTCCGACGCAGTAAAGCGTGCGGACTGACCCTTTCGCGATACCAGGAGTAGGTCGTCGGTTGGGGACACGAGTCGAGCTGAGATCAACTCGTCGTCCTCGCGCAGGTTGATAGCAATGATTCCGCCAGAGCGATTGGTATCGAACTCGGTCAATCGCGTCTTCTTCACTTGGCCTTGCCTAGTTGAAAGAACCAGATACGGAGCCTGGGCGTAGTCGCGAATATCGAGCACCTGGGCGATTGTTTCGTCCGGTTGGAACGCCAAGAGGTTTGCCACGTGCTGACCACGTGCGTCGCGGCCAGTGTCTGGCAATTCGTAGCCCTTAGCCCGGTACACCCGACCCTTAGTGGTGAAGAACAAAACCCAGTGGTGTGTGGTGGAAACGAAGAAATGCTCGACAATGTCATCGCCACGAAGTTGGGCACCCTTGACGCCCCGGCCACCGCGGCGTTGTGATCGGTACTGGTCTACCCGGGTGCGTTTGGCGTAGCCACCACGGGTGATAGTGACAACGATGTCTTCTTCTGCGATGAGGTCCTCGTCGGTGACTTCACCGTCCCAGGGAACGAACTGTGACCTGCGGTTATCACCGAAACGGTCAACAATTTCTGCAAGTTCTTCGGAGATGATTTCTCGCTGTCGCGACTCACTTGCGAGGATTCCCTCAAGCTCGGTGATTAGGGCCATCAATCCGTCGAATTCGTCAATGATCTTCTGACGCTCTAGGGCCGCGAGTCGGCGAAGTTGCATATCAAGAATCGCAGTGGCCTGCACCTCGTCGATTTCCAGCAGCGCCATGAGGCCCTCGCGGGCGTCCTCAACTGTTGCGCTGGCCCGAATCTGCGCAATTACAGCGTCCAGTGCGTCGAGAGCCTTTAGGTATCCACGCAGAATATGCGCGCGTTCTTCAGCCTTGCGTAAGCGGAAACGGGTTCGACGCTGGATGATCTCGATTTGGTGAGTAATCCAATAGCGCACGAAAGCGTCGAGAGTCAGGGTACGTGGAACACCGTCGACCAGCGCCAGCATGTTGGCGCCGAAGGTCTCCTGGAGTTGGGTGTGCTTGTAGAGGTTGTTGAGCACTACCTTCGCGACAGCATCCTTCTTCAAGATGATAACCAGACGCTGCCCGGTGCGTCCTGATGACTCTTCGCGGATGTCGGCAATCCCAGTTAGTTTTCCTGCGTCTACTAATTCGGCGATCCGCAAAGACAGATTGTCTGGATTAACTTGGTACGGCAGTTCGGTGACAACCAAGGTTTGACGACCACGCGAGTCTTCTTCGACCTCTACGACCGCGCGCATAGTGATCGAACCGCGTCCAGTGCGGTAGGCCGACTCAATGCCGTGCCGGCCAACAATCAGTGCACCGGTTGGGAAATCCGGGCCCTTAATGTGAGTGAGGAGCTCTTCTAGCAACTCAGTTCGCGTGCAATCAGGGTTTGCCAGCGCCCACTGAACGCCAGCCGCCACCTCGCGCAAGTTGTGCGGCGGAATATTCGTTGCCATTCCGACGGCGATACCCGCGCTGCCGTTGACCAACAGGTTTGGGAATCGGCTCGGCAGGATTACCGGTTCCTGATTCTTGCCGTCGTAGTTAGGTGTGAAGTCAACCGTGTCTTGATCGATGTCGCGCACCATCTCCATGGCCAACGGCGCCATGCGACATTCGGTGTAACGCATTGCTGCGGCTGAGTCGTTGCCTGGTGAACCGAAGTTCCCCTGACCCGACACAAGCGGGTAGCGCAATGCCCAAGGCTGAGCCAACCGCACCAAGGTGTCGTAGATCGCAGAGTCACCGTGCGGGTGATAGTTACCCATCACGTCCCCGACGATGCGGGCGCATTTCGAGAAGCTGCGGTCTGGCCGGTAGTTGCCGTCGTACATCGCGTAGAGAACCCGACGGTGGACCGGCTTGAACCCGTCGCGAATGTCGGGTAGTGCGCGTCCGACAATCACGCTCATCGCATAGTCGAGATAAGAACGCTGCATCTCCACCTGAAGATCAACTGGCTCCACCCGATCGTGCTGGGGAACGTCAGTTTCAGTGGTGGGCGTGCTCTGGTCGTCGACCACAGCTATTTCCTTCCTAGCGCTGGTAGAACTCAGATGTCGAGGAAACGCACGTCTCGCGCGTTTTGCTGGATGAAGGCTCGCCGGCTCTCGACGTCTTCACCCATCAGCACAGTGAAGATTTCGTCGGCTTGAACGGCGTCATCGAGGGTGATTTGAAGCAGGGTGCGACGAGCAGGATCCATTGTGGTCTCCCACAACTCGTCGTGATTCATCTCGCCAAGACCCTTGTATCGCTGGATGTCGTCCCTGCCGAGTTTGCGACCGGACGTTGCACCAGCTGCCATCAAGGCATCGCGTTCGCGATCCGAGTAGGCGAACTGCGGTTCGCTCCGCGACCACTTGATCTTGTACAACGGAGGTTGCGCGAGGTACACGTAGCCGTTTTCGATTAGTGGTCGCATGAAGCGGAATAGCAACGTCAAAAGCAAAGTCCGGATGTGTTGACCATCAACATCAGCATCGGCCATCAGCACGATCTTGTGGTAGCGCAACTTCGCCATGTCGAAGTCATCGTGGACGCCGGTACCAAGTGCGGAAATCAGTGCCTGAACTTCATTGTTCTGAAGGACCCGATCGATTCTGGCCTTCTCGACGTTGAGGATCTTTCCGCGAATCGGAAGAATTGCTTGGGTTCGGGGGTCGCGTCCTTGGCGAGCTGAGCCACCAGCTGAGTCGCCCTCAACGATGTAGACCTCACACTCTTCGGGGTTGTTCGAGGAGCAATCCTGCAACTTTCCAGGCAGACCACCGCCGCCAAGCAAACCCTTGCGGCTACGGGCAAGATCACGAGCTTTACGGGCAGCGATGCGCGCGGTGGCGGCGGCTGCGCTTTTGCGTGCGATCTCTTTACCCTCGGCCGGGTTCTGCTCGAACCAAGCACCTAGTTGTTCGTTGCAAACCTTCTGGACATAGGTCTTGGCTTCCGTGTTGCCAAGTTTAGTTTTGGTCTGCCCTTCGAACTGCGGCTCGGCCAACTTCACGGAAACAATCGCGGTCAGACCTTCGCGAACATCTTCGCCAGAAAGGTTCACGTCCTTTTCTTTCAGGACTCCCCAGTCGCGGGCAAACTTATTGACCAAGGTTGTCAACGCAGTCCGGAAGCCCTCTTCGTGGGCGCCACCTTCATGTGTGTTGATCGTGTTTGCGAAGGTATAGACGCTTTCGGAATAGCCACTGTTCCACTGCATAGCTACTTCGGCACTGATGTGACGATCAGGTTCCTCGGCACCGAAATGGATGATCGTCGGATTTGCCGCGCCCTTGCTGGCGTTGAGGTGACGCACGAAATCTGCAATGCCACCTTCGTAGTAGTAGCGGAAGGACCGCACGGGGATCTCGGTCTCATCAGCGGTGTCTTCGGGGATAACTATCGGGCGCTCGTCGGTGAGGGCAATAGTTAGGCCGCGATTCAGGAACGCCATTTCCTGGAAGCGCCGAGTCAGAGTCGAAGTCTCGTAGACGGTCGTCTCAAAGATCTCAGGGTCGGCCCAGAAGGTAATCGTGGTCCCGGTGTGGTCGGTGGCTTCGCCGGCAACAAGGTCGGCAACCGGCACTCCACGCTCGTAGGTTTGGCGCCAAACCCGGCCTTCGCGATGGACTTCAACGTCGAGGCGGCGGGAAAGGGCGTTGACCACCGAGATACCGACTCCGTGGAGTCCACCGGAAACTGAGTAGCCGCTACCGCCGAACTTGCCACCGGAGTGCAAAACGGTCATGACGATTTCAACCGCAGGGCGTTTCTCGATGGGGTGGAGGTCGACCGGGATTCCGCGCCCGTTATCGATCACGCGCACGCCGCCATCGGCCAAGATCGTGATGTCAATCTGGTCGCACTCGCCGGCTAGGGCTTCGTCCACTGAATTGTCGACCACCTCATAGACAAGGTGGTGCAGTCCACGTTCGCCGGTTGAGCCGATATACATGCCCGGGCGTTTGCGAACCGCATCTAGGCCCTCAAGGACCGTGATTGCGCTGGCGTCGTAAGACAATTCGGTGCAGCCTCCTGCCACAGGTCAGGCCGCTTCACTGGCCCGGACCGTTGCGATCCAGGGGCCGGGAAGCGGCCTGTAATACTGGATTCATTCTAGCCCAAGATGACGACAGGAAACCGCATTCTGGCGCCATAGTGGGCATTTCCGCCGTTATTTTCGGTCGGACCTATGTCCCCCTACGAGGGTGGGCACTTAGCGGCGCTCAGCCGTAGGTATCGCGTGGGCCCCGACCCTTAACGTGTCGGTTGCCGAACCGCCAAGACGGGGCCGCCGGACCGACGACCCGGATGGTCGTAACGGTGCCAGCGCCGACCTCGGTAGCCAGGCGCTGGCGCAATGTTCCAAGTAGAAAGTTCACTTGGGTCGCCCAAGCCGTCGAATCGGCTCGTAGTACTAGGACCCCCGCATCCGGATCGAACGATTCTGGTGTCACGTGGGCCGCAAGATCCGGGCCAACTATCTGCGCCCAGCGTCCGACCACGCTGCCAACTGCCGTCCGTCCCTTCCAGCCGCGCTCATCAAGGAGGTGTTCGACGGCCGAGCCGAGCCGAAGTGGGTCTCGCTCGTCTGGGCCAGGGCCACTGCGCCGCTCGGTGCCAATGCGCCCACCAGAACGTCGGGCGCGAGTTGGGGGCACCTCACGAGTTGCGACTCGCGCTCTCGCCCTGGCTCGCGCTAGGGCCGCGCGGGCCAGATCAACATCTGAAACCACCGGCTGTGGCTCGCTATCAGAGGACATCTACTTGCCCTTCGTTGACCTTCAGGGTGACTCCGCCCATCCCAGCAGGAACGTCTGCGGCAACTGCAGCGGTCACCAGCACCTGACGAGCTGCTGCGGCCACCTGCGCGAGTCGATCCCTGCGACGGGTGTCCAGTTCCGCGAAGACATCGTCCAAAATCAGCATCGGCTCATCCTCCAACCCTTCGCTGCGCAACAGATCAAACGCTCCCAGTCGCAACGCCAAGGCACAAGACCACGATTCGCCATGACTTGCGTAGCCGCGAACCGGAAGCCCGCGTAACCCTAGGAACATCTCATCGCGGTGCGGTCCAACCAGCGTTAGGCCTCGGGCCAACTCTTCGCGTTGCTTCTCGCTCAGCGCTTGCGCAAGTGCAACTCGAACATCGGCCCGCTCAGAGTTTGTAGCGGAAATCCCTGAGGCCGCGGCAACGTAGTTCATGTCGACATCGGACCCAACACCCGCAACGGTTTCGTAGGCCGCCACGACATACGGCTTCAGCGACGAAATCAAATTCAGTCGGCCACTAATCAGTTCCGCGCCCAGATCAAGTAGGTGGTCATCCCAAACTGACAAGGTGGTTGGGGTGTTACCAGGCCGTGAACCTTGGACGGATTTGAGAAGCGAATTACGTTGTCGCAGTACTCGGTCATAGTCCGCTCGCACAGCCGCGAAACGCGGGTTCCGAGAAACTAACAAGTCGTCCAGGAATCGGCGTCGTTCGCTTGGATCGCCTTTCACCAGCGACAAGTCTTCCGGCGCAAAGATCACCGCTCGGAGTAATCCCAGTACTTCGCGCGGTCTCGGTACCGGTGAACGATTGATTCGCACGCGGTTTGCACGCCCGGGATTGATCTCAATTTCAACCAACGTACTTTGCAAATCCCGCTTCAGTTCAGCTCGAACAATGGCTTGAGTTGATCCTGCTCTGACCAGCGGAGTATCGGAGGCGACGCGGTGACTACCAAGTGTGGCAACGTAATTGACCGCTTCGATCAAGTTTGTTTTACCTTGGCCATTAGCGCCTACGAACGTCGTGATGCCAGGTTGCAACTCAATCTCAAGGGATTGGTAGTTACGGAAATCGGCCAGACTGAGTCGTGCAAGCAGCACTATCAGGACCCAGAAAGTCGAACCGGCATCAGCAGGTACTTGTACTCAGCGGCAGCTTCCGAATCATGATCTCCAGCACCAGAAATGATGGCTGGCTTATTCGAAACAGTGAAAGAGAAGCGCGCCACTGGAGCATCGATAGCGCTGAGACCATCGAGAAGGAAACCGTGGTTGAAGGCGATTTCAATTGGATCGCCTTCAAGGGTTGCGTCAAGGAACTCATCGGCTTGAGCATCGTCGCCGGTTCCGGCAGAGAGCCTTAGCTCGCCGGCGGTGAAACTTAATCGCACAGGATTCTGCTTTTCGATCACTAGGGCAACCCGTTTGACTGCGTCGATAAGAGCTGAAGTGTCGACTGAAGCCCGCGAGTTCGATTCGGCTGGAAGGAGCCTTCGATATTCAGGGAACGGCCCGTCGATTAGGCGGGTAGTAGTGCGCCTTCCATCGCCGTCAAAACCAAGCAGGTTTTCGGCTGAGCCAGTTGCTGCAACGGAAAGTTGGACTGCGTCACACCCACTAAGGGATTTTGCAATGTCAGCCAAAGTACGGGCAGGCACGAGAGCAGTAGTTACTAAGTCTGCGGCTTCAGGGTTCCACTCAAATTCCCGCACAGCCAGCCGGAACCTGTCAGTGGCGGCCATTGTTACTTTGCGGCCGTCAATCTCAAGTCGAATGCCTGTCAGTCCAGGAAGTGTGTCGTCGCGACCGGCTGCGATAGCTACCTGTGAGACAGCTGCTGCCAAGGTCGCACCACTGACGGTTCCGGAGGACCCGGGAAGTTCAGGAAGTTGCGGATAGTCGTCCACCGACAAAGTTGGCAGCGCGAAAGATGCTCGCCCGCACTTGACCTCAAGGCGGTTACCAGTTGCCGTGAAGACCACCGGCGCGGCGGGTAGGAGTTTTGCGATTTCAGAAAGGAGTCGACCAGAAACCAGGACCCGTCCTGGTTCAGCAACGGCAGCCACTACATCGACCCGAGACGAAACTTCGTAGTCAAAACTAGAAAGGACTAGTCCCGAATCGGTGGTGTCGATTAGAAGTCCGGCCAACTGTGGGGCCATTGGGCGCGCTGGCAGATTGCGCGCAGCCCAAGCAACCGCCTCAGCTAGGGCGTCACGTTCGATGCTGAACTTCACGAACCCTCCTCTACGACCGCTGACCGTATCGCGCAGTCGTGGCCCAGCGCATCCTGCCACCTTGCGGGCAAGTTGCTTGTTGAACGAGCATTCTGTCGCGGTTGGGTGAACTGTCCACAGTGGGCAGCACAGTTATGGATCTTGTTGAGTTAACTATTAGGTATCTGTAGTACTCGTAGTAGGTCCTGTGGAACCTGTGGAAATCAACTTTCCTGCCCGGTGAACCGCGGTTTAGCGGCAACGGTGCCTGTGGACACAAGTCGATAAACGGTGGGAAACCACGTGAGTTTCGGCCAAATTCATTAGGCCAACAGCCTTCACCCTCAGTTTTGGCAAAGTTTTCCACAACTAGTTCCCAACTCAGCCACAGGCAAAGAAAGTAAAAATGTCCTGGAGTTATGTAAACCTGTGTCAACAACTACATCCACAGTTGTGGATAACTATCCGCGGGCCTGCTGTTTGATTCGGCCCGTGAGGTCGGTGACCTGGTTGTACAAACTTCGCCTTTCGGCCATTAGGTGACGGATCTTTCGGTCGGCGTGCATAACGGTGGTGTGGTCCCGGCCGCCAAACTGCTGGCCAATCTTGGGAAGCGACAGGTCCGTCAACTCTCGGCACAGATACATGGCAATCTGCCTAGCGGTTACCAGCACCCGGGACCGACTCGAGCCACACAAGTCATCTAGTGAAATTCCAAAGTACGCAGCGGTCTGGGTCATGATCATCGCCGAAGTGATCTCCGGACCAACATGGTCTGGAAGCAGATCCTTTAGAACTTCTTCAGCTAAGGCGTAACTAACCGGCTGCCGGTTCAGGCTTGCGAAGGCCGCAACCCGAATCAACGCCCCTTCAAGTTCTCGGATGTTCGAGTCAATCTTGTCTGCGATGTATTCGAGTACCTCAGGCGGTGCCGCCAACCGATCCAGTGCGGACTTCTTCCGCAGAATCGCAATTCGGGTCTCAAGCTCCGGAGGTTTGATGTCGGTGATCAATCCCCACTCAAACCTCGAACGCATCCGATCTTCGAAATTCTGCAACAACTTTGGTGGCATATCGGAAGTCACAACGATCTGCTTATTGGCGTTGTGTAGCGTGTTGAAAGTGTGGAAAAACTCTTCCTGCGTTTGGACTTTTCCAGACAGGAACTGAATATCGTCCACCAAAAGGATGTCTACATCGCGGTACCGGCGCTGGAAAGTAGCCGCCTTGTCATCACGAATCGAGTTGATGAATTCGTTGGTGAATTCTTCCGAACTGACGTAGCGAACCCGTAGTCCGGCATACAGAGTTCGGGCGTAGTGACCGATCGCGTGCAACAAGTGGGTCTTACCCAGCCCGGATTCACCGTAAATGAAGAGTGGGTTGTAGGCACGGGCGGGTTGTTCTGCCACCGCGACCGCAGCCGCATGGGCGAACCGGTTGCTAGAGCCGATCACAAAGGTGTCAAAGGTGTACTTCGGGTTTAGCCGACTTGATTCGTGGGCAGCTCTAGTTGATGGGCCACCGGTTCCTGGTCGATCTGGCGGGGTTTCACGAGTGGCCAGGTTTTCCTGCACTTGGGTCTCGGCATATGTCGAGTCAGCCAAGGTGTCGGTGGTCTCATCGTCCATGACGGGGGCCACCTTCGGGTCCACCGTGACCGCAATCTTGACCGGCCGACCCAGCGTGTTCGAAAGCGCCTCTACCACCATGGGGCGCAGGCGGGTTTCGAGGAAGTCCTTGGTGAATTCATTCGGGGCAGCAAGTAGCACCGTGTCCCCGACCAAGCCCAAAGGTTGCGTCACTTTGAGAAATGCCCGCTGTTGCAGGGTGGTCTGTCCCTCATCAAGGATGGCGACGGTCTTGCGCCACAGGTCTCCCATTTCCTGGGCCTGCTCCATCGCCACCTCCTAAAAGGGTCAAAGTCCACACGGTTCTCCACAGGTTGTGGACCGGTGGCGGTGTCGCGACCATAGCCAGTCGACTCTGGTCCCTCAACCACCGCATCCAACCTGTGGACAAGGAATCCATTGTGGGGGTTAGGCCCGGCGACTGGAAGAGGTTGGCGTGGCTGCGCCGGGCTAGCGGGCGGCCACCTTGAGGAGGAACTAGTGGGGCGGTTTGACCGAAGCGGCTTTGGGTCCGTACCGTATGGGTGTTCTCGCCCTTCCCGACACTTTCGTTTGGTAATTGGGCACCTTTGTCGCCACAGGCGACCAGCCTTGACCGGAGCCGGTGATGAAGCGCACGTTCCAGCCGAACAACCGCCGTCGTGCGAAGACGCATGGCTTCCGGCTTCGGATGCGCACCAGAGCCGGTCGCGCGGTTATTACGAGCCGTCGGGCCAAGGGCCGCGCTCGACTCTCGGCATAAGCCAATGCTGCCGGCAGCCAATCGGCTCCGGCGCCACCAGGACATCGTTGCGACGGTGCGACGGGGCCGCCGGATATCCCGCGGCTGCGTTGTGATCCACGTTGTCCCCGGCGAGGGGATTACCCGCGTGGCCTTCGCTGTGGGTCGCAATGTTGGTCCTTCGGTAGTTCGCAGCCGGGTGACCCGGCGCCTGCGCCACCAGGTGGCAGAACTAATTCCGCAGCTCAAGCCCGGACTACAGGTCGTCGTGCGGGCGTTGCCTTCGGCCGCCGCGGCCGATTCCCACAGGCTTAGCCGAGATCTAGTCGGCGCACTCACCTCCATGCCGGGGGCCCTGCAATGACCGGAAAGTTGGTATTTCAGTTCATCTGGCGGGTTCCCTCAAATGCCTTGGCGCTAGTGATCCGCGGATACCAACTCACCCTGAGCCCATTGCTGGGTGCCCGGTGTCGGTATTACCCGTCCTGCTCGCACTACGGACTCGATGCGGTACGCACTCACGGAGCCATCAAGGGGACCCTGCTGACCGGATGGCGGTTACTGCGGTGTAATCCATGGAACCTGGGTGGAATCGACCCGGTGCCTCCGCACGGAGCGTGGCACCCTACGGTCGACCTCTACGGTAATCCGCTGTCGTCGGTTCAGGGAGTCTGAGTGTCGTCCATTCTGCACTGGATCGAAGTTCCAGTCTCTTGGCTCCTTGCCGCGTTCTACCACCTGCTGAGTCCGATCTTTGGCGTATCCAGTGGCTGGTCCTGGGGCCTGTCGATTGTTGGCCTAGTCATCGTCATTCGGATCCTGCTAATCCCGCTTTTCGTTAAGCAGATTAACGCGCAGCGGAACTTGCAGATCATTCAGCCGCAGATGAAGGAAATTCAAAAGAAGCACGCGGGTGACCGCGAGCGTCAGTCGCAGGAAATGATGAAGTTGTACCGCGAGACGGGCACCAATCCGCTCGCTAGTTGTCTGCCAATTTTGTTGCAGGCGCCCATTTTCTATGCACTGTTCCGGGTTCTTCAGGGTATCGCGATGGATGTGCCGCGCGGAGTCCTAACCAAGACGATGGTCGATCACGCCCGCGAGGCGAAGATCTTTGGTGCGCCGATCTCGAGCACCTTCGTTCACGCCGGTGCGTTCACACAAGCTCCGTATTCAACCAGCGCGTTAACGATTCATATCGTCACACTGATCTTGATTGTGTTGATGACATTGACGACGTTCCTGACTCAGCGTCAGTTGATCGTCAAGAACACCGCACGTGACAATCCGATCGCGCAGCAGCAGCGGATCCTGCTCTATGTGTTCCCCTTTGTCTTCGCCATCGGTGGGATCAACTTCCCGATTGGGGTACTCATCTACTGGCTGACCACGAACGTTTGGTCCATGGGTCAGCAGTTCTATGTCATTCGCAATAACCCGCAACCTGGCACTCCGGCCTTCGACGCCTGGGAGCTTCGTAAGGCGAAGAAGAACCCAGTGGCCATTGCCCCTGTAGTTGTGGCTCCGACTGAAGTAGTTAAGCGAGTCCAGCCCAAGCGGAAGACCAAGCGCGAGCGGGCGACGGGACCCAGTGGGCCGGCGATCACCAGCAAGGGCGAACCGGTAGCGGTTGACCCGATCAATTCAGTCGAAGACAACGAGTTGGACGAACCGGATTCCGACTCCCCAAAATCTTGACCACGGGAGTAAATCCCGAAGATAGCGGCCCTGGCCGCGCAGGAGGAACGCATGAGCAACGACGCGACGACACCCGACACTGAGGCGAGCGAGACCGTAGTGGCAGCCACTGATGGCGGGGGTCGGCTGAAGGAATTGATGCGCGAAGGCGATATCGCAGCCGATTACCTGGAAGGCCTGCTGGATATCGCGGACCTCGGTGGGGACCTCTTGATGGACGTCGAGGGTGACCGGGCCATGGTGGCGGTAGTGGGTGCCGACCTAGGTGAGTTAGTTGGCCCAGAGGGACGGGTACTAGATGCCTTACAGGAGTTGTCCCGCCTGGCGGTCACCCGCGAGACCGGCGAGCGTTCCCGGATGATGCTGGACGTGGATGGGTTTCGCGCCGCCCGCAAGGCTGAATTAGTTGAAGTGGGCAAGGAGGCGGTGGCCGAGGTGCAGCGCACCGGCGCCCCCGTGAAACTTGCCGCAATGACTGCGTTCGAGCGCAAGGTGGTCCACGACGTCGTGACCGCCGCTGGACTTGCCAGTTCTTCTGAGGGAGTCGATCCCGACCGCCGGATCGTCGTCTCTCCGGCCTGACAACTAGCCGTGGTCGTTTCACGGGAAACGCTGGCTTGGGACCGACCAGATCCAGGAGACCCTTGGCCTCCTGTCTTGGTCCTTGACCCTTTCGCTGCTTTGTTGGCAGAGGTAGCTGTAGAGCGAGGTCTAATCGGTCCCCGAGAAGTTCCGCGGCTCTGGCAGCGCCATTTGCTTAATTGTGCGGTCGTGGGAATTGACCTCGACCTGCTTCCAGAAGCCGCCCACGTCGTTGACGTCGGCGCGGGTGCGGGGTTGCCCGGACTGGTATGGGCATTGACCAGGCCGGATCTGGAAATAACGTGTGTCGAACCACTCCTGCGCCGAGCAACCTTCCTTACCGAGGCAGTCGAACTCTTGGGTCTAGGGGATCGGGTAAAGGTCGTTAGAGCCCGGGCTGAGGATTTGGCGGGTTCGTTTCGAGCCGATGTAGTGACAGCGCGTGCGGTAGCGCCGCTGACAAGACTGGCTAACTGGGCTCTGCCGCTGACTCGGATTGGCGGGCGGGTGCTGGCATTCAAGGGCGCGGATGCAGTAGCCGAGGTCGCCGAGGCAGCCGCTACTCTCGCTAGGTCGGGAGCGGCGCCGGCGGTCATCCGCAGCTGTTCTGCCCCTGGTCTCACCCTTCCAACGACGCTGGTTGACTTCGCGAGACTGAGGTGAACATGACCGAGTCAGGCTCACCCGAACTCCCGGAACGCCGTGTTTCACGGGAAACGCCGATGCCGATTGAGGCAAGTGCCGCCGCGGCTGCCCGGGTGCTCGCTGGTCACTTTCCCGCATTGCCACATCCAATCCAGACTCGGATCATCACGGTGGCAAACCAGAAGGGTGGGGTTGGCAAGACCACCTCAACCGTTAACTTGGCGGCCGCCCTGGCGCTACAGGGCCAACGGGTACTGCTGATTGATCTAGATCCCCAGGGAAATGCCTCCACGGCTTTGTCGATCCCACACCACTCGGGCACCCCGAGCAGCTACGAGGTGCTCCTTGACGACCTTCCAATTGCCGCCGCTGTCGTAAAGGCGCAGGAAGCAGACGGGCTATGGGTGCTTCCTGCCACTCTGGACTTGGCCGGCGCCGAGATGGAGTTGTACCCACTGGTGGCCCGCGAATGGCGGCTGTCTCGTTCGTTACGCGCCTATTTGGATGCTGAGGCCAATGCCGGCGCTCGGTATGACTACGTCTTCATCGACTGCCCCCCCAGCATCGGCCTGCTTACGCTAAACGCCTTCGTTGCGGCCGCGGAGTTGTTGATCCCCATCCAGTGCGAGTACTACGCACTGGAGGGCGTCAGCCAACTGATTCAATTCCTTGGGATGGTCCGGGCTAACTTAAATGCGAATCTGCATATAGGGGCGATCCTGCTTACCATGTTTGATGGGCGCACGCGGCTGGGGAACCAGGTCGCCGACGAGGTTCGAGCCCACTTCGCGGACGTCGTCCTGCCAACGCAGATCCCGCGTTCGGTTCGGCTTTCAGAGGCTCCCGGCTTTGGTCAATCGATCCTTGCTTACGACCCCGGTTCAATCGGAGCCCAGTGTTACTTGAGTGCAGCGAGGGAACTGAGTGAACGGACCGATTAGCTGTGGATACCTTGGGGATTGCCTCATACAACATCCACATTTTAGCTTTCAAGCAGTGATAGTTACATAAGGTATATTTCCGGCTTTTAGGTAGGAAAGGGACATCATGGCGGTGAAGCGTGGGCTCGGCCGAGGGCTAGGAGCCTTAATCGCCGACGGGCAGGGTGGGTTGGCACCTGATTCGGAGTCGGCCCCGGCTGGCCGATCCGCAGGGACGGCTTCGGTGCGCTATTCGGAAATCCCGATCGAGCTGGTTCGTACCAACCCACGCCAACCGCGCCAAGTCTTCGACGAGGACGAACTACGAGAGCTGGTTCACTCGATAACCACCGTTGGGCTGTTGCAGCCGGTGGTGGTTCGACCCGCTGGCGCCGAATTCGAACTCGTGGCCGGTGAGCGTCGGCTACGAGCCTGCCAAGCTGCCGGTTTCAAGTACCTACCGGCGCTAATTCGAGAAACCCCAGATGACGCGCTGCTGCGAGATGCGTTGCTTGAGAATCTGCACCGCTCACAACTAAACGCCCTCGAAGAAGCTGCCGCGTACCAGCAACTCCTGCTGGATTTTGGCTGCACTACAGAAGAATTGGCCACTCGCCTGGGCCGATCCCGCCCACAGGTAGCAAACACGATTCGCTTGCTCCGCCTACCCTTGGCGGTCCAGCGCCGGGTCGCAGCTGGCGTTCTTTCCGCCGGACACGCACGAGCCTTGTTGTCTCTAGACGAATCGGCCATGGAGTCGCTCGCGACGCGGATTGTTGCCGAAGGCCTATCCGTTCGAGCTGTCGAAGAGATAGTGGCGGTTGGGAATTCGGCTGAACCACGTGCCAAACGCCAGCGGCGCCCCCGCGCCGGATCTGCTGACGTTTCTAGCTACGTCGATCGGCTGGCTGATCGTCTAGACACCCGGGTGCGGGTCGAGCTCGGTGCCAGTCGGGGTCGGGTGGTTATCGAGGTCGCCTCACTCGAAGATCTGGCACGGGTGACCGATCTGATTGCCCCAGCCTGATTGCGCCGACTTGGTCAATCTTGATTGAGTGAACGTTCGGCGGCGGTCCGAACCAGGGCCGAGCACAACTGGCCTAGATCCTGACCTGCGGCTACCGCCGCTTGCGGAAAGAGCGAAGTCTCAGTCATCCCGGGCGCTGAATTCGTCTCGAGGTACCAGACAACACCAGCTTCGTCGACAATCAAGTCGGTTCGAGACCAGTCCCGTAGCCCCAGGGCCAGGTGCGCCTGCACGGCCACGTTTGCAGCGTGGCTGGTTAGGTCCTCCGGCAACCGGGCCGGGGCAAAGAACTCAGTTAGGCCAGCCGTGTATCGAGCTCGATAGTCGTACGCGTCGCCATCGGGGCAAATCTCAACCGCTGGCAGTGCCGTTGCTGAGTCACCATCAGCAACCACTGAAATAGCGATCTCAATTCCGGAGACGAAATGCTGCACCAGCACGGTTTCGCCGTAAGCAAATGCTGCTACGAGGGCAGGAGCTACTTCCGAAACTTGATGCGCGGCAGTGACTCCCAATGCGGAACCACCACGAGTGGGTTTAATGATCAATGGCAGCGAGACTCGCTCGAGGATCGCTGCGACAACTTCTACAGCGCCCAACTCGCGAAACACCCGTTGTGGCAAAGTCACCGCTTGAGGTACCCGAATCCCTTTAGCAGCAACGATTTCATTTGCCACCGGCTTATCGAAAGCTAGTCGGCATGATCGGGCAGGGGAACCAACAAAGGCAATACCAAGAAGTTCCAACATTGTTGGTAAAGATCCGTCTTCGCCCTCGGCTCCGTGTAGCAGCGGGACAACAACGTCAGGCCGATCCTGCTTCAGTCGGCTCAACAGTTGCGCATCAAAATCCGCAACCTGGATTTGGTGCCCGTTATCAGCCAGGGCTGCTGCGATGCGGCGACCAGAACGGATCGACACTTCCCGTTCGGCTGAGAGTCCGCCGCACAGGACCAGCACGCTTTTGGCGGTCATGATTTAGGCCAGATCCGGGCTGGGGCTGGACGTCGAGCCGGAGCCGGCCGGTCCGGCTGGCCCAAAGGTCGCCAATGTGTCCAACTCGGCAGAAATTACCGAAGCCAGTCGTCGGACCCCCTCTTGGATCCGTTCGGGATCGGGGAAGCAATAAGACAACCGCATCGAGCGACGGCCTTGACCGTCGACATAGAAACCAGTTCCTGGCACGTATGCAACTAGGGCACTTACTGCCCGCGGCAGCATCGCTGTGGCATCTAGGGGTTCTGGCAGCGTGACCCACGAGTAGAACCCGCCTTGGGGCACGGTCCAGTGCGTTCCCTTCGGGAAGGCTGATTCCATACCGGCCAGCAGGGCGTCGCGGCGTTCGCGGTACAACTCGCGGAAGGCCGCCACTTGTTCCATCCAAGGCTGTTCGCTTAGGTACGCCGAAACCGCATATTGCGAGAAGTGCGATGGACACAGCACGGAAGCCTCGGCGGCAAGTACCAACTTTTCGCGCACGGCATGCGGCGCCACTGCCCAACCAACGCGGAGCCCTGAGGCAATCGTTTTGGAGAAGGATCCGAGGTAAACCACCCCATCGGCGTCTTCACTACGGATGGCTTGGGGCACAGTGCCGTCAAAACCGAGCAATCCGTACGGGTCGTCCTCCAGCAGCAAGATCCCAGCGCTCTGGGCAATCTCAAGCAATTCCCTTCGCCTAGCCGGGCCTTGAGTGATTCCGGCTGGGTTATGGAAGGACGGGATGGTGTAAATGAGTTTGATGGGCTTACCGGCGCCCCGCGCATCGGCGATCGCGGTTCTCAGCGCATTTGGGTCCAGGCCCTGCTCATCCATGGCGACATGTCGCACGTCGCACTGGTAGGAGCGAAAGACGCCTAGCGCACCCACGTAGGACGGGGCCTCGACAAGTACGACGTCGCCGGGATCGCAGAAGATTCGCACGACCAGGTCGATGGCCTGCTGTGAGCCCATGGTTACGACCACGTCGTCGGCATGGGCGTGGATGCCAACCGGCGCCATCACGTCCAGAATCTGCTCGCGCAACTGCGGTAGCCCTTGGCCGCTGCCGTACTGAAGTGCCGAAGCGCCCTGTTCCCGGATCAACCGGGCCACCGTGTCGGCGATGGCATCAAGGGGAAGCGCGTTGACATATGGCATGCCACCGGCGAGGGAAACTACCTCCGGGCGGGCAGCGACGGCGAACAGGGCCCGAATCTCAGAGGCCGTCATTCCGCCGGTTCGAGCCGCGTAGGAATGCACCCACGGGTCGAGCCGCGATCCAACCTGGGCCATCTGCCCTCCGTCCCTGAAGTCACATACGATGCCTGACACCGGTAAGGAGGTGCGCATGCGGGTCCGTCGAAGTGTCGGTGGCGTGATCGTTCTGGTCCTGCTTGGCATAGGGGTGGGATTCGTTCTGGGACTGCTGCGGCCCCGAGGTGGCACCGGAATCCGGGCGGACTAGGCACCATGTCGCGTCCCTTGTTGGCGCTGACGCGGGACAACCTCGGTGCTTTACCGGAGCCATGTCGGAACTGTTCTTTCTGGGAATCTGTTGCAGGCAAAGAAGATTCAGGCCCCGCCGCCATGGTTGCTAAGGAAGCTTGGCTTTCAGCGACCTTGCTGGACTGGGGTTCCTGCGGCCTAGTTGTGATGATTGATGCAGTTGCGGCTGGATTCGTTACGTACGCTCCGGCTCACCTTGTTCCCCGACTTGCTAGTTTCGCGACGGCTCCGATCGCACCCGACGCGGTGGCTTTGCTCAGTGTTCGAGTCGCTGACGGGTACCGCAACGCTGGCATTGGGCGACTGCTGATCCAGGGGATGGCGGCTGACCTGGTTCGCCGAGGAGTGCGCGCTGTCGAAGCGGTGGCCGCTGAGCCAGGTGGACCGAACTGTTTGATTCCAGCCGAATTCCTGCTTGCCGTGGGCTTTAAGACGGTACGTCCGCACAGTCACACCCCGCGACTGCGCTTGGACCTGCGCTCCACCGTTTCTTGGCGTGAGGAAATCGTCGCTGCAACACTTGGGCGGCTGCGCCTGCCGCGCCCCGTTGAGGCCTACCGCTCGGTCAACTAAGTCTTACTCCGGGGCGAAAAAGGCCGTGACGGCCGCAGCTATTCCTTCGGCTAGTGCGTCCCGGAAAGCCGGATCACCAAGGCGGTCCGAGTCCCGGTCGTTTGTCAGGTAGCCACATTCGATCCGAACCGCGGGCATCCGGGTTCGGCGCAGTAGGTCCCAGGTTTTTGGGTGCGCCCCGCAGTCGACGAGATCGGTGCGGGCGACAATCTCAGCTTGAAGTAGCTCCGCGAATGCCGCACCCAAGAGGCTTCCGCCACCGAATTGTCCCGCCCCATAGAAGAACGTCGCGCATCCGTTGGGCGTCGAACTTGTCGCGGCATCCGCGTGAATCGAAACGACCAAGTCGGCTCCAACTTCATTAGCAAAGGCCGCCCGGGCGTTCTCATCGGGGGAACTTACGGATGTGCCACCACTGAAACCAGGGCCAACTTGGCGCGTCAGCAGGACTTGGGTCCCAATCGCCGCGAGCCGACCTTCAACCCGCAGCGCAATATCGGCGCTGATGTCCGCCTCGCTCAACCCGTTGCCTGAAAGGCCCGAGTCCTCGCCGCCGTGCCCCGGATCAACAACCACAACCTTGTCGGCCACGCCGGTGCGCAGCGTCGCATATGAAGCTTCGTCGCGCAGGCTGTCTCCGGTCGCCCCGGACACCGTACGGGCAAGTCGAGCAAGGGCTTTGAACGTTTCTGGGCCACAGGTTCCGTCAGCGGTAAAGCCGACATTTCGTTGGAAGTCTCGGACTCCCTTGTCGGTTTCCCGGCCGAATATCCCGTCGATGCGTCCACAAGTGAAACCAAGTTCGTGCAGGCGCCCCTGCATTTCGGAGACGTCGTCGCCTGCCATTAGGTGGCCGGCTGAGAACGTCAGAACCCGATCACCGAGCCGCCACCGGGCTTCTTCAAGTCGGCGGAAAGTAGCCGGACCAATGATGCCGTCGACCGTTAGGCCTCGCAGTTGTTGGAAGCAGCGCACAGCCACATCTAAGGCGCCATCAAATTCCTCGGCTGCCGCAGCGCCCGGAGCCTCGCCTGCTGCTGTAGGCAGCAAACCGATCCGAGTGAGCCGGTGGCGAACTTCGGCGACACCTGGGCCGGAGTCTCCGCGCCGGTAACCGGCAAACGAGATTGACCGGCTCAGAGAAACTCCGCCAAGTCGGCCAGCAGGACGCTCTTGGGCTTAGCCCCAACGATCTCCTTCACGACCTGACCGTCCTTGAATACCTTCATGGTTGGGATGGCGCGAATCCCGTAGGTGCCGGGGGTAATTGGGTTCTCGTCGACATTCATCTTGGCAATCACCAAGCCGTCGTTCGCAGCGGCGATCTCTTCGAGCACGGGTGCGATCATCTTGCACGGACCACACCACTCGGCCCAGAAGTCGACCAACACCGGCTTGCTGTTCCCCAACACCTCAGTGGCGAAGTTGGCATCCGTGACTATCGTCGTTGCTCCGGACATAGCGTTCCCTTTCTAGAGGTGCGTTCGGGTCAGGCGTTTTCAAGGCTGGTTAGGAATTTCTCGGCATCTAGCGCCGCCGAACATCCCGATCCTGCCGCAGTGATTGCTTGCCGGTACGTGTGGTCGACGAGGTCGCCGCAGGCGAAGACTCCGCTCAGGTTCGTCCGAGTGCTGTGCGCTTCAACTTTGACGTATCCCTCGTCATCGACGTCGACCTGGCCGCGGATGAGTTCGGATCGCGGGTCGTGGCCGATGGCTACGAACAGGCCGGACACGTCCAGGACTGATTCAGCACCGGTTTTCGTGTCGGCCAATTTCAGCCCGGTCACTTCGTCCGTGCCGATCACATCGGTCACGGTCGAGTTCCACGCAAACTTCAGCTTCGGATTACTATGCGCGCGCTCCTGCATAATCTTGCTGGCGCGAAGTGAATCGCGACGGTGCACCAAGGTCACGGACGACGCAAAGCGCGTTAGGAACGTGGCTTCTTCGATTGCCGAGTCACCCCCACCGACGACGGCAATGTCCTTGTCACGGAAGAAGAATCCGTCGCAGGTAGCACACCACGAAACCCCGTGGCCTGACAGGCGCTTCTCGTTCGCGAGACCAAGTTCGCGGTAGGCCGAACCCATCGCGAGAATGACTGCGTGCGATCGGTACTCGTTGCCACTGCCGTCTACGACGATCTTCACGTCGCCACTTAGATCGACGCTAACCGCGTCATCGGTCACGATCTCGGCACCAAAACGTTCGGCTTGGGCCCGCATTGACTCCATTAGTGCAGGGCCCATGATCCCATCGGTGAACCCAGGGAAATTTTCAACTTCGGTGGTGTTCATCAGAGCGCCGCCAGAGGTGACCGCCCCCTCCAGCAGCAAGGGAGCAAGGTTGGCCCGGGCAGCGTAGATCCCCGCGGTATAGCCGGCAGGTCCTGACCCAATGATGATCACGCTACGAACTTCCGAGCTCATTTTCCCTCGTTCCAGAAGAACCGCCGCCCACTTAGGTACTTCGGTGCAACGAGTCTAGGGCCGAAGCCATTCCTTAGGTTGCGGCAGGCGTTGGTGAGCTAGGGAGGTCTGAAGTTGCCAGCAGGTGGGTGGCAGCCGTCGAGCAATCAGGACCAACGACGAACATTTTCGAGCCGCCGGATTGCGAAGTCACTACCAGCGCCACCGCCGCCTGCCCTTGGTAGGTGGTTGCAAACACCAGGCGAACGTTGGCATCGGATTGGCCCAAACCCACCAAGCAGGCGGAGGTTCCGGCAGCGCTTTCGGCGAAGGTGCCAGCCAGCGTTTGGTTTGCCTTGAACCCAGCGACACTAGGTTGTGGCGCCGAAGTGTCGGTTGTTGACGAACCCACGGCCGCGGCACTTGCCGGTGCCATCGGCTCACTATTTAGGCTTGCTACCGCACGATTTGAAAGTTGAGTCAGCTCACTGGTTGCCGAACTCTGGGTGACTCCCGATGTGGCCGACAGGCGCACCCCGACCCCGCCAAGGAGCAACACGACGGCTGCGGCCGCCAGCCACGGCATGACTCGACGGCGGCGAAAGGCTACGACTACCGACGAGGAATTACCCGAAGTCGAAGGCTGCAACGTAGCTTCAGCTACCGGCTGATCAGAGATGGTGGCAAGCAGGGCGGCAACGGCTAGCGGAATTACCGGTCGTGGCAATGCGGCCAAGAGGTCCGACACGAAGGCAAGTTCGGACTCAGGCGGCAGGGCTAGATCGCGCGTGGCTTCGGACTCGGCGTCGGTCATAGCTGCACCTCCCCGGTCCGTTGCTGCGAAATGACTCCACCGGGTGGGACGTTGCCCGTGGCGTCTGGGTTCCGCAGGTGGGCCAGTTGGATCGCTAGTTTGGCTCGAGCCCGATGGCAGCGGCTCTTGATCGTCCCTACCGGAACCCCAAGAACCTCGGCGGCGGCCTCGACGGACCAGCCTTCGACATCGACTAGCACTATCGCGGCCCGCTGGTCGGGCGGCAGGAGGGCCAAGGCTGCCTCAATCTCAAGGTGTTCGATGCGTTGTTCGTGGCGGTCGATTGGGTCGGCCAAGCTACGGAAACCGTCGGTATCGTCCGGAAGTTGGGTGGTAGGTCGGGAGGTGCGGCGGCGGATGCGATCTAGGCAGGCGTTGACGACGATTCGATGCAGCCAAGTTGTGACGGCAGCGTCGCCCCGAAAGGTGCCGGCATTGCGAAGGACCGAGATCCACGCATCCTGCAAGGCATCTGCCGCCTCTTCCGGATCGCTGGTGGTTCGCAGTGCCACAGCCCAAAGCCGATCTTGGTGTCGTTGGACCAACACCGCTAGCGCCCCAGCCTCGCCGGCCGCATGTGCGGCTAGCAAATCCGCGTCAGAGCGCTCCTCGCTCACCCGTGCACGGCAATCTCAGCTATCCCGCCGCCATACCCCTGGGCAGCGACGGGCAGTTTCGTCAGCCAGACCACCAGATAGCGGGCGGTCACCGGCGTAGGTGCGCGTAGTTCTATTTGCGCTCCTGCCCCGGCGACCTTAAGCACCAAGTTCATTGTGCTCGGATCAGTAGGAATCGATGTGCTAGCCAGTAATTGCAGGTCAGTTCCGTTTCCAACCAAAACCAAGTCGACCGCGCTGACCGATCGGGAGATCCCGAGGTCGAGCAGAAGTCCAACCCCAGCTTTGCCGTCGAGCGTCGTTGTCACATAAGTGGCCGTATGCCACGCGCTTGCCGGGTCTGCATCCACCGCTCGAGTTACCGGGTCAGTACTTTCGGCGGAATGCCCAAACGGGTTGAACTCTGAAATCCCAACTATGGGCAGCGTGTTTCCGGCCGCACTCACTGTCGGTACGGCAATCTTCGTGACTACGGGCGCAAACAGGACTGCCCGACCGTTTCCTGGACTGGCCACCTGCTTTGATGCGGCCGGACCCGTCGCCATAAGTAGCCAGCCGACTCCGGCCAATAGGACCGACCCGACCAAAGCTAGAGCCATTGCGCCGAGCCGACGGCTTCGCTGGTGGGGGTGAACCGTGCGCTGTGGCAAGGGAGGAGAAGGCCGGGTTGTTCGCACGGCGACACTGAGGGCGGCAATTGCGGTTGCTAGGTCGGGATAGGCATTGCGACCTCGAGGCGGGGCTGCATCGACTAGGGAGCAGGCCACAAACTCATCCAATAGCCGAGGGACGCCGGCTACTAAGCGAGCGGGAGTAAGGCGCATTCCTGCGCTCGTGGAACTCACGGGAAGTCCGTCAACTTCACCGGGCTCGCGTTGACCGGGCACCTCCCCAGGCCATCTTCCGGTCAACATTGCGTGCAACACCGCACCGACGCCGTGCAGATCCGCGCGTGCGGGGGCAACCTCAGGCCAAATGCCAAACAGCACCGCGTCGATCCCTAGGCCTCGGATCCGCGGGCCGGTATCGCAGATGATCACCGAGCTGGGAAGGATTCGTCCGTGGGCGATCCCGGCCTTGTGGGCTGACTGCAGCGCTCGGGCAACATCGAGGCAGATCTCGGTGGCGGCCTCGGCAGTGACCAACTCCCTGGCTACCTCGGCCAGGTTGCGGCCGGTAATCCACTCGGTTACGACGGCGAGTCCACCGTCAGGGGTGTCAATTACGTCGAGCACGTGGACGATTCGCCGGTCATCGACAATGGCGGCTGCCCTAGCGGTGGCCCGCAATTCCTCGCGCCGCGGGTCGCTCGCAGCGATAAGTCGTACAGCGACGGCGCGATTAAGGACTGGATCCGATGCCCGCCACAAGGTAGTTCCAGGCGACTCGGCAACCAGGTCGGCCAATTCATAGCGACCAATCAGTCGCTTGGGCGTGGCCATGACAACAGGTTAGGCGACGAAGGCATCGGAAGTTATGTGTCCCTACCCGAGGAGTCGCGTGGTTAAGTGCTTGGAGCCGCCACACCGGTCGCGCTCAGGGTCGTTACCGACCGGATTCCGGGCAGCCGCCCTAGCACCCAAGTCTTTACCCGGCGCTGCAACTGGACAGTCACAGAGCCGTCGGAGTTGATGGTTGTTGAGTTCGGCACCAATTGATCGTGGTGGGCAACGGCGTAGTCACTAGCTGCCTGATTCACACCAATCCAACCTCCGCCGGCAGACAACACCACTCGGCCCGCCAAGGCAGCGGCATTGGCGTCGTCGATAACTGAAACATTCCCAGCGAAGGCTGCGATCGCGTCATTCCCAACCACGGCTAGGCAGGAAACAGCCAGGAGGATCCGGATGAACCAGTGGGTGAACGACGTCGAGGCATGGGCCATGCCGCTGTATCGACGCTTTACCGGCCGCGACTAATGGGCCGGTCGGGCGACTTAGGTGCGCCGGAACTTTCGGCGCAGGTCCGCGACCATCGTCGTAACCTCGGTGATGCGCATGGCCCACGCGGCACCCAGATAGCAACCGAGCCCAGCCAGCGTGGCGGCACCAAGGGTGACCAGGTTGCCGGCTTGTCCGTTGGGCAATGCCCGCCCCAGGCTGGCCGAGACACCAAATGCGACCCCGCCGAGGATAAACGCGGCAATCGTCATGCGAACCAGGGTGCGAATAGTTTGGTGTGAATCCAAGCCCCCGATTCGACGGCCCAACAATCGCCAAGCAACGACGACAGTGACCGCGAAAGCTGCCGACGACGCCAAAGCAAGAGCGATCACCTTGTTCGCCGTCCCCGCAAGCATGAAGAGCGGTATCGCAATAGCCACATTAAGGACGTTCAAAACTAGGTTCACGTAGAACGGTGTCTTGGTGTCTTCGAGTGCGTACCAGCCGCGCAAGAGCACGTAGTAGAGCGTGAACGGAACCAAGCCCAAAGCAAACGCGGCCGCAATCTTTCCGGTGGCGGCAGCTGATTGCGTGGATGCTGAGCCGTACCCATAGAGCACCCGGCTGATGCGTGGGCCGAGCACGATCATTAACGCAGCGGCGGGCACTAGGAAGGCGCTCGCCAGCCGCATTCCTTGGGTGATGTCGCCCGACACATCTGACATCCGATGGGCTGCGGCGGCGCGACTCATTCGGGGCAGCAGCGCCGTCACCAGTGAGACCGTGATCACAGAGTGCGGCAGGATAAACAACAAGTTGGCTTTTTGATACGACGTAAGTCCTACCGGCACCATTCCGGCTTTTGCAGCTAGCACGTTTGCACTCGTCGCCAACCGAGTGATGACTACGTAAGTCGCCTGGTTCACCAGAACAAGTCCGATTGTCCAAGCGGCCAGTCCACCAGCCTTTCCAAGTCCACCATGTCGGAAATCGAATCGGGGTCGCCACCGATATTTACTGGCTCGCATAACGGGGACAAGTACTAGCGCCTGAGCGATTACTCCAAGTGTCGTTCCAGTTCCTAGTAGTGCGATCTCACCGGGAGAAATCGTCGCGGTGGTTTGGCCGGTGCCGTAGACCCCTAGGAATGCGATCGCGGTGATGATCACTACAACGTTGTTGACGATTGGCGCGTAGAACGGGGCGATGAACTTGCCACGTGCTGTGAGTACCTGAGACAGCAGTGTGAACATGCCGTAGAAGACGATTTGGGGTAAGCAGAAACGAGCGAAGGCTACCGCGACATTGAAGTCCTTAGGCGTGTATTGACTCGTCGCATATAGATGCACAATCCACGGTGCGGCAAGGACTGCTGCTGCTGCGACGGCAATCAAAACAATAGCGACGGCGGTGAGCAGGCGGTCTGCGTATGCATCGCCGGTGTCATCGTCGTCTTTCATATGCCGGACCAACTGAGGCACGAATACTGAGTTAAGCGCCCCGCCGATGATCAGTCCGTAGATGATGTTCGGGAGAATATTTCCGAGCGAGTAAGTGTCCGAAAGCGTCGCAAATCCAATGACAGCGACAACTGTGCTGTCGCGGAATATTCCACTGATTCGGGACAGGATCGTCCCGCCGGCCATTCCTGCACCGGAATGAAGCAGGCTCGTGCGCGCTTCGGCGCCGTCGTATTCATGGTTCGCGGGTCTTGTCATGCGGGCACCACTGCTCGTCGGCGTTTAATGAAATTCGCAGCCATCAGGATCAAAAGGGCTGCAAAAGCAAGCACCACAACGTACTTCGCGGACCGCGCATACGCCGTTGACCGGAGCGCAAGGTTGATCGGTGCGCCGACGGGGACGCCACTGGAAGTCACAAGTTGGGCGGCAACGCTAAGCGGGGCGCTGCCAGCCAAAGTTGCCGGGATTTCGATACTGACCTTCCGATGTGCGGGAATCGTAAACGCTGCGCTCGCCCGAGTGTGAAGTCGTGGAGCAGGGTTAGATCGCAGGATAACTGCGACCGTGATCGGCTGATCAAAGTCGTTGGCAATTGTCAACGGAATACTGCCGTTCACTCCTGAAAGGGTGATCGTGCCATGCGAAACAATTCGCGCCTTGGACATGACGTCTGCCAACTGTTTGGCGATCGCGGTGCTGAGCACGTTTCCAGTTTCAGGATCGCTGCGCCACCACGTCGATTCCCCGCGCAAGATTGCGGTGGTAAACGGTTCGGTCACGCTGGTTGGGTTCCCGAGTAGGGATGCAATTGCTGTCAGATTGCGGTGTACCCCAATAAGTCGGTTGATTGTTCTTGGGCTTAGTTCACGCCCGCGAAGTGCCGCGGAATACTCGACCCTTCCGCGCTGGCTAGTGTCGACCGTTGCGCTCAACAAGGAACTCAAGGTTGCTGGAGTGATCCACGGACAATCAGCCACGAGTGGGAGTAGTTGCGTCAGCAGTGCCGGCGAAGGATTCCAGCCCAGGGCGGGCGCCGCGACGACGGTGCGTGGGCGACCGGGGTCCTCAAAAGTCACCATGGCGGTCTCTGCCGCGAAACGTTGCCTAGCGGCAAGAATCTCTGCCGGCGTGGCCGTCGGCATGGCCAGCGTTTGCGCTAGGCCGGAGTCGATGAGTAGAGCCGAAAGGCTGCCGCTGGTCGTGGGCAGCGCGGCGAATCCAGTTGAGGTATAGGTCTGATCCACGGCCGTAGGCAGGGTCGAATCTGACAACACGACGTTGCCTACACCAGCGGCCTGCAAAACGTCCAAGGTGCCGCGTTCGCTTACGCCGGATTGTGGCCAGAACAACGCCGGTCCGACACCTCGTCCAAGTTCCTTGGCTAACAGCGACTGGCCCAGGGTTAGCGAAGCGACTACGTCGTGATCGAGTCCGGCTCTAACTAGTGCGTCGGCGTCAGGCAACGCATATGGAAGCGGGTGGACGTCGCCGGTG
Source organism: uncultured bacterium (assembly GCA_903825575.1). Lineage (GTDB taxonomy): Bacteria > Actinomycetota > Actinomycetes > S36-B12 > CAIKAW01 > CAIKAW01. The sequence goes on along the minus strand of CAIKAW010000059.1, from coordinate 17,071 downwards.
CTAAGTACCGCCGAAGCTGCCGCGGACCACGCCTGAGCATTGGTTGCTCCCGTTCCTTCGGCTAGGTCTTGGCCATTGAAGAACCGGTAGCCCTTGCCTAGTGCAGTCGCAGATTCGATGACCTGCGGGTCCACCAGCCACGACACGACACCCGGAGCTGCGGTCGCACCGACGTTGATCAGATCCGCTAACCGCCCTGCAGGCGCAAATTGACTAGCAAGTGAATCCGAGGTCAAGATCCCATTGGCAGTAGCTGTCGGCGGAGCAGATACGGGCCAAAGCCACACCAGTTGGCTGCGTTGCACCTCACTCGGGATAGGTACCCAAGGTAGGAAGCTTCGGGTTAGGCCAAGTTGCGAATAGGTGCCGTTCACGGTGCCAACTGCCTCAACGACAAGTACGTACACCCCGGCACCACCTAGTGGTAGATCGGCCAGGGGGACGCTTAGGTGCCAAAGTGATTGGCCCCCGGGATCGAGTCGGCGTGGCTGATCCGAGCTGGTGACATTGACCAACTGGCCTTGCATATTGCTCGTTCCACTCGCCACGGCACCGACGTCGGAGCGGCCGAGCAATGGCGTTGTCCCGACTCGCAACCGCACGAGCACGTCATCGATGGTGCTGCTGCCGGAGTTGGTGACTAGGCCTGACAAGGACAAGGTTTGCCCGGGTTTCGGTACGGCTGGCGTTAATTCTGTGATGGCTACGGTCGCTTTGCTAGGCCCGTTCGCTCCCGCTGCTGGAAAAGCGCCTGCGCCGGCACCCCAGGATCCGATAACCACCAAGGCCAAGCTGAAGCGGGTGAGCCACCGGGCTTTCGAGGTGGTCGCGGGGGTGGGAGTTAGTTTCACCCGGCGTCCGCGAGTAGGGCCGGCAATCTGGCGAGCAGTTTGCGTTCATCTGGATACGCCAAGACCGTCGCAAGGTCCGCCAGCGGTACCCAAGCAACCTCGACCACTTCAGGGTCCGCGTCGGAAAGTTCGCCGCCGGTTGCTTGCAGCAAAAAGTGGTGAACGGTTTTGTGAATGCGACGGTTTCCCGCCAAGAACCAGAAGTCGATCACTCCCAGCGGGGCGCGCACCAAACTGTGGATTCCGGTCTCCTCGCGCACTTCGCGAATGGCCGCCTCTTCGGGGGTCTCGCCGCCTTCGATGTGTCCCTTCGGAAGAGACCAGAGCAACTTGCCGGATCGGTCGTGTCGGGCGATTAGGGCCGCCTGGGCCTGTTCCCCCGAACCGAGCACGACCAGCCCCCCGGCTGAGGTCTCTTCATGTCGGCTCGGGCCCTTGGGCGCCCGAGCCTGCACGATCGAGACCGGACTCAGGTTCATGGCCCGAGGATAGCCGCGCGGCTGGGGCCTGATCGGGTCTACGCGGCTAGGCTCAGGCATCGTGCCGGATCTGTTGCCACCCAACCTTGACCTGGCCGTCGTCCAGCGCCGGATCGCTGAGTCGTTGGCACAGGTCCCGATCGGCGCGCTCGAGCTCGCGCGCCGGTTCGCCGCCGCCGGCAAGGAACTGGCCCTAGTTGGGGGCCCGGTGCGCGATGCCGGGCTTGGGCGAGCGGTTACGGACCTAGACCTAGCAACGGACGCCCACCCGGATGAGGTCAGTGAACTACTAGGTGGTTGGGCTGATTCGATCTGGGATATCGGTGCGGCCTTCGGGACCATCGGCGCACGACGAGGTGAGATCCAGTTCGAGATAACGACCTACCGAGCCGAGGCGTACGCGGCGGACTCACGCAAGCCCGAGGTTCGGTTCGGAACCTGCCTTGAAGAAGACTTAGGGCGACGGGATTTCACCGTCAACAGCATGGCGGTTCGGCTGCCTGATCTTGTCTTCGTCGACCCGTTTAATGGTCTGGTTGACCTTGCCGCTGGGGTGCTGCGCACCCCTGGGACTGCGGCAGCATCTTTCAACGATGACCCACTTCGGATGATGCGCGCGGCACGCTTCGTGAGCCAACTTGGGTTCACGCTAGATCCCGAAGTTGTGTGGGAGATGTCGGAATTGGCCGGACGGTTAGAAATCGTTTCGGCCGAACGAGTGCGAGACGAACTGAGCAAACTCCTGCTCGGCCGATTCCCACGCGCTGGGTTAGAGGTAATGGTTACCAGCGGATTAGCAGATCTGGTGCTACCCGAATTACCCAAGCTGCGCTTAGAAATTGATGAGCACCACCGACACAAGGATGTATTCGAACATAGTCTCATCGTTCTCGAGCAGGCGATTGATCTTGAGACGAGTCACGACCCAAACTCAGCACCTGACCTGATCTTGCGCCTAGCTGCGCTCCTACATGACATCGGCAAACCAAGGACGCGCAAGTTCGAAGGAGATGGGCGGGTCTCGTTTCACCACCACGAGGTGGTCGGTGCGGCGATGGTTCGAAAGCGGTTGCGCGCGCTGCGATTCTCTGGCGCCGAAGTTGATGCCGTAGGGGACCTAGTGGAGTTGCACTTACGTTTTCACGGCTACGGATCGGGCGAGTGGACTGACTCTGCCGTGCGTCGGTATGTGCGCGATGCTGGCCCGTTGCTAACTCGTCTGCACAAACTAACTCGGGCCGATTGCACGACTCGCAACCGCCGTAAGGCCGACGCTTTGGCGCGCACCTACGACACACTGGAAGCGCGTATCGAGCGGCTGAACGGCGAGGAAGAGTTGGCTGCAATCCGGCCTGCCTTGGACGGATTCGAAATCATGACAATCCTTGGGCTTCCGCCAGGGCCGCTGGTCGGTCAGGCCTATAAGTACCTGCTCGAGGTTCGATTGGATCGGGGACCGCTGTCGATCGAGGAAGCAACGGCGGTTCTGCACGCCTGGTGGGCGGCAAATCAATCCGGCTGAGTTGACCTTCGACTGGCTAACGTTGCGGTCAATCCCAGCAAAACGGCAACACCGATACCCACGATTCCCGGAATCCGGGCTCGCCCAGCCACGATCGCGACTGCCGTCACTCCGGCGACCAAGAAGACATTGACGGACATGTCGTAGATCGAGAACACGCGACCTCGATGCACGTCATCAACCTGGCGTTGCACGAGTGTGTCGGCGCATACCTTGACTGCCTGCCCGGCAAAGCCGATGGCCAAGGCCGTAAGCAGCAAGCCTGGTAGGGAGGTTGCTAGGACTCCAAAGGGGATAATTAGTCCAGCCATAGCAAGGGTGATCGTCGACCAACGAGGAATGCCGATTCGACGCACGAGCCTAGGTGTCCAAACGGCAGCGGCGAAGGCGCCAAAGGCCGCGGTCCCGGTCACCGCGGCCATCCCTGCTAGGGCTGGTCCCGTTTGGTCGGGGCGATAGATCTCGGTGCGCAGCAGGATCACGGCGATGGCAGTCAAGGCTCCAAATGAGCAGCGCTGCAGGGAAACAACCGCGATCGCCCGGCGCGCCTGCGGTCGAGAGCGTAGGTGAATCCAGCCGTTACCCAGTCCGCTGACGACGTTCGTCAACTCCTGCTTTGGCCCGGTTGGCCCAAGTTGATCGTGGCCGAAACCCCGGGAGACCACAGCCGCGGCGACATACGCAAGCCCGGCTACCGCCAGGACACTCAAACTGCCCTGATCCCCGCCGATGACTTGACGCAAACCAAGGCCTACCAGTCCGCCGATCGTTGCGCAGATAGTTCCGGTAGTGGGCGTAATTGCGTTAGCGGTCACCAACGATTCAGCAGCAACGGTGTGGGGTAGCGACGCGGCAAGTGTTGTTAGCACGAAGCGCGCGACACCAAGGGCAATAAGCACCACCAAGGCCAACAGGAATCCGGTTTGACCTGTCTTTAGCACCACCCAGAGCGCACCTATTACGGCGACGCGAAGCAGGTTTCCGCGCACCAGAATCGTGCGGCGCGACCAGCGATCTATCAGGGTGCCGAGGAATGGCCCGAGCACTGAATAGGGCAACAGGAGGATGGCGAACGCAACTGCAACTTTGGCTGCGGTTGGTGCCCGTTCTGGTGAGAACAGTTCGAATGTGGCCAAGGCAGCCTGCAACAATCCGTCGCCGGTTTGCCCGAGTGCTCGCGCTCCAAGTAGCCGGCGAAACTCCGGATGCTTGAGGACCTCGCGTAATCGGGAGAGGTCCACAGCAGCAATCTACCCAAAAAAGAACACCGGACCGTCGGGTCAGCAGTCGACGGTCCGGTGTTCTAAAAGGACTAGCGCTCGAGCTCTCCGCGGATGAAGGCCTCGACGTTGTCGCGCGCCTGGTCATCCGGGAACTGCACTGGCGGGGACTTCATGAAGTACGAAGCCGCCGACAGCAGTGGGCCACCGATTCCGCGGTCCAAAGCGATCTTCGCGCAACGAACTGCGTCGATGATCACGCCGGCCGAGTTGGGGGAGTCCCAAACCTCGAGCTTGTACTCAAGGCTCAGCGGCACATCGCCGAATGCTCGACCTTCGAGACGGACGTAGGCCCACTTGCGGTCATCAAGCCAAGCCACGTAGTCGGACGGTCCAATGTGGACGTTGTCCTTGCCCATTTCTCGGTCGACCTGTGAGGTAACGGCCTGAGTCTTGGAGATCTTCTTCGACTCCAAGCGATCACGCTCGAGCATGTTCATGAAGTCCATGTTGCCGCCGACGTTGAGCTGCATTGTGCGCTGCAACTCGACACCGCGGTCTTCGAACAACTTCGCGAGCACCCGGTGGGTGATCGTTGCGCCAACCTGCGACTTAATGTCGTCGCCGATGATCGGCAGGCCCGCAGCCTCGAACTTCGCGGCCCAGTCAGGAGTTCCGGCGATGAACACCGGAAGTGCATTGACCATGGCAACGCCAGCGTCAAGGGCGCACTGCGCGTAGAAGCGGACTGCATCTTCGGAGCCGACTGGCAGGTAGCACACCATTACATCGGCGCCGCAGGCCTTCAGTGCCGCAACCATGTCAACTGGCTCGTCTGCCGATTCTTCAATGGTTTCGCGGTAGTACTTGCCGAGACCATCAAGGGTGTGTCCGCGCTGAACAATCACGCCGGTCGGCGGGACGTCGCAGAAGGTGATCGTGTTGTTCTGGCTGGCGTGAATTGCGTGCGCCAGATCTTGGCCAACCTTCTTTGCGTCAACATCGAAAGCGGCGACAAACTTCACGTCGCTGACGTGGTAGTCGCCAAGGGTGACGTGCATCAGGCCGGGCACCTTGCTAGCCGGATCCGCGTCCTTGTAGTACTCGATGCCTTGCACGAGCGAGGAGGCACAGTTACCTACCCCGATGATCGCTACTTTCACTGAACCCATGTGGTACTCCCTGGTTATCGGGCGGTCGGCGCTGAAGGCCGATTCCCGGTTGCTGACCGACCTAGCCGCTGGGCGCCTTGGTCGCTTTCATTCGTTGGGGCGCCGTCTCGTGGGCCCCGGTTGTCTTGCTCGGTGGCTATCAATTCGCTGAGCCAGCGCACTTCGCGCTCGACTCCGTCCAGTCCGTGCTGCTGAAGTTCGAGGGTGTAGCTGTCGACCCGTTCGCGGGTTCGGGTTAATCCTGAACGCAGGGTTGCCATGCGTTCCTCCAGCCGAGTTCGTCGGCCCTCCAGGATTCGCAGTCGCACATCGGCTGCGGTGTCCGAGAAGAACGCGAAATGGACCCCGAATCTGTCGTCTTCCCAGGCGGCCGGTCCGGCATCGCCAAGCAATTGCTGGAAATGCTCCTTGCCATCAGCAGTGAGCCGGTAGGCGATCTTCGCGCGGCGCCCAGCTAGCGCGGGTGCCGCTGGGCCAGCCTTGGCTCCCGGCTCGTTCGGTGCTGGCTGGTCTTCAATGATCAGGCCACGGCCGACGAGGTCTCGTAGGGTCGGGTAGAGCGAACCGTATGAGATCGAGTGCCAGCTGCCGAGGACGGCGTTGAGCCGCTTTCGCAACTCGTAGCCGTGCTGTGGTGACTCATTGAGCAAGCCCAGCACGGCGAACTCGAGCACCTCGCCCCGACGAGCCACCTAGCCACCCCACCTCGAGAATCCGATGTATCGAATCGATACATCGCAAAGATAGCCCAGCCGGGCCAGTGGTGCCAACAACGCCGGCCCCGGGCGCCTTGGCGGCTTAGGCTGGTCCGGTGTCACCGCCACGAAGTAGCGCAATCCGGGGTTCCCGGCTGGTTGGCACGCGGGCGAACGCCCCGGCCTGGGAGCCGGCTCCGGCCGAACAGGTTGCCGACCCGCAGCGACCCAGGGCCGTCGTTTCGTACGTGCTGGCTCGCCAAGCCGCGCTGAAGTCGGTCTTCAGCGGTTTTGGATCTGAGCATTGTGATGCCGACCCGTACCTCGTCCGGGCGGCCAAGCACCACGGCGAAGGCGCCCAGCGGGACTGTCCGGTATGTCGGCGAACTGAGCTGATGCAAGTCACCTATACCTATGGCGACGATTTAGGCCCGTATTCGGGTCGGGTCCGAGCTACTGCCGACCTAGCCGAGATGGCGACCTCTTTCGGAACCTTCCGGGTCTACGTCGTCGAGGTGTGCGTGACGTGTGGTTGGAACCATTTGACGTTGTCTTACGTCCTTGGTGACGGCGTGCCTAGGCGCCCACCAGCCCGACCGCGTGATTTGCTGGATTAACCTGCAATAGGAAGTTGTGATCTTGCCCATCGATTACCCGCGGGCCGGGCGCCGCGGCATTCGCAAGTACCTGCCGTCATGGCGAGCGTCACTGTTGTTGTGCCTTTGTGCCGGCGTCGGCCTAGTCGTTGCGTTCTTCGCTGCGGTCGCAGTAGTTCGCGTGCCCGCCCCCAGCGACATCGCTTCAGCGCAAGCCACAGTTGTCTATTGGGCTGATGGCCACACCGAACTTGGGCGCATTGGAACGGCAAACCGGATTGACGTGAAATTGACAGACATCCCTTTGTCCGTGCGGCAGGCCGTGCTGGCGGCTGAGGATCGCTCGTTCTATCAACACGGTGGCTTCTCGGTTCCGGGACTTGCTAGGGCGCTGCTCAATGACTTGTCGGGCGGCGCAGTACAAGGTGGTTCGACGATCACACAGCAATACATCAAGAACGCTTTCCTGACTCAGCAACGCAGTATTGGTCGCAAACTCAAGGAACTCGTTCTCGCAGTGAAGTTAGAGACCAATGTTTCCAAAGATCAGATCCTGCAGGACTACCTCAACACCATCTACTTCGGCCGCGGTGCCTATGGCATTGAAACCGCAGCAGAGGTGTATTTCGGGGTACACGCTTCCCAATTGACTACCAGTGAAGGGGCTGCGCTCGCCGCGATTATTCGTTCACCAGCCGGGTATGCACCGGAACGTCACCTGGTAAAACTCCAAGGGCGCTGGAACTACGTCGTCACGGGGATGCAGATCAAAGGCTGGTTAACCCAACAGCAGGCCGCCGCTTTGGTGTTTCCAAAGTTCATTGCACGTCGGACATCGTCAACCGGGATGGCAGGAACTACCGGGTATCTGGTTGCCGCAGTGCAGCGTGAATTGATTGGACGAGGATGGAGTGAAGACGATCTGAACCGGCTCGGTCTTCACGTTGTCTCAACCTTCGAGCAGGTCGCACAAGCAGCAGCCGTCAAGGCAGTCGCGCAACAAGCGCCAACAACCAATGCAAAAGGTTTGCGGATTGGCTTAGTTTCTGTTCGCCCACTCACAGGCGAAGTTGTTGCAATGTATGGCGGTGCTAACTACCAACTCGACCCTTTCAACAATGCAACGCAAGCCATTGGGCCTGCCGGGTCGACCTTCAAGCCCTTCGCGTTGGCTGCAGCAACCGAAGCCGGTGGGTATCCGCTGTCGAGCTTGTGGGACGGAAGTTCACCGCGAACCATTGATGGCTACACGGTTCACAACTTCAACGGCGAAACGTTCGGGCGCATTTCGCTCCTAGCGGCCACCGAGAACTCTGTGAACTCGGTCTTCGTTGATCTGAGTTATCACGTCGGTTACTCCAATGTCTATGACGCCGCCCGTCGCGCGGGCATTCCGATTTCGACGGCAGGGTTTCACGCCGGACGCACTCTGGTGCTTGGCACTGCATCGCCGCACCCGATCGACATGGCGGCCGCGTATGCAACGTTCGCCGCCCGTGGGGTTCAGGTGTCGCCGACGACCGTCAAGTTGATCCAAACCGCAACTGGACAGGTGTACTACCGGCTCTCCCCTGTTCTTACTCAGGCGTTCACGGCACAAGTTGCCGACACGGTTAACACCGCACTGCAGGCAGTCGTCAACTACGGGACCGGCGGCGCAGCTCGTGGCGTTGGCCGTCCGGTTGCCGGCAAGACGGGCACGACCGACAACAACCGTTCGGCTTGGTTTGTTGGGTACACCCCACAGTTGGCGACCGCAGTGATGATGGTGAAGGAAGATGCGACCGGACGCCCAGTGTCCCTGTCAGGAACTGGGGGACTAGGAACTGTCACGGGTGGTTCGTTCCCGACTGCAATCTGGACGGCGTATATGACCGGCGCCCTGGTGGGGCTTCCGGTAGTCGGGTTCGGGCCCCCGGTTGGTACCGGCCCGACGCTAACTCCAAGTCCGACTCAGACTAAGACGGCAACCTCGACCGCGAGCGCTTCGGCCTCGGCGAGCTCACCCACGCCCAGTGGATCATCCACTTCAACTTCGAGTGCGACATCGACGAGCAGCCCCGCTGCTTCAACTACTGCGGCCGTTCCCTGACCTGCTGCCACATTCAGCGGACTTCGTGAGGCACTATGGCGGGGTGTCAGATCCTGTATTCGACTCCAATGTTGTTGCACCCACGTTGGCTGATTCGACAGCGAATGCTGGAGCTGAGTTTCTCGGCGGTCCCTTGGGGCGGCGAGCAAGAAGCGCAGGCTCATGGCTGACGCCGGTTCGCATCGTGGTGTTGGCCGCGCTGGGTGCCTTCATCTTTGGGTACTTTCTGAAAGCCCCTTGTTTGATCCGCGGCTGGGGAGGAGTAACTCGCTATTCGCATCTTTGCTACAGCGACATCCCGCCGCTCTATCAGCTTCGAGGTTTCGCAGGTGGGTACTTCCCCTATCTTCAGCACGCACCCGGTGCCCAGCCGCTGGAGTACCCGGTACTGACCGGCATGTTCATGCTCCTAGCCGCGTCGCTGACACCAGCCGGGGCGAGCGCGATTTTGTGGTTCTACGACGTCAATGTGGTGCTGCTTGGTGCTTGTTTGTTTGTGGCCGTTGCCGCTACTGCAATGACCGTGCGTCGTCGCCCATGGGACGGCTTGCTGGTTGCGCTGGCGCCCGGGGTCTTCCTCGCCGGGATGATCAACTGGGACTTATTGGCGGTGGCATTGACTGCCGTTTCCATGGCCGCATGGGCTCGAAAACACGTCGCGCTTTCTGGTGTCTTTCTCGGCTTAGCTATCGCCGCGAAGTTCTACCCCGTTGTGCTCGTGTTCGCAGTCGTTTTGCTGTGTCTGCGGGCTGGGCGCTTGAAGAGTGCCGCAAAGTGGCTGGCCGCGGTCGTTGCTACCTGGCTCTTAGTCAATGCCCCTTTCATGATCCTTGCGCCTACTGGCTGGGCCTATTTCTACAAGTTCAGCGCAACTAGGGGCCAAGACTTCGGGTCGGTTTGGCTTGCACTTTCGATCGCCGGCATTCAGGTACCTGCTAAGCAATTGAGCATGTATCTCGCAGCTGTGCTGTTGGTGTTGTTCGCTGCCATCACAGTGCTGACCCTCAACGTTCGGCGTCGGCCACGAATCGCCCAAGTTTCATTCCTTGTCATCGCGGCATTCGTGCTTGCGAACAAGGTCTACTCGCCTCAGTACGTTCTGTGGCTGATTCCGTTTGCGGCCTTGGCTCGGCCGCGCTGGCGTGACTTCCTTGTTTGGCAGTTGTGCGAGGTTGGCTACTTCGCTGCCATCTGGTGGTATCTGGTGAGTTTGGACGCTCCTACCAAGGGGCTTCCGAGTGGTTGGTATGCCGTTGCTATAGCTGTTCACATCGGGGGAACGGTGTGGTTCGCCGGACGGGTCGTCCGCGACATGATCAAACCGGAGTACGACCCGGTCCGCGCAGATGGTCTTGCCGATGATGCGGACGATCCCGGCGGCGGGGTGCTCGACGGAGCTCTGGACCACTTTGTTCTGCCGCTATTTCGGAAACACGTGCGGGTAAGCCAGGTTGATTCAGACGTTGATGTCGACGACGACCGGAGCATGGTCTGAAGCGCCGGTGCCTTTGCGTTCGTCCCGGTCCACGTAGGCATCGGTGACGGAAGCGGCGAACGCGGCATTGCCGTAGACCAAGTCGATGCGCATCCCCTGACCCTTATAGAAGGATCCACCGCGGTAGTCCCAGAAGGTGTATGGCTCACCCTTGAGCGCGCGGGGTTTGATGTCCGTGAGCCCTAGGTCCAGGAGTCGGGCCAGCGCTGCCCGTTCGGCTGGGGTGACGTGTGTTGAATCCGCGAATACCGCCGGATCCCAAACGTCGGCATCCGTGGGAGCAACGTTGAAGTCGCCAACCAGTGCGAACGGGCGCTGAGGGCTGGTGGCGAGTTCGAGTGTCGTGGCTGCGGCTAACGCCTGGAACCAGGCCAGTTTGTATTCGTAGTGCGGGTGCCCGGGCTCGCGGCCATTTGGGACGTAAAGCGACCAAACCCGCAGTCCGCCACAGGTGGCACCAACGGCGCGCGGCTCGACCTCGGTCTCCGGGAACCCGGGTTGACCCGGAAGGTCGTAGGAGACTTCGGCCAGTCCCACTCGCGACAGCAGGGCGACCCCGTTCCAGCGCCCGCCGCCATGGGCCGCTACCTCGTACCCCAGTTCGGCTACGGCAGCGGCCGGGAAGTCGGCGGTAGTGCACTTGAGTTCTTGCAGAGCGAGCACATCCGGACGGTTGTTGTCGAGCCAGGCCAGCAGCCGAGGTAGTCGGGCACCAACCGAGTTGACGTTCCAGGTAGCGATTCGCACCCGGCGATCCTCACACAGCCGCCCAAGATCCGCCCCTGTGGACGGCGATTTCCTCCTGCCCGCCACCTCGGGGTACTCTCGGGCGTCCTGTTCGGATGGCCTCCTCGCACCTGCGACGGGGTTGTCGGTCCTCCGGTCCACACTGGCGGATGAGCAGGCGACGCAGTAAGCCCTCCTGCCGCGGAACGACCGTGGCCGCTGAGTCCAGAGGAGGTGGGTCCAGCATGCGTCAGTACGAAGTAATGGTGATCCTTGATCCCGAGTTGGAAGAACGCACCGTAGCCCCAAGTCTCGACACTTTCCTCAATGTTGTTCGCCAAGACGGCGGCACCGTTGGCAAGGTCGACATCTGGGGTCGGCGCCGACTTGCCTTCCAGATCAAGAAGAAGACCGAGGGGATCTACGCGATCCTCGACATTTCCTGCTCCCCCGCGGCCGTCAAGGAGCTTGACCGCCAGCTAAACCTCAACGAGGCAGTGCTGCGTACCAAGGTCATGCGTCCGGACGCTCACTGACGATCGCCATCGGCGTTCGTCGCACTTCGACCGGTTTGCGGTCGACCGTCTAGAGGGAGGTTCCATGGCTGGAGACACGACGATCACCATCGTCGGAAACCTTGTCGACGATCCCGAACTGCGTTTCACACCAAGTGGTCAGGCCGTTGCTAAGTTCCGCATCGCCTCCACTCCGCGGTTCCTGGACAAGACGAGCAATGAGTGGAAGGACGGAGAGGGCCTGTTCCTCTCCTGCAATGTTTGGCGCCAGTACGCCGAGAACGTGGCCGAAAGCCTCACCCGAGGCATGCGGGTCATCGTCACCGGTCGACTGCGACAGCGAACATATGAGACCCGCGAGGGCGAGAAGCGCACTGTGTACGAAATCGAGGTCGACGACGTCGGTCCGGCACTGCGCAACGCCACCGCCAAGGTAAGCAAGGTTGCCCGCTCGGATGGCGGTTTCGGGGCTGGATCCCCGAGTGCCGCTCCCGCAGCAGGTGGCGAAGACCCGTGGGCCGGCCAGTCCGGTTCTTGGGGTGCAGCCACCGACGAACCACCGTTCTAATCCATATATCCGACTAGCACGACCATCCCGGTTTCGACCGGGCATCCGGGAAACGGAGCACCATGATGGCCAAGCCCCCAATTCGCAAGCCGAAGACGAAGGCCTGCCCGTTCTGCAAGGAGACCGCACTTCCGGTCGACTACAAGGACACCCCGTTGCTACGCAAGTACGTCTCCGACCGCGGCAAGATTCGTGCGCGTCGAGTGACCGGTAACTGCGTGCAGCACCAGCGCGACATCGCAATCGCAGTCAAGACTGCGCGTGAGATGGCCCTGCTGCCCTATACGTCGACAGCGCGCTGAGAGGACTCCCGATGAAGCTAATCCTTACTCAGGAAGTTCCCGACCTTGGCGCCCCAGGCGATGTGGTCGAGGTCAAGGACGGGTACGCCCGTAACTACCTCGTCCCACGTGGCTTCGGGGTGGCATGGACCCGCGGTGGCGAGAAGCAGATCTCCTCGATTCGTCGCGCCCGCGACGTTCGTGAGATCCGCGACCTTGGCCACGCCAAAGAGGTCAAGGCGCAGATCGAGGCGCTTCGCGTGCAGTTGCCGGCTCGCGCCGGTGAGGCTGGCCGGCTCTTCGGTTCGGTCACGGTCACTGACGTGATGGCTGCGGTCACCGCCGCCGGTGGGCCACTGCTCGACAAGCGCAAGATCAGCATTAGCACGCCGATCAAGACCGTGGGTATGCACTCGGTTGTGATTCGGCTCCACGCTGAGGTGGCAGCCACGATTTCGCTGGACGTTCGCCCAGCCTGAATTCGATATCAGCAAGTCGACCCGATCGGGCCCCAAAAGGTGGCCTGGTCGGGTCGGTTTGTTCCACCCCTTGAAACGATTGACAGTTTTCTTGCGTACACAGGCAGTTGATGGGGTCGTCGCAGGTGAATGCCAGTTTGGTGGCACAGAATCTCACTTATCCACAGGCTATCCCCAGCCGCTTCCCCCGACTCTGGCCAGCCACCCACAGGTACTCCACAGGGACGTCCACAGCGACGTTCGACACCGTCGGACCTCACGCCTAGTTTGGGCTCCGTAAGGCATTCGTCGACCGGAGGTCCCCTGTGAGCGTGTCCGAGCTGCCACTGCAACGCTTGGACCTTGATCGCACTCCGCCCCAGGATTTGGCCGCCGAACAAAGCGTCCTCGGGGGCATGCTCCTGAGCAAGGACGCCATCGCCGACGTTGTCGAGGCGCTGCGCGATCAGGACTTCTATTCACCCGCCCACGAGACCATCTATGCGGCAATCCTTGAGCTGTACGGACACGGCCAGCCAGCCGACGCCGTTACGGTGGCCGCCGAGCTCACCCGCAGCGGCGACCTCGGGCGAATTGGTGGCGCCACCTACCTGCACACCCTGGTCGCCAGTGTTCCGACGGCGGCCAATGCCGGGTACTACGCCCAGATCGTGCGCGACCGAGCCATCTTGCGACGACTAGTCGCTGCCGGCACCCGCATTGTTCAACTCGGGTACGCAGGCGAGGGTGACGTCGACACAGTCGTCGACCGAGCTCAGGCCGAGATCTACGACGTCACCGGGCGGCGCAGTGCCGACGATTACCAAAGCCTGAATGGTCTGCTCGACGACGCCTTGCAGGAGATGGAGGCGATCGCCAATCGCGGCGGCCAACTCATCGGCGTTCCCACCGGCTTCAGCAAACTCGATCAGTTGACCAACGGCCTCCACCCGGGCCAGTTGATCGTCGTCGCTGCTCGTCCGGCCATCGGTAAGTCAACGCTCGGTCTCGACCTTGCTCGATCGGCTAGCCTGCGCCACGGTCTGACCAGTTGCATCTTCTCGTTGGAAATGGGCCGCACCGAGATCGTCATGCGTTTGCTTTCAGCCGAGGCTGGCATCGCGCTGCATCACATGCGCTCAGGCCAGATGGGCGAAGCAGATTGGCAAAAGCTCGCGCGCAAGGTTGGCGACATCTCCGAGTCTCCACTGTTCATCGACGATTCACCGAACCTGACGATGATGGAGATTCGCGCGAAGTGCCGTCGGCTCAAGCAGCGCAACGATTTGCGCCTTGTCGTCATCGACTATCTGCAGCTGATGTCCAGCGGCAAGCGCGTCGAAAGTCGACAGCAAGAGGTGGCCGAGTTCTCGCGGTCCTTGAAGTTGCTGGCCAAGGAACTCGACGTGCCGGTGATTGCAATCAGCCAGTTGAACCGTGGTCCTGAGCAGCGCACCGACAAGCGTCCGGTGCTCTCTGACTTGCGTGAGTCCGGGTCGATCGAGCAGGACGCCGACATGGTGATTCTGTTGCACCGAGAAGATCTCTACGAACGCGAATCACCGCGCGCGGGCGAGGCCGACTTCATTATCGCCAAGCACCGTAACGGCCCCACGCAGACAATTCCGGTTGCCTTCCAGGGCCACTACTCACGCTTCTCGGACATGCCCGACAACTAGATCGTGTGAGGCTGAACCCCAATGGCGCAGCGTGTCGAACTCGAACGACCACAGCCCTTTGATCATTTGCTGCGACAGGTGCGAACTAATCCGCAGGACACGGCCGTGGCGTCGGCTAGCGGCGACTTCACCTATCGCGACTTGTTTGACCACTCGAAGCGAATCGCATCGTTGCTCCGCGAACGTGGCGTGCGTCCCGGTCAGGTGGTCGCGACCGATGTCCCGGCCCACTTGCAGTTGTTCTTCATGGCAGCGCTGTTTCACGAAGCCTGCATCGGCTGCACGTATCCGGGACCCGGAGTCTTAGATGATCGCATCGACTGGTTGTTGACGTCGCTGCCAGATTCTGGATTCCGGCAGGAACGCACTGTAGTAGTGGATGACAAGTTCTTCGCCCAGTCGGCCACCGAGTCGTTGGCGATTGATGCTAACGAGTTCGAGTCATTTGATGTCGTGTGTCGGCTGCTCTTCTCTAGCGGTACTACCGGTACCCCGCATGCGATCCCGTTCAGCGTTAGCGGATTAGAGACGCGCACCAAGCGCGCTGAGGCGTCGTGGATGTCGGCGGGCCCCGCCATGTCGATCATCGGACCGCAGGCAATCACCGGGATCCTCACTGCATACTCCTCGGTCGCCTCAGGCTTCCCTTACGTCGCCCCGGGCGTGGCAGCCGAGACTCTGGAGTTGTTGCAACGTAAGGCAATCCGCTCGGCTGTTGCCTCGCCAGTCCAACTTGCAGAACTGGTCGATCACCTACGTGATACCGGCGCCCCCAAGCCGGATTCACTCGAGATCATCGTGTCGGTGGGCAGTGTTTTGCCAGCGCCACTTGCAACTGAAGTGCGTCGGCTCCTGGCGGCCGAAATCCTTAACCTGTACGGGAGCAGCGAAAGCGGCGCGGTCACCATCGGCGTTGGGGCAACCAGGGAACCAAACGACATGGGCGAGGTGCTCGGTCATGTTGTGATCGAAGTTGTCGATGCGGTTGACCAAGTTCTTCCAGCTGGCGAAGTTGGACGCTTGCGCTGGCGCACGCCAGAGCAGGCCAACCATTACGTTGGCGATGCCAGTGCAAGCGCCGCAAGTTTTCGCGATGGTTGGTTTTACCCCGGTGATGTTGGGCGAATTACTGCTGAGCGTCACATCTTGCTCGAAGGTCGGGAGACCGAATTCGTTAATGCAGGTGGAGTGAAACTCAGCCCAGTCGCGATCGACGCGTTCCTGCTCAACTCGCCAGGTATTCGTGATGCCGCAGCATTTCAGGCGGAGTCGCCTTTGGGCCTGCCGCAGGTCGGAGTGGCTGTTGTCACGTCGGTTCCACTCGATGTGATTGGGCTGGAAACGGCGTTCGCGGACCGTTTCGGTGGCGCCACGATTTCTGCGGTGTTTGAGGTCGACGAAATCCCACATAACGCCAACGGAAAGCCGTCACGCCGCGAACTAGCCAAGCAGTACCGGGCAGCTCTAGGTGCGCCTACGCTTTGATGCGGCTAACGCGAGGCCACCGGTCAGTAGCAGCAAGCCACCGGTCAGGCCGAGCGGCAGGACGCCTTCAGCTCCGGTGGCTGGCAGCACGTGCGTGATCGTCGCGTTGACGGTGAGCACCTGGTCTTGTCCGGCCGCGTTGACCAACGCGACCGTGTAGGTGTCGGTGCCGTAGTAGTCGGCGTCAGGGGTGTAGGTGAATACCGAAGCCGAGGTCTTTGTGACTTTGCCGTGTTTCGGTGCAGTCACGACGTGAGCCGAAACCGGAATGAAGCCACCCGCTGCCTTAGTGAACACGTTGACCTGGTGCGACTGGTTTTCCTGCGTGGTGAATGCAGTCCCAGCTGGGGATGTCCAGCGAATCAGCACGATGCCAGAACCACCTGAAGCACCGTCGTACAAAGCGGTCTCCCCGCTGTTGTTGGGGTGCCCGATCAGAGCTGAACCGCCGCCGCCGCCGCCCGTGTTAGCGGCTCCTGCGGTGGCTCCCTCGGTTAGAGGAGCGAAACTGGGCGCTACATCGCTGAAGTACGCAGCCGCAGGCGCTGTAGCGAAGCCGGCGCCAGTCCCGCCGCCGCCGCTACCGCCAGCGCCTCTCGACGCGTAACTAGCATCGGAGTTTGCAGTTAGATTCCCTGCGCCACCACCACCGCCACCACCGCCGTAACGATCGGTCGAACCAGCGAATAGCCCGCTGTTCGTCAACTTGCCGGACCCACCCGCGCCGGGAGTCCCGACGTTTACCGGGACGACCGATGGGTCAATCAGGATCGACGAGTCGGTCGTTTGGGCTGCGTTCCCGCCATTAGCGCCTGCACCGGCGCCCCCGCCGGCGGCTAGATATGCCACTGGGTCTTCGGTCGCCAGACCCCCAATGAACAACCCGGACCCGCCACCCGCGCCGGCTAGCCATGCACCGGGCTCAACCGCTGCGGCGCCACCGACTGCACTGCAGGCCGCCGGCCAGGCGTGAGTGGAATCTTGGACCGAAGAGGCACCGCCGGGAGTTGGAACCGGATCGCCGCTGATGGCCGCTCCAACGCCACCGGCCCCCAAGGTGATGGCCAGCGAATCATGTGCCGTGACGGTGCTGCGGCAATAGGTGGCTTGTCCGCCGCCACCACCACCGCCGGCGGTGTAGCCGCCGCCCCCGCGTCCGCCACCGCCACCGCCAGCCACGCTGAGCACATCGACGCTTGTCACACCAGCCGGTACTGGCCAGGTCGTTGCACCTGTT
>CAIKAW010000058.1 GCA_903825575.1 uncultured bacterium | reverse complement strand
CTGGCGCTCGACGTGGCGGCCACCGAGTTCTACGCCGATGGTGCGTACCGGTTCGAGGGATCCACCCGCACATCGGCCGAGCTAATCGACTACTACGCCGAATTGGTCAGTTCCTACCCGCTCGTCTCTATAGAAGACCCGCTGGCCGAGGACGACTGGGAAGGCTGGCGGGCACTGACTGATCGGCTGGGCGCGTCGGTCCAAGTGGTCGGCGACGACCTGTTCGTGACAAACCCGGAGCGGCTGCAGCGCGGTATCAGTGGCGGCCAAGCAAACTCGCTGCTAGTCAAGGTCAACCAGATTGGCACTCTTACCGAGACGCTCGACGCCGTTTCCCTAGCTCAACGCAGCGGGTACAGCTGCATGATGAGCCATCGATCCGGTGAGACCGAGGACACGACGATCGCCGACCTTGCGGTGGCGACGAACTGTGGTCAGATCAAGACTGGCGCCCCGGCCCGCAGCGAGCGAGTAGCCAAGTACAACCAGTTGCTTCGGATCGAAGAGGAACTCGACGACGCGGCGCGTTATGCCGGAAGGGCCGCCTTCCCGCGGTTCACCGGCTGATCGTCGTACCGTCGTCAGTAGGACCGGCAGAACGGATGGCATGACTACGACCGCGCGGCAACCCGCGTCTGGGACGACTGCGCCCAGGCGGGCTCCGGCGCGGCTGTTCCTGACCGGCCGACCTGCCCTGCTGGCCTTGGCCGTCGGGATCGTCGTCCTGACTCTGTTTCTTCCGCTTCGCCAATGGTTCGCTCAACGGGCTCAATTAGCGGCACTGGGGGCCCAGACCGCGGCGCTGCAGGCCAACCTGACGGCTCTACAACAGACCCAGCAGCGATGGGCTGATCCGGCCTATGTTGCAGCGCAGGCCCGAGCCCGGCTGCATTTCGTGATGCCCGGCGAGATTGGCTATGTCGTTTTGGGCCTGCCAGGGGTTGCACCGACTGCATCGACGGTCCCGGGAAATTCGGTGGCTAGTCCGGCCGGTCCTTGGTACGAGCGATTGTGGGCCAGCGTCAAGGCGGCCGACGCTCCGACTGCCCACTGATGCAACCGATCGACGCTCCTGCGTCGGCCCGAGATCTTGAATTGATCGAAAGCCAACTTGGTCGACCCCCTCGGGGAGTGATCTCGGTAGCCCACAGGTGTGAATGCGGCGCGCCTTCGGTCGTTAGAACCGCACCGCGATTTCCGGACGGAACCCCGTTCCCCACGCACTTCTACTTGACGTGCCCCCGCCTTACCGCTGAAGTCAGTCGGCTCGAAGAGCAAGGAATGATGACCGAATTGACTTCGTCTCTCGGCACCGATTCAGGCCTTCGCGATGGCTATCGTCGTGCCCATGAGAACTATTTGGCAGCGCGGGAATGTCACGGGGCGGTGCCAGAGATTTCGGGCATCTCGGCTGGTGGCATGCCCGACCGAGTGAAATGTCTGCACGTGCTGGTGGCGCACTCGCTGGCTGCCGGACCCGGGGTTAACCCGGTGGGTGACTTGGCGGTAGCCAGGTTGCCGAAGCGGCCACGAGGCCTGCCCTGCCTTTCTGCGACGGAGGACTGATGACAACGCGAGTCGGAGCAATCGACTGCGGCACGAATTCAATCCGACTGCTCATAGCCGACATCGACGCAACTGACGGACTAATCGACGTCGACCGCCGCATGGAGATCGTGCGCCTAGGTGAGGACGTCGACCGGACGGGACAGCTCGCACCGGCCGCGCTCGAGCGGACCTTCGCGGCCTGCGAAACCTTTGCCGTCGTGCTCGGCATCCACGGTGTGAGTCGGCTGCGTTTCGTTGCCACCTCCGCTTCGCGTGATGCGAGCAATCGCGAGATCTTCGTGGCCGGGGTTCGGGATCGGCTTGGAGTCGAGCCCGAAGTGATCAGTGGCACCGAGGAAGCTGCACTGGCTTTTGCTGGAGCCACTTGGGGAACGACGGGTGCGGTTGCCAGACTCGTTGTTGATATTGGTGGCGGGTCCACCGAATTCGTGCTCGGAGTCGACCGTCCGACCGCATCGTGCAGCGTGAACATCGGATGCGTGCGGATCACCGAACGCCACCTAAGAAGCGACCCGCCGACGGCCGCAGAGATCGCAGCGGCCACAGCCGACATTGACGCCGCACTCGACGTAGTTGAACAGTCAGTACCGCTCATCGTTGCCGCGAACATCGTGGGCCTAGCCGGCTCAGTCACGACCGTGGCAGCCATTGCGCTCGGGCTAACGCAATACGACGCCACGCGGATCCACGGCAGCGTCATTCCGACTCAAGAGGTGCATCGGATCGCCGCCGATCTGCTAGCGATGACACGCGCCGAACGAGCAGGCTTGGCTGTGATGCATCCGGGAAGAGTTGACGTGATTGGGGCAGGCGCCCTAGTCCTGAGCCGGATCTTGGATCGCACCGGACTTACTGCCGTAACAGTCAGCGAGCACGACATCCTCGACGGGATCGCGCTGTCATTAGTTCAACCGGCTACCTGATCGAAGAGTTCAGCAGGTATCGTCCCGCGCATGGGTGAAATCGTCGAGTTTGCGAGCAATGGTGGTACGTGCACTGGATACCTTGCCGGTCCAGCGGGCGGCGGACCAGCCGTAATCGTGATTCAGGAGTGGTGGGGCTTGGTGCCGCACATCCTTGAACTAGTCGATCGATTTGCTGCTGCCGGATTCGTCGCACTGGCTCCGGATTTCTACCGAGGATCTGCGACGACTGAGCCGGATGAGGCCAAGAAGTTGATGATCGGTCTGCAGGTCGCCAAAGCCGCTAAGGACATCGCTGGGGCCGCAGCGTACCTAGTTGCCAGACCTGATGTGAGTTCGTCAAACGTGGGCGTTGTTGGATTCTGCATGGGCGGTGGTTTGTCGCTCCTCGCCGGTTCCGTCAGCGATGACGTTGCGGCGACGGTCGCCTTCTATCCAGCAACACCTTGGCCCGACTATCACCCCGACTGGTCGGCTTACCGCGACAAGCAGGTACTGATTCACAAGGCCGAGTCCGATGAAGCACATGCCGGTCCGATGATTGCCGCTTTGACCACCGACATCATCGCGGCAGGCGGGAACGTGGTCATCCAGAACTACCCCGGGTCTCAACACGCGTTCTTCAACGATGATCGCCCCGAGGTATTTGCCGCTGATCATGCGTCGGTTGCTTGGCAGCGAACGCTCGACCTGTTCCACAGCACCCTGCGTTGAGTCCAGCGCAAGGTCCGACGGACGAGCACGCGCAGTCGCCCACTGCCGTTGTGGTGCAATCGAACGCTGCAAAATCGTTGTCTGGCTTGGATTTAGCTATCTCTGGCTGTCGAGCCTGCGAGCGCCTAGTGGAGTGGCGAGAACGAGTTGCGATCGAACGCCGAGCCGCATACGCCGATCAAGAATATTGGGGGCGCCCGATCCCTGGCTTTGGTGTCGAGCGTCCGAAGCTGTTGATCGTTGGACTAGCTCCAGGTGCACACGGTGCCAATCGCACCGGCCGCGTTTTCACTGGTGATCGCAGTGGCGACTGGATGTACGCAGCGCTGCATCGAGCGGGCTTGGCCAACCAGCCAATTTCCACTGACGTAAGCGATGGTCTGAAGTTGTTCGATACCAGAGTCGTGGTCTCGGTTCGTTGTGCACCGCCTGACAACAAGCCGACGCCGGCCGAGTTCGCGACGTGCGCGCCCTGGCTGCTGCGCGAGATCGAATTAGCGGCACCGGATCTGCGCGCAGTGCTTGCGTTGGGGGCCGCTGCCTGGAATTCCGCGTTGAGCGCACTAGGGAGCCTGGGTTGGCAGGTTCCTCGCCCCAAACCCCGGTTTGGCCACGGCGCGCAAGTGGTCCTCAGTCCGGGACCCGGCGCCGGCTTCGAGCGTCCGATCGCCGTAGTCGGGTCCTACCATCCGAGCCAGCAGAACACGTTCACCGGACGTTTGACTGCAGAGATGCTCGACGACGCTGTGCAAGCGGCAAGAGCCGCCACCGCTGACGAACGACGAGGGGACCGGGCATACTCGTAGCCGAAGTCCGGATGGTGGAATGGCAGACACGGGGCGCTTAAACCGCCCTGCCTCACGGCATGTGGGTTCGAGTCCCACTCCGGGCACAGAATTGGATAAGCCTGCGCTGTGGCTAGCGCTCGTCCAGGTCGCCGGCTTGAGCGACGTCGCCGACTTCAATCAACGTGACGAACTGGCTATCGAGGTAGTCGCGGGCTCCGCGATCCCCACTGGCCGTGGAAGCTGCGCCGGCCCAGTGGTTGCGAGCCAACAGCACGGGGTGCCCGCGGACCCCTTCATAGGCGGCGGCAGCGAGGTCGGTGTGGCACGTGATGACCCGTTCGATTGCGGCAGCCGTCAGTCCCGGTAGGTCAACGAGAGTCACCAGTGCCCGGGATACGTCGGCATGCGATTCAAGTGCGGCTATACCTGCGCGCAATGACGAGCCCATACCGTCGGGCCAATTCGGATTAACGACAATGCTCGCTCCCGGAACTTCTCCCACCCACGCGCCGAGCACGACAAGTACCGGAGCGCACCCAGCAGTCACTAGCAGTCTTACCGCGCGGTCTACCAAGCGCTCCCCATCGAATACCGCGATCGCTTTGGGGCCGCCAAAGCGACGTCCCTCGCCCGCCGCCAGGACTAGCCCAGCGCAGGTAGTCAACTGTGGCCGCCCAAGTGGATTGGTCCGTCCATTTGGGTGAGCGACTTGCCGGTGCCACCCCAGCGGGCGCCGATCATTTCGGCGGCAATTGAGACCGCGGTCTCCCCCGGGGTTCTGGCACCCAGATCCAAGCCGATCGGTGAATGGATTCGCGCAATTTGATCTTCGCTAAGGCCAACCTCGCGGAGTCGCGCCAGTCGATCATCGTGAGTCTTTCGCGATCCCATCGCGCCGATGTAACTGGCATTGGTTCTTAAGGCCGCGGTCAATGCTGGGACGTCGAATTTGGGATCATGCGTCAGAACGCAGATTGCAGCGCTAGCGTCGAGTTGCTGATTTTCGAGCCACCGGTGCGGCCAATCGACTACGACCGCATCGGCTTGTGGGAATCGTTTCTTGGTTGCGAACACTTCCCGAGCATCCACGATCGTGACGTGGTACCCAAGCAATCTTCCGACGGTGCACAGGGCGCCAGCGAAGTCGACGGCCCCGAAGATGACTAGCTGCGGGGCAGGGGCGAAGGAGGCAACAAAGATCTCAAGCTCGTCACCAAGTCGTTCTCCGGCCGATCCATAGTGCAGGAATCCCGTGGCCCCGGACGCGAGCAGGCCACGGGCGTCCGCGGCGACCGTATCGTCAAGCCGAGGTGTGCCGAGCCCGCCTTGGAATCCGTCGGCTCGCACGACGATGTGTCGACCGACGCCGACTGGGCCGCGCACGATGGTTGCGACTGCGACTGGGTCACCGCCGGCCAGGCTTGCCACGATGCCTGGCAACTCCGGCCAGGTGGCGGTTGACACCAATTCGACGAAGATCTCCAGCGTCCCGCCGCACGTCAAGCCAACCGCGAAAGCATCTGGATCGCTGATGCCAAAGGACTCGAAGACCGGAGTCCCGGAGGCCAGAGTGGCCATGCCAAGTTCGTACACCGCGGCCTCGACGCAACCCCCGCTGACCGAACCGACTGCCTCGCCCACCGCGGTGACCAGCATCGCTGACCCGGCTGGGCGTGGGGCGGAGTTCCACGTCCGCACAACCGTGCCCATGGCGACGGCCTCATGGCGTTCAAGGGCGGCATTGGCGACAGCCAGGATCTCGCGCACGCTATTGCTCCAATCCGCCTGCGGTGGCTCGAGGAGTTTAGTTGGCTGGCCTGCCGGCCTTGACCGGCGCGGACGGGCATTGGCATAAACACTGCCGGGATCGGGTTATCTTTCTAGGAAGGCGATTGTTTCGGCAGACGGAGGAACCATGGCAACGAGTAATCCAGTGCTTACCCGGGTCGAGAAGGAAGCCGGCAGCGGATTTGCCTACCAAGAAGGCCGTTCGGCATATGCGGCGGCGTCCGGGCAAGGTTCCCCAGCCACATCAGCCGCTGGCGCCGACAACGTAATCCGCACTGTCGGCGGGCAGGCCGCGGTCACGGTAAACGACGTCGTCATGAAGACCGGCCTGCTCTTTCTCTGCCTTGTCGCCAGTGGTGTAGTCGGCTGGAAGGTTGGCGCCGCACACCCGATTCTGATGTTCGGGGCAATGATCATCGCTTTCGGTTTGGCCATGGCTAACTCGTTTATGAAGGCGATCAACCCGGCGCTGGTGATTCTCTACGCCGTGCTCGAGGGGTTCGTGCTTGGCGCGATCAGTGTCTGGTACTCGTCGATCGCCAGCACCAACGGCAATCCGAATTCGAACATCGTCTACCAAGCAGTGCTGGGAACTGTCGTTGCGTTCGGCGTGATGTTGCTGCTCTACGCGACACACGTTATTCGCGTGACCGGCCGATTCGTCCGAATGATGATGATCGGACTTATCTCCTACGGAATCATCGCGTTCGCTAGTCTCATCGGCTCATTCATGGGAGTTGGGCAGGGTTGGGGCTTCTACGGAGTGCATGGGCTTGGCCTACTGCTTTGCGTTGCGGGGGTTGGCCTGGCGTCATTCACCTTGGCGCTGGATTTCGAATCGATCAGCCGCAGTGTTGCTGCTGGTGTACCCGAGCGTGAGTCGTGGCGTCTTGCATTCGGTCTCATGGTCACGCTGGTGTGGCTGTACCTGGAGATCCTGCGACTGCTTGCGATCCTCAACCGCCGCTGAGGTATTCGCCGCAGCTCGGACACGTTGTCAGGAGATTGCCAGTCAATCTTGGGGCCTTGTCCACATGGACCAGCGATCCTTTTCTCAGCGACGGCCGCACCGGTCGCCACGAGCAAGGAGAAGCCATGAGCGACATGCCGCCGAGTTCGAGTGGTTGGGCTTTGCGACGCTGAATGCGGCAGTGGCTCTCAGGGAATCCCGACTGGCGGGCCCGCCATTGTGCGTCGTAGCCTGTTCGCCGGGGGAGGCCATGGCTGAGAAATTGCGGTGTATCGCGCTGTTGCGGGGCGTCAACGTAGGTGGCAACAATCGGCTGGCAATGCCAGACTTGCGCGGACGGATGCAGAACTTGGGTTACGAAAACGTTGAAACAATTCTGCAGAGTGGTAACGCCGTCTTTACCGCTACCGCTAAGCAACTTGCCACTGCGTCCGCGGATATCGGAGCGGAACTTAAACGCGAACTCAATCTGGATGTCCGCGTGATCGTAAGAACTGCGCGCGAATTCGAGCGGGTTAGCGCGGCCGATCCTTTCGTGAGCATTGCGAATGACCCGGCCAAACACTTCGTGGGCTTTCTGGCGACTACGCCAGCTGCGACAGGGGTGGCCGCACTTGGGTCACTCGTGCTCGTGGAGGACCAGGTGAAGGTTGTTGGAGAACACCTGTACTTGTGGTGTCCAAACGGCTATTCGAAATCACCGTTATTCAAGTTCGCTTGGGATCGGCAATTTGCCACTTCGGTGACGATGCGCAACTGGAACACGGTTGACAAGATCAGGGCGTGTCTGGCCTAGCGGCAAACTGGGCGAAACGTTTCAGGGATGACTTGATGCCGATTGCGAAGAACGGGCTGACCAATGGCCACCCCAGTCGACCTAATGCACCTAGCGGCAGGTGCAGATCTTCGCTCCAGATGAACCTTGAGTGATCGGTGTCCAGTGCTTCGACCAACATGGTCCCGGTGCCGCGCACGACGCGGCCGGTATGTGCCACGTCGACGCGGTGGGGTTCATCCCAGTTTGTGATCACCATGGTGTCGAGAAACCCCACGCGCCCTATGCCCGTGAACGCCGAAACCTTTGCCCCGTTGTTTCGGCCGAGATCACCCGTAATGCCAGGGCCGGTCGCCCAAACTCGCGTTCCTAGCATCCATTGGCCCTGGTGGTCCCAATCAACCAGCGCAGCAAATACCCGTTCGGCCGACGTCGGCACCGCAATGGCGAACTCGACGTGGACCGGACCCGCAGACTCAACTGGTACGGCGGGCCGCCTTTGCTAAGTCGTACTCGTGAACTATGGCCGTCGAGTGGCCGTGGGAGATGTCGAACTCATCTCGGAGCCAATTGACCTTGTCGTCGAACGAGAGGGAAGGACCGTTTTCCAAGACTGTGAACCACTCTTTGAACTCGCGCCCGGTTGCGGCAGGGACTTTCGCGACGAGTTGCTGGTGAGTCTCTTCCGAGTGGTGCAGGGTCATGGGGACCTCCTCGGCCGGCGTGGTCTGGTTGGCCCACCGTAACCTCCCGCGGGCGTCAGCGTCACCCCCCTGTGGTCCCTTGTTCAACTGACATCTGCTGTTGCCGGTAGCGTCCGTGGATATGCAGACCGGTCCAGCCAACCCGACAGCTAGCTTCCGGGCCGAAGTACTCCGAACGGCCGATCGATTGCGTGGGCTGTCGGAGGGTCGGTTAAACGCAGTGGGCGAATCGGGGCAGTCCGCGGCCGACCGAGCCTTCGAAATCGCCGTGGAGATAGTGGCGGTGACCCAAATCGCTCGCGGTGGGCCGCTGCACCAACTGCCGCGTTTAGCGCCCTACGCGGTCGCAGATCAGTTGGCGGTAGTTGGACTTGAGCTTGCCGACGCTGCCGAAGAAGGTGCCGTTGTAGTCGGCTTGCTCGACGCTCTTAGTGCGGACTTGTTGGCATTACGTCGCGCGACCTGACCCCAGCGGCAACCAGTACTGCGGGAAGCAGGGCGTCGGCGACAGCCGCGTAACCAGCCGTGGACGGATGAAATTGGTCTGCGGCAAACATGTCCTGCGGGCGCGCTGCAAACTCGGGCCCCAACAGGTCGGCCAGTGCTACGGCGTACCCACCAACGGCGCTGACTCCGATGGCCTGGGCGGCCGCAAGTTGACGAGACAATCGGCGAGCAACCCAACGCAGCGGCGGACGGATCGGTCCGACCGTGCCCAGATCCGGGCAGGTACCCACCACGACCTCGCAACCCATGACTCGCAATGCGGCCACGGCCTCAGTTAGCAGTCGAACCGACTCGGGCGGCCGTACCCGGTGAGTCACGTCGTTAGCGCCCACCATGATGACGGCGACATGCGGGCGGACAAGTCGGGCGCGCTCGACCTGAGCGGCAAGATCCGCGGTCCGGGCTCCCACCTCGGCCATGCAGAGATAACGCACGGGACGTTCGCTTTCGGCCGCCAATCCGGCAGCCAGCAGCGCCCCGGGTGTTTCGGCCGCGAAAGCCGCGCCAAATCCCGCGGCACCTGAGTCACCTAGAACGACAAGTCGCAGCGAAGTTCCGGTGCTGGGCCCGAAGCTGGCATCGGCATAGGGCGCCGAGGCCGTCCGCGGACCTATGGCGCGCTTGGCCAGCGCTGCCTGGCCAACGAGAACGCCAAAGCCAGCGGCCCCAATCCCAACGCCGGCGCCTCCCACTGCAGCAACCGTGGCAATTCGACGCGCGTTTGCTAGCCGACGAAGTTCCACAATGACGTCCCTCCGGCTCGCACCTAAACGCTCGACTCGCGACGCAGGAAGCCGCGAATCGCTTCTTTGCCGCCGGTGCGCAGTTCAGGGCCGTGCATGAAACTCACAACGCCGTAGTCCAGATCCGCCAACCGCCCTGCGCTGGCTTTGGCTTCGGAAACTGATGTGCAATACAGGCCGATGGACCAGGAAAGTCGGCTGCGGACATTGAAGAGAGCGTCGCCCGTGATGAGCACCCGAGTTGGCTGGTGAAGAAGTGAGATGTGCCCAGGCGTGTGACCGGGGGTGTGAATGACCTGTAGCCCTCCGGCGATCGGAAGTAATTGTCCATCCTGGAGTTCGGTGGAAACCTCGACCGCCGGAAAGCCACCGGTTGGTAGTCGGCTCACAAGTCGACCGCCCGTGACGGTGCGGTCGGTGGCGGGCGGGCGCCCGGTGCGTGCGTATTTAGCGTCGTCCTCGTGGATGGAAACGCCGCCCAAGCCGGTTTCCTCGAGTAGTCGACGGGCGCCACCGGCGTGATCGAGGTGAGCGTGGGTGAGCACGATGCGCGTGACGTCTTGGGGTCGTTTCCCGATCGCGGCCAGGGCGGCAATGATCCGTTTTGGCGCCGACTTAAGGCCCGTGTCGATGAGCGTTACCTGACCATCGGCGTCGACGAGGGCGAACGTGTTGATGTAGTCCCCGAACGTAGGGATGCGGTAGATATTTTGGGCCAGGGCGACTAGCGGACTGGGCATGTGATCAGCGTACGACGCAAGTAGGCTCACTCAGGTGGACGTACATGATTCCGTAGTTGACCTGATCGGGAACACTCCCTTGGTTCGCCTCAACCGAGTGGCCGCCGACGTGCCCGCCACGGTGCTGGCCAAGGTCGAGTACCTCAACCCGGGCGGCTCGGTGAAAGACCGGATCGCCGAGCGGATGATCACCGCTGCCGAAGAATCCGGACAGCTCAAGCCCGGAGGCACGATCGTCGAGCCGACGAGCGGAAACACCGGTATTGGCCTAGCTCTGATCGCCCAGCAACGTGGCTATGAGTGCGTGTTTGTGTGCCCGGACAAGGTCTCGGCCGACAAGATCAACGTCCTACGGGCGTACGGCGCACGTGTGGAGGTCTGCCCAACTGCAGTTGACCCCGAAGACCCGCGTTCGTACTACTCGGTCAGCGACCGACTGGCGCGCGAACTTCCTGGCGCGTGGAAACCCGACCAGTACAGCAACCCCAACAATCCTCGCAGCCATTACGAAACCACTGGCCCCGAACTCTGGGCGCAAACCGACGGACGCATCACGCATTTTGTGGCGGGCGTCGGGACGGGCGGGACGATTTCCGGCACCGGTCAATATCTGAAGGAACGCTCGAACGGTGCGGTGCGGGTGATCGGCGCCGACCCCGAAGGTTCGGTGTATTCGGGTGGGACCGGACGGCCCTACTTGGTCGAGGGCGTTGGCGAAGACTTCTGGCCGACCGCGTTCGATCGAGAGATCTGCGACGAGATCATCGCCGTGTCCGACCGCGATTCGTTCCTGATGACTCGTCGACTTGCGCGAGAAGAGGGACTTCTCGTTGGAGGCTCATGTGGCCTGGCAGTCGAGGCCGCGCTGAAAGTGGCTGCTCGCGCTAGCAAGGACGACATCGTCGTTGTGCTCTTGCCTGACGGCGGTCGCGGGTATTTGTCGAAGGTATTTAGCGACGAATGGCTGGCAGACTACGGATTCTTGACGACCTCGCAGGAGCGCACCGTGGGTGACGTGCTCCGTGGCAAGTCGGGTCAGTTGCCGCCCTTTGTTCACACCCACCCGCAGGAGACTGTGCGTGAGGCAATCGACATTCTGCGCGAATACGGTGTTTCGCAGTTGCCGGTTGTGCGCGCCGAACCACCTGTGATGATCGCCGAAGTAGTCGGTTCAGTAAGCGAACGTGAACTACTCGATGCACTGTTCACCGGGCATGCCCAACTGGCAGACCCGGTTGACCGCCACATGTCTGCGTCGTTGCCGATGATTGGTGCTGGTGAACCGGTTGCTGCAGCGATTACCGCCCTTGAGTCGGCCGATGCGGCCATCGTCATTGACGACGGAAAACCAGCTGGGGTAATCACCCGACAAGATGTACTGGGCTACCTAGCGCACTGACTCGTTCTAAGGCCTTGCTATCCGTCGGGTGCGGCTTGCAGCCGCGCGACGGCTAGAGCGGCGGCAGGCCAATCCCAGTGTTGGCGTGACAGTCGTAGCCATGCGGGTTCTTGTACAGATATTGCTGGTGGTAATCCTCGGCGTAGTAGAACGTCGGCCAAGGAGCCAGTTCAGTGGTGATGTCTCCAATGTTCCGCGCGCGTAACTCAACTCCATACGCAGCAGCTGTAGCCAACACCACATCCTGTTGTTCTTCGGTCGTCCAATAGATGGCGCTGCGGTACTGCGTGCCGATGTCGTTGCCCTGTCGGTAGCCCTGCGTCGGGTCGTGGTTCTCCCAGAACACCTTCAGCACGTCATACGTAGAGACAACAGCTGGGTCATAGGCGACCAGCACCGATTCGGTGTGTCCGGTCCGACCGGTGCATACCTCTTGGTAGGTGGGATTTGGCGTCGCCCCTCCCTGGTAACCCGCCGCCGTGCTGTAGACCCCGTCGAGGCGCCAAAGGCGCTTCTCGGCACCCCAGAAGCAACCCATCCCGAGCCCGATCGTCACGACTCCATCCGGCCAAGGGCCTTCGATTGGGGTCTTGAGCACCGCATGGGCCGTGGGGACGCCAAAGCCTGGCTCTGGGCGACCGGGCAAGGTACTGCCCGGATCTGGCAAGCGGTTCTTAGCGAAGAGCGGCATGGTTCCCCCAAATTGTGGTTGCCCAAGTTAAACCACAGACCGACCTCGGGTGTTCCCGGCGTGACACAGGTAGCCTGAATGAATGAGCCAAGGATTTGAGACCCGTGCGATTCATGCGGGGCAGGAGCCAGACCCCACCACCGGCGCCGTGGTGCCGCCGATCTACCAAGTGTCGACCTACAAGCAGGACGGCGTCGGCGGCCTGCGGGGCGGATACGAATACTCGCGCAGCGGCAACCCAACGCGCACCGCGCTGGAGGAGTGTCTGGCCGCGATCGAGGGCGGATCGCGTGGGTTGGCCTTTGCGTCCGGTCTTGCGGCTGAGGACACGCTCCTGCGAACCATCCTGCGCCCGGGCGATCATGCCGTTATTCCAGACGATGCCTATGGCGGCACCTACCGACTGTTCTCGCGGGTGCAGCAGCCTTGGGGTATCGAACATACGTCGGCTGCGCTAAGCGACGTATCCGCGGTAGCAGCTGCGATCAGGCCGGGGAAGACGAAGGTCGTTTGGGTCGAGACGCCCACAAATCCGCTTCTAAACATCGCCGACATCGCAGCCCTGGCTGACGTAGCGCATGCAGCCGGGGCACTCTTGGTCGTCGACAACACTTTCGCCTCGCCCTATTTGCAGCAGCCGTTGGCACTTGGTGCAGACGTCGTAGTGCACTCGACGACCAAGTACCTCGGGGGACACTCTGACGTTGTCGGCGGAGCACTCGTGGTGGCCGATGCTGACCTCGCCGAGCAACTCGCGTATCACCAGAATGCGATGGGCGCTGTCGCCGGGCCTTTCGATTCTTGGTTAGTTCTAAGGGGAATCAAGACGTTAGGGGTACGACTCGAACGGCACTGCGACAACGCCGAAAAGGTGGTAGCACTCTTGCAGTCTCACCCGTCCGTTTCCACCGTGCTGTACCCCGGGCTGCCTGAGCACCCAGGTCACGACATTGCCGCACGACAAATGAGCCGATTCGGTGGCATGGTGTCTTTCCGCGTTGTCGGCGGTGTGCAGGCGGCACTCGACGTGTGTAGCCGCACCAAACTGTTTACGCTCGGCGAATCTCTGGGTGGCGTCGAATCTCTAATTGAGCATCCCGGCCGAATGACTCACGCCAGCGTCGCCGGTAGTCCCCTCGAAGTGCCCGATGATCTAGTTCGACTTTCGGTCGGTATTGAGACCTGCGCTGATTTGTTGGCCGATCTAGCGGCCGCGCTGAGCTGATCAGATGACGTTGGTCGTTTGCGTCGATGTCGGTTCGACTTACACAAAGGCGGCCGCAGTCGAACTGCCCTCGGGCGTTCTTGTCGCGACGGCGGCGCACCCGACGACGATCGGGACCGACGTACTCATCGGCCTTGATGCGGCTGTGGCTGCCGTGGCTGGCGGGCGCGAGATCGACGAATTGCGGGTGTGTTCCTCGGCAGGGGGTGGCCTGCGGCTGGGTGTCATCGGCTACGAGCGCGCCATCACTGCTGAGGCTGGTTGGCGGGTGGGCTTGTCCGCGGGAGCCCGAGTTGTACACGTGGCCGCGGGAATCTTGGATCAGGCCGCCATGGCGGCGTTGGCCGCCGACCGTCCGGACATTGTCTTGCTGTGTGGCGGGACTGACGGCGGCGACGAGTCCGTCCTTCAAAACGCGACGGCACTTGTCGAATCCGGCTTCGATAAGCCAGTCGTGGTCGCTTGCAACGCGAAGGTCGCAAACACGGTTGGCCAACGCCTGACCGATGCGGGCATCCCGGCGACTGTCACGGCGAATGTCCTGCCGCGCATTGGGGTGCTCGATGCCATGCCAGCTCGCTTGGCAATTCGGGAAGCCTTCATCAGACACGTGATCGGTGGCAAGGAACTATCGCAAGGACCGCGCTTCCAAGAATTGGTTAGCTGCGCCACTCCAGATGCGGTGCTGGCAGCGGTAGAACTCTTGGCAGACGGAGGCCCGGGCGAGCCTGGCTTAGGAGATGTCGTGGTCGTGGATGTCGGTGGTGCAACAACAGATGTGTACAGCGCCTTGGCTCCGGACGCCGATGAACCATCGACCGAAGCTGTGACCACGCTGTGGCGCGGCAGGACGGTGGAGGGGGATCTCGGTGTTCGGTGGAATGCCGTTGGAATCATCGCGGCCGCTGAGTCGGAAGGGTTGCTCAGCAGCAACGTTGCGGTCCTGCGGTCGGGTGCGCAAATGCGTGCCGGAGATCCGGCCTTTCTCGCTGGTACGGACGATGAACGGCTTCTGGATCTCGAACTTGCGCGACTGGCTCTGACGGTGGCCGTCCGCAGACATGCTCGCCCGTACGACGTCCCGGGCGGGACGCGAACCAAGGGGCGAGATCTCAGTCGGGCGCGGCTGGTCGTTGGAAGTGGCGGGGTGCTGCGCCATGCTGATGGAGCCGCAGCCGGGGAGGTATTGGCGCCGTTGCACGCCGATGTGGCCGGTGGTTGGCGGCTAGCGGAACGAGCCGAGTCGGTAGTGGACCGCGACTATGTATTGGCTGCGGCCGGGTTACTCTCACCTGATCATCCAGATGCTGCGATGCGTTTGCTACGAACGTCTTTGCTGCCTAACTAGGTCGCCTTACGCGTCTCCGTCATGGCGCTCACTACTGCTAGTGCTAGCGCGGCGATTATTGCGCCGACCGCAAATGCGGCTCCGAACCCAACTCGGTCGACAAGGAAGCCAGCGACAAGGGGACCGACGATCGCGCCGAAGTCTGAGGTCATCTGGTAGGCCGCGAATACCGAACCGCCTCGCTGCTTGCCGACTATGTCGCCCACAACGGCAGAAGGCGCTGATCCAAGGTAGGCCCCACCAACCCCGAGAATAATCATGGCAACGATGAACTCGACCCGACCGTGAGTGAAGACGAGAACGATCATCCCGAAGATCACAGCCGAACTTCCGATCACCAGAGCTGGCTTGCGCCCGCGCTCGTCTGCAAGACGACCGGCCGGCAACAGCAACAACCCTTGCACGATGGCAGTTATGAAGAACGCAAGTCCGGCGAAACTTGCCGACCGGTGCAGCACCTCGATGACGAACAGCGGGACAAGTGAGGTCCGCAGGCCTAACGCCGTGAAGCCATTCGCCAGATTCACGGTGAGCGCAGCGCGGTACGCCGAATTGCCTAGGGCGGCGCGGAGCGGACCGAAACCTCGGGCGCTTGCCTCGTTGCCTGCTGCCGGTTCCGAGTTAGAGCGACGTACGAATACCAGAGTCACAACCGTCGCCAGTCCCAGCGTTCCCGCGTATACAAAGAAGGGCGTGCGAATTGAGTGTGCGATGACCAGACCGCCTACAGCCGGTCCGGCGATCCCGCCAAGCAGGAAGCCGCCCTGATATGCACCGGCGGCTCGGCCGCGATGCTCAGGACCCACCGAATGCAGCAGCAAGCTCAACGCCGATACGGTGAACATCACGGACCCAAGGCCACCAATGCCGCGCAGAACGATCAACTGGTTGTAGGTCCGGGCCAATCCGGCAAGGGCACTCGACCCCGCAACGATGAGCAGGCCTGTCGCTAGCACAATTCGTTCGCCAAGGCGGTTGAGTAGTGCTCCCGCCAGTGGAGCGCAAGCGAATCGGACGAGGGCAAAGGCTGATACAACCGCACCAGCCATGAAAGCTGAGACACCAAACGTCTTGGCGAAGATTGGGATCGCTGGTGCCACAATTCCAAAGCCCAGGGCCACGCAGAACGCTACGGTCGAAAGGATGGCCACCTCGACAGGAAGTCCGCTCAGCCAGGGATTGCGGCCGACGACTCGAAGGAGTCTGGACTTGCTCGGCTGGGAACTTGGCACGGCCCGACCGTACGCTGTGTCCGGCGATGGGGAGAGGCGGACGTGTCCGAACTAGTAATCGGCGTCGATATTGGCGGCACGAAGATGGCGGCCGGGCTGGTGTCCGACGACGGTACGGTCATTGCGTCGGCGCGTACGCCGACAGACTCAGGGCTCGGCGCCGAGGGCCTATGGCTGTCGCTGCGCCTGATGATTAGCAAGTTGCTTGTCGACGCTGGGCACCCGCAGATCGGCGGAATAGGCGTCGGGAGTGCTGGGCCGATGCTGTGGCCAGCCGGGGAGATGTCGCCGGTCAACATCCCGGCCTGGCGAGATTTCCCGCTGCGTGCCCGACTGGGTGAGGCTTTTGAGGTTCCTGTCCGAATCATCAACGACGCCGTCGCGTTGGCGATCGCAGAACACTGGGTCGGAGCAGCTAGAGGTTGCGAGAATTTCTTGGGAATGGTCGTCTCGACCGGCGTCGGCGGCGGCCTAATTCTCAACGGTCGAGTAATCACTGGTGGGACTGGGCATGCCGGCCACGTCGGACATACGGTCGCCGATCCCAGTGGCCCAGTGTGTGTGTGCGGGGCTACTGGCTGCGTCGAGGCGTTCGCTTCGGGACCTCGGCTGACGGCCTGGGCGGTCGAAAACGGCTGGCGTCCCCATGGGCACGGGCGTCCGGAGACGGCCGAAATGCTTACGGCGGATGCGCGATCCGGAGACCTCATTGCGCTAAGTGCCTTGGCTCGGGCGGGGACGGCGATTGGGATTGGGGTGGCCTCGCTAGCCGCGGTCTGCGATATCGACCTGGTACTCATGGGTGGCGGAGTCTCTAACGCAGGTCCACTTCTTTTCGACCCGCTGCGCGCGTCCTTTCGCCGCCATGCCGGCTTCGGGTTTATCCGGCGGGTGACGATCGAACCCACAGCATCCGGGCCATACGCCGGGATATTAGGGGCGGCAGCCCTGATCTTGAACCCAGATCGCTATTGGCCCGGGCCCAACTAGTCGGTTTGCTGCATCACCTACCGGAGATGTAGTCCACAAGTGCGCCACGTTCGGCCTCGAGCGCATCAATTCGTTGCTTAACGACGTCGCCGATACTGACTATGCCGATCAGAGATCCACCATCCACGATCGGAATGTGGCGAATCCGATTGTCGGTCATCAGCCTCATCAGATCGTCGAAGGTGGCTTCCGAACCTTCAGTCAAAACGTCCCTAGTCATAATCGCTGATACGGGCTTGGCGAGTAGGTCCGCGGTTGTACTACCTAGCGCAGCGACCACATCGCGCTCAGACACGATGCCATCGACCTGCCCGCCGGAAGCCGAAACCACCACGCAGCCGATTTTGAACTGCGCTAACAGACCGACGAGCTCTGCTATTGATGCGCTCGGTTCGATGGTAACTACTTTGGGCTTGCCTCTAAGAAGCGCAGAAATCGTCACTCTTCCCCCAACCCGGTCGGACTCGGGCGTTCCCTATTTGCAGGGTCGCGCGTTACGGCTCGGATCGCAAGGGTTTTAGCGGCTCAGTCGAGCGAGACTGCCGGAACGTCGGACGACTCTTCGGCCGTCGTCGGTGCCGGACCGTGATGGGTGCGAAGCGGATTCTCTGGGATGAACCAGGAGATCGCGAACCCGACTGCCATAACAATCGACGCCACAAGGAACGTGTGCGAGATGGCTCGCGCGAAGGCCCCAACAACTGCGGTGTGTAGGGGCTCGGCCAGTTTCGCGACGCCGGCCATCGACGAAGTGATACTTCCGTGC
Source organism: uncultured bacterium (assembly GCA_903825575.1). Classification (GTDB taxonomy): domain Bacteria; phylum Actinomycetota; class Actinomycetes; order S36-B12; family CAIKAW01; genus CAIKAW01. The sequence continues at coordinate 21,367 of CAIKAW010000058.1, read as the reverse complement.
GGCATCTTCGCCGCAACATCCGGCGGGATCGCCTTGGCCAACTCCGAGGCTAGGCGCGATGTCATTAGCGCGCCGAACACCGCTGTGCCGAAGGAACCACCGATCGACCGGAAGAACGTCGATCCGCTCGTCGCGGCTCCGATCAGTCTGACGTCGACGGCGTTCTGCACTGCCAACACCAGCACCTGCATGACATTTCCCATGCCGAAGCCGAGGATGAACATCGCGATCGACAGTTTCCAGTACGGCAGCGTTGGCGAAACATATGACAGCAGGTAAAGGCCCACCGCAGCCAGGCCAGTTCCGATGATCGGGAACGGCTTGTAGTGCCCGATCCTGACGATCAGCTGACCGGAACCAATCGAGGAGATCATGATGCCAAGCATCATGGGAAGCAGTTGCAGTCCGGACATTGTCGGGGTTGCGCCGTGAACGATCTGCAGGTACAGCGACAGGAAGATGATGCTTCCGAACATTGCAAACCCGACTACGAACCCGATTGCTGATGTCGTCGTGAAAACCACGTTGCGGAACAGCTTCATCGAGACGATTGGGTCGGGCGCCCGGAACTCCTGTAGCACAAACAAAACAATGGAGATCAGGCCGGCCGCGCTAAGTACCAATATGGTCGTGGATCCCCAGGGGTACTTCTGGCCGCCCCACTCGGTTACGAGCAACAGGGTCGTGACTCCAGCGATGAGCAGTCCGGCGCCGAGCCAGTCGATCGCAACCCGCTTATGGGTGACGGGAATGTGCAAAACCGCGCCGATTACCAGAAGTGCCGCGATGCCAAGCGGGATGTTGATGTAGAAGATCCAGCGCCAAGAAAGGTGCTGGGTGAAAAAGCCCCCGAGCAGTGGGCCAATGATGCTGGCGAATCCGAATACTCCGGTGAAGATTCCGGTGTAGCGACCTCGTTCGCGCGGTGGAATTACATCCGCGATGACAGCCAGAACGAGGACCATCAGGCCGCCGCCGCCGAGACCCTGAATGCCACGAGTAAGGATCAACTGCCACATTGTCTGAGCCATACCAGCCAGAACTGATCCGACTAGAAAGACGATCACGGCGGACTGCAGGATCAGCTTGCGCCCGATCATGTCCGACAACTTGCCCCAGATCGGCGTACTGGCGGTCGACGTCAGAAGGTAGGCGGTGACCACCCACGAGTACTGGTTGAGGCCCTTGAGGTCGCTGACGATTGTGGGCAGCGCCGTAGAGACGATCGTCTGGTCCAGTGCTGCTAACAGCATCGTCATCATGAGCGCCGTCATGATCAGCCCGATCCGACGCGGATGCTCGGCTGGTGCGGCAGTAGAACTCATGGCTTTCCCCTTTCGGCGCCGCTAGGTGCGGCGAGGTCTGCGGCGAACTTGCGAAGCAGTCGCCCTAATTCGGTTCTTTCACTCTCAGTCCAGCGTTCTGTTGCTTGAGCCACGGTGGCGTCTCGGCGGGCTAGGAAGTCAGCAACGTGCGCTTTACCTGAGTCGGTCACGGTGACTAGGTGGGCGCGGCCGTCAGCTGGATCGGCGAGTTTGGCAACCAGCCCGTCTCGCTCGAGCGCAGCAAGGTGGCGGCTCACAGTCGAGAGGTCCAGGTGCGCGCAACTAGCCAGTTCACTCGGTCGGGACGGCCCAAGCCCGATCAACTGGTGCAGTACCGCACCTCGTCCGATTTCCTGGGCCCCAGTCGATAAGCGCGCCCTAAACGCATGCAGGGCTCTGCCAAAGTCCTCGGCTATGCCAGCCGTGAGCCAAGAAGTTGCTTGCACCACGCAAGTACTTTAGCCGACCAGCCGACGGAATCCAAATCACGGCGGCGGGAACGACGCTCTGGTGGAATATCTACCCGCTGCCATGGAGTTGTTCGCAGCAGGTAGGTGAATATCCGGCCGTAGCTTTTGGCGAAATGAGGGGGATCGGGTGGGCGTTGCGATTCGGGCCGAGGGTTTGGTCAAGCGATACGGCTCGGTCGTCGCGCTCGACGGCATGTCCCTGCAGGTCGAAGAAGCCACAGTGCTCGGGCTGCTAGGGCCCAATGGCGCTGGCAAAACAACGGCAGTGCGGGTGTTGACCACGTTGCTGGATCCTGACAGTGGTACCGCCGAGGTGGCCGGATTCGACGTGCGACGTCACCCCGACGAAGTTCGTCGCCGGATCGGTTTGTCCGGCCAATACGCGGCGATTGATGAGTACCTGACCGGCCGCGAGAACCTCCAGATGGTGGGCCGGCTTTACCACCTCGGCAAGGCACATAGTCGTGAGCGGGCGGCGGAATTGCTCGAACGATTCGACCTCGTCGACGCTGGGGACCGAATCGCCAAGACTTACTCCGGGGGCATGCGGCGTCGACTCGACCTGGCTGCCAGCCTCGTTGCCAGTCCGCCGGTGCTCTTTCTTGACGAGCCCACAACTGGCCTCGACCCTCGTTCGCGACTTGGCATGTGGGATGTGATCTCCGGACTTGTGCGGGACGGTACGACTGTCTTGCTCACAACCCAGTACCTAGAAGAGGCCGACAGGTTGGCCGACACGATTGCCGTGGTGGATCACGGGCGGGTGATTGCGTCGGGGACAGCCGATGAACTTAAGTCCCAGGTGGGCGGGGATCGACTCGATCTCGTTGTGACGGCTGGATCACCACTTGAGACTGCAGCCGCGGTCCTTTCGGCAATCTGTGGAGTTGCGCCAACCGTTGATCAACATTCGCGCCGATTGCTTGGTCCGGTCGCCGGCGGCGCTGGAACCTTGATCGAAGCCATCCGCCTGCTTGATGAAGCCGGAGTGGGCATCGACGATCTTGCACTGCGCCGGCCAAGTCTCGACGACGTATTTCTCTCCCTGACCGGCCACCACTCAGAGGACGAAACTGTGGCACCAACTAGTCGACGTCAGCGTCGTCAAGCAGAGCGGAGCACCTCATGACCTTGTTGGCGCCAGAGAAGGTCAGCAGCCGGCTTTCGCACGCCGTTAACGATTCGCTGGTCTTGACGATGCGGCACTTGCGACACATTCCGCGCATCCCAGAGTTGCTCGTCTTCTCAATCGTCCAGCCGATCATGTTTGTACTTCTGTTTGCATTCGTATTCGGCGGCGCCATTCAAGTCGCAGGCGGTGGGTATCGGTCGTACTTGATGGCAGGGATTTTCGCCCAGACGGTTGCGTTCAACGGTGCCTCGACGGGCGTCGGCCTTGCCGAGGACATGGCAAAGGGGCTGATAGACCGATTCCGATCGCTGCCGATGGCCAGGTCCGCCGTGCTGGCCGGCCGCACGCTTTCGGATCTGTTGAGAACCGTCTTGATTCTGATCGTGATGAGTGTTTGTGGATTGGCGGTTGGCTGGCGCACCCACACTTCAGCGCTGTCGATTACTGGCGGTTTCTTGCTCTTGTTGCTGTTCGGTTTTGCGATGTCGTGGATCGGAGCCTGGATCGGACTGATTGTCCCGAGCACCGAGGTCGCGAACACTGCCGGATTCATCTGGTTGTTCCCGCTCACGTTCATGTCCAACGCCTTCGTCCCGATCCAGACGATGCCTTCGTGGCTGCAGACGGTGGTGGCTTGGAATCCGATCAGCGCAACTGTGCAGGCAGTTCGAACCGCATTCGGGAATACGGGAGTGGCCCCCACTCGCGGGTTCTGGCCCTTGGAGCATGCGGCGGTCGTTTCGGTCGGTTGGTCGATCGTGCTCATTGTTGGGTTCGGCGTTCTGGCCGTGCGCAGGTACCGCACGGCCAGCAGTCGCTGACTAGCCGGAGTACGCCTCCGTCGCGACGATCGTCACAGTGATCGATCGCTCGCCCCGGGGCAATTTGTAGGTGACCTCGGAGCCGACCTTGCGTCCGATCACCGCACCGCCGAGGGGCGAGGTGGGTGAGTAAACATCGATGCTGGCGTGGGCGGCTTCTTCCCGTGAGCCGAGGAGGAATCGCTCTTCGTCACCATCTGTAAATCGAACTGTGACGACTTGGCCTTGCGCGACCTCTCCGGCTTTGGCCGGTGGGCTGCCGATCTTGGCGTTTTCGATCAAGTGCCGCAAGACTCGGATCCGGGCCTCGCTCTTGCCTTGCTCCTCCTTCGCGGCGTGGTAACCCCCGTTCTCCTTGAGGTCACCTTCCTCGCGCGCCAATTGGATTCGCTTAGTGATCTCTACCCGAAGCGGTCCTTGGCGTTCATCGAGTTCGGCCTGTAGCCGGTCGTACGCCTCCTGGGTCAGCCAGGTCTCCATCGGCTCGCTCACTTGGTTGCTCCGGGGCGCTGCTCTCCGGGGATGCCGGTGGCGGACTTTGCCGCAGGAAGCAGAGGGTAACAACTTTCCCCGGGCGAGGGGCAAGTCCTATGGCGTCCACGGCTGAATCGGAGGCTGGATGCCGGGCGCAAAGGCTGGGCCCGCCACGTGCGGCGCGGTGCCCTCAATAGTGCAGCCAAGGAGTTCGACGAGGTTCGCCAAGGACAGCGTCCGCAACTTGTAATCCAATTGCACGGTGCTCGCTCCGGCCGGGATCACGACAGTGGCGTAGCCGACATCTGAGCTAGCGAGGTCTTGGGCGCGAAGGACACACACCGAACCGTGGCCGCTGGGCCTACTGGTTTCAAAGCGCACCGTCACGTGGTCCGCAAGCGTCGTGAAACTGATGATCCGGCCGGACGCGCTGGGCGTGTTCGCGTGGTTGACCCAAGCCGTGGCTGCAATTGCTGCTGCAACGATTGCGACCCACGTCAGCGCACGTCGCGTGCGGCTGACTGGGAGTAGTCCGTAGCGTGCCTGCAAGTGTGGCGGCAGGTCGGCCGGTTGGCTCACTGGTGGGCCTCGGTCCAAGTCTTGGGGTGGGCTTGCGACACTAGTGTCCCTTAGTAGAGAGGTGGGAACGTGCCCGGTCCACTGCGTCTCATGGCTGTGCATGCCCACCCCGACGATGAGTCGAGCAAGGGAGCGGCTTCCGCGGCTCGCTATGTTCGCGAAGGAATCTCGGTCCTGGTGGTCACCTGTACCGGTGGCGAACGTGGCGATGTGCTGAATCCCGGCCTAGATCTGACCCACACCCCCGACGGTTTGGCCGTCCTTCGACGACTGGAAATGGCTCGGGCCGCTGAAATCCTTGCGGTCGACCACACCTGGCTGGGGTTTGAAGACTCCGGCTATCCCGAGGGCGATCCAAAACCACCGCTGCCACAGGGCTGCTTCGCGCAGTTGCCATTGGCCGTGGCCACCGCACCGTTGACCGCACTGATCAGGTCATATCGTCCGCACGTCGTTACGACCTACGACGAGCACGGCGGCTATCCGCACCCAGATCACATTCGCACCCACGAGGTCACCATCGCGGCGATCGAGGATGCGGCCCGTCCTGCGTCGGATGGTGTCGTCGGTTGGCAGGTGAGCAAGCTCTACTACCACATGACTTTTCACAAGCCCAAGCTCGTGGCGCTTCACGAAGCTGCCCTTGCTTCGGGCATCGACAGTCCCTACGAGGAGTGGCTCGCCAACTGGGAGGACCGGCCGCACGACGCTGATCGAGTCACGACGCGCGTTCCATGCGCCGAGTTCTTTGGACTTCGCGACGATGCGCTGCGGGCCCATGCTTCGCAGATCGATCCAGCCGGGCGCTGGTTCAGTCTGCCGTTGGATTTGCAGGCGCAGGTTTGGCCGACTGAGGATTACCAGCTCGCCCGAGCTTGGATTCCAGCTACGGTCCCAGAAGACGACTTGTTTTCGGGCCTGCGCAATGCAGAATCGGAGAGCTGATGTTGCATCTGCTAGTGGCCCTTTCAAGTCCATCGCCATCGCCCTTGATGTCGCAGTCATTGCCCGTCGACACGTCGAAGGTCACGCCAGGTTTCCTTGGCCCCTTGGTCTTCCTATCTTTGGTGGGCGCGGCAGTCTTCCTGTTTCGATCGCTGCGCAAGCAGTTAGGCCGAGTTCCTGAGTCATTCGGCGACAAGTCCGCCGGGGCCTGACGTTGGCTGATGTGCCACCGCGGCGAAGTTCTACAGACCGCACTCGCGATCTTCGCCGCTGGGTCGCACTGAGCTTGTTCGGTCTCCTGCTCGTGCTGGTATTCGTTCTGCTCGGTTTTTGGCAACTTGGCCGAGCACATCGGCCAACCGTGTCCAGCGTCAGTGGGCTGGCGGTTCCGCTCGATCGAGTAAGCCTGCTTGGGCAGGCGCTAAACGATTCGGCCAGTGGACGGTTGATTACGGCGAGCGGCGAATATGACGCTGCGCACCAATTCTTGGTGGTCGATCGAAGCACTGCGACTTTGGCATGGGTACTCACGCCATTGCGACTATCTGACGGGTCTGGGCTGGTGGTCATCCGCGGCTCCGTTCCCGCGGGTAGCGCGGCACCACCACCGCCAGCCGGCAGCATCATCGTGACGGGCGCGCTCGAACCTTCCGAGAATCCTGCTGGGCGTCCGCTGCCGCCTTCGGGAGAGCTAGCCAGCATTACCACCGAAGAACTGGTGACGCTTCTGCCGTATTCGATCCGCGATGGCTACGCGATTCTCACCGAACAGTTGCCAACATCGTCGCTGACAGGTGTTTCGGTGCCGGTAGCAATTCGTGCGTCGGGCTTGCGCTGGCAGAACACCTTGTACGCGATTCAATGGTGGATCTTTGCGGTGTTCGTCATCTTCTTCGTCGCCAAAGTAGTCCGTGACGATCGGCGGGACCGCGCTGCGCCGCCGGCCAACGTCGAGGGCAGTCGATAGAGTCGGGTCGGCGGGAGATCCCCTGCCCTGGCTCGGACAAGGAGCAGCAAGTGGCTGCAGCGCTAAAGCGGTTCCGCATCATTGCTTGGGTTGTCGGCGTGATGCTGCTGGTCCTGGTCTTCGTTGCCGTCCCCTTGCACCATTTCGCCAACAAGCCCCAGCTGTCGTCGGTGGTTGGCCCCCTGCATGGGTTCTTGTTTGTTATCTACCTACTGGCCGCCCTTGATCTGGCTGTTCGGCTGAAGTGGAACCCGGTGCGCGCCGTGCTCATCATGATCTCGGGAACCATTCCGTTCATGTCGTTCATCGCTGAACGGGTGGTCACCCGCCAAGTCACCGCTCTGCTTTCTCAAGCCAGCTAGCCGCCTTTCTGGGAAGCCCTCTCAGGCGATCTTCAGGGTTGAATTGGGAATCTCGGGTTAGGTTTCTGATGAAACTCAACCCGATAGGAGTTGCTATGGAAGACATGGAGACTGCAGGCCGTCCACAGCGGAGTCGGCTGATGGCCGTAGGACTGCTGGGAGCTGGACTTCTCGCGGGCGGCACCTTGGCCACGCTCGGTGTGGCATCGGCTTCCGGAAGCAACTCGGACGCTGCGACAAAGCCGACTCCTACTGGCTCCCAACAGCCCGGGCGCAAAGGCGCCGGCCTGGGTCCGGGCATCGGGATGGGCGGCCAGCGGCCGGGAATGGGCATTGGCGCACAGCGAATGGGCCGTGCACTGCACGGCTCTGAGACCCTGCAGACCGGCCCGAACGCCTACTCAACAATTGACAATCAGGTGGGCGTGGTCACCGCCAACGATGGCACAACCATCACGGTTAGGAGCGCCGACGGATTTAGCGCCACGTACGCCTTCGACGCTAAGAGCCGGGTTGGCAAGGACCGAACCAAGGCTGCGATCGGCGACCTGAAGGTTGGCGACGCCGTTCGAGTTCAGGCAACCGAGCAGATCAGCGGCAACCCGATCGTGACGCTGGCACTCGACGGTCTTGGCAGGCCTAGCGAAGCAGGTGATGGTGCCGGCCACGGGCCCGGGGAACCTGCGGCCCCAACCGCATCGCCAAGTTCGGGAATCTGAAACGATTCTGGGCCGAATTTGCGGCTGAGCATGGCGGCCGTGGGAATACCTAGGGCTTTAGAGGGGTTTGGCAGAAGTTGACCCGAACCTGGAGGCCTTGCCCGTATGGACGACCGTTTGCCCGCACTCGAGCCCATCGCACCGCCCGTTGCCGCGACGCGTGAACTAGATCCAAACCGCTGGAAGGCGCTCAGCGTTATCGCGATCGCGCAGTTGATGGTCGTGCTGGATGCTTCCATCGTGAACTTGGCGCTGCCGTCAGCCAAGCATGCGTTGCACATTTCTGATGCCAATCAACAGTGGATCGTGACGGCCTACACCTTGGCCTTTGGCGGCCTCCTCCTGCTGGGCGGTCGGATCGCCGACTACGTAGGCCGCAAGAAGATGTTCATCATTGGGCTTCTGGGCTTCGCCGGTGCGTCTGCGCTGGGCGCTGCCGCAATCAACTCCGGATTACTTTTCGCGGCCAGGGCCCTTCAGGGTGGATTCGGAGCCATGTTGGCACCGGCCGCGTTGTCGTTGCTGACCGTCACTTTCCATGAACCGAAGGAACGCGCCAAGGCGTTCGGTGTCTATGGTGCCATCGCCGGTGGCGGTGCAGCTATCGGACTTCTTCTTGGCGGGGTGCTAACTGAGTACCTCTCATGGCGCTGGTGTCTCTTGGTGAACGTGCCCATCGCGCTCATCGCCGTGGCTGGAGCGGTTCCGATCATCAAGGAGTCGAAGGCAACTGGCAACACCAAGTACGACATCCCCGGGGCTATCACTGCCACTGGTGGGTTGGTCGCACTCGTTTACGGCTTCACCAAGGCTGCCCCGCACGGAATCACGGACAGCGCTCACTGGACCGAGGGCAGCACGCTTGCCTGGTTCGCCGCAGCCGTCATCCTGCTGGTGGCGTTCTTCATCATCGAAGTTCGCACCACACACCCGCTCTTGCCGATGCGAGTTCTCTTGGAACGGAACCGTGGGGGTTCTTACCTAGCGTCGCTAATCGTGGGCATCGGCCTATTCGCGATGTTCTTGTTCCTCGGGCTCTACCTGCAGGTAGTGCTGCACTACTCGCCGATCAAGGCTGGATTTGCCTTCTTGCCGTTCTCGATCGGCATCATTCTCACGGCGGGAGTGGCCGCTAACTTGCTGCCCAAGATTGGGCCGCGGCCTTTGATGGTGCCCGGGTTGGTGCTTGCCGCAACAGGGCTGCTCCTCCTAAGTCGCATCACGCCAACGAGCAGTTACTGGCTTCACATCTTCCCGGCCATGGTGTTGATGAGTGTTGGCATGGCGTTGAACTTCATCCCGTTGGCAAGCACTTCGCTGCACGGCGTCGGTGGACATGACGCGGGTGTTGCAAGTGCGCTGATCAACACCAGCCAGCAAGTGGGTGGGTCGCTGGGCACCGCCCTGCTAAACACAGTGGCAACGACGGCCGCAACTAGTTACATCGCCGTGAACTCGTCGCACCTTGGCGCACTGGCGGTTCCCTACGGTCTGACGCGTGGCTACACGAAAGCCTTCGTATTTGGCGCGGGCTTCATGTTGTTGGCTGCTGTGGTCGTCCTAGTGCTAATCCGAGTTGGCAAGGACGCCGTGAGTGAAGACGACGAAGTGCCGGTTGCAATCGGCTGAAGTTTGGGGGCGGGCGCCTGGGGTATCGGATGGCCACGGCTGTCCGACACCCCAGTGCTATGTCCGGGCGGCTAGAGAACGTTCGTAATCGGCGAGTACTTCCCCAGCTCCATATGGAACGCCGCGCAGTGCCTGCATAACTGCGACCAAACAGCGGTCGCGTAGTCGCTCGAGGTCGCGCACATCCGCACCACCGACCTGTTCGTCTGACTGCTCGGCGATCCGGTCAAGGAGTTCGTCCGTGAGTTCCGGTACGTCCATCAACTTCGTCCATGGCCATTGCAAGGCGGGGCCGAACTGCTCCATGAAATGCCGCATTCCACCCTCGCCGCCGGCGATCCGATAGGTCTGCATGGTCCCCATGAACGACCATCGCAACCCGGCTCCGAAGCGAATCGCATCATCAACTTCGCTAACGGTTGCCACCCCATCGTTGACCAGCCAAAGCGCTTCGCGCCAGAGCGCTTCTAGAAGCCGGTCGGCGATGAAGCCGTCGATCTCCTTGCGTACGCGCAGCGGTCGCATGCCAAGTGATTCATAGACGGCAACTGCGCGGTCGACGCTCTCGGGCGTTGTCTTCTCGCCGGCGCAAACCTCGACTAGTGGAAGCAGGTACACCGGATTGAACGGGTGGGCGACGACAAGTCGTTCGGGGTGCGCCATGTTGGCCGCAAGCAACGTCGGACGAAGTCCGGACGTTGAAGACCCGAACACCACATCCGGCGCCGCGGCCGAATCGGCCTCAGCCAATAAGTTCTGCTTGAGGTCGAGCCGTTCGGGCGCGCTTTCCTGCAAGAACTCGACTCCGGTAGCCGCTTCCGCTGCTGAGCCAACGATCGTCCAACTTCCCTCAGTCGGCAGCCTGACCTCGGTAAGGCTGGCCCATGCGGACCTGGCGTTGTTTAGCATCTCGGTCATCTTGCGTTCTGCATTCGGATCCGGGTCGAACAACTTGACGTCGATCCCGTTCAGCAGGAAGCGCGCGGCCCAACCGCCACCAATCACTCCGCCGCCTAGCAAGCCGACGGTGCGGACGTGGCCGGCTCGCCCGTCAGCCATGGTTCACGGTGCCCAACTGGTCGCGCGCCTCTGCGGGGCCGATAACGCGGATGTTCATGGCTTCCAAGATCGTGACCGCGCGTGAAACGAGGTCGCCATTGCTAGCGAGCACACCCTTAGACAGGTAGATGTTGTCTTCTAGCCCGACGCGCACGTTCCCACCCGCAAGCACCGCTTGCGCGACGTAGGGAAGTTGGAATCGTCCGATCGAGAATGCTGAGAAGATCGCTCCGGCTGGCAGCCGATTGACCATTGCAGCAAGTGTCAGCGGATCGTTTGGCGCCCCGTAGGGGATTCCCATACACAGTTGAATCATGGCCGGGCTATCAATTAGCCCCTCGTCCACGAGTTCGTTAAGCAGAACCAGATCGCCGGTATCGAAGATCTCCACCTCGGGGCGCACGCCGAGGTCACGGATCTGGCGGGCCATCTCGCGGACCACACCAGGGGTATTCACCATGATGTATTCACCGCCAGCCGCGAAGTTCATAGTGCCGCAGTCAAGAGTGCAGATCTCAGGGAGCAGTTCGGCTACATGCAACAGTCGTTCGGTTGCCCCGGCCATGTCGGTTCCGGCTTGGCTGATGGGCAAAGGGTTCTCGGCGCCACCCAGGACTAGGTCGCCACCCATACCGCTTGTGAGGTTAATGATGACGTCAGTTCCAGATGCGCGTACCCGCTCGACAACTTCGCGGTAGTACTCGACGTTGCGCGCACCCTTCCCTGTCTCTGGGTTCCGGACGTGGATGTGGACGACAGCTGCACCGGCGGCCGCGGCCTCAAGTGCAGAGGCCGCGATTTGTTCCGGTGTCACCGGGACCTTGTCACTGACTCCTGTCGAGTCACCCGCGCCTGTGATCGCACAAGTGATGAACGCAGCACTACTCATTTGGCGCATTTGATTCCTTGTCGTGGTGTAGTTGTTAACGACCTTGCCAGCGCGGTGGACGTTTTTCGACGAACGCTCGCGGACCTTCTTGTGCATCTTCGGAAGTTAGGAGTCGCGAGTAACTGGAATCGCCACTGCGCATCGTCGCGAATCCGGATTCGGCGTTTTGGCCAGCGGTCGCGTGCATGACTTCGAGGACCGTGGCGACCGACAGCGGCGCCGAAGAGATGATCTGATCGGCCAGTTCGAACGCATTCGCCATGAGGTCAGCGGCCGGCACGACTCGATTGACTAACCCCCAACGCAGCGCTTCAGCAGCCAAAATCCGTCGCCCAGTTAGCAGGAGCTCTGCGGCGATTGCTGCCGGGACCCGGGCAGGAATCCGCTGGAGACCGCCAGCGTCCGGGACGATCCCTAGCTTTACTTCCGGCGTCCCGAACTCGACGTGGTCTGCGGTGACAATCAGATCAGCAGCCAGAGCGAGTTCGAAGCCCCCGCCAAGTGCGAGTCCATTGACGGCTGCGATCACTGGTTTACCAATGTCGTAGAACTCCGTGATACCGGCAAATCCGCCGGGTCCCCAGTCCGCGTCGACGGCCTCACCGGCCGCGGCCGCCTTCAGGTCCCAACCGGCAGAGAAGAAGCGGGTTCCGGCCGAAGTGATGATTCCAACGCGAAGCATCGGATCATCGCGCAGTTCCGCGAAGGCTCGATACAAAGCGTGGCTCGTGGGGGCGTCGATTGCGTTAGCTTTCGGGCGGTCGAGGGTGACCACCAGCACCTCACCACGTCGTTCAACGCTTACGTCTTGGTGCTCGGTCATCCTCAGGCCCCCAGGGGGCGCAGGAGCGATCTGGAAATAATATGACGCTGAATTTCGCTGGTGCCATCCCAGATTCGTTCCACCCGGGCGTCGCGCCACCAGCGTTCGATCGGGCTTTCGGCCATCAGACCCATCCCGCCAAAGATCTGCACTGCTGTATCTGTGACCTTCGCAAGCATCTCGGAGGCGAACAACTTTGCCATCGCAGCGTCTTGAGCGCTCATCCCTCCGGAGTCCTGACGCGAGGCGGCCTGCAGCGTAAGCAATTCGGCTGCCTCGATCGCCACCGCGAGATCGGCAAGTTGGAAGCTAACTCCCTGGAATGACCCGATCGGTTTGCCGAACTGCTTGCGACTTGCGGCCCAGTCCAAGGTCATTTCAAACACCCGACGGGCACGTCCAACACTCGTTGCGGCCACGGTCAGGCGCGTGGCGCCCAACCATTCGTCCATTAAATCGAAACCGTGGCCTTCTTCTCCTAGCAAGGCGCCTTGTGGAACTCGAACGTCATCGAAGATGAGTTCGCAGTTGTGGTAACCCCGGTGCGAAACGCAAGCGGAGCCACGTCGGACCTCGAACCCAGGCGTACCCATGTCGACGAGGAAAGTGCTGATGCGTTTTCGCGGGCCGCGTTCGCTCTCATCGATGCCGGTGGTCGCGTAGAGAATCACGAAGTCGGCGACGTCGGCGTGGCTGATGAACTGCTTACGTCCGTTGATCACCCAATCAGATCCAACAAGTTCTGCATGAGTTGTCATGCTGCGAACGTCGGAGCCGGCCTCAGGTTCGGTGATGGCCATGCAGTCGTGTCGCTCGCCCCGAATCGTGGGCAACAAGTACTGCTCGATCTGTTCGCCTTCGCAGGCCTGCAGGATGTTGCTAGGGCGCGAGACGATCATCTGCAAAGCGAACGAGGCGCGTCCCAGCTCGCGCTCGGCCAGTGCGAGCGCCAGCGCATTTAGGCCACCGCCGCCAAGTTCGGCGGGCATGTTCGCCGCGTACAGCCCTGCCGCCAATGCCTTGTTACGGATCGACTCGGCCAGTTCGACTGGCACTTCATCAAGGCGTTCAACAAGATCTTCGTGCGGGTAGAGCTCGGTCTCAACAAACGATCGAACGGTCTCGACGATCATTCGCTGCTCTTCGTCCAGTTGAAACTCCACCGGGATCCCCCTTGTTTCGCGTTCGAATCAGTTGGGCAGACCGATTACTCGGCCCACCCAGTCTGGGCGAGATAGCCCGGCATGCGCGTGGACCATCTTCTGCACCCGCTCGGACAGCCAGGTCGGCATGGCAGCAGCGCGCCCGGCGGCCATATCAACGTGAAGTAGTAACTGTTCGCAAGTGGCAAGCAGCGTTGCTCCGGAGAACATCTCATGAGCGACGTGAACGCGCTTTGCGTCCGCGCCGAGTACCTGCAAGGTCATCGAAATCGGATCGCCAAGTGCGGCTTCGCGCAGATTCCGCAGGTGCGTCTCGACCGTGTAGAGGGACCCCCCGCTCGCGCGGTAGTCCTCGTTAATCCCGATGAAACGGAAGAACGCATCGGAGTTATCGCCCAGCGCCAGTAGGTAGCACCACTCGCTCATATGGCCGTTGTAATCGACCCACTCAGCCGGAACATTCGTCGAGACCAGGGCCAACGGGCTCGGGATCGGCGCAGTTGGCAGCTGCCAACCGCCAGCTCGAGTCGACTCCAACACCTGCTCCTGTTCACATTGTGCAAAGTATGTTTGTATTGTGCGACGCTGACGCTAGGCGACTGGAGTTAGTCGGTCAAGACCTAATTCGAGCCAAGGAAGGTTGGCGAGGGTGACAGAGCAGCGAACCGGGCGCGTTCAGTCGGTGGATCGGGCCGTAGCCCTGCTCCACGCTGTTGCCGGGTCGGCGCCGCTCGGGGCCCCGGTCGCCCAACTTGCCGATCAGGTAGGTCTGAATCGAGCCACTGCCTGGCGCCTGTTGGCCACCCTCCAAGACAACGGTCTGGTCGAGCGTGATCCCGACTCCGGGCGGTACCGAATTGGCCCCACGATGGCCCACCTGGCTGCATCCGTCGGGATTGCTGGATTGGTTCGACGCGCCCGTCCGGTACTAGAGCGGCTCTGCGTCCTTACCGGCGAAACAACGGCGTTGGCTATGGTTCGACCCGCTGGGCTGACTTATGTCGATGAGGTTTCAGCTCCGGCCGTTATGACCCCAAATTGGCTTGGACGCAGTGCTCCTTTGCACGCCACTTCCAGCGGCAAGGCGTGGCTTGCGTGGCTCCCGGAAGTCGAGGCATCGGGCTTGTTGGGCCCGAAGCTTGCCGGATTTACTGCTACTACCGTCACCGACCCCACCGAACTCAAGGCTGAACTTCGCGCGAGCCGGGCTCGAGGCTTCTTCACCTGCCGCGGCGAATTCGAAGAGGCGCTCTTTGGTGTCTCGGCCCCGATTCTGGTGGGCGGACGTCCGGTTGCCGTCATCAGCATTTGGGGGCTGCGTGACCGCCTCCCCGAGTCAAGGTTCGGCGAACTTGGCGCTGCTGCGATTGCTGCCGCCGCCGAAATCAGCGGAAGTTATCAGCAACCAAAACACCGGGAGACCGCATGAACGCGCGCTTTGTTGGACCGCTGGTTCCAGTACGCGATGAGTGGATCGACTACAACGGGCACCTCACAGATTGGGCCTACGCGGCAATCTGCTCGGACGCAAACGAAGTCTTCTTGGATTCGCTAGGTCTGAGTTCGGCATATCAGGCACGAACTGGATCAAGTACCTACACCGTCGAGGCGCACCTTAGATATTTGGCGGAGGTGCAGCGCGGTTCGCTGATTCGACCGGAGTCATACGTTGTGGACGCGGATACCAAACGGATTCGTGTGCATATATCGCTATCCGTCGACGATCGACTCGTGCTCACCGGAGAGCATCTGTATTTGCATGTCGATCAGTCGACCGGCCGAGTAGTCCAGTTCCCGCCAGATCGCCAGGTCGTTGTTGACGCAGCGCGTGCGGCCCATGCCGATATTGAGCGCGAATCGCATATCGGACGTGGGGTAGGGCAGCGCGGATAGCGGCAATCTCGACCTTGCTCGTTGGATCAATCGGTGGCAAATCCGCGCACACGTAACGCCACCCACAACTCGACCCGGTCTTCCATGCGCGAGAGGTCGTGGCCAGTTAGTTCTTCGATGCGCTGCATCCGGTGGCGCAGAGTGTGTCGGTGCACTCCAAGTTGAGCCGCCGCTGCCTCCCAGCTTCCGTTCTCAGCCAGAAAAACGTGCAGCGACGTCATCAAGGTCTCACGTTGTGCCCCGGCCTGATCTAGGGCGGCGAAGGTGCGGTCGGCCAAAGCGCCACCGCCCTGCAGTGATCCGACAAGTCGCGACGTTGGCAGTTCGGCGTAGTCGGCAATGACACGTCCATCGGCTAGCGCCACCTCCAGCGCCTGCTCGGCCTGGCGCAGTGAAGTACCCAGATCCACAACCGATGTCTTGGTACCGATGCCGCATCGCACCGGCAGCCCATCAACCCGCACCGCTGTTTCGACTCGCGCGCACCATTCGGGCACTAGGTCGACAGGTATGACGGCGGTCACTGTCGGTCCTTCGCCAGCAACAAGAATCGGCTGATTGAGTTCCTCGACCCAGCGCAACGCGGTCTCTTCGAGGAACACCGACCGCGATCGTGATCGAACTCGAGCAACCACAACGTCGACATCGCCGATCGCCCAATCGTTGGCAATGCTCCGACGCACAGTCGCCGAATCGTTCAGCAGCGCGCTCATGGCCAGTCGCCTCGCCCGCCCACTTGCTTGCGCATCCGGCTGTCGGCCGAGCAGAGTCAGCAAACTAGCCGCAGTTCCAGCCAACTCACGTGCCAGTGCGTCTTCACCCGGACGGAACCCGGCTACCAGTGCCGACGTGGTGGTTCGGTTCTCGTCGAGGTGATGGACTGACAGCTCAGAGAAACGGACCCGACGGGGGAAACCACTTGCGGCGGCTACCGCATCGTCGATGTGCAGTCTTGCCCCGCCGGTCGCGTAAAGCGGGCGTCCGGCTCGATCCACGACGACAGCCCAACCGCGGATGAGTTCAGCGAGCATCGAGACCACTTGTGCGGCGCCACCAACATTTGCGGCGTGGATAAGTCTGGTGCGGCCCTGTGCTAGCCGTTGCCCTTCAGCCGCCCCGACCTGCAGCAGCTTGGCGCGAAGGGGGTCGATCACGGCGTCCAAGCCATTTGGGGCGTCGAGTTCAAGCAGCGGCAGTTTAGCCTCGGCCGCCGCTTCGACAAGATCGCTCGGCGGCTGCGTCCATACCGGGCCTAGCCCGATTCCCAGCGCCGACACTTCGGCTCGGACAAGCTCGGCCACGTAGTCGCCAGCATTTGCTTGCGTCAGGCCCAGCCCCAGAGTCAGGACTAGTGATCCGCGGCTGACGAATTTCCCCGGCTGCGGCAATTCGCAGGTGGTAACGCCGGCGACCCGGCGACCGGATTCCGCGGGGCTGGTCGCCATCCGAAATCCGTAGGTTCGGCAAATTTCTTCAACCGAAAGCATGGTTCCTCCTGCTCAGGAGGCCTACGTTAGTCCGGGGAGTTAGTTGCCGGTCGAGTTGTCCGCATTGTCGTGCTTGCGAGCCCGCGTTGTCCGATATGGCTGGTAGCGAGACCGGCTTGCTCCCCCTAACGTCGGGCGGTACCCGTCGAAGAGGAGTCAAGAAGTGCGCGCAGTCATCTTCACGTCCCCGGATCGGCCCATTGAGATTGTGGATGTGGATTTGGCTGACCCTGGTCCCGGCGAGGTGAAGGTCAAGATCACAGCGGCGGGGGTCTGCCACAGCGACTTGCACGTCCGACGCGGTGAGTGGCAGCCACCCGTGCCGCTGGTGATGGGCCACGAAGGATCCGGTGTGGTCGTTCAGGTTGGCGCGGGTGTGTCCGGGTTAGTCGAGGGCGACCACGTGGTGCTGTCTTGGGTGGCCCCGTGCGGGCAGTGCCGCCATTGCCGGGCCGGGCGTGAGGCGCGCTGTCAGTTGGTAGCAACCGTTGTCTCCCCCGGTGGGGTTCTGCACGATGGCACCAGTCGCCTGAGCCGAGACGGCGAAACGGTCCACCACTACCTCGGGGTTTCTAGTTTTGCTGAGTATGCGGTCGTACCGGCATCAGGTGCGATCCGGATTCGCGATGACGCACCGCTCGACACCATGGCACTGGTGGGCTGTGCCGTCGCTACCGGAGTCGGTGCCGTTACGAACACCGCGGGTGTCGAACCTGGCTCTACAGTCGCAGTCATCGGCTGTGGTGGCGTGGGGCTTTCGGTGATTCAAGGTGCCCGGCTCGCGGCCGCCGAACGGATCATTGCTATCGACGTACGCCCCGAGAAAACCGCCCTTGCAATGCGCCTTGGCGCCACCGACCAGATCGATGCCTCCGGAGTCGACTCGGTCGCTGCCCTACTCGACCTGCTTCCCGATGGTGTCGATTACGCGTTCGATGCAATCGGAAAGACCACTACGACTGAGCAAGCTATCCGCATGCTCGGACTTGGTGGTGCTGCTGTGATTGTTGGTCTGCCACCGACTGGTGCACGAGCATCATTTGAGCCCCTCACATTGGCGGAGGCCGACCAGCGGATTCTTGGTTCTAACTACGGCAGTGTTCGTCCTGCCATCGATATTCCAGCGTTAGTCGATCGGTTCATGGCCGGCGACCTGTTGCTGGAGGAGTTGATTTCATCTCGTCGGCCGTTGGATGCGGCCGCAGCCGCCCTCGATGAACTCGAGGTCGGGCAGTCCTTTCGTACCCTGCTAATCCCCTAGGGAGTCGCATTGAGCGAGTCAGATCTGCCCAGCCAGATACCTGGCTTCAAGGGCCCGGCTTCGGCCACCGAACCAGCCGAGGCGCACCTGCGCACCGGCGCACTTGGTTTACGGGCGGTCATCTTCCAGAACATGACCAATATGGCGCCGGCTGCCGCCATCGTGTACGACTTCCCAGCGCAGATTGCTGCGGCGGGGGCGGCACTTTGGTTGTCCAACAGCATCGCGTTGTTCGCCGTGCTACTGATCGCCAGTTCGATCATTCAGTTTGCCCGGCGACTGCCGCACGCCGGCGGCTATTACACGTATCTGTCACGTTCGCTGGGCCCGCAGGTAGGCGCCTTCAGTGCGTGGATCTACTTCCTTTACGCCCTGATCCTTCCGGCCGAGGTCACGCTGATCTGGGCTGGCATTGCAAGTGACCTGCTCAAGCAGTACGGACACATCACGATCCCTTGGTGGATCTTTGAAGTCGGAATTCTGGGACTGGTTACGTATCTGGTCTACGCCGGCGTTCAGCGTTCGGCTCGGATCACGATGATTGCCGGTGCCCTTGAGATCACCATCTTCTTGATCTTGGCGGTGGCGTTGCTGATTAGGCCGGCAAGTCCGATCAACTTCTCGCAACTCGCCCCGTCCCACGCCCCAATTGGTTGGAGCGGAATCCTTGGCTTCGGCCTTGTCTACGGCATCTTGAACTTCGTGGGCTTTGAATCCGCGGCACCCATGGCGGAAGAAACTGCAGACCCGCGGCGCAACATCCCGCGTTCGGTGCTCTACTCGGTGTTGATCATGGGAACGGTCTACCTGCTGATGTCGATCGCGACCGTTTTCGGTTGGGGAATCCCAGACTTGGTCAACCTGATCAACGACCCGTCACCATTCAACACGATGGCTAACCGGGTGCTCGGTATCGGCACCCTGCTCATCTTCCTTGCTGCAACCAACTCGAGTTTTGGTTGTGCGCTTGCGACGATCAACCAAGGCAGTCGGGTGCTCATGAGCATGGGCCGCAACGGGCTGATCAGTCCACGTGCGTCCCAAGTACACCCGCAGTACGGCACACCCCACGTGGCGGCGCTCATCATCGGTGGTACCACGACTTTTGCCGCTCTAGCCGCTGGCTTCACATGGGGCACCGTCAATGGGTTCTATGTTTTGGCCGCCACCTTGACCGACGGCGCCCTACTCATCTACATCTTGGGCAACATTGGCCTGCCGGTCTTCTACCGCCGTGAGCACCGCGAGCATTTCAGGTTGCTCACGCACATCGTCATGCCGCTGATGGCGATCTTGCTGCTTGGCTACGTCTTCTACCGCACCCTGTGGCCGATCCCGGTGTACCCGCTGAACCTGCCTGGGTACTTCGCGATCTTCTGGGTTGTGGTGGGCATTGTCTTGGTGGCAATCGCGCAGAAGACGCGGGCCGAAGGGCTACGTCATGCTTTGGAGGAAGAAGTAGGAGTGTAATTAGATTCATCCTGGCGTCGTCACCGTTTGGGTGGCGGCGCCAGGTCTTTGTCGGGTCTGTTTAGCGGTGTGTGTACACGGCCAGCGAGATGGCGATGTACTGGGCGATGAAACCGCCGAGCACGAAACTGTGGAACAGCTCGTGGAATCCGAACCACTTGGGTGAGATGTTCGGCCGTTTAATTCCGTAGATAACGCCGCCGACCGTGTAGAGCACGCCGCCAACAGCAGTCAAAACCAAAACCGCGACGCCGCCTTGGTGCAGAATCGTCGGAAGGTAGAACACAGCTACCCAACCGAGTGCCACATACACGGGTGTGTAGAGCCACCGCGGAGCGCCGACCCACAACACCCGGAAGCCAACTCCGAGCAGGGCACCGGACCAGACCAACCAAAGCAGCAGTTTGCCTTGGCCACCGGGCATAAGCACGACAGCAAAAGGCGTGTACGAGCCGGCGATGATCAGGAAGATATTTGCGTGGTCCAGTCGGCGCAGGATCGCAACCCCGCGGCCTTTCCATTTGCCCCGGTGGTAAATCCCGCTGACACCGAAGAGCAGGACCGCGGTGATCGAGTAGATCCCGACCGCCCAGCGGGCCGGCCCGTGTGCGAGTGAAGTCAGCACGATTCCGGCGACAAGGGCGATGGGTGCGCTGATCAGGTGCAGCCAGCCACGCATTCGCGGTTTCGGTGGCACTGGCTTCGATGAGGGTTCAACTTGTTTGGTTTCCGATTTCCCCCGCATACCACCACGCTACGCCTTCGGCGTCCCCTTGGCAGTGCTGCCTGCCGCACAAAGAGGGAAGAACCGAGGCGATGACCGGCGGCTCATCAGCCCCGGCCGCCGATTTCGCAGATTCGAAGGTCAAAGATGTCGTTACACGTTCATCACATTGTTTCTCTGACCGATTGGTACCGAGTCACAGCCGGGGCTGCATCGCTGTGTGCTCGGGTCGGGAGATTCCTGCAGGCGCAGTCCAGTGAACACGGACGCAACGTCGCTGGAAATCCCAGTTGCGTCAACGCCAGGTAGACCTGATCTGCTGCCGCACACGGTTGTTGGTGCACATCGGTCCAGCCAAACCGAAGCGTTGGCATCCCGAGCAGCATTGCCTGATTGTCGCGCTTCAGGTCGCGGAATCGTCCGCGCGGATCGGCGTGTCCCAAGCGTCCATCGAATTCGATGACCAAGCCGTGCACCACGCGATCTCGAACGACTGGCCGACCCGCTATCTCCAATCGCACTTGCCCTTCACCCATCGGTAGGCCGTGGGCTTTGAGAATCCGCCTTGACCCGGCGATCTCAAGTGGGGTTGTCGCACCTGACCTGAACTCCGCAAGCACTTCGACTATGGCCCCACGATGGCGGATTCGTTGGCCTTGCATTGCGTCCTCGACCTGCAGTGGAGACACCAAGCCCTTCTGGCAGCAAGAACTGACTAATGCCGCGGTCTCGGTAACGCCTAATCTTTCAGCGACAATAAGTAAAGCCAACTGCGTGACTACGGCCGGCGGCAGTCCGGGCGGGCGGCGAATTTGGGGCACGATGACGCTGCGCCGAATCGTGATCCCAACGGTTCGCGCGCTCGACGTGCTTGGGACCCAGAGTTCGACGGGCAACATTGGCTTACTAACGCCCCATGCTTGCAGCGCCGACTCGCCAGTCAGGGCCGACGACTCCCCGCGGCATAGGTGCGCTGCCCACCAAAGGCAGGTGATGGACGGTTCTCCGGTCGTAACCGAGTAGACGCCGTGAAGAAGCTGCTGCCAGCGCTGTGCGTCGAGTTGCGTCCGAATCGTTGCAGCGGACCAACCAAGAGTGCGGACTAACTGGTCGCGGGAGATGGCGCCGCCTTGCGCCGCTGCGAGCCTCGTCGCAATCGCGCGTAGTCCGGCGCT
>CAIKAW010000057.1 GCA_903825575.1 uncultured bacterium | reverse complement strand
TCGCGGCTGGCACCAAATGCGTGGACTTCTAGATCAACGAGGTTTCGCAACTGGGCCGCTAGTTGAGTGACGTGTACTCCGGCACCGCCGTAAACGCTTGGAGGCCATTCGCGGGTGAAGATCGCAATTCGCACGTACGAAGACTAGGCCCGCCGGTTAGGCTGTGGGTGTGCGGTCAGGACCTCGGGTTCTTGGAATCGTCCTCGCCGGTGGCGAGGGCAAGCGACTTATGCCCCTGACGGCTGACCGGGCCAAGCCCGCAGTCCCATTTGGCGGTGCCTACCGGCTGGTCGACTTTGTCCTTTCGAACCTGGTGAACGCTAACTATCTACGCATCTGTGTTCTCACCCAGTACAAGTCCCACTCGCTTGACCGCCACATCACCACCACGTGGCGGATGTCCTCTCTCCTCGGTAACTATGTGACCCCGGTTCCGGCCCAGCAGCGGCTCGGCCCCCGGTGGTACACCGGCAGCGCCGATGCCATCTTCCAAAGCTTGAATCTGGTAAGAGATGAGCAACCAGACTTGCTCTTGGTCTTTGGCGCTGATCACGTTTACCGCATGGATCCGCGGCAGATGGTTGAGCAACACCTCGCGAGCGGGGCGGGCGCTACGGTGGCCGGGATTCGGGTGCCCCGAGCTGAAGCCTCCGTGTTTGGGATTATCGAAACCGACTCGGGTGGACGTCGGGTGCGCAATTTTCTTGAAAAACCGGCTGACCCCCCGCCGATCCCGGGTGACCCGCTGCAGTCCTACGCATCGATGGGCAACTACGTCTTCAACACTGATGTCTTGATTGAAGCATTGCGCGCTGATGCAGCCGATGACAATTCAATCCACGACATGGGCACCAACATCCTGCCGATGCTCACCCAGCAAGGATTGGTAGAGGTTTACGACTTTGCCGACAACGAAGTTCCTGGTTCGACGAGCCGTGACGTCGGGTATTGGCGCGATGTAGGAACACTCGACACTTATCACGATGCTCATATGGATCTGGTCTCGGTGCATCCGATCTTCAACCTTTACAACCAGCACTGGCCGATCCTTACGAGTCTTCCCCCGCTTGCGCCGGCGAAGTTTGTCGAGGGCGGGACAGCATACGAGTCGATGGTCGGCTCCGGTTCAATCGTGGCCGGTGCGCACGTCCGCAACTCAGTGCTTTCCTACGACGTGCAAGTGCGCGAGGGCGCGTACGTTGAGGGCTCGGTCCTAATGCCGGGGGTCAATATCGGTCGAGGCGCGGTAGTGCGCAGGGCCATCATCGACAAGAACGTTCAGGTACCTGATGGTGCCCAAATCGGAGTTGATCTTGAAGGAGACCGGGAACGCTACACCGTAAGTGCTGGTGGGATTGTCGTAGTTGGCAAGGGCCAGACGGTGATCTGAGATCTTGCCGCTTCTAGTCTTCGGCTCGGCGTCGAGCCTTGCGACGTTACGTCTCGGGCCGCCGCCGATGCCGTTGATGATGGCTGTGGCATTAGTCGCACTGCTATGGGGCGGGATCTGCCGACTGTCGATTCGCGAGGTTGGCTGGGCGGAACGGGTACAACACAGATTTAGGCCGCGCGTCACAGCACTTCGCGTTTGGGTGTCTGCAGCACCCATGACCGTTGGGTACGTCGCAATCTGGAGCGTTACCTCGGTAATCCAACAAGGCACACCGGCAAGCATTCAGGATGTGGTGGATCGCTACAACAGCACCAATCTGACATTGCTGGCGCACAATCCTGTGCGGGTGCTGTTCTCAAGTGCATTCATCGTTGCCGACCAAGCTTGGGGATTCAGCGGCTATGTTCTGGTGTACCTACTCGTCGTGGCAGCGCTCGAGCGACGACTCGGCTGGCGCCGCACGCTGGTTGTGTGGCTGGCTGCACACGTTGTCGGTTCACTTGCTACGGCCGTCACCGAAGCGGTCCTGATTCACTATGAGGTGCTGCCAAAGACTGTCAGTTTCGCGTCGGATGTGGGTGTCAGCTACATCTTGGTCGGATCCTGCGGGGCGTATTTATGGCTTGCGAGCCGCACTGGACGGTGGCTGGTTGGAGTTGGCCTGCTTGCCGGAGTCGGGCTGCCGTTACTGATTTCGCACACCGTGTGGGATCTGGGTCATGCGTACGCGACGTTGTTGGGAGTGGGGGTCGGCTGGGCGGTTGGCAAGGCTAGGTCAGAGGTGATCGACCATGGCACGGGCTGATACTCGCGGGCTCAGCCAAGCGGTTACTGCCTTGTGTGCCTCGTGCTCGATGTATTCGGTGAGCCCAGCTAGATCCGCGTGGGTAGTGGTTAGCCCCACGTCGTAGGAGGCGGGGGTGTCTCGCACGTTGGTGCCGGCGCTCAGGCTCAACAGAGAGGGAACTTGCCCAACCAGGCTTCTGAGTCGTGACACCGCTTCCGGCGCGTCGTTGGAGTCCGTCAGGCGTAGTAACACAATGTGAGTCAACATGGCTGGAGTTTATAGCCGGTGTTGTGGCTAACCGAAGCGGCCCGAGATGTAGTCCTCGGTCGCCTTCTGGCCTGGCGTCGAGAAGATCAGGGCAGTGGGTGCCGACTCGATCAGTCGACCAGGCTGGCCGATTCCGGCGAGGTTGAAAAAGGCCGTGGTGTCGCTAACGCGGGCCGCCTGCTGCATGTTGTGCGTCACGATCACGATCGTGTAGTTGTTCTTCAATTCGTCGATCAGGTCCTCGATTGCCAAAGTGGAGATCGGATCCAATGACGAGCACGGCTCATCCATAAGCAGGACTGCTGGTTCGACGGCGATTGCGCGGGCGATACAGAGGCGCTGCTGCTGACCACCGGAAAGGCTGGCACCGGGCTTCTTAAGCCGATCCTTAACTTCGTTCCACAGGTTCGCCGCCTGGAGTGAGCGCTCGACGAGCCCGTCAAGCTCACTCTTCGGCATTCGTCGGGCATCCAATCGGATCCCAGCTGCGACGTTTTCGTAGATCGACATGGTCGGGAATGGATTCGGGCGTTGAAAGACCATTCCGATGGTGCGGCGGACGTTGACCGGATCGACCGTATCGTCGTAAATATTCTCGCCGTCAAGCAAGATCTCGCCTGTAACAGATGTTCCTGGCACCACCTCGTGCATCCGATTGAGGGTGCGGAGCAAGGTGGACTTGCCGCAGCCAGACGGTCCGATGAAAGCCGTGACCGCATTCGGCTCAATGCGCAGGCTGACATCAGAAACGGCCTCGAACTTGCCGTAGTAACTAGAAACGTTCGTAATGTCTATGCGCTTGGCCATGGCCGCTTCCGATTCGACACAGGTGAAGTGTGCATGGTGCCTAAGTCACTCATCGTCGCGCCCCACCCGTGACCCACGCAATGAGGCGGGCCGTTGTGTAAAGCACCGCGACGAACAGGATCAGGACTAGGGCTCCAGCCCAAGCTCGGTCTAGTGCGGGGTGAGTTGCACTGCCGATCTGATCCCACACGAAGGTCGGGATGGAGGCCTGCGGGCCAGATGTGGGGTTGAAGTTGATCGACTGCGACAGGAATGTCGTCAGCAGCAGGGGCGCGGTTTCCCCGGAGATTCGCGCGATTGCCAGCATCACGCCGGTCGTGATTCCGCCGATTGCCGTAGGGATGACCACCCGAAGAATCGTGCGCCACTTCGGCACCCCGAGCGCGTAGGCAGCCTCGCGCAACTCCGATGGCACGATCTTTAGCATTTCCTCGGTCGATCGCACTACAACTGGGATCATCAGGATCGACAGTGCGAGTGCTCCTGCTAGCCCGGTGCGCTGGAACCCCAGACTGACGATGAACGCGCTGTAGACGAAAAGTCCAGCGATGATTGAGGGCACACCCGTCATTACGTCGACGAAGAAACCGATGGCTTTGCTGAGTTTGGAATGCCTGCCGTATTCGACCAAATAAATAGCCGTGAGCACTCCGATCGGTACGGCAATTACCGTTGCGAGCAATACTTGTTCAATCGTTCCCACCAAAGCGTGGTAGACGCCGCCACCAGTTGCATCGGCCCCGATGCCGCGCATCGAGTGGCCTAGGAAACCTGCCGATAGAACGCGGCCCCCGCGGACGAGAACAGTGCTCAGGATCCAGACCAATGGGACTAGGGCAGCTAGGAAACTAGCGTAGATCAGGGTGCTCGCGAGGCGGTCAATCGCATGTCGTGAGCCTTCCACGGCGAAACTCAAGGCCGTGTAGCCAGCGAAGAACAGCACTACTGCAACGCAGGTTGTTCCCGCCACTCCGGAAACCGGGGAGATTTGCCCAAGTAGAACGGCCAGCGCTGCTGCGACAAGAGCTGTGGCAGGCGCGGCAGCCCGCGGCAGGCGGCGTCCCTGAAGGTGGCCGGTGGCAAGAGTCAGGGTGGTCATCACAGACCCTCGTGGAACTCGGCGCGACGCCAGATGATCGACCGGGCCACCACGTTAACTACCAACGTAAGCACGAACAGCACCAGGCCCGAAGCGATCAGGGCCGATAGTCCGATTGGTCCGGCTTCATTCCAGCCGAGTGCGATGTTGGCAGCAAAGGTGTTTCCGCCTGGTTCGGTGACATGCCAGTTCACGACGTTTAGTGCCGACAGAATCAGAGCTACCGCGATTGTTTCCCCTAGGGCCCTACCGAGGCCCAGCATCGCGGCGCTAATCATCCCGGGGCGGCTGAACGGCAGAACTGCCATGCGCATGGTTTCCCACCGGGTGGCACCGAGCGCGAGGGCCGCTTCAACATTCGAATGCGGCACCTTGAGAAAGATCTCGCGGCTGATCGCGCTCACAGTTGGCAACACCATGACACCCAGAACAACAGCGGCGACGAACAGGGACTTCGTGTAGATCCCAAGGCTGTTATGGAATATCGGGATAAACCCCAAGTGGTCATTGAGCCAGCGCTGCAGCCCACCTAGGTGAGGCATGAGGACCTGCAGTCCCCACAGCCCGAAAATGATCGAGGGAACCGCAGCCAAAAGATCGACGATAAAACCAAGGGCCGTCGCAAGTTTCGGTGGCGCGTAAAAGGCAATGAACAGCGCGACACCAAAGCCGATCGGTACCGCGATCAACAGTGCCAGAGCTGCTGTCACCACCGTCCCGAACGCAATCGCTGCGATCCCGAACCGGCTCGGTGACTGATCCGGGAACCAGGCGGTCGAAGTCAGGAAGTTGGCCGTGTTAGCGCGAAGTCCCGGCACCGACCGCCACACAAGAAAACCGGCGATCGCTGCGAGTACCACCAGGACCGCTAGGCCGGCGCCCTTGGCTAGGCGACGAAAGACCAGGTCACCGCGACGGACGACGGAGCCCTGAATCGAATCAGGCACCCCAGCCCCCAACTTGGTCACAGCTGTCCCTTCGTCGCCTACCCGAAGACGAGGGTACCTACGACAGTGCAGCTACCGAGGCCTGGACCTTGGTGAGCAGATCTGCCGGCAGCGGGATGTAACCCTTGCCAGACAGGCCCGCCTGAGCGGCGGCCGACGAGGTATACGTCAAGAAGCTCTTCAAGAGGGCTAACTGATCTGCCGGCAAACCCTTCTCGCAAGTGATTTCGTAGGTCACTAGGACGATCGGGTAGACGCCGGCCGCCTTGGTGGCGTAGTCGAACTTGAGAGACAGGTCGTTTCCAGTGCCGGTGACCGTGGCGGCAGACAGGCTCTTGCCTGCACTGTCAGTGGTCAAGGTGACCGCGCCGCCGCCGTTATCGATTTGGGCCACAGTCAGGTTGGCGTTCTTTGCGAACGACAGTTCCATGTAGCCGATGGAGTTGGGGGTACTAGACACGGCACTTGCCACGCCGTCGGAGCCCTTTGCTCCCTGGCCGCCCGGAGCGGTCCAGACCTTGCCGGTACCAAAGGTCCAGGCCATTGGTGCTGCAGCGGCCAACCACTTGGAGAAGTTGTCGGTTGTGCCCGAACCGTCGGAACGGTGGTACTGGGCGATGCTTGCCGCAGGCAAAGTTGCGCTTGGGTTCAAGGCAGCGATTGCTGGGTCGTTCCACTTGGTGATCTGGTTGGCGAAGATCTTGGCGGTTGTCGCCGGGTCCAGGACCAATGTTGTGACTCCTGGCAGGTTGTACGTGACGGCGATTGCGCCTGCCACCATCGGAATATCGATCGCCGAGCCAGCCGCGCAACGGGCGTTGGCCGCAGGCAGCTGAGCGGCCTTCAGCGCCGAATCGGAACCAGCGAAACTGGTCTGATTGTTAGTGAAATCGGTGATTCCTGCTGCTGATCCGGTGGCTGAATAGTCGATGGTCGCGCCAGAGCAACTGCCCTGGTAACTGTTGATCCAGTCGCCCATCGCGTTCTTCTGGGCGGTCGAGCCTGACGCCTTAAGCGTCCCGGTAGCGCAGTTAACTGACGCTGACGTCGACGGAGTAGCGCTGTTGTTGTTCGAGCCGCAGGCCGAAAGTAGGGCGATGCTCGAAACAGCCAGAGCGACAGTGCGGACAGAGCGAGTGCCGATCAAAGGAACTCCTAGGTTCGTTAGGTGCTAACACGGGAACCGTAGGAAGCCAAAGTGGTTGATTGACTGACACCAGATGAACGGCAGGTAAACAAGAGACGACAACTACGTGACCAAGGTCATAATTCTGGCTGTCCGACTGGCATTCGGTGGCCGGCCTCGCTATAGACGCGGCAAATGCACTTCAGCTGAAATCAGTCGCACCGATTCGGCCTCAAAAGCACGGTGAAGGACGATGAAAGCGCCGGGAGGGATTCGTGGATCCAAGGCCGCAAGAGTTGGGTCGGCTTGGGTCGCGGCAACCAGTTGGCGCAGGAGCTCCGGGAGTATCGGGCGGTGCGTGCAAACCACGGTTGGTGCTTGGTCTGCCAGCAACTGCAGGATTCGGGCTGGCGCCGCAGGCGGATCGGTCTCGAAGCCTGTTTCGCTAAGCCCCGGTTCGGGAATCACGTTCAGACCGGTCACGGTGGAAAGCGCTGCAACAGTTGCTAAGCAGCGTTCGGCGTCCGATGACCGCAGCGATTCGATGCCGAATGCAATCAGTTGGCTAACAAGTCGGTCGGCTTCGACCAACCCCTCCGGCCGTAGCGGGCGGGCCGAGTCCTCGCCGGCCCAGTCGACCCGTTTCATGGCGGTGGCGTGGCGCAACAAGATCAAAGGCGAAGTTGGCGGATGGGCCCTAGCCAACTCGATTCGTGCGATGTCGGGCGGATAGGTCAGGAGGGTCGGCGCTTCCGCTAGGTCAATCCAACGCAACTCATCGGTTTCAGAACCAGCAACAAAGCCATGGTCAAGCCTGACCCGGGCTACCCAGTAGTCCACTTCCTTGGCGTAGCCAGCCACTGTGTACTTGGCCGTGGGCAACCGAGACATAAGTGTCACGTCGATGCCGGTCTCTTCGCGAGTTTCGCGAATGGCCGCATCGATCGAGTATTCGCCGGATTCGAGTTTGCCCTTAGGCAAAGACCAGTCGTCGCGCCGATAACGATGTACCACGGCCGCTTGACCGGCATCGTTTAGGAGCACAACACCAGCGGCGCGGATTGGGGCGGCAGCCATGGTCTAGCCCTTTGCCGGCTGACGGTGTGCGCGGCGGACTTCGGGCCAGCGTTCGGTGAATAACGCTCGAGCCCGGTACTCACAGTCGAGTTCGTGGGCGCATAGCAACCCCAGCGAAAACCCCGCCAAGCCGCTGGTGTCAGGCTTTGCGGCCAACTGCTGCAGCGTCTGTTGGGCCAGCCAAGCATCCTGATGTTCGCCCAGAGTCTCGGTCACGTGCGCTAGTGCAACAGCGCGATCGACGCTACTTTGCCCGAACGCAATAGGTAGGGCCTCGGCCGCATAACGGGCCCGTTTCGCCAGGATCCGGGCTTCGTGCCAATCGTCGCTTGGGGATTCGTAACGCAACTTCTTCACATCGTCGGCTAAACGGTCCCACGCCTCCGCAACCAAAGCTGGTAACAGAGTTCGGGCTGGCTCCGCCGCGTCCGGAGTAAGTGCTGGCGCGCTCGCGGCGGCAATCAGAAGTTCGATCAGAGCGAGGTGACGGCTCGAGTCGAGCGCGGCAAGTGCTTGGATTCGCGCTCGCTCCAATTGAGGCGGGAGTTCAGTAGCTACTGCTTCGCGAACCCGTTTAGCGTGTTCCGGCGTAAGCACCTTGGCGTGGGAGTTGAGCCGATGCAGCATGACTTCGGTATCGCGTGATGCTCCCAATTCATTCGCCAACCAGCCAAGTTCTCGCCGCAGCCCAGAAGTGAACTCGGGCTCGAGCAAGGGGCCAAACGTACGAAGGGCACTGCGGAGCCGACGGACGGCCACCCGCAGTTGGTGAACCGAATCTGGTGCATCGCGACGCACATCAAGGTCTGCGAAAAGCAGTGCTCGTACATGTGTCGACAGGTATGAGTTGACGACATCCGCGGCGGTCGATTCGGCGGTCACGGGCCGCGGCCGTGGCACGTCGGCATCCGCGACGCTACTTGGACCAAGTGCAGTTGCTGCCTTTGAGATGCTCGACGGGACAGCCCCGGCGGCACGCAGTTGACCGATCAGGATCGAGAGGTCAACCGAGTGGCTGATCTCCTCGACCTCCACCTCACGGAAGCGAGCGGCAACGTTGCGTCCGTTAAGAACCGAGACCGTGTCGTCTACCAGTTCGGCCAGTTCCACACCGGCCGCGTCGCAAATAACGTGCGCTTGCCTAACAGTGCGCAAGGTGACCACGTGGTGCAACGTCGTTCCGCGCAGGAAACCGGGGAGTAGTCGAGTAAATGTCTCAGGAACCGAAGCCGAGGTGCCGGCACTAAGCGGCAGTTGGAGTTCGTCGCGGACATGTCGGGCCCCGCCGCCACTTTCTACTGGGAGTTTGAGATGCCAACCAGCGTCCTTGCCTCCGTCGCGGCGTCGCAAGGTGATGCCCCAGCGAAATAGCTTCAGGTCGGAGGTGTCGAAGTACAGCGCGGTTTGGGTTATGGGGGCTTCGGTCGTGACGGCAAAAGTGCCACCGAGACTGATGTCAGGCAACACAAACAATGCTGCGACGCTGAACTTGTGCTCGATCTCGCGTTGGGTTACCAGATCGGATCGGGCGCCGGACTTCATGGTCGACGTTGCTTGATTCGAATCATGGTCGCTTGGAAATCGGCCAATTGCATTCCCGAATCGTCGTGGGTGATCCGCTGCCAATGTCCGGTCTGGTCCAGGTGCCACGCCGAAGTTGTCGGCGCGAAGGCAAGGTCAAGCAGATTGGAGATCTCGGTCAGGTGCTCTGGCGCAATCAATCGCACGAGCACCTCGACTCGGCGATCAAGATTGCGGTGCATCAAGTCTGCGGAGCCGATCCACGTGTCGACTGCGCCACCGTTGCTGAACTCGAAGATCCGGCTGTGTTCTAGGAAGCGACCAAGAATGCTGATCACCCGGATGTTCTCGCTGAGCCCGGGTACCCCGGGACGCAGTGTGCAAATGCCGCGAACATCAATGTCCACAGGTACGCCTGCTTGCGATGCTCTGTAAAGAGCTGTTGTCGTCGCCTCATCGACCAAGGCGTTGCACTTGAAGCGAATCCGTGCCGGGCGTCCGGCCTTGTGGTGTTCGATTTCGCGGTCAATCCGCTCTATCAGACCGATGCGCAGGGCTTGCGGGGCGACCAGTAGTCGTCGATGGTCGTCGACCATCGCGTAGCCAGAGAGTTGGTTGAACAGGTTTGCCACGTCTTCGCCGACCTCAGCGTCCGTCGTGAGCAGACCGAAGTCCTCGTACAGCCGGGCAGTTTTGGGGTGGTAGTTACCGGTGCCCACGTGCACGTATCTGCGCAATTGGTCGCCGTCGTCGCGAACGACGAGCGAAAGCTTTGAGTGAATCTTCAAGCCAACCAAGCCGTATACAACATGCACGCCCGCTTGCTCAAGCTTTCGCGCCCAGTCGATGTTCGCTCGTTCATCGAACCTCGCCTTGATTTCCACCAGGGCAAGCACTTGTTTGCCACTTTCGGCAGCATCAATCAGCGCGTCCACGATGGGCGAATCGCCACTGGTTCGGTAGAGCGTCTGTTTGATGGCCAGCACATTGGGGTCCGCTGCGGCTTGCTCAAGGAACAACTGGACGCTCGTCGAAAACGAGTCATATGGATGGTGCACTAGGACATCTCGCTGCCGCATGATGTCAAAGACGTCGGGTGCTTGGGCGGTTTCAACATCGGCCAAGGCCCGTGCCGTTTTGGGGACGAACGCCGGCAACTTCAGGTCGTCGCGATCTAGGGCCACCAAGCCCCACATGCCGCGTAGATC
Organism: uncultured bacterium; assembly: GCA_903825575.1. Lineage (GTDB taxonomy): Bacteria > Actinomycetota > Actinomycetes > S36-B12 > CAIKAW01 > CAIKAW01. The sequence goes on along the minus strand of CAIKAW010000057.1, from coordinate 2,572 downwards.
CAGTGGTCCTTGCAGGCGGAAGACTTCTTGCATGGTGATACCGAGTTCGCCTACCAACACGTCGAGCACGTAGGGGTCGATCGACTGCTCAACCTCGAGTCGAACCGGCGGTCCGAACCGGCGACGCATCAACTCGCGTTCGAGCGCCTGCAGCAAATTCTCGGCATCGTCCTCTTCGACTTCGAGGTCCTCGTTGCGTGTTACCCGAAAAGCGTGTTGTTGCAAGATCTCCATGCCGGGGAACAACGCATCGAGGTGCGCTGCGATTACATCTTCGAGTGGGACGAATCGTTCGCCAGCGACCGGGAGGAAGCGCGGCAACAGCGGGGGGACTTTAACGCGCGCAAACAGCTCGTTGCCCGACACCGGGTTGCGAACGACAACAGCCAAGTTCAGGGACAACCCTGAGATGTACGGGAACGGGTGTGACGGGTCGACTGCCAATGGAGTGAGCACAGGAAACACTTGGCTGCGGAACATCGCGCCAAGGTCAGTGCGTTCGGTCTCGGTTAGCTCGTCCCAGCGCACTAGCTCGATGCCGCTAGAGGTAAGGGCCGGAAGCACTTCGTCGTGACAGCAGCTGGCATGACGGACCATTAGCGCCCGGGCTTGTGTCAATACCCGCTCGTGCACCTCCCGCGGCAGCATTCCGCTGGCTGCCCGGGTCGCGATGCCGGCGTGAATGCGGCGCTTGAGCCCAGCAACCCGCACCATAAAGAACTCATCGAGGTTGTTGGCAAAGATTGCTAGGTAGTTCGCACGTTCCAGGAGCGGTTGCGTGGAATCCTCAGCGAGTTCAAGAACCCGCTCGTTGAACGCCAGCCAGGAAAGCTCCCGGTCCAGGAACTGCTCGGCGGGCCATGAGACGCTCTGGCTCGGCTGGCTTGACGAGGTGCTCACGCTCATCAGGATGCCAGACCGCTGGTGGAGCGTTTCGTTCAGCCGCGGCGTCGGAACATGACGTCGGTATCCCAGCGGGTGAAGCCAAGGCTTTCGTACAGTCGGATGGCCGTGGTGTTGGAGGCATCCACGTAGAGCATGGCCTGGGGCAACTGCAGATCACGCAGATGGTTCAGGCCAGCAATTGTCAGGGCGCGCCCCAACCCATGGCCCTTCTCACTCGGAGCAACCGCAACGACGTAGACCTCGCCGAGCAACTCATGCGCGTGCTCCAGATGGTCGGCGGCCGTGGCGCCCGGGGGGTGGCGGTGCCCGTGAACCTTGGTCCAATGAAAACCCACCATTGCGCCATGGCGTTCAGCAATGAGGAAGCCTGACGGGTCGAACCAAGGCTCGGCCATCCGCCGATGCAAGTCGGCATCATTCCAGCGACCTTGGTCAGGTAGGTCAGCGAACGCGAGCCGATTGATCTCCAGCCAGGCCGGTTCGTCTACGCCGGGCTGGAAGGTACGCAGTGCGTATTCGGGCGGCCAGTTCAGTCGAGGTAGCGGGGCGTACAGCGAGCGCCGCAGTTGCCAGAGCGTTCGCGAACGTTCAAACCCAAGCGCAAGAGCCAAGGCCCCCGCTGCTGCCTGCTCCCCGTGCGCCCACAGCCGCAGTTGGCTGTTGCCGGAGATTTGAATCAGGGCCTCGACGAGGGCGCGGGCAACGCCACGTCGGCGGGAAAGTGGATGGACGGCGACCTCGGCGCTAGGGCCTTGCACGACATCTGTGCGATCAAGGTGGGCATATCCAACAAGTTCGTCGTCCGAGTAGGCCAGCAAGTGGCAAGAGCCTTGGTCTCCGCCTGACCGCAGGTGTAGTTCGACATGCTCCGAAAGTGGGCGAACTGCATCGGCGGCTGTTGAGGCGGCTACAAGTTCGTGAACCGCTAAGACCGCCTGGGCTGAGAGGTGCTCTTGAGTCTGAATTATCAGTGTCATCGGAGTTCGAGGAGGTTTTCGTCGATGTCGCTGGCGGCACTAGCGGCAGTGGCCACAACAAAGCGGTAGCCGACGTTTCGAATTGTGCCGATGGACTGCTCATGTTCGGCCCCGAGTTTGGCGCGAAGTCGCCGGACGTGGACATCAACGGTTCGAGTGCCGCCGAAATAGTCGTAGCCCCACACTTCCTGCAGTAGCTGGGCTCTGGTGAATACCCTGCCTGGGTGCTGCGCTAGAAACTTGAGCAACTCAAATTCTTTGAACGTCAAGTCCAATATGCGGCCACCGACCCTGGCCGTGTAGGTGGCCTCGTCGATATTTACCTCACCGCTTTGGATTTGAGTTGAGTCTTCGTCCGCCACGCTCAGGCGGGTCATAGCCAGTCGAAGGCGGGCCTCGAGTTCGGCTGGACCGGCAGTGTCGAGAATTACGTCGTCTACGCCCCACTCGGCGGTGACGGCGGCTAGGCCACCTTCAGTCGTGATCAGAATTACGGGTGCGCCAACCCCGGTGGTCTGGAGCACCCGACACAGGCTTCGGGTAGCAGGAAGTTCGCGCCTACCATCGATCAAGACCACATCTGCCGGTGGCGCGTCTAGCAGGGCGCTGGCCTCGGCTGGCAAGACCCTGACGGCGTGCGAGAGCAGACCGAGCGCGGGAATCACTTCTGCCGACGGTTGGAGCGCATT
>CAIKAW010000056.1 GCA_903825575.1 uncultured bacterium | reverse complement strand
CCGAAACGCGCATGTGCCGAAAGCCGCGGCATCGCAGCCGGGACGGCAGCTGGTACGGCCAGACGATGGGCAACCACAACGGCTTTTGCGACAGTCCGGATTCGGATGGCTGTGGGAGCTCCAGTAACGGGGATCGAAACAGTTGGCGCTAAGGGAGCCAACGCGCTTTGGGCCGCAGGTGCGGGAGTTGCGAGAACGCGAGCCTGCGCCGCGTTGGCTGGGACGGCCGGACTAGCAAGGATCAGCGCGGCTGATCCGCCGAGCGCCGCGCGGATAGCAATCCGACGACGGGTATGGGAGACAATTGCATGTCTGGCACGTGACACGCGCTTCCTAACCTCACGGCAGCCGTCCGGCCAGCTGCGGATTCGTCCCGTTGGCCAAGATTCGCTGTAACGGCTCCGAAGCCAACGTTCCAGCGAACCCACTTGCTTTGCCCAGGACTGCCCAAAAAGCTAGGCAGCCCAACGGAATCTGACTTCGACACCCTGCCGACTGGGACCGACAAAAGCCAACCCAAACCTGCCCTGCTCGCCTTGGGTCATCGCGGGCATTAAGGCACATACCGGACAAATCACCCGGGCGAATCGGACATCTCGCCCTCTAGATGTGAGATGGACCATACGGATTTCCACAGCGAATTGGGCGAACCAGCGTCAGGTGCAACAGCTTGGATGGCTCGCTCCCAAACGTTGCGTTACTAGCCGATCACAACGTCCTCAAGCATCTCGGTGACCAATGCCGCGATCGGCGAGCGCTCAGAACGCGTCAAGGTCACATGCGCAAACAGTGGATGCCCCTTGAGTTTCTCCACTACAGCCACGATGCCGTCATAACGACCAACTCGCAGGTTGTCGCGCTGGGCGACATCGTGCGTAAGGACAACGCGCGAATCGCGGCCGATGCGCGAGAGCACAGTCAACAACACGTTGCGCTCGAGCGACTGCGCTTCATCCACAATCACAAAGGCGTCGTGCAACGAACGTCCGCGAATGTGCGTTAGCGGCAAAACTTCAAGCATGCCGCGATCGAGTACTTCCTCAACAACCTCTTGCGTTGCCAAGGCACCCAATGTGTCGAACACCGCCTGCGCCCATGGCCCCATCTTTTCGCTTTCACTGCCAGGCAAGTAGCCAAGCTCCTGGCCACCAACGGCGTAGAGCGGACGAAATACGATCACCTTGCGATGTTGGCGTCGCTCGAGCACGGCTTCCAAACCGGCACACAGCGCAAGCGCACTCTTGCCAGTCCCGGCTCGACCGCCCATCGAGATAATCCCGATTTCTGGATCTAGCAAAAGATCTAGAGCGATCCGCTGCTCGGCACTTCTCCCATGCAGGCCGAACGCCTCCCGGTCTCCGCGCACCAGTCGCACTGATTTGTCCGGCGTCACCCGACCTAATGCGCTGCCCCGTTCGGAGACCAACACAAGCCCGGTGTGGCAGGGCAGGTCGCGTGCCGATTCAAGTTCGATCAACTCGTCGTGATAGAGCCGATCAACGTCGGCCGCAGCGATTTCGAGTTCCTGCATTCCCGTCCAACCGGACTCCACTGCCAATTCCGCGCGATATTCCTCCGCCGCTAATCCGACAGCCGACGCCTTTACGCGCAACGGAACGTCTTTACTCACCAGCACAACGTCGCGACCATCCGTAGCAAGGTTGCGCGCCACGGCAAGGATGCGCGTGTCGTTATCACCGAGTTGGAAGCCGGCCGGCAGCACACTCGGATCTGCGTGATTGAGCTCGACATGCAACGTTCCGCCTGACTGCCCAACCGGAATCGGCTGGTCGAGACGACCATGTTCGATGCGTAGGTCATCAAGCAATCGCAGAGCCGCCCGAGCGAAGTAACCCAACTCCGGATGTGTGCGCTTGGCCTCTAGCTCGATGATCACAACGACAGGCAGCACCACTTCGTGTTCGGCGAATCTGAGCAAGGCCTGGGGATCAGAAAGCAGGACGCTGGTGTCCAAGACGTAAGTGCGGCGGCCGACGGGGTTGGTGTGGGTCGCAGCAGGCACATCGACCTCCAGCTCGAGGTCGGCTGACCCGACCGGTCGATGCGACGCTACGACTGCACCGGGCCCTTCCCAGCGCGCCACGCCGAGGTCCGATCGTTGCGTCCAAGTTGATCTGTTGGGTCTCAAACCCCGTAGCGGCGCTGCCTAGCTCCGAAGGCGCGCAACGCCCGCAGGAAGTCCACCCGGCGGAAGTCTGGCCAGTAGGCCTCGCAGAAGTAGAACTCCGAATGAGCGCTTTGCCACAACAGAAAACCGGATAGCCGCTGTTCGCCTGACGTTCGTATTACAAGGTCCGGATCTGGTTGGCCCTTGGTATATAAGTGCTCGGCGATGCGTTCGACGTCGACCGCTTGAGCCGCTTGGCTGAGCGTCTTGCCAGCTGCTGCTTCGCTGGCGAGCAGTGACCGCACAGCATCAACCACTTCTTGCCGCCCACCGTACCCAACTGCAACGTTTACAAGCATTCCATCAACGTCCGCGGTCACGGTTTCGGCTTGCTTAAGCATCGCGGCGGTGTCAGCCGGAAGTAGGTCAAGAGCGCCCACCGGATGCACCCGCCACTTTCGTCCGGCTGCCAGGCCGCTCACCGTTTCGTCGATGATTTCAAGCAAGGGCTCGAGCTCAACGGCTGGGCGGGCAAGGTTGTCAGTCGACAGCAACCACAGGGTGACTACTTGGACGCCGAGATCGTCGCACCAGCCTAGGAATTCATCAATCTTCCGTGCGCCGGCACGATGGCCGTGCTCGCTCGAGGAACCCTGCCCCGCTGCCCAACGCCGATTCCCGTCCAGAATTACGCCGACATGGCGCGGCAAACGATCTGGCGGCAAGCCGGCAGCCACCCGACGCTCGTAAGCCCCGTAGATGAGGTTCCGCAAGCCCATCGACCCTTCCTTCTGTCAGGCCGAGGCTACTCCGCCAAACCGGGCCCAACCTTGCTGGTCGTCGCATGGTGCGCGCTAACCAGCCCAATCAATTCCACGGGTGTGTTTACAGGTAATTGGCAAACCGAATCTCGGCACAGGAATGCCACTGGCGATCCGTCCAACTGCCCTCTATCCGCTAGGAATGGCACCACGCTTGATGCGGCCCCGTTAGTCGGTACCACCGCAAATCCTGCGATCCCCGCCTTCAGCGCGGTCAGGTGAAGCTCGCTAAATGACGGCACGGTAGGTGTCCCCACAACGGCGATGACTCCACTGCCCGAAATCCAAGCCTGCCCAGCCGCCAAAGCCCAACCTCCGAAGCGCGGACTCGCGATTGCAAACGAACTGCCTTGGGCTACCGACGCCGCCGCTACGTCGCGAAACTCTGCGGCCAGCGAAGCGAAGGCAACCAAGACGCCGGTAGCCACCGACACTCCACTGGGCGTCGCATTGTCAGCTAGGTCAGTCAAGTCCAGCACCAGTTCGTTGCCGTTCTCGGTGTCACGCAATCGCCCAGCGTCATCACGAAAGTTGTCGATGATTGCCCGGACGCAATCAGCCGCAGCCAGATACCAGCGCTCATCACCGGTAACCGCGAAGAGGTCGAGTAAGCCGGATGCCAAGTTTGCGTAGTCCTCGAGGACTCCGGGTGCACTTGCAACTGATCCGCCTCGCGAGACTCGAGCCAGGGCAATTCCCGGTGCACCCGCCTTGGCCCTGTTTCCGTGTACTTCCATTAGGTATCCGGCGGCTTGCGCTGCAGCAGCGATGTACCTCGGCTGTTCCAGGAAGGCGCCTGCCTGCGCTAGCGCGCCGATCACGAGACCGTTCCACGCAGTGATCACCGACTCGTCCAGTGCTGGGCGAGGCCTGCGACTTCGAGCCGCGAATAGCCGGACCCGGACCGCTTCCCAACGCTGCCAGTCATCCGGATCAGCACGTAACTGGAGCACCGAACTTCCGGCCTCGAAGGTACCCGATTCAGTGACCGAACAAAGTTCCGTCAACCAAGCTGCCTCGTCAAGCGCAGCTTCTGGGCCTTGGCCGTCAGCGGTCAACGCATCGCGAATTTGGTCAGGCGTCCAAACGTAGAAGTTCCCTTCGCCACCGTCAGAATCCGCATCCAACGATGCCGCGAAGCCGCCGGCCTGCATCTGCATTTCGCGCAGCAAGAAGTCCGCGGTAGCGACGGCAATTCGTCGCGCAAGAGCCGAACCGGTCAAGGCAAACAAGTGCGTGTAGTTGCGCAGCAGTAGCGCGTTGTCGTAAAGCATCTTCTCGAAATGCGGAACTACCCAGTCAGCGTCGACCGAGTACCTCGCGAACCCGCCGCCGATTTGGTCGTACATACCACCCCGCGCCATCGCGTCACAAGTGCGCTGCGCCATTTGCAGGGCTTGGTCGTCGCCAGTTGCCCCCCGGCGAAGCAGAAACTCAAGGACGGACGTTGGCGGGAACTTAGGTGCTCCACCGAAACCAGCAGATCGGTAGTCGAATCCGCGTTCGAGTTGCGCCACCGCGCTAGCTATCAGGCGCGGAGTCACAATGTTCAGGTCCGCTGGATTCGCGCTTGTTCGCTCGCGCAAGGCGGCCACGATTCGCGCCGCCGCCGCGGTCAGATCATCACGACGACCATGCCACGCATCGTCAACGGCTGTCAGTACGTCGATGAACGCCGGGGACCCATGCTGCGCGTTCGGCGGGTAGTACGTGCCCGCGAAGAATGGCTCTTGCGCAGGAGTCATGAAGATGCTCATGGGCCAACCACCCCGACCGGTCATCGATTGCAGGGCGGTCATGTACACGGCGTCCACGTCGGGCCGCTCATCGCGATCCACTTTCACGGCGACAAAGTGTTCATTTAAGAACGTGGCCAACTCCGGGTCTTCGAATGACTCATGTGCCATGACATGGCACCAATGACAAGACGAGTAGCCGCTACTTAAGAACACGGGAACGTCGCGGCGGGCTGCTTCGGCGAACGCGGCATCCCCCCACTCCTGCCAATGCACCGGATTGTCCTTGTGCTGCAACAGATACGGGCTGGTGGAATCGGCGAGTTGGTTCGACACCCGGCCTATCCTCCACTACTACGGTGTGTCTCGCCTCTTACGGCGGCACTTGCTCGCCCTAAGTTCGTACGAATACCAGGTCGCCATCGTCGTAGGAGTCGGGCCGGTGAGCTGGATCATCTGCGCCGTGAAAGCCAAGTCGAATGAGTAGGGCAACTGAAGCCACATTTGCTGGGTCAACGCTGGCGACGAACTCGAGCACACCTCGTTCGGCAAGATGGGCAACCAACCACTGTCCTGCTTCAGTCGCGTAGCCGTGCCCCCAGTACGGGCGGCTAAATACCCACGCCACCTCGGCCCACGAACCATGACGTGTTGCCTGGAGCCGCCCGACGATTAGACCGGGAGGTGTCTTGAGCCGCACGCTGAAGTTCAACCATTCGTCAGTTGAACCGTTCGGCGCGCCGGCCGTCCATCGCGCGATCGTCGTTAGCCAGTCATCTACTGAGATTGGTTCAGCCACGCCTAGAAACTTGTCGACGTCACTGTCGGCGAAAGCGCGAACGCAGGCGGGCGCATCGGCCGCTACTAGGTTTGCGATTTCAAGTCGCTGGGTTTCCCACATATCGGATCCATCATGTCGGGTTGGGCGCTACTTGGTGACCCGCATATTGCGACCCGGCCACCACTGGCCGTCCACCCGGCCACCCGTCCACCCGGCCACCCGGCCACCCGTCCCACCGGGCCACCCGTTCACCCGGCCACCCGGCCACCCGGCCACCCGGCCACCCGTCCACCGGGCCATTGGGGGTCGAGGTTTGGCCAGCGTGTGCGATAAGTGCGCTATATCCACATCAAGCGCACACGCTGGCCGGAATCGGCAAATTTGGAGCGATTCTGGGTGCATGCAAAGAAGCGCCGGACTACGCGCGATTGCGACGAGGCTCGCAGCGGCGCAAGGCGGCGCCATCTCCCGCGACCAGTTAGTCCGCACTCTTGGTTGGTCCGCTGCAACGATTCGGACGCAACTCGACGCACAGCGCTGGCAGCAGCTT
>CAIKAW010000055.1 GCA_903825575.1 uncultured bacterium | reverse complement strand
GTCGGCCGGGCGTTCTTCAATCAGGGCTTCCCATTCCTGGCGCATGAAGTATTCGAACAGCAGTGGCGGCAGACCGAGGGAAGTGAACGTGCCTACTGGCGCGCCTTGGCACAATTTGCCGCGGGAGTTACCCACTTACTGCGAGGGAACGCCATGGGCGGGAACCGGCTGCTGCTTCGGGCTGCCGATGGACTCGCCGTGGCTGGCCACGAGCCAATCGATCTGCACTCGAACGCTGCGGCGTTGATCAGTTGGTGCAACGACCCCAACCGCGATCTGTCGGCGATACCTACGTTTGGTTCAGCCAGCTAGACATTTGCCGACCGACACCGCCTTAGTGGCGGCGCTGTTCTTACGAGCTCCTGCAACCTGCGCATCCGTGAGGGCATAACCGGTCTGTGGGTCGTCAATCGAAGTGGCGAAAACGACCCCCAAAACCCGACCATCAATGGCCAGCAACGGTCCGCCCGAATTCCCCGGACGAACTGAGGTGCGTAACGCATACACCTCACGCAGTACTCCTGGCTTGCCGTAGAGGTCGGTCCCGCTGGCATTGATCACTTCGCGGACGCGAGCCGCCGTCAGCGTCAACGGCCCACCGCCGGGGAAACCAACGACAACCGCGCCGACACCCCTGTCCGCGACTCCGCCCATCCGTAACGATGGCGCTGCCAGCCCAGGCACATACAGCACCGCCACGTCGGTGCGGGTATCTAGGTAGACGACGATCGCCCGGAGTTGGCGGCCCGTACCCCGAACGGCAACCGCTGGCTCGGCAACCCCAAGCACAACGTGCGCATTGGTCATTACGTGCTCAGGGGCGAATACGAATCCGGAGCCGGTGATTTGCGAGTGACAGGCGGCGGCGACACCGGAAACCTTTACCACCGAGCCCAGATCGGCCTTGATCGCTTTGAGTTGCAGCAGTGCGCTATCAGGGGCGGCAACCGGCGAGGGGGGCGCTTGGCCGAAGCCGGCGAATACCCGCGGCACCCCAGATTGGGTGAAAACCTGTTGGAGCGCGCCGAACCAGCCCCGGGCCTGATTGGGGACGATGCGGTCGATCGCGCCGAGGGTGTGCGAAGCCCGAATCTGGGCAGCCACTCCGGAGTTGGGAAGCACGGCGACTGCCGAAGCCACAATCCAACAAACAATTACGAGGGCGAGCACGTTGAGCGCAGCTCCGGCAGCATTGTCGATCACCCGCATCGGTCGCCAGAGCAAGTACTTGCGTAGATAGCGGGCAAGGATTGCCAAACCGAGTTGACCAAGGCCAGCGCAGGCGAAGACCAGTGCGCTAGTAACGACCGCCTTAGCGAGGCCATTAAGCACGAACAAAGACACCAATCTCGGAGCCGCGAAGGTACCCAGCAGCCCACCGCCGATGAATCCGACGAAGGACAGCAGCCCCGATATGAATCCCTGCCGCCAACCTGACCAGGCAAACACCACGGCCGAAACGATGACCACCGCGTCCACTGTGTTCATCGGAGCGCCTCGATCAGGTCGACCTCGGGACCGTCCCCCCAAGGCACCGACCAACCGGCCAGATCAAGCAATCGATCTAGCAGCCCACCTGTGAAACCCCAGACCAGCAAGCCTCGAACCTGAAAGCCCGGGCCGGTATAGCCACTTGGATGGCGCACCCTGACGCGGCTGCGCGGATCAACAAGTTCGCTGATGGGCACGAGGTGAACTGATGCGATTTCCTCAGGGTCTGCCGCCCAGACCGGGCTGGGGTCGCGCCACCAGGCCAGTACCGGCGTCACCACATACCCACTGTGCGAAAGCCAAAGGTCTGGCAGCACGGCGATGACCTCAACCCCGGCCGGATCCAACCCAGTTTCCTCGGCCGCCTCCCGCAGGGCTGTTTCCACCGGGTCAGAGTCTTGCTCGGCAACTGAACCACCGGGGAAGCCAGGCTCGCCAGCATGGCTGCGCAAGTCTGATGCCTTCTCAATCAGCAGCACCTCCGGCCCGCTAGGTCCGGCACCGAAAAGGATCAGAACGGCAGAGGCGCGCCCGCCAGTTTCCGGAGGGACAAATCGCGAAAGATCGGCCCCAGTGATACCGGCCGAGCGGCGAGCTAGGGCCCGAAGCCATTCCGGAAGTTCAGGAATCGTCATATTGCCTGACCGGCACTTGGGCAGAGCGAAGCTATTGGGCACTCAGCACAGTTCGGTTTGCGCGCCTGACAACAACGTCGCCCATGAAATATGAGCCGATGGGACAGCGGTGTCCACTCCGTTTTCGCGAACATGGCATTGAGTTCGGCCTCAACCCGCTCGGGATCGACTTCCTCCGTCCAACCCAAACGCCGAGCCAAACGCCCGACATGGGTGTCAACAGTGATCCCTGGAATCCCGAAGGCATTGCCCAACACAACGTTGGCGGTCTTGCGGCCAACCCCCGGCAACGTGACCAGGTCGACCAATCGGCTCGGTACCTCACCGGCAAATCGCTCACATAGGGCCTGGCCCATTCCGATTATGGAGTTTGACTTGGCCCGAAAGAACCCGGTGGACCTGATCAGTTCCTCCAACTCGCTGCGCTCGGCGCCGGCGTAGTCAGCCGCGGTTCGATACCGCCGAAACAGCGCCGGTGTCACCAGGTTGACCCGAACATCCGTGCACTGGGCCGAGAGCATGGTCGCTACCAGTAGTTCTAACGGGGAATTGAAGTCCAGCTCGCAGTGCGCGTCCGGATAGGCCAGCGCCAGGCGCCGATTAGCTAATCGCGCCCGCCGGACCAGCGCCGAACGGTTGGCGTCGGGTTGAGTGGGCACCTGCCCAGCCTACGGGGACCCATCCGGCCCAACCGTACTTAAGTTTTTCAGGGAGTGTCCCGAAGATCGGTAAGGAAGCACTTCCTAGCTTTGGAGCGAGCCATGTCGGAGGGTACGGACCAGGTCCGTGAGCACGAGGCAGCCGAACTCGCGCGCCGAACTGACCGCAAACGCGCTCGCTTGGCTCGACCAGCTCCAGTTCGCGAAGATCGCTATGCGCAGGTCGAACTTGCCGACCTACGTCGGATGCGCTCGGCCCTAGCCGACGAAGAAATGCGGGTCTCGTACTGGCGCCGGATCTTCCAGGCCCGACTAGACGTCCTGCACGCCGAATCGCCGGTGACCGAGGTTTCCGACCTGGCCCGGGTGTTAGCCGACGCGCCTTCGGCTCATCGGCGACTGGCCAATATCTCGCTGATCTCGGTCGACGACGTGCCAGCCCTGCCTGACTTGGGCGAGCTTTGGGTTCGCGAGGTGGACCGAAGCCGACCTGAGGCAGCTGCCGCCCTAGAACAAGACCTAAACGACGCCGAACAGCGCCTTTCTGATCACCGCCGTTCGCTGCACGACGCAATCGATGGGGTCACCCGTGAACTCATCGCCCGTTACCGCGAAGACCCAAATTTGGCTCTAACTGCACTTCCACGAGGACCACGAACCGCGACTGGGTGAACCTCGGTTTCCCGCTCTGGTTGGTCGTGGGCCACACTGTCCCTGCGCTGATTCGCCGAGCGAAGGGAACACGTGGACCAGGACCTGTTTGGGGCCCCGCTATTCGCGGCCCTAGATATTGACGCCGCGAACGCCCTAAGAGCGTCCATGATTGAGGTGCGGCTATTCAAAGGTGACGTCCTGTTTACCGAAGGCGACCCTGGCGACCGGCTCTACGTGATCACCTTTGGCAAGATCAAACTCGGTCACGCTTCTGGAGACGGGCGCGAGAGTTTGCTTGCCGTACTTGGACCGAGTGAAATGTTTGGCGAACTATCGCTGTTCGACCCAGGCCCGCGCACGTCCACAGCCACCGCCGTTACGGACGCTACGGTCATCGGGCTCGGCCACGACCAACTCCGCCCGTGGCTCACAGGTAGGCCCGAAGTTGCCGAAGCACTGCTACAAGCTTTGGCACAGCGACTTCGGCGAACAAACTTCACGCTAGGTGACTTGGTGTTCTCAGATGTTCCGGGGCGGGTCGCTCGCGCGTTGATTGACCTTGGCGAGAAGTTCGGCCAACCATCGTCCGAAGGCTTAAACGTGACCCACGACCTGACGCAAGAGGAACTTGCTCAGCTGGTCGGCGCCTCCCGCGAAACAGTCAACAAAGCGCTAGCAGATTTCGCATCGCGGGGTTGGCTTCGCCTCGAATCACGATCAGTCCTGCTTATCGATCAGGAACGACTGGCTCGGCGTTCCCGCTAGCCGACCCCTTGTTCATGCAAGTAGTGCAACTGCGCTTCGACGGACCATTCGGCCGCTGCCCAAAGTGATGGGTCTACGTCGGTGTAAACCAGTTGGACCACCTCCGCCGCCGTCGTTGCACCACCGGTCAGGGCCGCCCGAACTTGGTCTAGGCGGGCCATCCGATGGGCCACATATCCGGCTAGCAGTTCGCCAACTGCCGTCGTCACCTGCGGGCCGTGACCCGGGAGAATTGTTGTTACCCGATCAGTGGCAACCACATCTTGCAGTCGTTGCAACGACACGAGGTAGTCAACTAAGCGACCATCCGGATGCGCGACTACCGACGTCCCAAACCCCAACACCGTGTCGCCAGTTAGCAAAGCTCCATCAGCCGGAAGCAAGAACGACACCGAATCACTAGTGTGCCCGGGCGTAGCGATGACGCGGATTTCTAGCCCACCAAACTCAATCGTCGTACCGGCGGTAAGACCAACGCTGCCGAGAACATGGTGCGGATCAAGAGCGGCGACATTGGCACCGGTAGCGGCCGCAAGGTCAGCCGCGCCCGCTGCGTGATCCGGGTGTCCGTGAGTCAACAGGATTTGGGTAATCCGTTGATCGCGAGCAGCAACCAACCTAAGTAAGTCTCGGCGGTGCTCCGGTAGATCGGGCCCCGGATCCACCACGGCTACCTCGCCCGACTCAGGTTCTGATAACAACCAAGTGTTGGTCCCGGTCAACGTAAACACTCCCGGGTTGGGAGCTCGTAGGCACCTTGCTCTCTCGGTCCCGGGTGAATCCAGTGGTCGAGTCATTCGAAGAAGATACTGTCGGAAACAAGTTCTCCGGTGCGAGCGTCGAGCAGTGTCCAGCGCTCGCCGGTGCCACCTGGTACCGCCGTCGCCAATAGCGGGCGGATCTTGCGTAGCGGTGCGGCCGCCATCACTTCTGCCGTAGCCGAATAGCCAGCCAAAGCAGACAACACTGCAACTGTTGGTGGCATCAAGTCCATCGAACCGTCCCTAAATGCACTTAGCGCGCCAGCCGGTTCGATCCACACAACAGCATCGGCTTCGCCTCCAACCTCGACGGTCGCCTGCCCCACCGGCAGCGCAGCCACATGGAACCTGGTGTCATACCGATACGGCTCAGATGTCGGCGTCACCCAGTGATCCCACATCGGCAACAGTGTCGGATCGATAGCCGCATTCAACTGCGATAACACCTGCGCAAATGTGGAACGACGCTCGAGCAAAGCCAGCCGCAGGGCGTCCCAGCCGGTCGGATCGGCCGCGAGAACCGTCCCTGAACGGTGCCGCGCAAGCAGTACCCCGGATTCCTCAAACGTCTCGCGCACGGCAGCAACAACCAACGCCCGCGCAGTTGGTTCGGGTGCACTGGCTCGCTGCGAAAACAATTCGCCACCGTCTGGGTGGAACCACGGAACTACGGCGAAATCATCCGGGTCCACCCGCCCCCCGGGAAACACGTGGGCCCCTGCTGCGAAGGCCATCGAAGCCACCCGGTGCAACAGGTAGATCTGCAAGCCGGCCGAACCGTCACGCAGGAGAACGACCGTTGCTGCGTCCTGCAACTGATCGGACACGGTCAGGCTGGTGAAACTTCGACGATCAACTCAACCTCAACCGGGGCATCTAGCGGAAGGACTGCGACACCGACGGCCGAACGCGCGTGCCGTCCGGCTTCTCCGAAGGCAGCAACCAAGAGTTCGCTGGCTCCATTGATGACCGCGGGCTGGCCGCTGAACTCCGGATCGCTGGCCACGAACCCAACCACCTTCACGACTCGCACTATCCGATCAAGTTCGCCTATGACCGACTTGATCGCAGCGAGCGCATTCAGCGCACAAACCGCGGCCAACTCCTTGGCTTCCTCGGGCGAGACGGCTGCTCCAACTTTGCCGGTCGCCAGCAGCGATCCGTCGCGCATCGGCAACTGGCCGGACGTATAGACGAAGGGGCCCGCGGTGACCGCGGGCACATAGGCAGCAATCGGAGGCACGAGGGCTGGCAATACATGTCCTAGGTCAGCAAGTCGCTGTTCCACCGCACTCACGACCGGTCAGCCCTTCGGGCGTTTGAAGTAGGCAACAAGGTTCTCGGGCGATGGTCCCGGTAGCACCGTGACCAATTCCCAGCCGTCCTCACCCCAGTTGTCGAGAATCGCCTTTGTGGCGTGGATCAGCAAGGGTGCGGTGGCGTACTCCCATTTGGACATGGGTTGACCCTAGCGGCCGCGCCCAAACCGCGCCGCGCGGTTAGGCTCAGGAGACGTGGGAACCAATCGGCGCATCGATGTCTCGCCCGAGGTCCGCCTCCACGTCGTCAGCGGTAAAGGCGGCACTGGTAAGACCACCGTCGCTGCTGCCCTCGCACTCGGTCTGGCTGCTCGTGGCAAGAAGGTCCTACTACTCGAGGTCGAAGGGCGCCAGGGTCTGGCACCGCTGTTTGACGCCGCCTCCCTTTCCTATTCTGAAACCCGCGTTGCGCTGACCCCTGCTGGCGGGGAGGTGCACGCCGTCGCGGTAGACGTCGAACAAGCACTACTCGAATACCTCGAGATGTTCTACAACTTGCGGCGAGCCGGCTCCGCATTGCGACGCATGGGCGCGATCGACTTCGCGACGACCGTGGCACCCGGATTGCGCGACGTCCTGCTAACCGGCAAGGCCATCGAAGCTGTCAAGCGAATGAAAGACGGTCACCCCGTCTTTGACGCTGTCGTACTAGATGCGCCACCCACTGGTCGTGTAACGCGATTCCTGAACGTCAGTTCGGATGTCGCGGGAATCGCAAGAGTCGGCCCAATTCGCGCTCACGCAGATTCGGTGATGGGAGTGCTTAGGTCACCACGCACCGCAGTGCATCTAGTCGCACTGCTTGAAGAAATGCCAGTCCAAGAAACCTTAGATGCCATCGAAAGTTTGCGCGAGGTGGACTTGCCCGTTGGCTCGATCATCGTGAACATGATTCGTCGGCCGCTATTGACCGACACCGAACTAGCGGCTGCCCGACTTGGAGTACTCGATCACGACCAAGTAACTGAACAACTATTGCAAGTGCTACCACCGCACACCCAACCCGCCGCTGTCGTTGCCTCGGCTCTTCTCGCGGAAGCCGCGGATCATGCGATGCGCGTGGAGCAAGAGGATGATCAACGTCTCCTGCTCGGCCGAAGCGGACGGCCGACGGTCGAGTTGCCGTTCCTTTCATCCGGCATCGATTTGGGTGCGCTATATGAACTGGGCGAATTACTGTGCGGCAGCGATGACTGAGTCGTTCACGCCGCCGCCAGTAGCGACAATCCGAGCTGTTGCTCCGACTGCGCCAATTCTGCAAATCGACGAACTACTTAATGACCGCAGCATTCGGGTCATCGTCTGTTGCGGCGCCGGCGGAGTCGGCAAGACCACGGCTGCTGCTGCGCTTGCACTGCGGGCAGCGGAGAACGGACGAAAAGCAGTTGTCCTAACGATCGATCCAGCGCGACGACTAGCACAATCGCTGGGATTGCAGGCGCTGGATAACGAACCTCGCGAAGTCACGGGCTTAGTCGGCGAGGGAAGTCTGCACGCGATGATGCTCGATATGAAGCGCACGTTTGACGAAATGGTTGAAGCCCACGCGGACCGCGAAAAGGCCGATACGATCTTGCATAATCCGTTTTATCAAGCCCTGTCCTCTTCGTTTGCCGGAACCCAGGAATACATGGCGATGGAGAAACTCGGCCAATTGCGTGCTGCATCGGAATCCGGGCAGGGTTGGGATCTGATCGTCGTCGATACTCCACCGTCACGCTCGGCGCTGGATTTCCTGGATGCCCCAAAGCGCCTTGGATCATTTCTTGATGGGCGATTCATCCGAATCCTGCTGATGCCGGCGCGCATTGGAGGCAAGGCGTACACCCGAGCCCTATCGCTTGGAATGGGCGTATTCAGCAGTGTTCTGGGCAAGGTCCTAGGAGCAAGTGTGCTCACCGACCTGCAGATCTTTGTGGCCGCATTTGAGACCTTGTTCGGTGGCTTCCGCGAGCGTGCCGACAAGACTTACCGAACGTTGCAGGGCGCAGACACCCGTTTCTTAGTCGTGGCCGCACCGGAGCGCGATGCTCTACGTGAGGCGTCGTACTTCGTTGAAAGACTTGCAGAAGAAAAGATGCCGCTTGCCGGCTTGGTGCTTAATCGAGTACAGGCCGCTCGGCTGCCGAGCCTGTCGGCCGGCGCTGCCCTTGCCGCGGCTCAACGTTTGGCACCCGAACAGGGCACACCCACCTTCAACCTGCTCTTGCTGCACGCCGATCGTTCCGCGTTGGCCGATCGACAACGCGAGTTAGCCAAGCGCTTCACGACGGCGCATCCGGGAGTTCCAGTAATGACTGTGGGCGCACTCGCAACTGACGTCCACGACTTGGCAGGGCTCCGCAGAATCGGCGAAATGATGTCCGGTCGTGAAGAAGTCGATCAGCCGACCTGACCAACGGCTGGCGCCAAAGTCTGGTCGTAGTCCATCCGAGCCGTCTCGAGCAGGTTTCGCCACGAAGTCACGTTAGGGCGACGGCGCAACAACGACCGGCGCTCGCGCTCGGTCATACCGCCCCAGACTCCGTACTGCACTCGATTGTCCAGCGCATCGGCAAGGCATTCGGTGCGCACCGGGCAACTAAGACAGACCTGCTTAATGCGGTTCTGCTCCGAGCCTTGAATGAACAACGAATCAGGATCTTGCGATCGACAGGCTGCTCGGGCTTTCCAATCGGTCGTCCAGGGCATGGCCCCTCCTCAGCGCAACTCCCCCACCGTCCCCCCACGGGCGCTGGGCACCCAAGTCATCGACCAAGTCGATGTCCTGAGGCAAGATCACAGTAGCCCGGTGATCGTCTTTGGGCTAGCCACTGTTTCGTGATCCCCAACGGGGCGGCGGCCAGCCAGGCGGCTGGGGCGACGTACCCTTTGGACGTGGCTGACCTAACCCGATCGCGCGACCGCTGGGAGCGCCTTGGGGTTTTCGCCGCCGTCAGCGCGATCGCCGGGTTGGTCGCAGCCGGGGCCGCCATGCCGATTGTCGGGTCCTTCGGTATCGGAGCCCGAAAAGCGATCGACAGTTTCAATTCGCTGCCGGCAATACTTAACACTCCGCCGCTGCCCCAGCAGACCTACATTTTGGCGGCCGACGGGACCCGGATCGCGACGATCTACTCGCAGAACCGCACCGACATCCCGCTTAGTTTGGTATCGCCCTACGTACGACAGGCGATCGTGGCAATCGAGGATTCGCGATTTCTCGAGCATCATGGGGTTGACCTACGCGGAACGCTGCGGGCTCTGGCGACGAACTCATCTTCGGGGAGTGTGCAGCAAGGTGGCTCCACCCTGACCCAACAGTACGTAAAGAACGTTCTGATCAATAGTGCTGCCACCCCGGCCGAGGCCGCCGCCGCCCACAGTCGGACGCTGCTGCGCAAGATCCGCGAGGCTCGCTACGCACTCGCACTTGAGCAGCGACTCACTAAGGCCCAGATTCTCGAGCGCTACCTGAACATTGCGTACTTCGGCCATGGGGCTTACGGCATCGAAGCCGCTGCAATGACCTACTTCTCAGTGACGGCGGCGAAGCTGTCCTTGCCGCAGGCTGCGACTCTCGCCGGGCTTGTGCAGCAGCCGGTTGGCTATGACCCGGCCCGGCACCCAAATAGTTCGACGCTACGACGCAATGTCGTGCTGCGCCGGATGTTCGAACTTGGGTACATCACTAAGGCTCAACAACTAAAAGCGCAGGCTGTCCGGATGACCACCGAATTGCATCTAGGTGGGGCGCATAACGGCTGCACAAGTTCAATCGCACCATTCTTCTGCGACTATGTGCTTCGCGTCTTGCGTAACGACACGGCATTTGGGGCAACCGCAGCTGACCGCGATGCACTGATCTATCAGGGCGGCCTGATTATTCGCACAACCTTGAACGTCACTGCCCAGACCTCGGCCCAGCATGCAGTTAGTTCAAGGATTCCCGCAAATGATCCAAGCCAAAAAGCCGCCGCAATAACGATGGTTAAGCCGGGCACCGGCGAAATCATTGCTATGGCCGAGAATCGCGTGTGGGGCATCAAGGGCACCGGGGCGACTACGTACAACTACAACGTTAATAAGGCGTGGGGCGGCACGATCGGAATGCAGGCCGGGTCGACGTTCAAGATCTTCACCCTTGCAGCAGCGATCAAGCAAAACATCACGCCTTACACGAACATCTATGCCCCGGCCTCGCGTACCTTCACCGGATTCGTCAACTGTGAAACCAATGCGCCGTTCGCACCGTTCACGATTCGCAACGACGCCGGCGGTGGCACCTACGACATGTTCAGTGGCGTGGCCTACTCGGTGAACACCTTCTTTGTTGCGCTCGAAGAACGCACTGGACTCTGCGATCCAGTGAACATCGCCAAGTCGATGGGTGTAACGCTGGCCAATGGCAAACCGGTCCTAGGGGTGCCCACTTTCACATTGGGCACCATGGAAGTTTCCCCACTGACGATGGCCAACGCCTACGCCACCTTTGCAGCGCACGGCGTCTACTGCGAGCCCATCGCGATCCTTTCGGTGCTCGACCGCACCGGTAAGTCACTGCCCGTTCCTGCCGGGAGTTGCAAGCAGGTACTCGACCGCACGATTGCCGACACGGTGACGGGGATCCTTAGCAACGTCATAGACGGCCCCTACCCGGGGCGTACCGGTGGGGGACTTTCCCTTGGGCGCGACGAGGCCGGCAAGACGGGAACCACAAACACCAACGCAGCGGTCTGGTTCTGCGGGTTCACCCCTGATTTGGCGGCCGCGGTCTGGGTTGGCGATCCTCGCGGTGGCTTCCGCTACCCGATGCACAACATCACGATCAACGGCACCTACTACCAGCAGGTCTTCGGGGCCACGCTGCCTGGACCAATCTGGCAGGCCGCGATGACTGGCGCATTGGCGAATACGGCGGCAACCCCGTTCGATCTGCAGACCCTGTTTGGTGTTGCCGGAGCCCGAGAAGGCGGCGGCACTGGACCCTCACCAAGTGCCAGCGCCAGTTCGAGCGTTTCTGGTAGCCCCAGCGCGTCTGGTTCTCCGACGGGCACGACTAGTCCAACTCCGAGCGCTTCCCAGTCGGCCTCGTCGTCTGCCTCGCCATCGCCTTCGGCGCAGACGACCGCCCCCTAACCGACAGGTTCGGGTCTATTCAGCCAGCCGGGCCTTCACCAGTGCTGCCACCTGCGCCCCGTCGGCGCGGCCTTGGACCAAAGGGGTGACCTGCTTCATAACTGCGCCCATTGCCCGCATTCCTGATACGCCGGCATCACCCGCAGCAGCAATTGCGTCGGCGACGATGCGGTCAATTTCCGCTTCGGACAGAGCCGCGGGCAAGTAGGTCTCTAGGACTGCCAATTCGGCGAGTTCTCGGGCGGCCAGTTCAGGTCGATTGCCCGCCTCGTAGGCGGTCGCTGACTCCCGGCGCTTCTTGCCCTCTCGGGTGAGGACGCTGAGCACCTCGGCGTCGGTGAGAGTGCGTGCGACCTTGCCGGACACCTCTTCGTTTGTGATGCCCGCTAGCGCCAGTCGCAAAGTGGATCGCCGCAGTTCATCACCAGCTCGCATTGCCGCGGTCAGGTCATCGTGCAACTTCTGTTTCAACGTCATGGCAAGCATCATCGCAGAGCATGCGAGCATGTCCGGGTGACTGGGGTCGAGACATTTGCCGTTGGGCTAGGTGCAGTGGGGGCCGCAGGTCTTGGCTACTCACTCTGGGAAGCCCGCGACTACCGCGTTCAACAACTCCGCGTCCCGATGCTTGCCCCAGGTTCAGCTCCATTTCGAATCCTGCACATCTCTGACCTTCACCTAACTCCGCGGAATCTCAAACTGGTCAAGTGGCTCGGCGGACTGGCGGCCCTTTCCCCGGACCTAGTGATAGGCACGGGTGACTTCATCGCTCACCGCGAGAGCGTTCCAGTGCTCAGGCAGGCCCTAGCCGGACTTCTCGACCTTCCAGGTGCCTTTGTCCTGGGCTCAAATGACTACTACGCGCCGACGCTGCGCAACCCGGCCCGTTACCTGCGAGCTGACGACGGCCGAAGATTTCATGGGCCAGAGTTGCCGTGGAGCGAACTTCGCGCGCAGTTGGCAAGTTCTGGTTGGAAAGATCTCAGCAACGCGCGAACCAATATCACTGTCGCCGGGCGCGAGGTCGAATTGCGCGGCGTCGATGATCCACACATCGGTCGCGACCAGTACGAACAGATAGCCGGACCGACGGGGGGCCAGCTCAATCTGGGCGTTGCCCACGCCCCCTACCGGAGAGTGCTGGACGCGATGGCCTCGGACGGGGTTGAACTGCTGTTGGCCGGGCACACTCACGGTGGCCAACTCCGACTACCCGGGTTTGGCGCAATCGTGACCAACTGCGACTTGCCCCGACAACGCGCGGCGGGCCTTTCCAGGCAGCCACCTGCGGATGTGGTGGATCGGGCCGATCGAGCGGATCAGGGCCGGGAAGCGATGTTCGTTCACGTCTCCGCAGGTCTGGGAACCAACCCTTACACCCCGGTCCGCTTCTGTTGCCCCCCTACCGCCACCCTCCTCACCCTCACCCCCGCCTGAGGAAAGTGCCGTGCGTTCGCATAGGCGGCACAGATGACGCCAGCATGAATGGAATGAATGTTGCCTTCCCAGAAATGCCGAAGGGGCGACCGACCTAAGTCAGTCGCCCCGTTGGTCGGGGTGGCGGGATTCGAACCCACGGCCTCTTCGTCCCGAACGAAGCGCGCTACCAAGCTGCGCCACACCCCGAAGGCCTCGCGGAGTCTAGCCGAGAGCCGCTGGTCCAGCCGAACCCGTCCTCGTCGGACAACTCGCTAGGCCTGCCCAGCCGGCAGCGAATCAGCCCACCCAAAGGCAGGGCGGATCGAACGGCTTAGAACTCGCCCGCCACCAACTCGGCGATCTGCGCCGTATTCAGGGCCGCACCCTTACGTAGGTTGTCGCCGCAGACGAACAGGTCGAGGGCTCGCGGGTTGTCTATCGAACGCCGAATCCGCCCCACCCACGTCGGGTCGGTACCCACCACGTCAGCCGGTGTCGGAAACGCCCCTACCGCTGGATCGTCTACGACGACAACGCCCGGTGCGGCTTCGAGAACGGCACGAGCCACGTCGGCATCTACATCGACGGCAAATCGCGCGTGAACCGACAGCGAGTGGGTTGTGATTACCGGGACGCGCACGCACGTGGCCGCCACTCGAAGGCCGGGCAGCCCAAGAATCTTGCGGGATTCATTGCGAACTTTGAGTTCCTCCGACGAATAGCCGTCGTCTTTGAGCGAACCAGCCCAGGGGACGACGTTGTACGCCAGCGGCGCCGGGAAAGGTCCGGAGTCTGGAATCAACTCACGTAAGTCACCGGCTCGCGATCCGACTGTGGCACTGCCCGCGACGGTAGCCATCTGAGAACGGAGCGCGTCGATCCCGGCTTGGCCAGCTCCGGAGGCCGCCTGATAGGAAGCAACGACCAATTCCTCCAGGCCCCATTCTCGGTGTAGCGCGCCGAGCACGATGATCATCGACAGGGTCGTGCAATTGGGATTGCTAATGATGCCCCGGGGGCGCTCCTTCGCGGCGGCGGGATTTACCTCTGGCACTACAAGCGGTACGCCAGAGTCCATCCGGAATGCGCCAGAGTTGTCGACTACGACAGCGCCATGTGCGACGGCAATCGGAGCCCATTCGGCGGAGACTTCATCAGGGACATCGAACATCGCAACGTCGACCCCGTCGAAAACTTCCGGGGCCAAAGCGATCACGGCAACGTCTTCGCCGCGCACACGCAACATCTTCCCGGCGCTGCGCGCGGACGCGATTAGGCGGATCTCCCCCCACACATCGGGGCGCGTCGACAGCAGGTCGAGCATGACGGTACCCACAGCCCCGGTAGCACCGACGACTGCGAGGGTTGGTTTGCGACTCATGTCTGCTCCTGCCTTAACGGCCGGTACCGCCGTAGACGACGGCCTCCGAACCGGAGTCCAGTCCGAATGCAGTGTGCACGGCGCCGACTGCCCTGGTGACCTGCGATTCCCTTGTCACAACCGAAATTCGGATCTCCGAAGTCGAGATCATTTCGACGTTAACTCCCGCGTCGGCGAGTGCCCGAAAGAAAGTCGCGGACACTCCAGGATGCGAACGCATCCCGGCACCAACGAGCGACACCTTCGCAATCGCATCGTCGTAGCGAAGGTCGGCGAACCCGATAGTCGCTTGGACCGCCCGCAGCGCGGAAAGTGCGCGCTCACCGTCACCGCGCGGACAAGTGAAAGTAACGTCGGTCAATCCGGTATCCGCAACCGACACATTCTGCACGATCATGTCGAGATTGATTCCGGCATCAGCGAGTGTTCCGAAGATTGCCGCGGCCTCTCCGGGTCGGTCGGGAACACCGACGACGGTGACCTTCGCATCGTTTAGGTCATGTGCGACCCCAGAAATAATCGGCTGCTCCACGTCGTCCTCGTCTCTCGCATCGGACACCACCCAAGTGCCTTCGTTCGTAGAGAACGAGGACCGCACGTGGATAGGCAGATTGAAACGGCGCGCGTATTCAACGCACCGCAAGTGCAGAACTTTGGCCCCGCTTGCAGCTAGTTCGAGCATCTCTTCATACGTAACTCGATCGAGCTTTCGAGCGGCGGGGACGATCCGGGGATCGGCTGAGTAGATGCCGTCGACGTCTGTGTAGATCTCGCACACGTCGGCCTGCAATGCGGCGGCCAGTGCGACGGCAGTGGTATCGGACCCACCGCGTCCCAGAGTGGTGATGTCCTTCGTGTCCTGCGACACACCTTGGAATCCGGCGACGATCGGGATCGCCCCGTCGCCAAGTGCGGCTTGAATACGCCCTGGAGTGACGTCGATGATCCGGGCGCGTCCGTGTGCCGAATCGGTAATCACGCCGGCTTGGCTTCCGGTGAACGAGCGGGCTTCGCAACCCAAGTCGCTGATTGCCATGGCCAGCAATGCCATCGACATGCGCTCGCCGGCGGTCAACAGCATGTCTAGTTCGCGCGCTGGCGGCTTGGGCGAGACCTGCTGTGCGAGGTCGATCAATTCATCGGTTGTGTCGCCCATCGCAGAGACAACCACGGCGACTTGGGACCCGGCATTGAAGGTGTCGACGATGCGCCGGGCGACCCGGCGAATACTTGCAGCGTCGGCGACGGAGGAACCGCCGTACTTCTGGACGACCAGTCCCACCAGTTCTCCTGCACGCTTTTGGATTCGGCCAGTGAATTCTAAGCGGACCACCCGAACGATGCGGGCCGGTCCGAATGCTGAGACGCGACGGCCACTAAGTGGTCAGATATCGACCCGGCGGCGGCCCTCGAAAGCCCGGCCAAGCGTCACTTCGTCGGCATACTCAAGATCGCCGCCCACAGGCAGACCGCTAGCCAACCGGGTGACGGCTAGGCCCATTGGTTTAACCAACCGGGTCAGGTAGGTCGCGGTCGCTTCGCCTTCGAGGTTCGGGTCGGTGGCCAAGATCAGTTCGGTGACGACCCCGTCGGCCAGCCGGGCCAGAAGTTCTTTGATTCGCAAATCGTCCGGGCCGATTCCTTCGATGGGACTAATCGCGCCACCAAGGACGTGGTAGCGCCCCCGGAATTCGCGCGTTCGCTCGACGGCAACAACGTCCTTTGATTCCTCGACGACGCAGATGACGCTGAGGTCGCGGCGTGGGTCCCGGCAGATTCGGCATTCGTCTGCCTCAGCCACGTTGCCACAAGTCCGACAGAAATGGACCGTGTCCTTCATCGTGACCAGTACTTGGGCCAGCCGCCGGACATCGGCATCATCCTGGGCCAGAAGGTAGAAGGCGATCCGTTGCGCGCTCTTCGGGCCCACGCCGGGCAGTCGACCGAGTTCGTCGATTAGGTCCTGGATAACTCCCTCGTACATCGCCTCAGCCGTTCTCAAACTCGCCGATGGACTTGCCACCGAGTTCACGTTCGATCAAGGCGATCCCGGACAAACCGGTGGGATCTAGATCCGGATCGTCGGCGTTGGGCTCATCCGAGCTGGGCTCCACCACGTCAGCCTGAATTGTGGAGGGTGCAGTTTCGGCTGCGTCATCCGAAGCCCGATTCGGTTCTGCAGCACTTGGTTTTGGCCGAGTTACCGGGCTTGCCTTGGCCTTGGCCGGCGCCGCGGTTTCTGCCGCTGCATGCTGGGGATCCAGCACAAGTTCGACGCTGAGGTCCACGCGTAACACGTTGATCACGGCGCTGCGCAGACGCTCGTCGTGGCCGCCACCAGACCTGAAACGAACGAT
>CAIKAW010000054.1 GCA_903825575.1 uncultured bacterium | reverse complement strand
GGTGGCGCTCTGCCATATTGCGGAACGGTGTGATGTGAATGCGATAGGACTGACTCGGCGGAGTACGTGGTACAGAGTTTCGGCGGTCGGCGTCGGCTTGGTGCTGAGTCTCATTGTGCTCTTCGCCCTCCTGCATGGTTCACGAAACGAGGGTGCCAAGGCGGCGCCGCCAAGTGCTCAACATTCAAACGCGAGGCCGATGACCTCGGAGGCGCTGGCAACGATTGTTGAACCTGGTACGGGTAACACTTGCCCGGCGTCATTGGCGTATCCACGCATCCTTCCGAGTTCAGTGATCGGTTGGGTCTCTCGTACTTGTGGCGCGAATGTGGCCATCTGGACACTGTCTCTGGCCGGGAAGGCGAACACCGACACCAGGGTCAACCTAGGCCCGACCGACAGCCCCGCGCACTCAGCGAGCCTCATCACCTACATCGTTTCGTTCCCATCGCAGTCAGGCCCGTCTGGTTGGCAAAGCCTTCCCGATCCGATCGTCAATGACGCCAGCGTCGGAATCTCCACAGCGTTTCTTGCAAATGGCGCGGTGACCCGGATTACGACGCCCACAACAGGCTTCGGCATGAGCCGAGTCGAGTGGATCAAGGATGGTGCGTACTACCAAGTCCTTTGCCCGCACGGGGCCACTCTTACAGATGGAATGACTGGAATCAGCGACTCAGACTTGCTCGCGCTCGCTAACAGCGTCATGTGACGTCAACACAGCCTGGCCTTAAAGACTCCCCCTGGCAGGAGACCGCGCTGGACCGGGCACCAGTTGCTTGCGGTGTTACCTTCGTCGTTGTCATTCGGTCCCGTTCGGGGCAGGAGGAACTGTGACGAGACATCGACTTGTCTTCCTCGTCGTCGGGCTGTCAATAGTCGCTTTCGGTGCGGCCGCCGTCTTGATGCTGATGCCCATTTCGGCTGGGCCAGCGGACGTGGCGCTGCCTTCGTGTGGCAACGCCGTGGTCGCAAATCCGGTCGTGTCGTCACGCTGGGAGGGTGTCGCTGGAGTGTGCGCGAGCCGACGTGCCGAGAAGCAGAACTGGGCCGCCGAGTTCTTGGTGATCGGGCTCGCCGGATTGGCTGCGTCAGGCCTGATCACAGTGCTTGGACGACTCGGCAGCGAGAATGTTGAGTCCGGTCTTACTTAGTCCGGAACACGAGAAGTGCCAACACGACCTGGCCTTAAAGACTCCCCTCGAAGCGAATCGGTCGCGTGCACTCGAGTTTGTGCGCTAGCGCGGCTATCGTCGAATGGTGGCAGAATCAGCATCCCCCACCGTCCGCCCTGTCGGACAAATGGTCGTCGTAATGATTGGCACTCTTGCTTAGTTGCTCTTGATCACCTTGGGCAAAGGCTACTTGGCCTGTGGCGTGACAGCGGGGTCGCTTTGTCTCATCGCGTGGGGCTGCTTTGGTTACGGCAGGTGGCACACGAGCTCGAAATCCAAAGGGCCGAAAGCATCCCGAGGGTATCTGGCGGCTAGGCGCCTTTTGGCGCACGAATCAATTCGCAACTTGGATCCCCCCGAGTTCACACGAGCAATGAATCGGATCAGACGGTTCATCGCTGCAATGGTCGTTACAGGCGCGGTGCTGCAACTTCCAATCCTCGCCTTCCAACTCAACGCATTTTCGAAATGAGATCCCGCCTCCTTTCTCGCGCTGGTGGGATACAACTTGCTTGGAGCGGGCTGCGCTGTTGCTGGCAGTTGGCTCTGAGGGCACCTTTCGCAGGCAACACAACCTGGCCTAAAGGACTCCCCTCGCGTCGTCCCAATGCGGTCGCAATGCATCAAACGATTGGTGGTGGGGCCTGTTATCGCGGCAAGTCCAATCACACGTGCCAGACTCTTCAGATGGCCGATGCAACGCCCTCTGATTGGACACCGGAAGCCGAATACCGGCACCGCGCCGACGGAACAGTGGACCTGACGCTAATCGAGTGGCGGATCTTCTGGACGGTGGTCGGCTCGGGCCTGACGGTCCTGTGTCTACTCCTGGACCGCAACAGGAGCGATTGGTGGATCAATGGGATCCTGGGACTCGCTTTAGGCTTCGCCACGCTTGATATGGCCACTCAGCGTCTAGGTGTCAGCCCGGCTGGTGTCCTCATTCGACGCTACGCGAGGATCAGCCTCATCCCTTGGTCAGACATTGATCAGGCCGTATCCGTGCCCGCCAACTGGCGCCGAACTGGGTGGTGCGTTGGGATTCG
Organism: uncultured bacterium; assembly: GCA_903825575.1. Classification (GTDB taxonomy): domain Bacteria; phylum Actinomycetota; class Actinomycetes; order S36-B12; family CAIKAW01; genus CAIKAW01. The sequence goes on along the minus strand of CAIKAW010000054.1, from coordinate 11,617 downwards.
ATTGAGCAACGGACGCGTCAAACGGAACCAGGCAGTCTGGGGTTGGCGAGTAGACAGCCGGGCAATTCAGGCTGCCTGCAACTACATCAACCGCCTTGCCGTCGAACAAGCGACCTAGCTCCGGTCAAACTAGGCAACGCTCGCTCTTACCGACGGCGCGAACACGACCTGGCCTAAAGGACTCCCCTAGCGAAGTGATCGCGAGGGGAGTCCTTCCGTCATCGACCGCGATTCCGAGCCAACACATCGACATTGCTGTATGCACAATCACGAGTCTGACGCTCACAACAGCGCCAGGGACTAGCCCAGGTTCAAGGAACTAGAGAGCGCGTCCTCTGTGCCCACAAAGGGAACAGTTTCTGAATTGAACGGGGAAACCTGACCGGAGGGCGAGACACCAAAGCGACCCTGCGGCCCGCCAACGACCGCGAAGTATCCAGGTGCGTATTCCCTAAGAAAGAGAACCGCGGTTTGCCCAACTGAAAACAGCGGATCGTCATCAATCTCCGTCGTGAGATTCCCTGAGACGGACCCAGTTTGATGAACGCGCAGAGTCCCACCCAATGCGGGAACTCGGGCCAACGGGTCGTACAGAACCTTGTCTACGGCGAAGGAGAACTCCGTGTAAGGGATACCTGTAGTCGGCGCAAATCCCTGGCTGAGGACGCCCGTAAAGCGACCGGCGACGGCAACGTTGGTACTGGCTTTGAGGTCCGCGAGAGACTGGTAGCGAACAGCCCAACTGACGTGCATAGACTGCGTTCGCGGGATAACTCGCACCGCGAAGTACCCAGCAACGATTGCGAGTACTGCAACCCCCGCGACGATGACTGCGAGTCGCCGACGTCTAGTCATGTCCATCCTCCCGCTCACGTTGTGCGACCTAGTAGAGAGCATTGATCCCATTTACGTCATCTGTTACCGGACCGTAGATGCCGCAAGAGTTCCGGGTCGTGGTGTAGGGGGTCATGAGCACACAGCCCGAGGTGTGGGCCAACCCCATCGCGTGGCCTAACTCGTGAGCAGCAATGCCCTTGTTTGTGTTTGCCGAGTAGTGGGCGGTGTAGTAGTAGTTCAAATACACATTGGCGTAACTGAAACAGGTTCTTGTGTAGGGGTAGCAAAGGTGCCAACCCCAATACGTGATGCCATCCCATGAGGCGCTCGCGTCGTAGGTGTCGCCCGCGGTTAGGGAACCATTCGCACTCTGCAAGATCACATTGGCCGGGCTGTCGTTCCATGCGGTCATCGCGCTGGTGACTGCCGTCTTGTCCACGGTGTACCAAGAGGAGGAAAGTTGAACATTCAGAGTGGCGCAACACCCGCTAGTCGGTGTGCCATCCCAGTGGGGTCCAGCGAGCGTGTAGGCCCAGGCCGCCGGAGCGATTCCGAATAATACAAGCAGGGCAGATAGCAGTACGGTCGCACGACGTTGCCCCGGGCGCCTGCCCCTGACTTCTCTGGTGATACTGGCGTTTGCCACCGCTGCACCCCAATCGCAAGAACACTCAAATGCCCAAGAGATTCCCAGATTTGAAGGTACGCCGCTGTGGCGCGAAAAGCAACGAAGGTTGGTGAATGGGTTGCCGCAACCCAGGTTGTCCCGCACTGCACCCGTGGCTGGGTATGTCGTTACGGCTGCGGGACTTCGACGGCGTCGAGCGCGCTCGAGGTTTAGCACGGGCGACTAAGTCGCCGGCGTAACCAGAGGGAGACGTAGACGAGCGCAACCAGTGCCGGAACTTCAATGAGCGGACCAATCACGCCGGCTAGCGCCTGCCCGGACGTGACCCCCCAAACACCGATGCTGACCGCGATAGCCAACTCGAAGTTGTTGCCCGCCGCGGTGAATGCGACCGTGGCCGCCTTCGGATAACCGAGCCGTGCTCGGGTGCCAAGCGCGAAGGCGACGCTCCACATGATCGCGAAGTAGACGAGCAGCGGAATCGCAACACTGATCACGGCCACAGGCTTGGACGTGATGGCCTTACCCTGCAACGCGAACATGACGACGATCGTGAACAAGAGTCCGTAGAGGGCGAACGGGCTAATGCGCGGAATGAACTCGTGTTCGTACCAGTCGATGCCTTTGGCGCGCACACCAAAACGTCTGGTCAAATACCCGGCCGCGAGCGGGATGCCAAGGAAGATCAGGACTGCGCGGGTGATCGCCGCGGTCGAGAAGTGCACGTCTTGGGTGTTCAGGCCCAGCCAAGCGGGAAGGATCTTTAGGTAGAAAGTTCCAAGCAGCGCGTAGGCGAGAATCTGGAACACCGAGTTGATGGCCACCAGCAGTGCTGCGGCCTCCCGATCACCGCAGGCGAGGTCGTTCCAGATGAGCACCATTGCTATACATCTCGCTAGACCAATCACGATCAAGCCGGTACGGAACTCTGGTTGGTGCGGTAGAAAAATCCAGGCAAGCGCGAACATCAGCGCTGGGCCGATGACCCAATTCAGCAGGAGCGACAACCACAGCAGACTGCGATCACCCGTGACATGTCCCATGTCCTCGTAACGCACTTTGGCTAGCACCGGGTACATCATCAGCAGCAGGCCTAGTGCGATCGGTAACGACGTCTGGCCGAGCTTGACGGCGTTAAGTGCAGACTGGATTCCCGGTAGCCAGCGTCCAAGCAGGAGCCCGGCAATCATCGCCAGCAAAATCCAGAGCGGAAGGAATCGATCCAGCGTAGAAAGGCGTGCCAGAACTGGTGCGTCCGACTCCGCCGCGGTGGGCTCTGAACTTGAAACAGTCACAGTTAGAGAACCGGAACGAGTCCAGCTGCCTCATCGTCGCTGAATAGGCGCGAACGAATGATGAACCGCACTCCCTCGGGCGCTTCGACGGAGAATCCACTGCCGCGGCCCGGAACAACGTCGACGGTCAAATGCGTGTGGCTCCAGTATTCAAACTGCTTGCGAGACATCCAGAACTCAATGGGCGCGGTCTGGCCGATTTCAAGCACGCCCAACTGCACGTCGGCCTGCCCGGTCATGAACTCCCCCGCCGGATAACACATCGGCGAACTGCCATCGCAACAACCACCGGACTGGTGAAACATCAGCGGACCATGAATCGCAGTGAGACGACGTAGGACCTCAACGGCGGCATCGGTCACGGCGACCCGTTCAATTCCAACAGTCTGATCTGCAGTCATTTCAGCCCCTTCCAACAAAGCGGTCGGACCCACCGTACGCGCTGGTGAGCCCGACCGCTTGCGTTGGGTTTAGAAGAAGCCGAGCTTCTGCGGGGAGTAGCTGACCAGGAGGTTCTTGGTCTGCTGGTAGTGGTCGAGCATCATGGCGTGAGTCTCGCGACCAATGCCTGAGCCCTTGTAGCCACCGAATGCCGCACCGGCCGCGTAGTCGTGGTAGCAGTTCGTCCACACACGCCCGGCCTGAATGCCACGTCCCATGCGGTATGCGGTGTTGCCGTTACGTGTCCAGACACCGGCACCGAGGCCGTAGAGCGTGTCGTTCGCCTGCGAAAGCGCATCGTCGAAGTCAGAGAACCGCGTGACCGAAACGACCGGTCCGAAGATCTCTTCCTGGAAGATGCGCATCTTGTTGTGGCCTTCGAAGATCGTCGGGGCGATGTAGTAACCGCCCGTCAGGTCGCCACCGAGGTCGGTACGCTCGCCGCCGGTCAGAACCGTTGCGCCTTCCTGCTTGCCGATGTCGATGTACGACAAGATCTTCTCGAGTTGGTCGTTGCTGGCTTGGGCGCCAATCATCGTGCTCAAGTCGAACGGGTCGCCCTGCTTGACGGCTTCGGTGCGAACCTTGGCGTCAGCGAGGAACGAGTCGTAGATGCTGTCCTGCAGCAACGCACGGCTCGGACAGGTGCAGACCTCGCCCTGGTTGAGCGCGAACATCGTGAAACCCTCGAGCGCCTTGTCGTAGAAGTCATCGTTGGCGTCAGCAACGTCGGCGAAGAAGATGTTCGGGCTCTTGCCGCCGAGTTCCAACGTCACCGGAATGATGTTCTGCGCGGCGTACTGCATGATCAAACGACCAGTCGTGGTCTCGCCCGTGAATGCGATCTTCGCGATACGCGAACTTGATGCCAGCGGCTTGCCAGCCTCGAGCCCGAAACCGTTGACGATGTTCAACACACCTGGTGGCAGCAAATCTCCGACGAGGTCGATCCAGTACATGATCGACGCCGGAGTCTGCTCGGCGGGCTTCAAGATGATTGCGTTACCGCCAGCAAGGGCCGGTGCAAGCTTCCAGACCGCCATCAGGATCGGGAAGTTCCAGGGGATGATCTGGCCGACAACGCCAAGTGGCTCGTGGAAGTGGTAGGCAACAGTGTCGTCGTTGAGTTGGCTGAGCGTTCCTTCCTGCGCACGCAGCACACCGGCGAAGTAACGGAAGTGGTCGATCGCCAGCGGCATGTCCGCTGCAAGAGTTTCGCGAATCGGCTTGCCGTTGTCCCAGGTCTCGGCGACAGCAAGCTTGTCGAGGTTGGCTGCCATTCGGTCGGCGATTGCCAGCAAGACGTTGGCCCGATCGGTGGCAGAGGTCTTGCCCCACGCCGGCGCTGCTGCGTGTGCGGCGTCGAGTGCGAGCTCAATGTCCTCCGCGGTGCTGCGGGCGATCTGACAGAACGGCTGGCCCGTGACCGGGGTGGTGTTCTCGAAGTACTGGCCCTTGACGGGTGCGACGCGCTTGCCGCCGATCCAGTTGTCGTACTTGGATTCGTACGACATGACGCTTCCGGGCGTGTTCGGCCTGGCGTAGTCCGACATCTGTGCCTCCCTGCGGGTGCCCCGACCTGCTCGGGGCGCTGAATGCAGGTTAGGGACGGCTACGTTGCAATGACGTTGCACCGAGTTCGAGTTCCAAGGCCACCACCCGGGCCTCGAGGGCTGCGCGACGGGGGGCCGCGGGCGGCAGTACCCGCAGGGCTGCCTCAAGCACCTCGACATCTTCGGCGTCGACGGCCTCGGCGTACCTGAGCAGAACCTCGGCCGAGCCGCTGTGCAAGACCCCAGAGCGAAGCTCAGATGCCAACTGACTGCGTAGGCGTTCGACCTCCGGTGCCGTTGAGCGCGGCAGAACAGGACCACGGTAGGTATCCAAGGCGCGACGGTAGGAGCCGCGGTGCAGCAGCGCGCGAACCTCGTCGACGTCGGTGGTGATCGACTCGGTGAGCCGGTAGGGCCGAGATTCGAGTAGGTGCTCCCCTACTGTTCGGCGCAATCTGGACAGTTCGGCCCGCACAGTGACTTGGGCGCCGTCGGACTCTGTGATGCGCACGGCAAGTTCTTCAGCCGTCAGGCCGTTCGGATGGCGAGTGAGCACCAGCAGCATCTCGGCGTGACGCTGACTCAGCCGCACTTCGCCGGTAGGTCGAGTCAGCACGCCGGTATCGCGCCCCAAAACCGACAAGTTGTTGGTCGCCTGTCGCGCGGGACGGATTCGCGGGACACTTGCCGGAGGGTTCAGCCGCAGTTCTGCCTCGGCCGCCGCAGCCGTTGCCTTGACCAGAGCCAGAGTGTGCGGGGCAGCGATGTAGTCCCCGCCGGTCAAATCGATCGCACCCAACAGCACGCCCGTTGCCGGGTCGTGAATCGGTGCGGCAGAACAACTCCACGGCTGCACCTGCCGACTGAAATGCTCAGCCGCGAAGATCTGCACCGCCTTGCCGGTGGCAAGGGCGACGCCTGGTGCGTTCGTACCTGCGACGCTTTCGCCCCAGCGCGCGCCGGGTGCAAAGTTCATCGCCTCGGCCCGGGAGCGCAGGCCATGGTTGCCTTCAACCCAGAGCAGTAGCCCGTCGGCGTCCGTCACCGCAACGATGTGGCCGGTCTCCTCGGCGTCAGCGACTAGCAACGCTCGGATGATCGGGAGCACTTGTAGGAGCGGGTGCGCCTGACGGTATTCATCGAGTTCGGTGCCAAGCAAGCCGATCGGCGCCCCTTGGGTGTCGGGGTCAACCCCCGAGCCAGCAGAGCGCTGCCACGAGTCCAACACGACCGAACGTACTGAACGCCCACCGCGACCAGGGACCCCTCCGGTGCCCACAAAAGACTCGTGGGCCAAGGCAATCGCCTGGGCCAAGCGGCGTGGGTTTACTCCTAGCGGCAATGCCAACGAGCTGACCAAGGTCACCTCCTGAGGGGTCGCCTCAGGCTAGGCCAGCAGACGTTCACTGACCAGTGCCAGCAGGTAAGGGAATGGTCAATTTCGGCAGCCCCAAGAACTCAGGCGATGAGACCTTGGGCCACCAAACTAAAGAAACGGGCCCGAACAAGCTCCTCGCCGGTCGGCCCGAAGGCGCTTGCGAACTCCAGCAGCTGTTCGACCTCATGGTCATCTCCCAGCACAATTCTGATTTCTTCGTCAGCATGGGGACCGAGTAGACGATCTGTGACGGTGCGCATACAGTTAGTGTGACCTATTAGGTCTACTAGACCAAGAAATACCTACCGTGTGTCTCTAGAAATACCTGATCGGGTACTTAAGAGTTGCGGGCCGGTGGCAATGTTCAAGGGGTTTCATTGCCACCCGCACCCAGGGGTGGGGAGTTATGCAGACATTGCCGGACGACCACGCGGCCACTATTGCGGCGTCGGCGCTTGACCTGGTATACCAGACCGACCCGCAAGGCCGGATCGTCTGGGTCTCGCACTCCGTTCGGGAAGCTCTTGGAATTGCACCCGAAGAACTGCTGGGCACCTTCTCGGTCGACGTGATCCACCCCGATGATCGCGCGGCCGCCTTGGCGCGAAGGGCGCAGCTCTACGGTGACGCCACGCCCCCTTCTTCTGCAACTGAGCCCCACCTGACGCGCTACCGCACCCAATCCAAGGAGTATCGGTGGTTCCGGATAAGAGTGCGGCCGATGATCGACACTGCCGGCGAGACGTTCGGTCTCATCATTTCTGCCCATGACGTGCATGAAGAGCACATGGTTGCAAAGGCGCTCGAAGTTCTCTCAGCCGGAAACCGACATCTGGTTCAGGCGACCACCGAAGAGGGATTGCTCCAACGCATGTGCGAAATTATCGTTGAAGCTGGAGGCTACGCCTTCTGCTGGTATGGCAAACCGGTGCCAGGCGAAGAGAATTCGTTGCAAGTCATTGCTCGTGCAGGGAACGACCACGGCGCGATCGCCCGCGTCACCTCAGATCAGGGCCTTATGCCGGTAGGCGGAGGGCCAACTGGAAAAGCGCTGCGCACCGGGACCGTCCAAACATCGGGCGACTTCATGACCGAACCCGGGGTGGACAAATGGGCGGAATCTTTCGGTGCCATGGCTATCGGTTCAGCAGTGTGCTTGCCCGTCGTTGTGGCGGGCGAAATGGATGGAGTCCTGACGGTCTACGGGACCGAACTTGGGGAATTCGATGCGCGGGCCCAGAACTTAATCGGCGACCTCGCCGCTGACTTGGGCTACGGCCTCAGTCGCCTGCGCGCCCAGGCCAAACTCGAAACCGCTTGGTCCAGCAGCGTCGATTTGCTAGCCGCGACAGTAGAAGCCCGCGACCCTTACACATCGGGCCATCAGTCAAACGTTGCAGACCTAGCCGTACGCCTCGGTGAAGAATTGGGAGTAGCGGTCGGCGACTTAGCTGGGTTGCGACTTGCTGCCTATATCCATGACATCGGCAAGATTGCGATTCCGCTCGACTTCTTGGCAAAACCGGGGCCGTTGACCGCAACAGAGATAGACATAATGCGCCGTCATGCGTCGGTCGGCTGGGAGATCACAAAGAATTACCCCTGGCCTTGGCCGATCGCAGAGATCATTCACCAGCACCACGAACGTTTAGATGGCACCGGCTACCCACGAGGACTTCGCGGGAACGAGATTCTCCTTGAGGCCCAGTTGGTGGCAGTGGCGGATGTATATGACGCCGTGCGGCACCGGCGGACCTATCACGAAGCATTTGGCCAAGAAGCCGCAATTCAGATAATCGCCGACGGGCGAGGAACGCAGTTCAACCCTGACATCGTCGACGCTTTGCAGCGAGTGCTCGGAACGGGCTTTGACGTTCCGCCGACCCCATTACACGAACTACCTACTCGGCTTGCCGAGGTGATGATCCCAAGGCCTTAGGCTAGCTAGGCCGAACGGTGCCGGCGAGAGGAGCAGCCATGTCGTATGTGATCGGCGGAGCCGCTGCCATCTTCTTGCTTGCGCTGGCCGTCGGCGGACTTACCGGACGCGTGCGGCTGAACTCGTGTTGCTCGATCGCCGATCCTCGCCGCGACAAGCGAATGGCGTCGGCATACGACGACCACTAGTACTGCGTCAGTTTTCGAGTAGACGAAAGGGGCGGCATCCGGTTGGACGCCGCCCCTTTCGTCTATTAACTATGGCAACACGTGGAGGTGCAGGCGGTGCATTACGCCGTGCGAGTCCATTGCGCCGATGTTCCAGTACGGGTGAAGCAGCATTCCGTATGGAGTGATGCTCAGAACCATGATGAACTTGCCATGACCAATGCTGCGGAATGGCTTGTTGCCTTGGTAAGGCCTGCCCCACCAAGTCGGTAGGTGAGCACGGGTCGCGTAGAAGTAGTGCGGTGCGACCGTCCCACCAATGTCAGCCACGAACGTGTACCGGTGGCCATAGTGGACCTGGTACACGCCGCCGATCATGGGCGTGTTGAGCAGGTAGTAGCGCATCGCAGTCCAAATCACGCTTGCCGTGACGCTTTCGCCACTGCCCAAGATCGTGGCCGAAGCCGATATCGAGTCGGCACCAACCTTCTTGCCCGTGTACGTGAAAGTCACTTTGCCAAGTGCGTTGGTTAAGCAGCTTGCGGGGACGCAAACTCCAGTTGCCCCCGTGTTCGCGCCAGACACAGTGATGAAGACATGAACTCCCTTCTGCGGAACCTTGAGATGAGCCACAGTCACTGTTGCTGTAGTGGTGTTCCCAATTGTGCCGGTGCCCTTCAACGGGGTAACCGTCATGTCAGGAGCTGTCGCGATTAGTCCAAAGCCGGCCACCAGAACATAGGCCTCGCCGCACGCCTTGAGTTTGGTGCTGGGGTCGATTCCGCAACTCGGTTTGGTCGGAGTGTCGGTAGCGACTGCCAGGGCATGCCAGTCGGTCGGGTACGTCGGGTAGGTGGTGTGTACCGAACAACCCCATCCCGCAAGATCGACGGTGTGCAGTTTGGCGAATGCGGCATTCGACCCAATCAGTGCGACGCTGCCGCCACAAGGCGGCTCCGTGTTCTGGGTGAAGCCCTTGTGCGTCACGCTGAGAAGATTAAGGGTGGCAATATCGTTAATCCCACCCCCGCAGCTGGTGTCGAAGTAGACGCCAGTTGCTCCCGTTACACCGCCGGCGTAGGCAATACCACCTTCGACTAGATGTTCCTGTCCAGCAGTCGATGGATTACCGGCGACGGTTGGGTTGTAGTGATCTTCTGGGTCGGTGCCAACTAGCACACGATTGCCGGTCATGGTTGAGCCCCCGGCTTTGCCCATCACCACGGCGGTCCAAACCGCAGCGTTGCTTGTCACTGATGAGGCCGTCGAATCGCAGAATGGGTCACCGACGATCAGTACTTGGTACTTGGCAAAGTCAGACGCCTTCATGGCGTCCCACGCAGCGCCACTTACGACGGTTACTTTGAATCCAGCCGCCGCTGCCGCGTACTCCTCAAGACTTATTGGGGTGCTCTTGGCATTCTTGATCCCATTCGAGGTGGTGATGGAATCCGCGTTGATCAACGCAGTCTTAGCGACGGATGTGGCTAACGCCGGCGCTGCGGTGGTGACCGACACTGCCGCCAAACTGCTTAGCAGCACTCCGCCAACCGCGGTGGACACGGCCACCCGATGGCGGAAACCCCTGAGATCCGTAAACATTGCGTATCCCCCCGATGCCTAAATCCACTTGCGCACCCCCGTGCGCGAAGCTCCATTCCTTTCAAAACCGTCCGACCAAGAAACTCCGAAAACTGGCCGACCGCGCATCCGCGCCCGTCAGGTGTTCGCTGGAATGTAACGGTACGGAACGATCACGACAACCTAATCGGGAAAGTTCGGCAAGAAGTTAGAACTCAGCCCGCCGAGTTCATGATCATTATCACTTTGAGTGTTCACACTGGTGCGCTAAGTCAGACTCGATTTCGGAATGGTTCATTTGGGCGCGACTCACGCGTTCGATTGCGGCCCCAACGCCTCCGAAACCGGTGCGTGGGTTCCCTTAAGTTCGACGAAGAACGTGATCGTGTCGGTGTCGCCGATGTTCTCGCCGTGGTGCACCTGGGCATCAAGCCAGCGAACCTCGCCGGCTGGGATTTCGACGTCGACCTCTTTCCCATCGTTTCGCAGTCGCCGCTGGAAGGACGACATGGTGATCATGACGCTATTGGGATGGGCATGCGGATGCGTGCTATCGCCGGGGCGGTCGTGGTAGCGCAGGACGCGCACTTCCTCGTTCTCTAAAACGACGGAGTACAGATTCGGGTCGGTTCGCGTCGGGTCTTGAATATTGCTCATGACAACCTCCACCAGATGACGGCAATTGCGAATTTGATGGGATACTAATACCATAATGGGCATCGAAGTACCATATGAATCCGCAGGCCGTGTGCAGCAAAAGGCTCGTACCCACGCTGCCATGATCGAGTCTGCAAGAAAACTGATGGCCGCTGGCGCCGACCCGACCATCGAGGAGGTCGCGGCCGCTGCCGGGATCTCACGTACAACGGCCTATCGCTACTTCAAGAATCGCGAAGACCTGCTCGTAGCTGCCTACCCGAAGATCGAGCGCGTCACCCTATTGCCAGACCCGGCCCCGACGGACGTCCGCGATCGGCTCGACCTGGTGATGACGGAATTCATGGGCGTGGTGACCGGTTGGGAACCGCAGTTGCGAGCCGCGTTGCGCTTGTCCCTAGATCCGTCCCACGCCCGTTCGGGCGCATTGCGTCAGGGTAGAGCGATCGGCTGGATCGCGGAGGCGCTTACGCCATTGACCCCAACCCACCCACACATCGACCAACACGAACTAGCGATCGCAATCCGCGCAGCCACCGGAATCGAAAGCTACGTTTGGCTCGTCGACGTCGCCGGCCTGACGAGCGAACAGGCGACGCAACGCCTTCGAACCACCGCACAGGCAGTGCTGGAGCAAGCACTGCAAGCGCGTTGAGTCCTCGCAACGTCCTCCAGAACGCGTGGCCACATCTCTAGACCAAACTCGGCCGGGCAAAGTAGAACGAGTCACATCAAGCGCGCATCCACGGTGATGGCTGCCGTGCGAAGTAAAGGCGGATGGTTGTCCGCGGTTCCTGGATCTCTCGATAACTGGATGGCTCAGTAGCCGGTGCTGCTGTCGATCCGCTCGCGGATCAGGTCGCAATGCCCGAGGTGACGCGCATATTCCTCGATCATATGAATCAAAATCCAACGCACGCTCCGCGAAAAGCTATCGCCGGCTCGGTTCTGATACGCAATGACCTCGTCCAGTCCTCTGCCTACCAAGACGGATTCCGAGTGACGACATTCGGCCTCAAACGCGGCAAAGTCCGTTGCCGGATCCGCGTCGTCAACCTCATCGAAATCTGGGTCGCTGTCCGGATCCGTCCAGTAGAGGAAGTTGTCCGCCTGGCCAGCGATGCGTTGCCGAAACCAGGCT
>CAIKAW010000053.1 GCA_903825575.1 uncultured bacterium | reverse complement strand
GCAGTCGCGCGCTTCTTTGCAGCCAACCAACTGCCGCGACTTTCCGTAGAGCGCGCGATGCTCGAGGCAGCCGACAACTCCCTGATGCAGGTACCAGAGTCGGCGTTTTAGGCTAGACACACAGCAATGGGGCGGGACATCCGAAGATGACCCGCCCCATTCTGGCTAGACCGCGACTAGCAGGTGCTCGGGCCACCAGCACCCGTGGTCACCGTGACCGTGCCGGTCAACGATGCGTAGTTGAACGTAACGCCCGTCAGCGAGGGAGTCGTCTTCAGGTACGACGGCACCACTGCGGCCAAGTTGGCCGGGTAGGTGTTGCCGTTGTTGGCATAGAAAGCCTCAACGGCAGTCTGAGCCTCGTTGAGCGTCTGCTTGCAGGCTGACGCTGCACCGTTGTTGGTGACACCGCTGACTGAGAACACCACGATCGCAGCCAGAATACCGATGATCACGATGACGATGAGCAATTCGATGAGGGTGAAGCCCTCAGATCCATGCTCCTGATACTGCCGAATCTTGCTCTTCACTGTTCCTCCATAGAGTGTCGGCTCCGAGAGATTATCTTCGGCAGCCCGTGTAACTTCTTTACTCCCCCAGCCACACAAATCCGGCCATTTCTGCCACGATTCGTGCGCTCCAACCATTTCGGTTGGAAGATATTGGCCATCCCTGCAGCTACTCCTTCCATGTCAGCACCGTGAGTTGCCCGCTGCTGACCGCGACCGTTTCGGTGCCAGTCACCGACCCGCTGCCGGCACTTGCCGTCAGTGTCATGCCAGTGATTGTGGTAACGGGCGCCGCGATTGTCGGCTGCCAAGCTTGAGTGTTCTGGGTGCACCAAGTGCCTTCATGGTGATCCGGGCAGCGGGCTGCCCAACTTGAAGGTACCCACCCGGTGTTAAGCACATTGAGGCCGTAAAGATCGACCCCGAATGTGATCAGTACCGATCCCGAGAACGCAGCGCAGTTGTAATTCCAACTATTCCAATAGCTGGCATAGCAGTTGCTGCCGTAGTTGCCATCCCAATCGCCATTGTTCGCCCCATACGCAGCCGGCGCGTTTAGAACTAGGCCAATCGAATCGGTTGGCGCGTAGATCGCACCGTTGATCCCAATATCCGCGTCATTTCCGGCAACTTGGCTTGTGTAGTTGTTGTTAGTGGACCCTGAGTACATGGGGTTAGTCAGTATCGGACATGCCGTGCTACTGGTCGAATACGTCGACGGATCCGAGTTCGCAGCCGTGCATGAGGTGGCCGGGTAGAGAGTTTTGCTGGAGCCACCGACGGTGAAGGCTAGATTCGATCCGGTAAGCCCATACATCGATACCGGTTCGGCTCCCACTCCCGCTGCGAGTGTGGACGAGAAGCCAGCGCACAACTGGAATGAGTTTGAGTTCGCGCTTGGGTTCCACCAAGTCCCGCGATCTCCACCCCGATAGCCGCTGTCCGTCACCACGATCCCGTTTCGGACTTTGCTTGCGGAGCTGTTTCCAAGAGTCAGGACTACGCCAGAGTCGTAACTGCTACTCGACGCCGACTGCGCCGAAGGCGAATCGCACGTCAAGTCGGTAGCAGTCTTGACGGGACTGGTGTCCGTGAGGTTGGTATCGCCACCCGTCACGTTGCTCTCGAAGCCACCCACGACAGTTGTTCCACCGGAGATGATCCAGTCGGCATCCATCGAGAAGTAGTAGTAGCCCGGCTGCATGATTACTACGAAGTTGACGTTGCCAGTCGGGTTCCACCACCCATAGTCGTAACTATGGCTGTATTGGCAACTTCTGCCGCCGACTGATTGGCTGCCATCTGTGTAGGTATTCAGGTTCGACGCTGTGTAGTAGCCCGGGCTTAGCACCACTACGCAGTTGGTGGTGCTACAGGTCGTGCTACCGCTGAGGTTCGAGCAACTTGCAACACCAGCTGGCACCGATGTACCCGACGTGCCGGACCCAACGAGTCCGGTGTAGATCTTGGCCGTCGTCGGCAACTGAGCCGGGAATGTGGGCACCGGCACGATCGGGCTGCTCCACGTCTCTCCCACGGTCGACCAAACGTGCGTACTGCCGGTACTGGGACCCGCAGCAGCGACCGCACCTGGGTTTACAACGGTCTGCAGGCAGCCAGGTGTCGTCATTTGAGTTGTCGGCAAGGCGCTCGCGGTCGCGAGACTACAAGCGCTGCTGGCGAAGTTACTTGCCGTACCCCCGATCGAGGCCTGACCCTTGGCGTAAAGGTTGCCCTGCACAAGGAATGTGCCGCCATAGCCACCTTGGTAGCTGTTGCTGCACGAGTTGTTGTAGTTGCCCCAGCTCCACCAGCCGTTAGAGCAATAGGTGTCATCGTGCTGGATGAAACTGGTGGCCGGGTCATTGAGGATCACGCCAGCGGACCAACCGTAAGTCAGGTTTACCAAGCCGCCGCCACTGTTGTCTGGCCCGCTCAAACCCGAATAGGTGTTCGTACACGTAACTGACACCTGGTTGTTCGTGGTGGGGTTCTTGTAGGTCAGAAGGGTTCCACCATTTGTGGGGCAACTGGCGGTGCCCTTGGTTACAAACCCGTTGGCCGACTGAAGGGCATTCTCAACGTCAAGTCGGTTTGCTTGCAGAGACGAAAGCTTCGAACCACTAAGGAAGCCGGTCTGCGTCAAGGTCAGAATCACGCCCATAACGCCTGCCACAAAAGTTATGGCAAACAGGACGAGGATCAGAGAAGCACCAGAGTCCTTCCGCGACGCTACCGATAGGTCCTTCATGTGGTTCTCCTCACGCCGAACAAATTGAAACTGGTGGTTGTGGTGCCGGCTTGCCACGGCTTTGTCAAGCTTCCGGCGAATCCGACCGCGACGGTAGTTGCGGGCGAGCACGTGCTGGACGTGGTGACAGCTGCGATGTAGCACGAGAGCGCGGTACTAACGGTGGAGCTGGTCATGGTCGTAAGTAGCGTGTTTGTCACGAGGGTGTCGGACGAGAGAGTGGCGCTCGACCCCCTGCACTCGCCCCGCACCAGGGTGGTCCCTACGGTCGTGCTAGATCCGTTCTGCGCGTAGAACACAGCTTGCACAGTCGAGGCGGTGGCCGGAGATGCGACTACCGACGGGACCATCAACACAAATGGGTAGTAGCCCGCCAAGGTGCCGCACGGGATCGCACTTGGAAAGGCCAAACCGCCGCCAGCCACGTTGTCGACATTGGCCATATCTTGGGCAAAGAAGGTCGAAGCAAGCATCACTTGGTTGTCTTGATTCAGCCGGTTCTGCTGCGATATGCCAGAGCGAGCGACCGCATACACAACACCCACCACGGTTAGACCGACCACAGACATGATGGCGATCGCCATGATCAACTCGACCAGCGTGAAACCTTCATCGCGACGGGATGTCATGGTCCCACCACTACGTAGTACGTCGTCGTCGTAGAGGTTGCGGACCCGGTTGGGCTAATGCCCTTCCAAGTCAATGGCACCGAAACCTGCAGCACACCAGTGTTGGTCGACCCGCTACACGTCGTCCACGTTACGGGGCTCCCGATGGTGCCGGACGCATAGGTGGGCGTACCGATAGTCACGCCCAGCGAGGTGGCGTTTAACGAAGTGAGCATTGTCGTGATCGATGCTGTTGAGGCGCAGGAAGTCACGCCCAACGCAATAAGTCGTTCGGACATAGTGCGCGAGGCCTGACTCATCAACGCCTGACCGTTACGCGCACTTGCCAGAGAGAAAGTGGCAAGTAGGCCCAGCAACAGTGTGGCCATAGCGCCGCCCAGCAAGGCGATCGCCATGATGATTTCGACCAAGGTCTCGCCTCGCTCGTCGCGAGCGTCGCGAAGCAGGATCCCGCGTAGGCGCGTCATCAGTGCACCTGCCGGAAGATGCCGTACATGGCCGAGATCAGAGCTACCGCTACGAAGCCGACAGCTAGGCCCACACCGGTGACAACAGCCGGTTCCACCAAAGTCGTGAGCTTCTTGAGTTTGTAGTCCAACTCGCTGGCGTAGAAGTTCGCCGACAGGTCGAGTTGGGTAGCCAACGACCCGGTCTCCTCACCAACTCGGATCATCTGCGTCACCGTGCTCGGGAACAGTCCGGTAGCGCTCACGGCAGCAGTAAGAGCGGTGCCCTGGATGAGACTGGCAGAGATCTCTTCGATCGCGTCGCCGTAGACCGAGTTGCCCAAGGCATCACCGGTTACGCGCAACGCGGCGAGTAGACCGACCCCCGCGCGAATCATCGACGCAAGCAGGCGACAAAAGCGCTCCAGCAGTGCCAAGTGAATGATCGGTCCGATTATCGGCATTCGCAAGAAGACCTTGTCGCGCACAATCTTGCCCTTTGGTTGCCTACTTGCGAAGTACACTGCCGCTGCCAGAACCAAGAACACCCCGACCAATATCAAGCCGTAGTTGCCCATAAAGCCCGAGAACGCGAGCAGCATTCGGGTGGGCAGCGGCAACTTCGCATTCAGGCTTGCGAAAAAGACTTCAAAGCGCGGGAGCACCGCCACAGTGAGGATGACAACGACGACCACGGCCATACCCGCCACAACTGCCGGATACATCAGCGCGCTGGACACCTTCTGACGAGCTTCGAGGTCGCGCTCCAGATATAGCGCCAACTGTTCTAGGACATCGTCGAGCCGACCAGTCAACTCAGCAGAGCGCAGCATTCGGCGGTAGAAGAGTGGGAAGTCCTTGGGGTGACGGTCGACCGCGTCGGTAAGCGTGACCCCATTGACCAGGTCGTCGGCGATTTCACCCGCGACCTTGCGCACGGTCGGCGTCTCACCATCAGTACGCAGCACTTCGAGGGCCGCCAGCAACGAGATACCAGCACGCAGGAAAGCCGCCAGCTGTCGGGAAAGGTGAACCAACTCAGGGCGCTTGATTCGCTTCTGGGTCAATGTCACGTTGAACGTGCGCTTGGCCTTTCCCCCGTCCGCAGTCGCCTCGGGTGCCTCGGGTGCCGCTGTCATTTTGCCTCCCGTCGCTTAGTGGTCATAGCAGGTGAATCGCTCGGATTGCTTCGGGAACAGTGGTGATCTGTTCCTCAACGAGACGACGCGCTTCGTCGCGCAAAGTCTTCATTCCTTGGCTCGCAGCAAGTGCCCGGATGTCAGATCGCGAAGGCCGTTGGACGCTGATCATCTCGGCGACCTCCGGGGTGATTTCAAGAATCTCGTAGATCCCGATCCGGTCCACGTAACCGGTCTCGTGACAGAAGTTGCAGCCGACACCAATCACGAACTGCGTGTCAGGATCACCATTCGCGTGTTGCCAGAAGGCCCGTTCATCCACCGTGAGTTCATAACTGACCTGACAGTCCTTGCAGACCCGTCGCAGCAACCGCTGCCCAATGATTGCCAGGACGGACGACGCAACTAGGTACGACTCAATCCCCATGTCAAAGAATCGGAAGAGTGCAGCAACAGCATCAGTTCCGTGAAGGGACGAAAGGACCAAGTGACCCGTAAGTGAGGACTGCACTGCGATGCGCGCAGTCTCCTCATCTCGGATCTCGCCGACCAGGATTACGTCCGGGTCCTGCCGCAAGATGGAACGCAAACCGTTTGCGAAGGTCACTCCGGCTGAATCGTTTACCTGAATTTGGGTGATGTCAGGGAAGACGTATTCGACAGGGTCTTCAATTGTGACAACGCTGCGGGCGCGAGAATCAATGTCGCGCAAAGACGCATACAAACTTGTGGTCTTGCCACTGCCGGTCGGGCCCGCACAAACCACCATGCCGTGCGGCGAGCGCACTGCGTTGGAGAACTTCGCAAATGCGCCAGCCGACATACCAAGGTCGGAAAGGTGCAATGCGGGCTTGCTCTTGTCGAGCAACCGCATGATCACCTTTTCGCCAAGCACGGTGCCACATGATGCGACACGCACATCGAGTTCATGTCCATCGATGACTTTGGCAAACTGACCGTCTTGTGGGCGGCGCTTCTCGACGATGTTCATGCCAGCCATGATCTTCACGCGGCTAGCGATTGGACCGGCCATTCGACTTGGCAACGTCGCTACTTCGGTGAGGGCCCCGTCAACTCGGAAGCGAACGCGCAGCGTGTCTTCGCCCATCTCAAGGTGGATGTCCGAGGCTCGGTCGCGAGCTGCCTGCGTGAGCAGCAGGTCGACCGCCTGAACGATCGGGGCATCTCCCTGGTCGCGGTCGAAGATGTCGACCACGTCTGGCAGCACTCGCAGGTCGGCCTCGAAGGAGGCAACCTGCGCACCAAGTGCCGCGAGTGCGCGATAGTTGGCGGCCAGTCCCTGCTCGATCTCGCGTCGGGTTGATACCTGCAGGCGAATCGGTAGGCCAATCCGGGCGGACATCCGATCGCCCAAACCGAATGCCGGGTCGCTCGTGACGACCGTCAGCGTGCCTTCTTCAAGACTGATCGGCAGGCAGTGAAACTCCCGAGCGATCTCAGCGGAAACCGCGGCCAGTGCCGCACCGGTTGGCAAGGTGTGCCTTAGATCCACGCGCAGCAGGCCGAACTGCTCGGCCAAGGCATCTAGAAGTTGGTCCGGGGTGATCTCGCCGAACTGAACGAGAATCGCACCGAGCGCCTCGCCCGTGTCGGACTGAAGTTCTAGGGCCCGGTGAAGGGTGGCATCGGAGACCGCGAAACGGTCCTGAAGGACATCCCCAAGCCGCTTGGGGCCACCGGAGGCCGCTCGCGGCTCGGGCTTAGTCAGGGTCGCAACCGCCGCGGCGATTCCTAGGTCGGAGGACTTGGCCGATGCGACTGGCTCGTCACGGTTACGTCGAAGCTTCGCCATCGGTACCCCCTTCCTAGATAACAATCTGGACCAATGCCCTTTGCAAGGGCCATTGTGCTCTTCGGCATACTTATTGATTACTTAAGGCAGCAAAGATCGTCAACGCCCCCACGGTCCTCGAATGCTATACGCCGGGTAAAGACCTGGTTAACGTTCCGGCCCTGCCAGCAGCCCTGTTTCCCCGACCGGGTGATGCAGGTATCGAATAGTGTTCGCGTAGTTACCTAGAGTGACTTAAGGAGCAGGTTGTCCTACCCGCTAACGACCGCTCTTCGGGTCGGCAGTGACCTGGCCGCCGCCATCGCGGTCGGCGGGCTAGCCAGTGCTGCAGTCCTACTCCCGCCGGGCCGGCACGGAATCGTCTCGCGAGCCGGCCGGCTGGAACTGCGTCGAGCCGGGATAGCGGCAGGCCTATGGGCAGTGCTGGCCACAGCGCAGGGCCTGACCCTGGTGGCAAATAGCCTGGGAATCAGCTTCGGTCAGGTGCTGCATCCAGGGATTGTTGGAACCTACCTGTGGGCATTGCCCAGTGCCCGGGCCCTGGTCCTTGCCGCCGTTCTGGCGCTCTTCGTCGCCGCCGCCAACCTCGTGACGACCACGACCGGGGCGGCGCTGTGTTGGTTGCTGCCCGCCGGCCTAGCCGTGGCGCTGCCGGTAATCAGTGCTCACGGCGCCTCCCACGCTTTCCATGCCCTGGCTTTGACCTCAGGTCTGATCCACGTCTGGACCACAACCCTCTGGCTCGGGGTGGCCTTGGTGTCGGCCGACCAAACCCGGCGCGGCGTACCTGGAGCCAAACCGGCAACTGAACTGGTGATCCGGGCAACTCCGTGGCTAGCCGGAATCGTGCTTGGCTCGGGAGTTGCGGCAAGTTGGGCTCGATTGGGGCGCTTCCAGGATTTGTTTTCCACCAACTACGGCGTCCTGGTTCTTATCAGCGTTGGCCTGCTGCTCGCTGTCGTCGTACTGCGCCAGTTTGCCCGCAAGCGGTTCTTGCTAGGGCAGGTGATAGCGCTCGGGCTGGCGCTCGTAGCAGCAGCCGTGATGGCCGCCACTTCCTACCCGCGGCCCGTCCCCACTTACCCGTCGGTTGCCGAAACGATTCTCGGCGGCACGTTCCCGGCGCAACCAAACGCGATGCGCATTCTGTTTGGCTGGGCCCCTGACCCGTTCTTCTTGACGCTAGTGATCTTGGGCGGCTGGCTCTACCTGTACGCGGCGCGCCGACTTCACGCACGCGGAGACAAGTGGCCATGGCTGCGCACACTGGCTTGGTTGACTGGCAGCCTCGCACTCCTGTGGGCAACTTGCGGCGGAGTGGCCCGCTACGCACCAGTGTCGTTCAGCCTCCACATGCTCCAACACATGTCCCTATCAATGGTGGCGCCAATCCTGTTGACCCTAGGTGCTCCCGTGACACTGACGTTGCGAAGCCTGCATCCGAGCCATGGACTTCGTCGCGGTCCGCGCGAATGGATTGTCTGGGCGCTACACACGCCCGTTTCCCGATTCGTATCTCACCCGATCTACGTGCTTGCCATCTACACGGTCGGGCTGTACGGGCTGTACTTCACGCCACTGTTTAACACGATGATGCACGCGCATATTGGACACGTCATCATGCAACTGCACTTCTTGGGTGCCGGTTTGCTCTTCTACTGGGTGATCATCGGAATCGACCCGGGGCCGCGGCGGGTGCCGCACTGGGCGCGCCTCGTACTGGTAATGCTGACGCTGGTGATCCACGCATTCTTTGCATTGGCAATCATGCTTGCTACTCATCCGATGGTTTCCGGTTGGTACACCTTGGTTAAACCACCGTGGATCTCGGATGTGGTTCACGACCAGTACGTCGGCGGCGGGATCGCTTGGGCGTTCGGTGAAGTTCCCACACTGCTTGTTCTAATTGCGCTAGCCGTGCAATGGTCCCGCAGCGACGATCGCGAGGCCGCTCGTCACGATCGGAAGGCCGAACGCGATGGCGATGCTGAACTCACTGCCTACAACGAACAACTGGCCATGATGAACCGGAGAAACGACTAATACAGACCACTGCGTCGGTCAGCTAGCACCGGAAAGTCCGCTCGTATTCGCGCCACCAGGCCGAGGTCGAGGTCAGCACGCAGGACCTGCTCGCCGTCATCGGCTTCAGCCACTACCCGACCGAGCGGATCCACGACAACTGAATGCCCCCCGAGCGTGACTCCGCTGTGGGTTCCAACACCGTTACACGCCACAACGAAACTCTGGTTTTCAATCGCACGGGCGCGAGCTAGCAGCGACCAGTGTTCAATACGAACTGTCGGCCAGCCACTTGCTAGCAGCATCGTTGTCGCACCAACGTCGAGCAACGCACGGAACAGCTCCGGGAACCGCAGGTCGTAACAAGTCGCTAAACCTGTGACACCCAAGGCGGTGGGTACCACCACCAAATCCGTACCAGCTGACATGACCGTGGTTTCACCGCCGGCAAACCCAAACAGGTGGATCTTGCGATAGACCGCGGCCCGAGAACCGTCTGGCGCAAGAAGCACGCTGGTGTTGAAGTGGCGACCGTCGGGTAGCACTTCTGCGAACGAACCCGCATGCACCCACGTGTGACTAGTCCGGGCCAATTCGGCGCAGCGCTGCATCAATGGTCCGTCTAACGGCTCGGCGTTTGCTCGCACTTGGTCGGTTGCAAAGGCACCGACGTGCCAAAGTTCAGGAAGTACAACTAGATCTGCACCGACCGCCGCAGTTCGCGTCAATTCAAGCGCACGGTCGATTCGGTCGGCTACCGACTCGGTTTCGCTTGAGTCCAACTGGACCAGAGCAACGTTCGCACGACCTGTCATAGCAGCAGCCTAGGCGTTGGCGTCGTTGGCAATTAGGCCAGCAACAATTCGACGGCCGGATCTTGGAGGAAACGGGCTACGTCCGAAAGCGCCTGCGAGCCAATGGCACCGTCAACCATCCGATGATCGAATGAAAGCGAAAGTTCCATGACCTCCCGTACCGCCAAGCTGCCGTCGACAACCCAAGGCCGAGGGGCAATGCGACCCGAACACAAGATTGCCGCTTGTCCAGGATTGATGATGGGAGTGCCACCGTCGACGCCGAACACACCAACGTTAGTGACGGTGATCGTGCCCCCGGAGAGTTGGGCTGGCGTCGCCAAACCTGACCGCGCGGTATCTGCTAACTGCGCCAGGGCTTGGGCCAAATCTGGCAGCGACAGCCGGTCGGCGTAGGGCACGTGCGGAACAAGCAATCCACGCGGAGTCGCCGTCGCAATACCAAGGTCAATGTGGTCCGGAAGAACAATTTCGCCGGCCGCTTCGTCCCAACGCCCGTTGATCCGCGGACTTCGGCGGACTGCATGAATCAGTCCAGCCGCAACAAGAGTCAGTGGCGTGACGCGGATCCCGGCAAACTTGGGGTGCTCGCGCATCCGCTCGAGCAACTCAACACTGCGAGTCACATCGACGGTCACCCACTCTGTGACATGCGGTGCCGTAAAAGCAGAGCGCACCATCGCATCAGCCATCGTGCGCAGCACACCGCGGATGGGAATGCGCTCGGCCGCAAGTGCGGGTCCAGACCAAGCATCTGCTTCGGCATGAACGCGAGTCGATTTCACAAATGCTTCGACGTCGGTGCGGGTAATCACCCCGCCGAGGCCCGAAGCGGGCACCTGAGCCAAGTCGATCCCGTGGGCCTTGGCCAAGGCCCGAACCGGGGGAGTCGCTAATACGGGTCCAACGCTTGGAGCGGACGCCGAACTAGCAGGCTCACCCCGACTGCTTCGCGCGCGGCGCGCTGTTGTCTCAGCAGCCACTCCGTAGCCGACAAGCACCGGTTCACGGTGCACCAAGACTTCGGCACCGGGCTTCAACGCTGAAACAGCAGAGACGCCGTCGGCCACCTCAAAGGTAATCAACGCGGTGCCCACTGGCACGAGTTGTCCAGCCGTTACCGCAAGGGAAACCACCGTGCCGGCAAAAGGCGAAGGCAGTTCGACAACCGCCTTGGCCGTTTCCACTTCGATGAGTGGTTGGTTGACGACAACGACATCGCCTGGCGCTACTCGCCACGCAACTATTTCGGCCTCGGTCAAGCCTTCGCCGACATCTGGCAGGAAGAAGGAACGAAGTTCGGACATGGCAACTTCCTAGTAGGCCAGTGAGGAATCGACGGAGTCCAACACCCGATCAAGGTCCGGCAGGTAGTGGCTCTCTATGCGACTGGGAGGGTACGGAACGTCATAGCCACCAACTCGAAGCACGGGGGCCAGCAAGTGGTAGAAGCACTGCTGGGTGATTCGAGCCGCAATCTCGGCACCGACTCCGAACGAAACCTGGGCTTCGTGAACAACAACCAGCCGACCGGTCCGTTCAACCGAAGTTGCCAAGGTCTCAATATCCAGCGGCGACACCGAGCGTAGGTCGATGACCTCGAGCGACTTACCCTCGGCAGCCGCAGCGTCTGCCGCCTGCAGACAGGTGCGCACCATCGGACCGTAAGTGGCGAGCGTCAAATCCGTGCCGACCCTAACTACTTGGGCGGAAAACAGTTCTGGGCTACTTGCAAGCTCCGAAGAGTCCGCGACCTCGGCTTTATCCCAATACCGGCGTTTCGGTTCAAGGAATATCACTGGGTCCGCACTGGCAATAGCCTGCTGAATCATGACGAAAGCCGATGCCGGATCGCCCGGTGTTACGACCCGCAGGCCCGGCGTGTGGGCAAAGTATGCCTCCGGAGATTCGCTGTGGTGCTCGACCGCTCCAATGCCCCCACCGTAAGGAATTCGCACAACGATCGGCATTGGGGTTGCACCGGAACTTCGGGCCCGATGCTTGGCCAACTGTGCGGTGATTTGATCAAAGGCCGGAAAGACGAAGCCGTCGAACTGAATCTCGCACACCGGCCGAAAACCACGCATGGCAAGACCAATGGCAGCGCCCAAGATGCTGCTCTCGGCGAGCGGGGTGTCAATCACGCGGCTATCACCGAAATCCTTTTGCAGCGAGTCGGTAACTCGGAAGACGCCACCAAGGCGGCCGATGTCCTGGCCCATGAGTAGAACTCGGTCGTCACGTTCCATTGCGCGGCGCAGCCCTAAATTCAAAGCCTTTGACATCGTCAGTACTGCCACCGAGGTCACCTACTCCCGGCAGGTGTAACGAACGAGGCAAGGTAATCGACCAATTGCTCACGCTGCTCCGTGATGCGCGGATGTGGCGTGGCATAGATGTTGTCAAACATCGCGGTTGCCGCAGGCGCCTCAAGGGCCCGGCAACCGGTACGCAGTCGTTCGGCAAGTTCGTCACCCTCAGCTTCTACCGCCGCGAACCAGCGGCTATCGGCATGACCATTGCGCGCCAGGTAAGACTTGACTCGTTCGATGGGATCGCGGTGCTTCCAGATCTCAAGTTCTGCACCGGAGCGATACCGGGTCGGATCATCGGAAGTGGTATGCGCACCCATGCGGTAGGTGAAGGACTCGATCAACGTGGGTCCCTGACCTTCCCGCGCCGCGGCCAGTGCCGCCTGTGTCACTGCGTACACGGCAAAGATGTCGTTGCCGTCAACTCTGATTCCGGGAAAGCCAAAACCGGCCGCCCGGCGATACAGCGGGATTCGCGTCTGTCTCTCGGACGGCTCGCTGATTGCCCACTGATTGTTGGTGCAGAAGAAGACGACGGGCGCATTGAAGACGCTGCCCCAGATGAATCCCTCATTCACATCGCCCTGCGAAGTCGCACCATCGCCGAAGTAGACGACGCAGGCGTCCGATGCTCCGTCGAACGTCAAGCCCATCGCATACCCCACAGCGTGCGGCACTTGGTCGCCGATCACGATCGTGTAAAGCGCCATGTTGTGCTCGAGTGGATTCCACCCGCCGTTGGTTGTGCCGCGGAACAACCCGAGCACCTGCAGCGGGTCGATGTCGCGGCACCAGCCGACCCCGTGTTCGCGAAAGGTTGGAAAAACGAAATCCCCGGGAGCCAGAGCCCGTCCGGAACCAATCTGGGTCGCCTCCTGGCCAAGAAGGGACGCCCACAATCCGAGCTCGCCTTGACGCTGAAGGGCGGTGGCCTCGGTGTCGAATCTTCGGACTAGGACAAGGTCGCGGTACCAGCCTCGGACCTGATCCGGGGTTGGGTCGAGGGCATAGTTTGGGTGTTCAACCCGCTCGCCCTCTGGGGTAAGCAGTTGCACCAGCTCGGGTCCACCGTCAACGGCCATTTTTACGACCTCCTCGGGCAAGCAAGCGCCAGAGAGCGGGATCGCCGCGACCGGCTGCGTCATCCTGCCACGGATTCTGGTCGGCGGTGGGGCAGACTAACCTTCTAGCACTGTCCTACAGAGGAGAAACCATGATCCGCGTGTTCCTGCTCGACGACCACGAGGTTGTGCGTCGCGGCCTGGCCGAGTTAATCGGACTGGAATCGGACATGGTTGTGGTCGGCGAGGCCGGCAGCGCAGCCGAGGCCCTTAACCGGATTCCCGCCGCCCGACCCGACGTCGCTGTGCTGGACGTGCGCCTGCCCGATGGAACCGGCGTTGACGTCTGCCGAGACATTCGGTCGCAGTTGCCCGAAATCCGCGCCCTGATGTTGACGTCCTACGCGGACGACGAGGCTCTGTTCGACGCGATCATGGCCGGAGCGAGTGGCTACGTGCTCAAGGACATTCGAGGCAACGACCTACTCGCCGCGATCCGAGCCGTGGCCGCAGGAAAGTCCCTGCTTGACCCCGCCGCCACCCAGCGAGTGCTCGAGCGGCTTCGCGACGGTGAAGTTCACGACACCAGGTTGGACGATCTGACCGATCAGGAGAAGAAGATTCTTGAATTGATTGGTGAAGGATTGACCAATCGCCAGATCGGCGAGCGGATGCACTTGGCCGAGAAGACGGTAAAGAACTACGTTTCGAGTTTGCTTGCAAAGCTTGGCATGGAGCGACGCACTCAAGCTGCCGCGTTCATTGCCCGGATGGAAAACGAGCCGAAGTCAGGCCGCTGACCTAAGGTTCGGTCGAAGCGCTACTTGATCGGTGCCCACCAAGAAACTCTGGTGCCGCCAGTTTCGCCAACCCGCGTGGTGGTTGAATCGCCCCCTAGTTCCTGGGCCCGAGCAACCAGATTGATTAGGCCTGAACGACGGCCCCCCTCGTCTATACCCACGCCATCGTCGGTAACGGTCATCACGACCCGACTTCCGTCGAGTGCCAGGAGAACCTCAATTCGTGCCGCCTGCGAGTGTCTAGCCGCATTCGACAATGCCTCCCGCAGGGCGGCGAGCAAATGTTCGCCCACTTCGTCGGGAACCATGGCGTCAATGGCGCCCGCGAAACGAACAGCTGGTGAGAACCCAAGCACAGCAGCAGCCTGAGCGGTCTCACGCAGCACCCGACCACGCAGCCCTGTTGTTGGGCCGTCGACGGGTTCATGCAAAGCAAAGATCGTCTGACGGATCTCCTTGATGGTCGCATCGAGGTCATCAACGGCCCGATTCACCCGATCCTGCACCGCGTCTGATGTTCCACCGATCCGAGCAACTCCCTGCAACAACATGCCGGTTGCAAAGAGCCGCTGGATTACCAAGTCGTGCAGGTCTCGGGCAATTCGGTCGCGGTCTTCGTAAACAGCTAGCCGCTCACGTTGTTGGCGCGCCTCGGCAAGGACCAGAGTCACCGCCGCCTGGGCGGCGAAAGCTTCGGCTAGCTCTACCGCGTCACGCTCGAATGCAGGGGCACCAGGGACGCGGATTAGCGCAAGAACGCCGAGCACCTGTTCGGGAGTGCGTAGTGGCAAAAGTAAAGCCGGGCCGAGCACTAACCCAGCTGGTTCGGTCAGTGACGCGCTTACTTCGGCGACCACCACTTCGCCGGACGTAAAAGCGGCGGCGGCGGCCGTGGATGGCGGCACCGGCGCCCCCGCCCAACCTCTAACTTCATTGGCGATCCCAGGACTCTGTGAAAGCCCTCGTCTCGATCGGGCCACCGACCAGCGCGACTCACTTACCGGTACCCCAGTCGCACCAGCGCGCATCTCGACAATCTCAACAACGAGTTCGTCAAGCTCGGTCGGTAATAGCACCGCTGAAATGTCGGCCTCAGAAAGTTGCATGGCGCGGCTAGCGACGATGGTTAGCACCTCGCCAGCATCTGCGCCCGACAGGACGGCGTTATCGATTTCTGTGACGGCCCGCTGCCAACCTTCTCGCTGTTTGGCTCGCTCGTAGAGCCGAGCATTCTCGATCGCAACTCCGGCGGCAGCAGCCAATGCCATGACCGTTCGTTCATCTTCGGCGGTGAACGCGCGACCCTGACTCTTCTCAGTCAGGTAAAGATTGCCGAACACTTCACCGCGCACCCGCACCGGAACGCCGAGGAAGGCTTTCATCGGCGGATGGTTTGCCGGGAACCCCGCCGAGGCCGGATGGGTTGCCAAGTCCTCCAAGCGAATTGGTACGGGATGGCTGACCAACAAGCCGAGGATGCCACGTCCTTCCGGTAGCGGACCGATCCGACCGGCTGTCTCGGTATCAATACCGACATGGACGAACTCGACGACTTTGCCGTTCGGACCAAGTACTCCGAGGGCGCCGTAAGACGCGTCGACCAGATCCACCGCTGCTGCAACGATCCGACGCAGCGTGGCACCGAGTTCTAAGCCGGCTGCAACCGCTACGACTGCAGAGAACAGTCCGCGGTCGCGATCGTCACGGTTGGCGTTCATCGGCTGACCATGTCGAGGCGCTCCTGATCTTCTTCCCGTGCCAGCCGGGTGGCATACCAACCGTTGGAGTCGCGCAAGTCCTTCGGCGTACCGCGCTCGAGGACTTTGCCCTCCGACAAGACCAACACCTCGTCCACCTCACCAAGGCCCATGAGCCGATGCGTCACGATAACGGTGGTCCGCCCAGAAGTGGCCACCAGTAGGTCGGCCATCAACTCGGCTGCTGTTGTCGGCTCCAGATGCTCCGTCGGTTCATCCAGCACGAGAACCGCGACGTCGGCCAGCAGCGCACGCGCCACCGCCAACCGCTGTCGCTGGCCCCCGGAGAGTCGGGCCCCATGCGCGCCGACGGTCGTCGCGAGTCCTTCGGGCAAACCAGCCACCCAATCACCAAGCCGCGCTCGGTCAAGCACGTCGGCAATCTCTTCGGCGGTGGCATCGCGCCTAGCCAGCCTGAGGTTCTCTTCCAGCGTGCTGTCGAACACATGCGAATCCTGGGCACACAGCCCAATCACCCGGCGCACATCATCACTGGCCAATCGATCGGCCTGCGTACCGTCAATCGTGAAACTTCCCGAGTACGGCAGGAAGCGGACAAGGACAGCGGCAAGAGTTGATTTGCCCGCGCCGCTGGGACCGGTCACGACAACCCGGTGACCTGGCGGCAGGAGGAGGTCAATTGCGCTAATAGTCAAAGGCCCGGCCGGATCCCAGCGGGCCGCAACATTGCGGAGTTCGACTGCTCGCGGACCCGGCGCTAACACCTCGGCGAAGTCCGGCTCGGGCACCGGGATCGGAGCGTCGATCACTTGGAATACCCGCCCAGCCGCGGCACCAACCCGCGACACCGCCAGCGCTGCTGCCGGCAAACCATTTACCGTCTCCCAAGCCGCGAGCGGAACCAACGCCAATACAGCTAGGTAGACACCCTGGATTCGCCCGTCGCCAACGGCGGTGATTCCAAGGGCGAGCGAACCCACCACCGCGACGGCCAGCAGTAGGCCATTCAGCCCAGCGCCCAATCCGGTTCCTAAAGCGCTTCGACGGGCAGCCGCTGTTAGTCGCGCGTCAGTTTGCTCAACACCGGCCACTGCCCGGGGCACCGACCCGAAAGCCACGAGGTCGGCCGACCCGGCAAGGGCGTCCACGACCGCAGCAGCCAACGCGCCTTGGTCCGGTGCCACCCGACGTTCCGCGCGGGCAGCGGTCAGCGCCGTAAGTCCAGGCACTGCCGTACCACCAAGCAACAAGAGCACAGCCAACAACAGCCCGGCAGCCGGCAGGATCACCGCGATGATCGCGACCGTGCCAATCGCCGCCACCAGACCGGAAACGGCCGGCAGCCAAATCCGCAATGGCAGATCCAATCCGGCGTCGACGTCACCCACCAGTCGGGCCAACAAATCACCCCGCCGATACCCGGACAGGCCAGCCGGTGCGATGTCGGCCAAGCGCGCATACACGCGCACCCGAAGGTCAACCAAGCCCCGCAGCGCGGCGTCGTGGCCAACGAGGCGTTCGAGGTAGCGGAAGATGCCGCGCCCCAAACCACACGTGCGCACGATGACGATTGCGACCCCGAGTTCAAGTACCGGTGGACGCTGAGATGCCCGCGAGATCAACCACGAACTAGTTCCGAGTAACCCGATCGAACTACCGATCGCCAACGCCCCAAGCAAAGCCGCAAGCACCAGTCGCCACCGCTCACCGGCAAAAACCGATGACAAGCGCAGCAATGGGTGCCGAACCTTTCGGCTCACATTTGTCGTCATGAACTCGCCCCAGCGAATTCTTCGATCGTGATCGGATCGGAAATTGCACTGACCGGAATCACGACATCGGCCAGTGCCACAAGCGTGGGCCGATGCGCAACCAAAATGACCGTGGTGCCTCGGCTGCGGGCCGCTGAAACCGCGTCGATCACGATCTCTTCGGAGATTCCATCGAGGGCCGCAGTCGGCTCATCGAGTAGAAGCAGCGCGGCATTCCGCACAAGAGCCCGCGCGATCGCAACGCGACGGCGCTGGCCAGCGGAGAGTCCCGACCCAGTCTCGCCCAACGGAGTACTCGGATCTACATCTAAGCCGGCAGCGCGAAGAACTTCGGCCACAGTTTCATCTGAAGCATCCGGTTTACCGACGCGAACATTGTCGGCGACCGTGCCGGCAAATAGGTGCGGAACCTGACCGACGTAGCCGATCCTCGATCGCCACACATCGGGATCAACCTCAGCAAGATCCACCGTCGTCCCATCCGGTCCCGCAAGAAGGACTTGCCCCGTCGCTGGCCGAACGAATCCCAATAGCACCGACAACACGCTGGACTTGCCTTCACCCGATGGCCCTACCAGGGCGACCACGCGGCCAGGAGCTATGTCGGCAGTCAAGTTGCCCGGGGTCAGCGCTGGCCGTCCTTCATAGCGGACGCCGAGACCACGCAACTGGATCGTTGTGTGCCGCAAGTCGGGCAGGTCCGTGCGAGTGCCGTTATTGGGAAGCGGAATCTCTAGCACCGCGAATACCGCTTCAGCAGCGCCCACTCCGTCGGCCGCAGCATGGAAATGCGTACCCACCAATCGGATCGGCAGGTACACCTCTGGAGTCAAGATCAGCACAAGCAAACCGGTCCGCAGGCTCAGATGCCCACCCACGAGTCGAAGTCCGATTGATACTGCAACCAGCGCGACCGCAATCGTGGACAGAAGTTCGAGGACTAGCGCCGACAGGAATGAAACTCGCAAGACGCCAAGCGTGGCGCGACGGTAGTGCTCGCCAACATCACGAATGTTGGTTAATTGTGCTTTTGCGCGGCCGAAGATCTTCAAGGTCGGAAGCCCGGACACGATGTCCAAGAAGTGACCAGAGAGCACACCCATCGTCCGCCACTGTCGCTCAACTCGCGACTGAGTGAATCGCCCAATAAGAATCATGAAGACCGGGATGAGCGGTGCGGTGAATCCGATAATTATCGCCGCCAGCACGTCGTGAACGATCACCACAAGTCCGATGGTCAGCGGCACAATGGCGGCGAGCACCAACTGCGGCAAGTAGCGAGAGAAGTACGCATCTAGGGCAGCGACTCCGGACGTCGACAGCACCGCTAAATCGCCGGGCCGAGCGCCAGCTAACCAAGCCGGGCCCAGTTTCAGGCTGTGCTCCACCAACGCCACCCGGAGTTGACTCTTGGCGGCGGCGGCCGCCCGATGTGCCAGTACTTCATTGCCCCAGGCGATCAGGGCCCGAGTGCCGAGTACCACAGCCAACAACCAAAGCTCACCGCGAACAGCCGAAAGGGATGCGCTCGACACGAAGACGCGGGTGATGACGTCCGCCATGAGAGTCGCCTGCGCAATTACGAGGAATGCGGTCGTAACGCCGAGGAAGACCAGCGCAACGATGAATCCTCGGGTGGCCCTGGCGTATTGCAGTAGGCGCAGGTCCAAGGGCTTCACGAGACCCAATTCTGGGCTACGGACTTAAAGCACCAACTACCCGGCCCAGGTAGGACCGAGTAGTTGGTAAGCCGGCGCGCCAAAACAGATCAGCCGACGTGCACCTCGTCGAGCACCCCGCGCTCGGGCTCTGGGATGAGGTGCGCCGAAAGTCGGCGATGAAACACCCAGTAACTCCACGCTTGGTAAACCAGCACGATCGGCGTGAAGATCACGGCCACGATGGTCATGACCTTCAACGTGTATGGCGTGCTGGATGCGGTGTGAACGGTAAGTCCGATTGCCGAGCGGTCGATGTTCGGCATGACGTTCGGGTAGAGCATGCCGAACAGCGATGTGACTGCCAGCGCCAGCGTCAGCGCGCTGCACACAAATGCCCAGCCTTCACGCTTTAGGAAGCTCATTCCAAGGGAAGCCACCCAAGCAACTGCAGCCAGCAGCACCGGAATCCAAGTCCACGCGTGCGCGCTGTAGGCCAACTGACTCCAGAGCAGGAAGGCAACTGCGAGTACGGCGGCGACTAGACCAACCTTGACCGCCAGCGCGTTGGCTCGCTGTCGGAGTTCCCCGTCGGTCTTGAGCGCAATGAATACTGCGCCGTGGGTGAGGAACAGAGTCAGAGTGACCAAGCCACCGAGTAGGGCGTATGGGTTCAGCAGGTTGAAGAAGGCGCCCGCGTACTGCACGTGCCCGGCCGCATCTGCCTTCAGTGGTACGCCGCGCACGATGTTCGCGAACGCAACACCCCAAAGCAACGCCGGCAAGAAGGAGCCGACGACCATCGCGATGTCCCAGCGCTTGCGCCAACCGGGAGCTCCGTACTTGCTGCGGTACTCCATGGCAGTCCCGCGCAGTATCAACGCCACCAGAATAAGGAGCAGCGGAAGGTAGAACCCGCTGAACAATGTGGCGTACCACTCGGGGAAGGCCGCGAACGTCGCCCCGCCTGCAACGAGAACCCAAACTTCGTTGCCATCCCAGAGTGGACCAAGGGCGGTATACATGGTGCGTCGTTCGGCCTCTGTCGTGCCTAGGACGGGAATTAGCATGCCGACACCGAAGTCGAAGCCTTCGAGGACGAAGTAGCCAATCCAAAGAACTGCGATTAGACCGAACCAGACGAGCGTGAGCGTGGTGTGTGTGTTGATGCCCATCATCGTCTCCTCAGTAAGCCATGGTCAGGACGCGGTCGGCGTCCGAATTGGCGGCATATGGATCATCCTCAGCCGGACCTGGCCCGACCTTGATTGCTCGCCGGAGCAGTCCGACCTCAACGACCGCCAGAGCGCCGTACAGCAGCGTCATCACGGTCATCGAAATCCATACGTACAACGAACTGACATTCGGGGAA
The DNA here is from genome assembly GCA_903825575.1 of uncultured bacterium. Lineage (GTDB taxonomy): Bacteria > Actinomycetota > Actinomycetes > S36-B12 > CAIKAW01 > CAIKAW01. The sequence goes on along the minus strand of CAIKAW010000053.1, from coordinate 7,377 downwards.
ACGGCCGAGGACGTCTGCATTTGTCCAAACACGATCCAGGGTTGCCGGCCGAGTTCGGTGAAGATCCATCCGAACGAGTTACCAAGTAGCGGGAAGAACAATCCCAAGACTGTGGCTGACATCAGCCAACCGCGCCCTGGCGTCTTGCCGCCGCGCAGTCGCCACAGCGCTAGCAAGCCGAGCAGGCAACTAAGGAATCCGAAGCCCATCATGAATCGGAAGGACCAGTAGGTAACTGGGATGTACGGGATGTAGTTGCCCGGTCCGTACGTTTTGACGTACTGCGCCTGAAGATCGTTGATCCCCTCGACCTTCCCGTTCGGGGAGTTTGTCGCCAAGATCGAAGCGATGCCCGGAATCCGAATTGAGGATTTCTCCGTCAACCCGTTCACAGATCCCAAGGTGAACAACGAGAACCCGGCATTGGTTTGGGTGTCGTAGATCGCTTCGGCAGCGGCCATCTTCATCGGCTGTTGCTTGGTCATGATCTGCCCATCGATGTGACCGCTCAGCACTAGTGCGAGAGTGCCGGCAACAACGGCAACTCCACCAAGCTTGAAGGTCTTACGAAAGAGGTCAGTTTCGCGCGATCGGGCTAGGAACCAGGCGGACACACCCAACATAAAGGCACCAGCGGTGAGGAATGCCGCGCTGATGGTGTGCGGGAATGCTGCAAGTGTCGTCGAGTTGGTCAACAGCGCGACGATCGAATTGAGTTCGGCTCGGCCGGTCGCGGGGTTTACGCTGAATCCAACCGGATGTTGCATGAACGAGTTGGCGGCAATGATGAAGTAGGCCGATAGCAACGTGCCGATCGCCGCAATCCAGATGGTGGCGAGGTGCACCTTCTTAGAGACGCGGTCCCAACCAAAAATCCAGACGCCCAAGAATGTCGACTCAAGGAAGAATGCAAGTAGGCCTTCAATCGCGAGCGGTGCACCAAAGATATCGCCGACGAAACGTGAGTACGTCGACCAGTTCATCCCGAACTGGAACTCCTGGACGATTCCGGTCACTACGCCCATCGCGAAGTTGATCAGAAAAAGCTTCCCGAAGAATTTGGTGGCCCGCAGGTATTCCGGACGATCCGTACGGACCCAGGCGGTCTGCAGACCAGCGACTAGGAAACCCAAACCGATTGTCAGTGGAACAAAGAAGAAGTGATAAACCGTCGTGATGGCGAACTGCCAACGCGCTAGATCGAGTGCACTCATTAGCCCCTCCGGCTAGGTACTGATCAATCGTCGCCGATGATCATTACCAGTGCATCCATTTATCGGCCCGGCGGCCTGAGTCCTAAGTCACTAACTGACAAAGCCAGCCGTGACTTTGATCACTCGGTCGTTCGCCTCCGAATGACCGATTGTGATCCGAGCACCTTCGTTCGCGAATGGTCGTACGGTCACTCCGACCGCTTCGCACGCTGCCGCGAATTCGCCGGTGCGCGCTCCGAGCGGTAGCCAGATGAAGTTTGCTTGAGACTTCACCAAATCCCAGCCGAGTTCCCGATAGGCGCGCACCACCCGTTCCCGCTCTGCAACGAGGGCCGATACCCGTTCGAGCAACTGTGGCTCGGCGGCCAATGACGCGACTGCTGCGGCCTGCGCGATGACCGACACTCCGAACGGCACCGCAGTGGCACGCAGAGCATCGGCAACTGGCTCGCGAGCAATCGCAAAACCGACGCGCAGCCCGGCAAGCCCGTAGGCCTTAGAGAAGGTTCGTAACACGGCAACGTTGGGCTGACTGCGGAAGAATTCCAAGCCGTCGGGAACATCGGGGTCGGTATTGAACTCGCGGTAGGCCTCGTCAATGACAACTAGTACCTCGTCAGGCACGGCGGTGAGAAAGTGGGCCAATTCTTGTCGCCGCACCGCAGTTGAAGTTGGATTGTTTGGACTACAGATAAAGATAAGCCGGGTGCGTTCGGTGATCGCCGCGGCCATGGCGGTCAGATCATGGCGAAGATCCGCTGTCAGCGGCACTTGGACCGAGGTGGCCCCAGCAATCTGGGTGATGATCGGGTAGGCCTCGAACGAGCGCCACGCGTAAAGAACTTCGTCGCCCGGACCTGCCGTCGACTGCACCAACTGCTGGCACAAACCGACGGACCCCGTCCCGGCGACCACCTCGGTCGTAGCCACGCCGAATCGTTCGGCCAGAGCGTGGACCAGTTCGGTGTTGGCCGGATCCGGGTAGTTAGCCATCCCAGCGGCCGCGCGGACCGCAATGTCGAGGACCCCTGGCAGTGGTGGGTAGGGGTTCTCGTTCGACGAGAGCTTGAACGTCGTTACCCCAGGACGGGCGATTGGCCGAGCACCAGCTCGATAGGCCGGAATTCCGCCCAGAGCAGCGCGCAGGCGGGGACCGTTAGCGGTGGACATACGCCCAACTCTAGGCAGGGGCGAGATGATGTCTTGATACCGCTCCGCAGGAGGCCCCGTGCCGGTCGATCGAATGTTCCCTCCGTTGCTAACCGCGACCGGACCGCAGCCAAATACCGATGCGACCGACCTCATAGATCTTGTACGCGATCTTGCGGCGACGTCGTTAATGCCGAAAGCTGCGGCCGCAGAAGAAGCCAAGAAGTTTCCTGCCGAAGCATTCGCGACGATCGGGCGAGCTGGACTGCTGGGCCTGCCATTCCCGGAGCAATACGGCGGGGGCGCCCAGCCGTATGAGATCTACCTACAGGCGCTCGAGGAACTGTCAGCTGCCTGGCTCACCGTCGGACTTGGGGTCAGCGTCCACACCCTGTCAGCGTTCCCGTTGTGGCACTTTGGAACCGAGGCGCAACGCACCCAATGGCTCCCGGACATGGTCGGCGGCACGCAGCTTGGCGGCTTCATGCTTTCCGAATTCGATGCGGGCTCCGACGTTGCGGCACTGCAAACGCGCGCAGTCCGCGATGGTGACACCTACGTCATCAACGGCTCTAAGGCGTGGATCACGCACGCTGGCGTCGCGAACTTCTACGCGCTAATGGCTCGGACCGGCGAAGCCGGACCCAAGGGGATTTCCTGCTTCCTGCTGCCGGCCACAACTTCGGGCATTGAAGTCCTGGCACCGGAACGCAAGATGGGCCTTAATGCGTCCCCGACTTGCGCTATGAACCTGCACGACGTCCGCCTTCCGGCTAATCACCTGATCGGTGTCGAGGGCCAAGGCATGGCAATCGCGTTAGCCGCCCTGAACTCAGGGCGAATGGGAATTGCTGCGTGCGCTACCGGGCTTGCGCAGGCCGCCCTTGACCATGCCGTTGCATATGCCAAGGAACGGGCGCAGTTCGGTAAGCCGATCATTGCGCACCAGGGCGTCGCGTTCATGTTGGCCGACATGGCGGCAGCGATCGGTTCGGCGCGGGCGGCGTACCTAGACGCGGCTCGCCGATATGACGCCGGGCGCGACTTCGCAACAGCGGCCGCCATCGCGAAACTAACTGCCACCGACGCGGCGATGAAGGTCACGACCGATGCAGTTCAGGTGCTCGGCGGCGCGGGCTACACGATGGATCACCCAGTGGAGCGATATTTACGGGAGGCCAAGGTCACCCAAATTTTCGAGGGCACCAACCAAATCCAAAGGTTGATCATCGCCCGCTCCTTGTAGATGAAAGTGCCGTGCGTACGCATAGGCGGCACACTTCGCTCCACTAAGAAAGTGCGTGTTGTTCCGAATGCGACGTCAGGTCTCGCCGAGCAGCACCAGCCCCCCACGCGGCTTCGGGTCGAAGAAGGTGCTCTTCGCCAACATCACCTCACCGCGATCGGCCACATCCATAAGTTCGACGATGGTCGGCGGTGTCAGTGCAAAGACTGCGCCGGCCTCGGCGTCCGCACGCTCGATCAGGTGCGCTAGTCCCAGCAATTCCGGCGACGTCTCCAATCGGGCGCCAAGCTCCCAGCCGACCAGCGGCTGCAATAGACGTTGATGCAGCAGGCTGACGTCCAGGCCAGCGGCGCCTGGGGGAAATGGCTCCGGCCAAGTGATGGCCCACCAAGCCCCTGCCACGTAGCAACCGACGGTTCCAGACTCAAAGCGCGGCGCCCGGCCAATGTCCGCGGACGATTCGACCGCTGCCACGTCGGCTACTGCCCGCGCCGCTTCCAGTAGTTCGGTCGCATCTACCGGCCCACGTAAATACCGGTGAAATGCCAACAGGTGTAGTTGATGTTCGGGGTAAGCGATCGCCAGGACTGTCTCACGCGGATCGCAACCGCCGAGCTCCCACCGACGCACAGCGGCAGCAACTCGATGATGGCCATCGGCGATGTAAAGCCCCAGCGACGTCAGGTGCGCAACAGTCGCCTCAACGATAGTTGCATCTCGTATCTCCCAGACCTCCTGGCCAACCCCAGCTACATCCTGGAACGCAAGCACTGGGGTCGACGCCAATGCGGCTTCGATCAGGCCTTCGACGTAGTCATCGTGATCGTGGAGAAGCGCGACAAGTTCGGCCTGAACTGGGACCGCTTCGTACTGACGAATGAGACTGTCGACGCGGTCTGCGTGCACTGATTCATGTCCGCGCACCCGATGGTCTGCAAAGGCTGCCGCCGCAACCTCCACGATCAGTCCAGTGTGCTGCCTGTCGGCAACGTGCATTCGATATACCAGCAGCCGCGGCCCCGCTGCCGGCGAGTACGCGTCTCGATCTATCAGCCCACCCAGCGCACCACGGTTGTCAACGAGCCACTCCGCCGTGGCCCCCGAATCCAACTCGGCCGGCACAGGACGCGTAACGCTCAAGAACGAGTCGCGACTTGCCGCCAGACGTGTTCGCTCTACTGCGCTCAGACCGTCGCTCATTGGCGCAACAACTCGCGCAGCCCAGTCAGGGGCCACCAATCGTCCGGTGAAAGGCCTGACGATCAACTCAATTGCTCCGCGGTTCGTTGACCAGTGGAATTGGCTCTCCCCGACCAAAGGCGCCAACCAAATCGACCACGCCGGACGCCACCGCTTGCTGCGCCTGTTCAGTCGAGGCTCCGATATGTGGAGTAGCAACAACATTTGGGTGTGAGGTGATGGGCGAAGTCCATTCCGCTTTGCCCGCCGTCGGCTCGTCAGCGAATACATCGAGTCCCGCGCGCAGGCCGCCGTTAAGCGCCGCGAGCAAAGCCACCTCGTCGACGACGTCGCCGCGTGAGGTATTGATCAGAATCCCTTCAGCACCTAAATCCGCTAGTTCATCCGCCCCGATCAAGTGCCGGGTAGCCGATGAACCAGGCACATGCAATGTCAAGATGTCCGAACGGCGGATGAGTTGGGCATGCGGCTCGACTACTTCGATTCCGAGTCGTTCAATCGCCGCCGTGCCAAGTTCGTCGCGGCTTGGGCGAGCAAGTGTGATGACGTGCAGGCCAAAAGCAACCGCGCGCTCCGCGACCGCCCTTCCGATTCCGCCGAACCCGATGATGCCAAGGGTGCGGCCGTAAACGCCCGTGGCAACGCTGAACCGCTTCTTATCCCATTGCCCGTGATGCAACTGCTCGGATGCAAGTGGAATTTGGCGGTCTATCGCCAGCAGAAAGCCCAACGTAAGTTCCGCGACGGCGACGGCATTGCGCCCCGGCACGTTCGTGACGGAGATGCCCGCTGCCGACGCCGCGTCCACGTCGATGGTGTTATAGCCAGAGCCCGCGCGGACGATAAGGCGCAGTCGGTCGCCGGCGGCAATGGTTTCGGCCGACACCCTGGTCCCACGCACGACTAGCACTTCGTAGCCCGCGATCTCGGCTGGCAAGGCTTCGGCAGCCAGCCCTGGGATGACGTCAACCTCGTGTCCAAGGTCATTAAGGCCGGCAATAAGGGACGCCTCGACGGCGTCCGCACACAGAATGCGCATGACTTAGCCCTCCAAGGCCGCTAGTGAGGGACGACAGTGTGGCAACCCGCGGGCCGAGGCGGTACCGGCGGGCGCAGCATTGTGCGTGATTCGCAACAAGTAAGTGCCTTGCTTGCCTCCCGAACGATCCCATGGCCGTCGTTGTGATCCTGGGTCTCTAGCCGCTGAGCCAGTTCGTCGAGGAACTCGTCAGGCAGTCCCGCGTCGAGCGGGGTCTGCCGCGGCGACCAACCCCGGGCTAAGGTCAACTTGCCCGCCGAACAAAGGTGACCATGACCACTTCAGACACTCCTGCGCCCACATCCGCCCAGAAGCGAACCGTCCTTGTTACTGGTGCATCGGCCGGAATCGGTCATGCCACTGCCGAACTGCTCGCCGCTCAGGGGTGGACTGTGGTGGGCGCTAGCCGTCGAGGCACTGGCGGCTCCGGGTGGACCGGTACGACGATCGACGTCGACAGCGACGAGTCGGTCGAGTCGGGGATAGCCGCGCTGCTGGTCGACCACGCACGCGTGGACGCCGTGGTCGTGGCAGCAGGTTGGGGCCTCGCCGGACCCGTCGAGACGACCTCGATTGATGAAGCCAAGGCACAGGTCGAGACAAACTTCTGGGGTGCGGTTCGCACGGTCAGCGCTTTGTTGCCGCACTTCCGTGCGCAGAAGGCCGGGCGCATTATTTTGGTCAGCAGTATCGGTGGACTGATTGCGATCCCGTTTCAGGCGTACTACAGCGCAAGCAAGTTCGCGATGGAGGGTTGGGCCGAGGCATTGGCCTACGAAGTCGCGCCATTCAATATCGATGTGACGTTGATCGAGCCGGGCAACTTCAAGACCGACTTCACCGCCAGCCGTCGAAACGTTGCCACTCCTGCAGGCGAATATGCCGACGCCCTCGCGTACGCCATCGACATGATGGAACGCGACGAACAGAACGGCGCGGATCCTGCAGACGTAGCCAAGTTGATTAACGCGCAATTGGACGCCAAGCGCCCGCGCCGTCGAGTGTCAGTCGGTAAGAGCGGTGAGCGCATCGGCCTGGTCGCAAAACGCGTCCTTCCGCATAAGCTGTTTGAAATGGCTGCGAAGGACGCTCTGGGCGTGAAGTAGCACTAAGTCCCGGTCCGAGGACCTCAGGCCCTAGGCGGTTACGTGGGAGATGCCTTAGTTTTAAAGCCGGTCCGTCCGACTCGTCTCCCAGGGGGACACCGTGACATCGCAGTCAGTGACAAATAAGTCCTTGCCCCCGTTCGCCATTGCCTCAGGTCTCGGACTAGCAACGGCTAGTGCTGGCATGGCTGCGCCTGCGTTCGCAACCGGTAGCGCCTGCACGACAGCCGATTCGCTCGCCGTGCAGGTAGCCCCCGGCGTCTGCGAACGCTCCATCACCGGAACAGGTGCAACGACCTGGCCAGTACCGGCTGGTGTGACAAGCGTCGATGTGCTCAGCGTGGCTGGCGGTGGCGGTGGCGGACGCGGGGGCGGCGGCTACACCGCCGGCGGTGGTGGTGGCGGCGGACAAGCCACCTATTG
>CAIKAW010000052.1 GCA_903825575.1 uncultured bacterium | reverse complement strand
GTTAAGTACGACCCCTTCTTCGCCATCTGGTCGCTGTTCCGCAAGCCGGACAACGCAAAGTCGTAGCCCCAAGGAACTGCATGGACGTCGAATTGCGGCCAGTCCTCGAATCCGACTTGCCGACCTTCTACGCCCATCAAAGCGACCCAGTCGCGTGCGCGATTGCTGGTTTCCCTTCCCGGGTGCAGACCGAGTTCTTCGCTCACTGGCACCGAATCCTGGTCGACCCTGGGGTGAAATGCCGAGCAATCGTGGCCGACGACGTTCTGGTGGGCAACGTCGTGGCTTTCGGCCTCGACGGGCATCGCGAGGTCGGATATTGGCTTGATCGCCCCCAGTGGGGCAATGGAATTGCCACGGCTGCACTCAGAGCGTTCTTGGCTATCGAACTGCTTCGGCCCCTGCACGGCAATGCGGCGGTCACAAACCTCGGATCCATCCGAGTGCTTGAGAAATGCGGCTTTCGTCTGGATCACGCCGACAGCCAGCGCGTTGGCCTAGTACTGGACTAGCCGCGCGGTACAAACCCGACGGCAGCGTAGACGTCTGCAAGCACTCCGCGGGTAACTGCTTCAGCCTTAGCAGCGCCATGCGCCATTAGCCGCTCTAGTTCAGCCGGGTCCGCTAGAAGTTCATTGGCGCGACTCTGAAAGGGCTCGGCCACAGCCAACACAGCCGCGGCCGCATCGGCCTTCAAGGCGCCGTAGAGTTTGCCGTCGTACCCCGCGACCAGTGACTCGACGGAATCGCCAGTCAGCGCCGACAACAGCGACAGCAGGTTTGCGACTCCGGCCTGACGCTCGGGATCGAATCGAATCTGATTCTCGCTATCGGTAACCGCTGTCTTGACCTTCTTCTCGATGACCTTAGGCGGATCGAGCAGGAACAGACAGCCAGCCGGCGAGGACTTGCTCATCTTCGCCGTTGGGTCCTGCAAATCAAGGATCTTGGCATCGGCCTTCATGATGTGCGGTTTTGGTACAACCAGTGTGTCGCCGAACTTCTGATTGAACCGCTGCGCAAGGTCACGGGTGAGTTCGAGGTGCTGGCGTTGGTCTTCGCCGACCGGGACAAGGTCGGGCCGGTAGATCAAGATGTCTGCGGCCTGCAGGACCGGGTAGGTGAACAACCCAACGGTGGTTCGGTCGCTGCCCTCTCGTCCGGCCTTGTCCTTGAACTGCGTCATCCGCGATGCTTCACCGTAGCCAGTCAGACAGCCCAGCACCCACGCAAGTTGAGCATGTTCGGGCACCTGGCTCTGAACAAAGATCGTGCTTCGATCTGCATCCAGGCCCGCAGCGAGCAGCTGCGCGAACGACGACAAGGTACGTCGCCGGATCTGCGCCGGGTCAAAATCGACGGTGATCGCATGCAAATCGGCAATGAAGCAGAACGCCTCATGGGTGTCTTGCATGCTCACCCAATGCCGAACTGCACCCAGCAGGTTTCCAATATGGAACGAATCCGAGGTCGGCTGGATCCCGGACAGGATGCGTAGTCGCGCGTCAGACATGGTCGCCATCGTGGCACAAGACGCTAGGCGCCCGTCGGTCAGGTTCAGGCGTCGGCTTCCGAGTCCTTGTCGACTGCTGGCACAAAACGCACCCGATCGATGCGGCGACCGTCGAGTTCGATTACCACTAGGCGCCCATCCGGGTAGTCAACCTCGTCGCCGATGTCGGCCAGTCGCCCAAGTTCGTTAGCGATGTAGCCGGCAACTGTCTCGTAAGGCCCTTCCGGGAGTTCGATCCCGACGTCGTTGGCTAGATCCGTCAGATTCAGCAAGCCATCGACCTCGACGGGCCCGCCCGCGGAACGAGTCGGCTCTTCCTCAGCCTCGTCGTATTCG
>CAIKAW010000051.1 GCA_903825575.1 uncultured bacterium | reverse complement strand
CTTCCGAGTCGTGGTGAAAGAAACAGCTTTAGCCCGCGGACTGATGGCGTCGTTCATGCCCAAGCCCCTGCGCGATCATCCAGGTTCCGGTATGCATACTCACCTTTCGCTGTTCGAAGGTGACCGCAATGCTTTCTACGAGCCTGGCGCCGAGTATCTGCTTTCGCGGACCGCGCGCTCGTTTATCGCGGGATTGCTTCGGCATGCCCCGGAGTTCACGGCAATCACTAATCAATGGGTGAATTCGTATAAGCGTTTGACCGGTGGCGGCGAGGCGCCGGCTTGGATCTGCTGGGGCCACAACAACCGCAGCGCCATGATTCGGGTGCCGATGTACAAGCCGGCGAAGGGCAACTCCACCCGGATTGAGGTCCGGTCCTTAGATAGCGCATGTAACCCGTATTTAGCCTTCGCTGTGCTGCTTGCCGCCGGGCTCAAGGGGGTCGAGGAGGGCTATGAACTGCCTCCGGGTGCCGAGGATGACGTCTGGGGGCTGACTGAGAGCGAACGTCGGGCCTTGGGTATGTCTCCGTTGCCGGCCAGTTTGGATCAGGCGATTTTGGCGATGGAGCGCAGCGAATTGATCGCAGAAACGCTTGGGGAGCATGTGTTCGACTTCTTCTTGCGCAACAAGCGGGCCGAATGGGAGGACTACCGCCGCCAAGTCACGCCCTTTGAATTGGAGCGGTACCTGCCGGTCCTTTAGTAGAGGACGTAGGCTCACCAATCGTGACCGACCGACCGCGCGTCCTCGCGCTCATCAACGAAAGTTCCTCTCCGCCTGCCCGCGTTGGGCAGTGGCTGGCCGATGCCGGTGTTGACGTAGACGTCCTCGATGTGAGTGCTGGCGCTCCGGTCCCTACCGAATTGCCGGCGGGTTATGCCGGCTTGCTGTCGCTTGGGGGCGGGGTCAGCGCCATGGAGGACGATGCAGCGGCCTGGCTTGCACCTGAGCGGGCCCTACTCCGCGAGGCGGTGGCCGAAGGATTCCCGGTTCTGGGGATCTGCTTGGGCGGGCAACTGCTGGCTGCCGCGACCGGGGGCGCCGTCGCCCCTGGGGAACGTCCAGAAGTTGGCGTGTGCCAAATCGACCTGAACGAGAACGCTGCAAACGACAGACTGTTCAGCGTCCTGCCGCAGGGTCCCCGCGTCCCACAGTTTCACCGGGACGGGATCTTTGCGGTGCCTGAAGGAGCAGTCACATTGGCCAGCAGTCCTGGCTATCCGATTCAGGCCTTCCGGATCGGCGACAGTGCTTGGGGAGTCCAATTCCATCCGGAAGTTGTCAACGAGATCATCGCGTCGTGGCTCGTTAGCGAGGTGGAAATCGTCGAGGCCCTGCAGTCCAACAAGCTGGCGGTAGTCGCCGAGATGGCTGCGGCAGAGGACGAAATTGAAAGAGTGTGGCGACCGTTTGCCGCAGCGTTCGCGGCCGTCGTGATCGAATACGACGCACAGCGTCGGTAGGCCGACTCAGTGACCGACGAAGTCCGACTGGTGCGACTCGGGATCACCGATGTTGCTGCAGCCACAGCGCTGCTCGCTGATCCGGTGCTGGCAGAACTTGTCGCCGACGATGTCATTGCGGCAGCGGCCGACCCAGACCTAGCCTTACGCTCGCTTGCTGAGTTGCTTGCGGCCGGCCTTGATCCAGCGGTGTTGGCCAACGAATCGATCCGGCATGCGCTTGTCGTGGTGCTCGGTGCATCAATTGCGCTTGGTGAACATTTGCAGGCTCACCCTGAGCACATCGACGCGCTTGCAGAACTTGAGGCTGCCGATCCCGCTGAAGTGCACAGACGACTGCTTCTGGCCGTCGAAACTGAACTAGAACTTACCGCCCAGTTCGCCGGGTCCGATGCCGATTCGGTCTTGGATCGTCTTCGCGTGGCATATCGCCGTGAACTGTTAGCGATCGCTGGCCGCGACCTCGTCGGCGGTGCAGACCTAGCGACGGTCGCCGCTGAATTGGCAGATCTCGCGGACGCTGTGCTGGCAGCGGCCCTAGCCATCGCCCGCGCAGACGTCGGGATCGAGGCTAAGTCTTGTCGCCTTGCCGTACTTGCCATGGGGAAGGCAGGGGGCCGCGAACTGAACTACGTCAGTGACGTCGATGTCGTGTTCGTAGTTGAACCCGTGTCGGGCGTTAGCGAAGACGAAGCGGTCCGTATTGGGTCGCGGCTGGCCGCATCTTTGATGCGTGCCTGTTCAGCACATACTGCTGCCGGCAGCATCTGGGAAGTAGATGCGGGTCTACGCCCTGAAGGCCGATCGGGCGCGCTCGTTCGAACTTTGGCCAGTCACCTTGGCTACTACGAAAGGTGGGCACACACATGGGAGTTTCAGGCACTGCTTAAGGCGCGGTTTGCCGCCGGGGATGCCGAGCTAGGGGCGGCCTATGTAGACGCAGTAGCTCCGTTCGTTTGGTCGGCATCCTCGCGCCCGAATTTTGTTGAAGATGTCCAGGGGATGCGACGTCGGGTCGAAGCGAACATCCCCGCCAAGGATGCGGAGCGTCAACTCAAGCTTGGTCCCGGCGGATTGCGGGATGTGGAGTTTTCGGTACAACTGCTGCAGTTGGTCCACGGTCGCAGCGATGCGATGGTGCGCCAGTCGGGGACTTTGGCTGCCCTGGAGTCGCTCGCGACTTGGGGTTATGTCGGTCGCTCGGACGCTGCTGCTCTTGATTCTGCCTATCGTTTTCTGCGTACGCTTGAGCACCGAATTCAGTTGTTCCGACTTCGACGCACACACATCGTTCCTGATGATCCAGCAGATCTGCGTCGGCTGGGGCGATCACTCGGCCTGCGCACGGATCCACTGGTTGAGTTGGTGGCAGTGTGGCGTCGGCATGCAATTGAAGTCCGTCGACTGCACGAGAAGTTGTTCTACCGGCCGCTGCTGAACTCCGTGGCCCGACTTGATGCTGGTGATGCACGGCTGACACCGGATGCCGCGCTAGATCGACTTAAAGCATTGGGCTATCACGACCCGGTCAATGCGCTGCGGCATTTGGAGTCGCTAACTTCCGGAGTCTCCCGCAGGGCGGCGATCCAACGCACCCTGTTACCAGTGTTGCTGGGGTGGTTTGCTGATTCTCCGGATCCTGATGCTGGCCTTCTTGCCTTCCGCCAAGTCAGTGACGCATTGGGCTCAACTCATTGGTATCTACGACTTCTGCGTGATGAGTCAGCGGCGGCGCAACGTATGGCACAGGTGCTGTCTTCTAGCCGCTACTGCACCGGCATGTTGTTACGTGCTCCCGAGGCCGTGATGCTCCTAGCAGATGACACCGAACTTCGTCCGCACACGGTCACTGAACTCTCGCACGAGATTTCGGCTAGCGTAGAACGGAATTCTGAAGTTGAGGCAGTTATCGGAACGGTGCGTTCGATCCGACGGCGCGAATTGCTACGAACTTCGATTGCCGACTTGCTTGGCGAGTTGGACGTCGAACAAGTCGGCGATGCCCTGACCGACATGACGACCGCGGCCTTACGGGCAGCCACAGACCTTGCGGTCACACGCATATCCGAGCAACACGGCGGCGTTCTGCCGACCCGATTCGCGATCGTTGCGATGGGGCGATACGGCGGTCGGGAGCTTGGGTATGGCAGCGATGCCGACGTCATGTTCGTTCACGATCCGCTGCCGGGTGCCACCGAACAGGAAGCCACCGAAGCTGCTTTCGCCATTGCGAATGAATTGCGTTCGCTGTTGATGAGCCCCAGTCCCGATCCGCCTTTGGAGATTGATGCTGATCTGCGTCCGGAAGGTCGCCAGGGCCCGCTTGTTCGTACCTTGGCTTCATACGCCGCGTACTACGAACGTTGGTCGTCGCCTTGGGAAAGTCAGGCATTACTGCGGGCGGAGATCGTGGTCGGCGATGACCAACTGGCAGGCGATTTCTATTCGCTGATTGACCCACTGCGCTATCCGCAGGGCGGAATTACTGCCGAAGCCCTGCGCGAAATGCGTCGGCTCAAGGCGCGAATGGAGAGCGAGCGACTCCCGCGCGGCGCTGATCCGACGTTGCACGCCAAGCTTGGTCGCGGCGGCCTTTCAGACGTGGAATGGGTGGCCCAACTCCTTCAACTCCAACACGCTGCCCAAACACCCGAACTGCGAACTACGCGCACCGGCCCTGCGCTCCGGGCCGCTGTCGCTGGTGGTTTCCTTGCCCCCGACGATGCCGAAGTCCTCATGGCGGCTTGGCGAATTGCCCTGCGGGTACGCAACGCAGGGCAACTGGCCTTAGGGCGCCCGCGAGACATGGTGCCGACGGATGTGCGTGAACTTGCGGCCACCGCCCATGTACTCGGGTACCCTCCCGGTGTCGGGGGGCAGTTGATCGAGGACTACCGCCGCATCACCCGTCGGGCCAGAAACGTGGTGGAGAGGGTGTTCTACGGTTGAGCGCCGCCGACGAACGTGTGCCGTACCGCGCTGCTCTGGCGCGCCGGGAATTCGCTGGAGTACTGCTTGCCCAGGTAGCTAGCGACACTGGCGACCAGATCGCCCGAGTCGCGATTGCGCTGCTGGTTCTAGATCGGACTGGATCAGCTTTCGGTGCTGCGGCTGCGTTCGCGGTCGGGCTGCTGCCCTCAGTGATCGCAGCACCACTGCTCGGATCACTGGCCGATCGACTACCTAGACGTCGATTGATGATGACAGCAGACCTTGCGCGTGCGGTGCTCGTCGGAACGCTGGCCTTCCTCACTGTTCCAGGGGTTGCTCTGTGGATCCTGTTCGCACTCCTTCTCGCAACGGAGCTGTTTACCGCACCGTTTGAATCAGCGCGTACGGCGCTGGTGCCTGATCTCCTTGGTGAACCGGCGATGGTTGCGACAGGCATGGGACTGGTCCGTTCCATGTCGTTCTTTGATCAGGTATTCGGGCTGATTCTCGGCGGTGCCATCGTCGATGCTTTGAGTCCGCGGGCAGCATTGATCTTCGACGCCGGCACGTTTGTCTTTTCCTACCTTGTGGTCAGGCTCACCGTAAAGCCCCGCCCGGCTGCATTGGCGGGGGACGCGATCACAGTCGGTGTCCTTTGGGCGGATTTGCGCGAAGGTACGGAATTGCTCCTGCGCGACCGTGGGCGGCGCGTCCTTGTCGTGTTCGCTTGGTTGATGATCATTCCTACGATTGCGCCAGAAGCGGTCGGACTGGCATACGCAAAAGCTCAGGGCATGGCCGGAATTTGGGGCGCCGCACTAGTTGCTGCCCCGATCGCCGGGACGGCCCTTGGGTCGCTGGTCATTGGCAATCGGTCACTGTGGTGGCAGCGATCAGCATTGCGCGTTCTAGCTTTGGCAATGTCCTTGCTGCTGATCGTCAGTTGGCTTGCTCCACCCGTGAAGGTGATTTGGTTCGTATGGCTAGCAGCCGGATTCCTCGCCGGATTCTTCGTTTCGATCATGGCGCTGGTGACGCTATTGACGCCGAGCCAGTATCGCGGCCGGGTGGCTGCGGTCGCTGGCGCCGGATTAAACCTGTTGCAGGCAGCGGCTTTCCTTGGCGTTGGTTATCTGGCCGACCGACTCACGCCCGGCAAGGCAGTGGCCGTCGCCGGAGCTTTTGGCGTGATTTGCGTCTTAGGGCTCAGCGCCTTCTGGCCGAATGCCGATCTACGCCGTCGGATCAAAGCGCTCGGTCGTTAGCGCCAGAATTGTGTTTGAGAACTACGAGTTACGCAGGCGTTCTGCCAGACCAACCTGGTAAGCATCGGCTTCGACCTCGACCAACATCTCGGGGTTTACGAGCGCTGCAATAACGACCATCGTCGAAGCTGGACGGATTTCGCCAAACAGTTCGCCGTGTGCGCGACCCACGTCGTCGAGGGCGTCGGTCGAGGTCACGTACATCCGGGTGCGAATCACGTCGACAAGTTCGACGCCAACCTGACCGAGCGCCTTGGCAACCACTTCGAAAGCGACCTTCGTCTGGCCGTAGGCGTCGCCGGGGTGCTGCAGTTGGCCATCACCCGTTGCGGTTGAACCTGACACGTGCACGTGGTCG
>CAIKAW010000050.1 GCA_903825575.1 uncultured bacterium | reverse complement strand
CGTAGCCCGGGGGGATGCCCGTGGGATGCGCGCCAAACACACGAATCGCTAATTGAGTACCTGATCGAGGAAACGTACGAGACCGTCGAGGCGATCGAGTCCGGTAACAGCGCCCATATGCGCGAGGAACTTGGCGACCTGTTGTTGCAAGTCGTATTCCACGCCCGCATTGCGACCGAGGCACCGGACTCGTTTGACATCGACGACGTGGCGGACGGAATCATCGCAAAGTTGATCTCACGGCATCCACACGTTTTTGCCGACGGCCAAGGCGCCACAGCCGCTGAGGTCGAAGCCAACTGGCACCGACTCAAGGCTGTCGAGAAGGGCCGCACTTCGGTCACGGATGGAATTCCTGAAGCGCTCCCGGCACTACTGCGCGCAGCCAAACTGCACTCTCGCGCAGCATCGGGCGGCATCAGCGTTGTCGCACGTGATTCTGCTATTTCCGTTGCCGCGCAAAATGCTTGGGATTCGGCGACTGCGCCAGCAGCGGACCGTACGTTCGCTTTGGGTGAGCTGCTCCTTGAACTGGCGCTCGCCGCCAAGGCGGAAGGTATCGACGCCGAGTCCGCATTGCGAGCCGCCACCCGCCGCTATGCAGATCGACTCAGGCAGGTCGAGCGATCATGAGCGCCCGCCCCCAGATCTTGATGCGGCGAGGCGCGGTAGTTGTGGCGCTGGCGTTTAGCTTGGCGGCTTGTACCTCGAGCCCCGCCACGCCATTGGGCTCGACCAGCGCCTCCAGTTCGGTACCAGGCGCACCGAGCGCAACGCCAACTTCCGCGTCCGGCTTCGATGTCGCGACCGAAAATGCCAAACCAGGCAACCCCGGGTGGCAGTTACGGGCAGTAGCGCCAACCGGCCACATGCTGGAGGGGTATGCCGACCGCACATCGGTACTGGCAGGCCAACCTTTCGGCATCTACCTGAGTGCGACTGCCGCAAGTGTTTCGGTCGTTGCGGTTCGCATCGGCTGGTACGGCGGCGCCCAAGGGCGGATCATCTGGCGTTCTGGGCCCGTTCCGACTCGAGTGCAGTCCGCCCCTGTCGCAGATCCGGGCACGCGCGCCTACTCAGCGAAATGGAGTCGCTCAACGGTGGTGGACACGACCGGTTGGCCCGAGGGTGACTACTACTTGCGCCTTGATGGTCGCGATGGTGCCCATTTCTATATCCCCATCACGGTTCGCTCGGCTTCAGTAGTTGGTCGGGTGGTGTTAATGAACGCGAATCTGACCTGGGAGGCCTACAACACCTGGGGTGGGCGCAGCCTTTATCTAGGCGATGGCGGCGGATTCAGTTCGCGTTCCTATGCGGTGTCCTTCGACCGTCCGTACCAAGCTGGTGGCCGCGGACTTTTCGCCTCATTTGAGTTTTCGGTTGTCGCGGCGGCGGAACGACTCGGGGTTCGCCTGGCCTACGAGACCGACATCGACGTCGCAACCCTGCCGGAACTTCTTGCTGGCGCCGTTGGGCTGATCTCGCCAGGGCACGATGAGTACTGGACTGTCGCCCAACGCCAAGCGGTCGAACATGCGCGCGACGCTGGTACCAATCTGGCTTTTTTGGGAGCGAATATCTCGTATTGGCGAGTGCGCCTTGCTAGTACCAGGCTCGGACTGAATCGGACCGAAGTGGCGTACAAGGGCAGCAGCCGGGACCCAATCTCTGGAGCTACTACGACCTCCCGTTTCCGCGATTGGCCCGACCCGCACCCGGAAGAGTTGATGACCGGGCAGCGCTACGAGTGCTATCCGGTGCGCGGAGCATTCGTTGTCCGCGAGCCCGGGTTCTTCCTGTTTGCCGGAAGTGGAGCGACGCGCGGTCAAGCTTTCCCGGGCCTGATTGGCGTGGAAATCGATCGGCCATACCCGATCTCTACAACGCCGCGGCCGCTGCAGGTACCTGCGCTATCGCCGGTGCAATGCAAAGGCGTTAACACCTATTCCGGATTTACCTACTACACGACCAAATCTGGCGCCGGTGTCATTTCAGTAGGAACCATGAACTGGGTTCGTGCCTTGGGTGGAGCCACCGTTCGATACGGCATGAACAGCGCCGTCGACCGCTTTGTGGTGACAGTGTCGAGCAACATCTTTCGCGCTATTTCGACGCCACATCTTGGTGTCACCCACCCGGCTGTCGACGAATTGCAATCCCTTCAGCTCTCGGCCACCAACACGACCGGGGTCGGCTGAGCACTGCGGCTAGGCTGGTTATCTCAACACCGTCCTCCGGGAGTCAGTTGTGGCATCGATCGAAGTGGTAATCGCGCGTGAAATCCTCGATTCTCGCGGTAACCCGACCGTCGAGGTGGAGATCGCCCTCGATGACGGAGTAGTCGCGCGCGCCGCCGTACCCTCCGGTGCGTCTACCGGTGCCTTCGAGGCGATGGAATTGCGCGACGGTGACGAACGCTACGGGGGCAAGGGAGTCCTGGGAGCTTGCGCGGCTGTTGAAGACGAGATAGCGCCGGCAGTACTGGGTTTCGACGCCAGCGAACAACGGCTGATCGACCAGGTCATGATCGATTTGGATGGCACTGCCAATAAGTCGCGGTTGGGTGCGAATGCGATCCTTGGCGTCTCGCTTGCGGTTGCGCGCGCCGCGGCCGATTCGGCCGACCTCCCGCTTTTTCGCTACCTCGGTGGTCCGAATGCCCACCTACTCCCTGTGCCGATGATGAACATTCTCAACGGTGGTGCGCATGCTGATTCAAACGTAGACATCCAAGAGTTCATGATCGCCCCGATTGGTGCGGCTACCTTCCGCGAGGCTTTACGTTGGGGCGCCGAGGTTTACCACGCGTTGAAGTCCGAACTGAAGTCGCAGGGATTGGCAACCGGATTGGGCGACGAGGGTGGTTTTGCGCCCAACTTGGCGAGCAATCGTGAGGCCTTGGACCTGATCGCAGCGGCCGTAGCAAATACGGGCCTGACGCTGGGCCAAGATATCGCGCTGGCGCTCGACGTGGCGGCCACCGAGTTCTACGCCGATGGTGCGTACCGGTTCGAGGGATCCACCCGCACATCGGCCGAGCTAATCGACTACTACGCCGAATTGGTCAGTTCCTACCCGCTCGTCTCTATAGAAGACCCG
>CAIKAW010000049.1 GCA_903825575.1 uncultured bacterium | reverse complement strand
TCAAAATCCAACGCACGCTCCGCGAAAAGCTATCGCCGGCTCGGTTCTGATACGCAATGACCTCGTCCAGTCCTCTGCCTACCAAGACGGATTCCGAGTTACGACATTCGGCCTCAAACGCGGCAAAGTCCGTTGCCGGATCCGCGTCGTCAACCTCATCGAAATCTGGGTCGCGGTCTGGTTCCGTCCAGTAGACGAAGTTGTCCGCCTGGCCAGCGATGCGTTGCCGAAACCAGGCTCGCTCCACATCGGTCATGTGCCGAACGACACCCAGCAGCGACATTTCCGAGGGCAGGCAAGATCGACTCCGAAGCTGGGCTAAGCCTAGCCCCGCACATTTCCAAAGGACCGTCTCGCGGTAGAACTGCAGCCAACTGGTCAGCGATTCGCCTTCATCGCCGAAGTGCGAAGGCTCATGCCGCTCGACGTCGGGTGCAATCCAAGTCATGAACACGAATGTAGCGGCCGTCCAGGCAACTCGGCAGCTTTCCCACTAGTTGTTCGTTGGGAACCCGACAAGTTCGCAATGTAGCCATGTGGCTTGGACTCTGGTCGGAATCCACCGTGTCTTGTTCTTCCGGCGGCGCAGCAGTACCCTGCGCCGGTAATTCGCGATGAATGGCCCGGAAGTTTGATCTCGATCTCCGCATAGGCCACGCGGGTTGGTGGGGCAATGAGAGGAGCATGCCGGTGGCAATTCTCGGTAGGCGGGTGTGGGCTGATTGGCCGCTTGCACTGCTGCTAGTCGCCTCCGGTGTCCTAGGCGGTGTCGCAGCGGCACCGGCCCAGGCCTGTACAACGTCCAACCATTGTTACGGGACGGTGACCGGCACGGCAGCAGGGATTGACGGGGACTACATCTTCATCACGCCGTCCTGCCTCAGCATCCCGTCGGGGAATTTCGTGACGGATGAACTGTGGCTGGTGGACTCTGCCTCCGCTCCGAACTGGGTCGAGGTCGGGTATCTTCAACTTGGCAGCGGTATAAACGTAGGCGGGATTGCAACGGCGGGCCGCTATGGGTTCTGGGCGGATCAGCGGCCCGGTGGCGGCTTCCACGCTCATGTTCTGGAGACGAATCCGTACCTGACGGGCGGCGTGCCCGCCGAGATTTGGAAGAACACGTCCTCAACATGGTTTGCCTACTTCAACGGCTACACCGGCGAGTCAACGTCTAACACAATGATCGCGACCCATGGAGATTGGGGCTCGGAAACGACATCTGCGTCTGCCCACGGCCTCCATACAGGTACCGGCGCGGAATACGAAATCGGCAGCACCTGGCATCTAGGAGTTCCCAACCCTAGCGGCGGGACGCCAGCGCTGCCCCAGACGTTCGTCTGGACGACATACAACACTGATTACAAGGCGGGGGTCGCATGCTAAAGGCGTGGGCCAAGGTGGGTTCTTCTTTTGCATCAGCCGATAGGGCGGGACGCCACCGGATTGCCGTGCTTGCCGCAACCTTTGTCGTCGTCGCGATGACCGTCGCTGCGACCTTGGTCTCAGTCCAGACAACCTCCGCGAACGCGGCCGCGATAACCTGGGGTCTTTCCACTACCCAGATGGAGCAGGCGATCGGCGTGGCGTACTTGGAGGCCTCGTCAACGATCCCGGGCTCGAATGGTGCTCCCCTGACCGGTCTGACGTCGGCAGCGCCAATCGATGGTCCGGCACTCATTACCTATGCCGCCAACCCGTCCACCTGGCCTTCAAATGTCGACAGGGTCAGTTGTCTTGGGACCGATCGCCAGACCGCGTCACAGTATGTCGATGGAAGCATGACGCCAGACAATCGACCGACCTTCGTCGTTCGTATGACCGGTCAATTCAGCGTCCCAATTACGGCCCCTGAGGGTGCAAGCACTTATGCCACCGGAACAGTGCTAACTGCTGTTATTGATGCGCTGACCGGGCAAGTACTGGACTTCGGCGTAGACACTTCCGGAGTATCGCTTCCGAATCCGATGGTGGTCTTCCAGCGATGATCTCCCTATGGGTTTGGATGATCTGGTCCGGCGCGGGAAGGCAATCGGCTCGGAGCCGTGCAAGGGCGATAAGCGCGGCTTCAGCCGTTGCGTTGATCTGCGCTGGCTGCGCGAGTCCAGCATCACCGGTAGCTTCTGCGAATGCCAACACCGGGGTGCTGAAGGTGAATGTCGTCCAGGCGGGCGGCCCACCCCTGCCCGATGGAGGAACACCGCAGCGACCTCTAGCAGGCGCCATGGTCGATGTTACGTCCGGCAACTCGACGGTTACTTCCAAGACAGACAGCACGGGAGTAGCGACGTTCACCATCCCAGCTGGCGTTTACGCATTATCCGTGCCAACTTGCGGCACCGCTGGCAATCGCGAAGTGACAGTCCCCGCGGCTAGTTCAAGTTCCGTTACCTGGACATGCGCCATACCATGACCTGATAACCCCTCAGGCACCGACACCTCAGCGAGACGAGTATCCTTTCCGGCAAGAAGGAACTCGTGTCAAGGTCGAGCGGCTCGCGGATTCTGAAGATCACACTTGCCCAATACTGGGAGGTACAGACTCGAACAAATCCCGAGTTGGTCCGTGGATTCCCCAGCGGACCGCTGGACCGACTGTCGAACCTTGGCCCTGGTGGCACGTCCAACGCAGAACTCTGACCATGTCCGTACGCGTCAAACTAGACCAATACCGTCTAGCGAGCAGAACTTCACTCGTGCGTCGGGAACCCGAGGTTGATGCCACCGTGGCTGGGGTCTAGCCAGCGTGAGGTTACGACCTTGCCGCGGGTGAAGAAATGCACGCCTTCGATCCCGTGGGCATGGGTGTCGCCGAAGAGCGAGGACTTCCAGCCACCGAACGAGTAGTACGCCATCGGGACCGGGATAGGCACGTTGATGCCGATCATGCCGACCTCAACTTCCTCCTGATACCGACGCGCAGCACCACCATCGTTGGTGAAGATTGCCGTGCCATTGCCGTAGCGGTGGTCATTGACCAACTTCACGGCTTCCTCGTACGACTTCACGCGTACAACCGACAGCACCGGGCCGAAGATTTCATCGGTGTAGATCGACATGTCGGTTGTGACGTTGTCGAACAACGTTGGGCCAAGCCAGAATCC
>CAIKAW010000048.1 GCA_903825575.1 uncultured bacterium | reverse complement strand
GCTTGGCGCAGCGTTGAGCGCGCTGCCGAAGTGTTGGGCGCTCGATTTGGTGGCCGACCTGATCGTCCGTTGTTGATTCAGCGACGTGGCGACGCCGTAGCGGATCTGGTGCGCCGATTCCGCGACGAACCACGCGCGTCGTTGTTGGGCACCATGTCGCTATGGCAAGGCGTTGATGTTCCAGGTCAGTCATGCACGTGCGTCGTAATTGATCGGCTGCCTTTTCCTCGACCCGATGATCCGCTGGCAGCTGCGCGGGCTCGCGCCGCAGAGGAGGAGGGCAGCAGCGGATTCAACGCCGTGATGGTGCCTCGGGCAGCTTTGCTGCTAGCTCAAGGCGTAGGTCGCCTGATTCGAAGCCACGAGGATCGCGGAGTCGTCGCAATTCTGGATTCGCGATTAGAAACAGCCGGTTATGGCGGTTACCTTCGCCGTTCGTTGCCGCCGTTTTGGTACACAACTGACCTCGACATTGCCGTCACCGCATTGTCACGCTTGGACACCGAAGGTCTTACAGCCGACGTAGGACCGTAACGACCCGACCCAGGATCCGGGCATCGTCGCCCAGAATTGGGGCGTACTGCGGGTTATGGGGCATCAGCCAGACGTGCCCGTCGCGACGCTTGAAGGTCTTGACGGTGGCCTCGTCGTCGAGCAAAGCGGCAACGATGTCGCCGTTCTCGGCATTTGGTTGCCGGCGCACAACAACCCAGTCACCGTCGCAAATAGCAGCGTCAATCATCGACTCGCCGACGACCTTGAGCAGAAACAGTTCTCCCTCGCCAACCAGAGCACGCGGCAACGGGAAGACGTCCTCAACGACTTGGTCGGCCAGGATCGGTCCGCCGGCTGCAATTCGCCCAACGACTGGCACGTAGGCCGGCGTCGGGCGTTCATCGGTGCCGATTGGTTCGCGATCTGTCGAACTATGGCGGGAGTGTTCGCCAGAACCGTTTGAGTCCCAACCGTCAGGCGGACGCACTTCGAGGGCGCGCGATCGGTTTGCGTCGCGGCGCAGGTATCCCTTGCGCTCGAGGGCGGTCAATTGGTGGGACACGGAGGCGCTTGAGGCCAGTCCCGCGATCTCGCCGATCTCGCGCATTGACGGGGGATAGCCGCGGTCTTCCAGGGATTCGACGATCGCCGCGAGCACCCGATGCTGGCGTTCGGTCAGGACCTCAGGCTCGGGGACGTCGGCCACGGCGTGCAGGGTCGGCTCCTCAGGCGCAACGGATCCGACCAAGGTCAGGCCCGCGTCAGGACGCGACGGGCGCGTCGAACGTCGGCGGGGAGGTCGATTGTCGTCAGCCACGTCAACTCCTAGGTCGGCCACTGCTTTCGGGGTAAAGATAGCCGATTCGCAAGGATGTTCCAAACATGTGTTCGAACATGTCGCGAAATTGTCGGCCGGTCGTGGTAGAAATAGAACAGATGTTCGGATAGTGCGGATTTCGGGTGATCTAGCCCGCGGTCCACGACGGAAGGAACCACGATGAGTGCCGCTTCAGCTCCTACTTCAGCCGCCCGGGGGTCAGTTCGCTTGACCAGGCGCGGCCGAGTCATCGTTGTTCTGTTCCTGCTGGTGCTGGCGGCCGTGGTGCTCTCCCTGGGCCGCGGCGCCAGTTCCCAGGCGGCCGGTACCGCCGGTCCGGCCCCGGCGACCCGGATTGTTGTGGTCCAGCCCGGCCAGAGCCTGTGGTCGATCGCGGCCACGATCGCTCCGAATACTGACCCGCGCGAGACGATCGCTCGGATTACCGACCTGAATAGCCTGGCTTCCTCCGTGCTACCCGAAGGCAAGGCGCTGCTCGTGCCGGCTCCGGCAGTCTGATTTGGTCCAAAGTTTGGGCGCGACACGCCCAAGCCATGAGAGGTTCGCGCGGTTGCTTGCGATCTGGCTCGCCAAGTCCTACGGTTCCCATATCTAGTAGTTGCTACCCCATAGTTTGTCCACAAGTTGTGGTTTGACCTGCACAGGTCACCCACAAGTTGTCCCCAGTTTGATCCCCAGATAGGGGCCTGCTGTCCCCAAAATGGGCTGCCGGATGGCTCGAAAGGAGTCGAGATGCACTGTCCGTTCTGCCGTCACTCCGACTCCCGGGTTATCGACTCCCGAGCCTCGGAGGACGGCACCTCAATTCGCCGCCGCCGCCAGTGCCCCGAGTGCGGCCGCCGGTTCACCACGGCCGAGTCGGCCATGCTGGCAGTGGTAAAACGCGGCGGGGCCGTTGAGCCCTTCAGCCGCGCCAAGGTCATTTCCGGCGTGCGCCGCGCCTGCCAAGGTCGCCCGGTGGCTGAATCCGATCTGTCCCTGCTGGCCCAACGCGTTGAGGACACCGTGCGAGCCTCTGGCGCCGCCGAGGTGCCGTCGATGGAGGTTGGCCTAGCCATCCTTGGTCCACTGCGTGAACTCGACGAAGTGGCCTACCTGCGCTTTGCCTCGGTTTATCGCTCATTCGACACTCTGGATGATTTCGACGCCGAGATCGCGCTCCTGCGCGCCGAACGTGAACCGACGGGCCGCGAGCCCGATCCGGTGGCGGCCAAACCGCCGCATCAGACCTGAACCAGCCACACACCTGAACTAGCTAGCAAAGCCATCGCACCGCACAAAACGAACACCAGATCAGCATCACCCTCAGGAGGGAACCAAATGACCGAGACTGTGAGCCAAACGGCCAAGACAAAGAAGGCCGTGAGCACCGGCATTGGCGTCGAACGGCTGTACACCACTGCGGGTGTGCACCCCTATGACCAGGTCACCTGGGAGCGACGCGATGTGGTGCAGACCAACTGGCGCACCGGCGAGGTTGTCTTCGAACAGCGTGGGGTTGAGTTCCCCGACTTCTGGTCGGTCAACGCCTCCACCATCGTCACCACCAAGTACTTCCGCGGCGCTGTGGGTACTGCGGACCGCGAGTGGAGCCTGCGTCAGCTCATCGACCGGGTCGCCCTGACTTACACCCGGGCGGGCATTGAGCATGGCTACTTCGGAAGCGAAGACACGGCCAAGGTTTTCGAGCACGAACTCACCTGGATGTTGCTTAACCAAGTCTTCTCTTTCAACTCACCGGTCTGGTTCAACGTCGGCACCTCCTCGCCGCAGCAGGTCAGTGCCTGCTTCATTCTTGCGGTCGACGACACCATGGATTCGATCCTGAACTGGTACCGCGAAGAGGGCTTGATCTTCAAGGGCGGATCTGGCGCGGGCCTGAACCTTTCGCGCATCCGCTCGAGCAAGGAACTTCTTTCTTCCGGTGGTACGGCCAGTGGGCCGGTCTCGTTCATGCGTGGTGCTGACGCTTCTGCCGGCACCATCAAGTCCGGCGGTGCTACCCGCCGGGCAGCCAAGATGGTTGTGCTCGATGTTGATCACCCGGACATCGAGGAGTTCGTCGCCACCAAGGTGCGCGAAGAGAACAAGATTCGCGCCCTGCGTGACGCTGGCTTCGACATGGATCTCGGTGGCAAGGACATCACGAGTGTCCAGTACCAGAACGCCAACAACTCGGTGCGCGTCTCCGACGAATTCATGCGTGCTGTTGAGAATGGCGACGAGTTTGGGCTGCGCGCCCGCACTGATGGTCGCGTGATTGAGACTCTCGACGCCAAGACTTTGTTCCGTACGATTTCAGAAGCGGCATGGGCGTGCGCTGACCCAGGCTTGCAGTACGACGACACTATTAACGACTGGCACACCAACCCAGAGACCGGTCGTATCACTGCATCGAACCCGTGCTCGGAGTACCTGAGCTTGGACAACTCGTCGTGCAACCTTGCTTCGCTGAACTTGTTGAAGTTCCTTAAGGAAGACGGCACCTTCGATTCCGAGCGGTTCACCCGAGCCGCTGAGTTCATCATCACGGCGATGGACATCTCGATCTGCTTCGCCGACTTCCCGACCGAAGCGATCGGTGTCACCACACGCGCCTACCGCCAGCTCGGTATCGGTTACGCCAACCTTGGCGCGCTGCTGATGGCTACTGGGCTTCCGTACGACTCCGACGCTGGTCGCTCCTTTGCAGCGGCGATCACCAGCCTGCTAACCGGAACCGCATACAAGCGGTCCGCCGAGATTGCCGGCGTGGTTGGCGCCTATGAGGGCTATGCGCGCAACGCCAATGCCCACCAGCGCGTCATGCGCAAGCACGCTGCGGCAACCGACGCTGTTCGTTCAGTGTCGAGCCTCGATGGCGATGTCCTCACTCACGCGATCACCGCATGG
>CAIKAW010000047.1 GCA_903825575.1 uncultured bacterium | reverse complement strand
CACCGGTCAAGAAGGCGGCACCGGTCAAGAAGGCGGCACCGGTCAAGAAGGCTGCGCCGGTCAAGAAGGCGGCACCGGTCAAGAAGGCGGCGCCCGTGAAGAATGCGGCGCCCGTGAAGAAGGCGGCACCGGTGAAGAAGGCTGCACCGGTTAAGAAGGCGGCACCGGTCAAGAAGGCGGCAACGGTCAAGAAGGCGGCACCGGTCAAGAAGGCTGCGCCCGTGAAGAAGGCTGCGCCCGTGAAGAAGGCTGCGCCGGTCAAATCAGCCCCTGCCGCCATTGCTGTGATCGTGCCAGCGCCCGCTAGTGCAGCCCCCACGAAGGTGGCGCCAGTTCCGGTAAAGAAGGTGGCTCCCGTTAAGAAGCCGGCGGCCCCCATTGTCTGGACCGGCGGGGAACTGGCCGAGATTCGCGTCCTGCTGGAAGAGGAGCTGCGGCGGTTGAGCGAGGAAATCAACATGGCCGAAGCTGACATTGCTGACCTGCTGCGGGATTCTGGCGACGGTGCCGGCGATGATCAGGCAGATGCTGGGACCAAGACGTTCGAGCGCGAGCACGAGATGTCAGTCGCCAACAACGCCAAGGACATGTTGCTCCAGGTTGAGCGCGCTCTTCAGCGAATCGACGGCGGAACCTACGGACGTTGCGAGACCTGTGGCGAGTCGGTTGGCAAGGCCCGACTCCAGGCTTTCCCGAGGGCGACTTTGTGCCTGTCGTGCAAGGAGCACGAGGACCGCTACTAACTGGCATAGGCTCTGCCAGCGTGACCCGTGCTCAGCATCGCCGCCGATCTGGCCGCCTACCGATTGTGCTAGCCGTCGCCGGGGTGGTTCTGGCATTGGATGTTGCGACCAAGATCTTGGCCGTGGCGCAGTTGAGTCACCGCGCGTCGATCGTGGTTGTTCCCCATGTGCTGTCCCTAGTGCTTGTACGAAACCCAGGAGCTGCCTTCAGCCTCGGAACAGGCACGACGATCATCTTCACCGGAATCGCCCTCACCATCAGCGCCGTCATTCTTCGTACGGCGCGCCGGCTGGGAAGTACTGGTTGGGCCATTGCGCTCGGCGGGATGCTCGGCGGCGCGCTGGGGAATTTGGGGGATCGGCTTTTTCGCAGTCCAGGGGTGGGCCGTGGACATGTCATTGATTTCCTACAACTTCCGCACTGGCCGGTGTTCAATGTTGCCGACTCCTGTGTTGTCGGAGCGGCAGCCCTCATGGTGTTGCTGACTTTACGAGGCAAAGAGATGGCTGCCCGATGAGTGGCTGGCGGGCCCTAACCATCCCGGAAGGTCTGGCTGGCGAACGGATTGATTCTGGGCTAGGTCGACTCTTTGGCCTGTCTCGGACGAAGGCGGCCGAACTTGCAGCAAGCGGGCGAGTGCTCGTGGACGGTGCTGCTGTGGGCAAATCCGATCGGATGCGAAGCGGCGCGATCATTGAAGTGGATTTCACTGAGGTCGACCCGCCAGCGCCACCGCCGTTAGAGCCGGTAGCCGGGCTGCGAGTGGTGTTCGACGACGACGAGTTCATAGTCGTCGACAAACCCGTTGGCGTTGCCGCTCACCCGAGTCCGGGTTGGACTGGGCCAACAGTGATTGGGGGCCTGGCTGGTGCCGGCTACCGGATCGCAACATCTGGGGCGGCCGAACGGCAGGGGATCGTCCACCGACTTGATGTAGGCACCACCGGCCTAATGGTGGTTGCAAAAAGTGAAGCTGCTTATTCGCACCTCAAGGACCAGTTTCGAGACCGCACCGTCGACAAGATGTATCACGCGCTGGCGCAAGGTCAGTTAGATCCCTCGAGCGGCACCATCGATGCGCCGATAGACCGACACCCCACCCACGACTACCGCTGGGCGGTCATGAGCGGTGGCAAGGACAGCGTGACTCACTACGATACGTTGGGCACTTTTCGGGCGGCGTCACTTCTTGAGATCAAGCTCGAAACTGGGCGTACACACCAAATTCGGGTGCACTTGTCTGCATTGCGGCACCCGTGTGTTGGTGACTTGATGTACGGAGCCGACCCGGTCTTGGCCGAACGCCTCAAACTTAAGCGGCAGTGGCTCCATGCGGCGCGGCTAACAATCACCCATCCAGCTTCCGGCGAGCGTGTGACTTTCGAATCGCCCTACCCTGAAGACTTGGCTACGGCTCTTGAAATAGTTGCGGGCGAATCCTAAGGATTCGCCCGCAACTAGAAGTTCGCATTCCTAGAACAGCCCGACAACCTTGCCATCTACGAGGTCGATCTTCTCAGCGCTCGGTACCTTCGGAAGGCCTGGCATGGTCATCACATCGCCACACACCATCACGATGAACTCGGCGCCGGCTGAAAGCCGAACCTCGCGAATGTCGATGCTGTGTCCGCTCGGAGCGCCACGAAGAGCTGCATCGGTCGAAAACGAGTATTGCGTCTTCGCTACACAAACGGGGAAGCCTCCGAAGCCATCAGCTTCGAGTTTTGCAATCTGCGCCCTGATCTTGCTAGAGGCAGTTACTTCGCCTGCGCGATAGATCCGCTTGGCGATCGTGTCGATCTTGTCCCACAGGCCCATTTCGTCGGGGTAGGCGAATTTCAACTCCGACGGCCGCTCACATAGTTCCACGACCTTGTGAGCTAGTTCTTCGGTGCCGGCGCTGCCATCTGCCCAGTGGGTAGCCAGCACGACATCGGCGCCCAAGGCAGCCACCCGGGTGCGAAGCAGTTCGATCTCGGCGACGGTGTCGCTGTCGAAGCGGTTGATCGAGACAACCACCGGAATTCCGAAGATGCCCGTCACGTTCTCGATGTGCCGCTCGAGGTTCACCAAACCGCGGTCGAGTGCTTCGAGGTTCTCCTCGGTCAGCGTCTTGAGGTCCTGGCCGCCGTGGTACTTCAGGGCCCGTACGGTCGCAACGATCACCGTTGCCGAAGGGCGCAGTCCCGATTTGCGGCACTTGATGTCGAAGAACTTCTCGGCACCAAGGTCAGCGCCGAAGCCGGCCTCTGTCACGACGTAGTCCGCGAGCTTGAGAGCTGAACTCGTAGCGATAACCGAGTTGCAGCCGTGCGCGATGTTGGCGAACGGACCTCCGTGAACGAAGGCCGGGTTGTTCTCCAGTGTCTGTACCAGATTCGGAGCCAGTGCATCCTTGAGCAGGACGGTCATGGCGCCGTCGGCCTTCAGGTCGCGGGCGCGAACCGGCTGCTGGTCGCGGGTGTATCCGATGATGATGTTGCCCATTCGACGCTTGAGATCGTCTAGGCCAGTTGCCAAACAGAAGATCGCCATGATCTCCGAGGCAACAACAATGTCGAAGCCGTCCTCGCGCGGGTATCCGTTGGCCGGACCTCCGAGGGACACCACCACGTCGCGTAGCGCCCGGTCATTCATGTCGAGCACCCGCTTCCACGTGATACGGCGAACGTCGATGTTCAACGTGTTGCCGTGGTGGATGTGGTTGTCGATCAAGGCAGCCAGGAGGTTGTTAGCCAACTGGATTGCACCAAAGTCGCCGGTGAAGTGCAGATTGATGTCTTCCATCGGGACGACTTGCGCGTAGCCGCCGCCGGCTGCGCCGCCCTTCATGCCAAAAACTGGGCCGAGTGAGGGTTCGCGCAGACAGATAAGGGTCTTTTTGCCAATTCGGTTCAGGCCATCCCCGAGACCGACGGTGGTCGTCGTCTTGCCTTCGCCGGCCGGGGTCGGGCTGATGGCCGTGACGAGAATGAGTTTCCCATTGGGCCGATCCTTGAGCGTGTCTAGGTACTCTAAGGAAACCTTGGCCTTGTAGTGGCCGAATGGCTCCAGGTGCTCGTTTGGGATACCCAACCGCGTTGCCACCGATGTAATCGGTGCCATGGTCGCGGCTTGGGCGATCTCGATGTCGCTGGCCACTTGCCTCTCCTCGCAATAGTTTTCTGGGCGAACAAGGTCTCGGGCGCACTAGTTGTCCGGATACCGGCGCCGGGAAGCACCCTACAAGCGCGCCGCCCCAGGACTACCTCGCCAGCATCACGAGTTGCGTAATGCGCTCACTATGAAGCCCTTCCCAATCGACAAGGTTGAATTGCAAGAAACAGTAGGACTCGGTAGCCGACCCTGCTCGACACGGCCTACCGAGGGTGCCGCTCGTCGGTCCACGGAGATACCCTCGGGGTGTCCGACGGCCGTTCGTGCTGCCGGTCCCCCCAAGGAGGCCTACCAGTGCCGTCGCAGGACTCGTTCGTGCATTTGCACGTGCACACCGAGTACTCGATGCTCGACGGCGCGGCTCGCCTCGGCGACCTGTTCGACGCCACTGCCAGAGCGGGCATGCCGGCGATCGCGATGACCGATCACGGCAATCTTTATGGTGCCTACGACTTCTGGAAGCAGGCCACGGGGCATGGACTGCGTCCGATCATCGGCATTGAGGGCTACTACGCCCCGCAGGGTCGCTACGAACGCGGACCTTTCGACTTCGGCGGTGGTTTTGAAGAACGTAATGGTGAAGAGGGTGCGGTAGGCCGAGGTCGCCAGAACTACACCCACATGACCCTCTGGGCCGAAAACAACGTTGGGATGCACAACCTCTTCCGACTGTCCTCTCTTGCCTCGCTCGAGGGCTACTACTACAAGCCGCGTTTTGATCGCGAGTTGCTGGACCGGTTCGGCAAAGGACTGATCGGAACCACTGGGTGTCCTAGCGGTGAAGTAAATAGGTGGTTGCAGGCAGATCAGTTCGATCGAGCCGTCGAAGTTGCTGCAGATATGCGCGACATTCTCGGCAGCGGCAATTACTTCTGTGAGTTGATGGACCACGGGCTGACCATCGAGCGCCGATTTCGCGAGGACCTTTTGCGGTTGGCACGCAAATTGGAATTGCCGTTAGTAGCAACCAACGACCTGCATTACGTCGCTGCTGCTGACGCAGACACTCATGATGTGCTGCTGTGCATCGGGACTCGATCCACCATGGACGACCCAAAGCGTTTCCGATTCGATGCCCGTGATTTCTACCTGAAGTCGGCCGCCGAGATGCGCACCGTATGGGCAGATTTGCCTGAAGCTTGCGACAACACCTTGCTTATTGCCGAACGCTGCGAAGTCTCGTTTAACGAAGGTGCCAACTTAATGCCGCGGTTCACCGTCCCGGACGGTCAGACTGAGGATTCGTGGCTGGCTAAGGAAGTTGAGATTGGGCTGGCTAAGCGATTTCCTGATGGGGTCTCGCAGGCCCATCGAGACCGAGCTGCTCACGAACTTGGCGTCATCGCACAGATGGGCTACCCGGGTTACTTCCTTGTAGTGGCTGACCTAGTCCGTTACGCCCACGAAAGTGGGATCCGAGTGGGTCCCGGGCGTGGGTCGGCCGCCGGGGCACTTATCGCCTATGCGCTGGGGATAACCGAACTTGACCCGCTGTTGCACGGGCTCCTTTTCGAACGATTCCTGAATCCTGACCGCATCAACATGCCTGACATCGACATGGACTTCGACGATCGACGCCGCGGCGACATGATCCGGTACGCGACGGATAAGTACGGCGAAACGCACGTGGCGCAGATCATCACCTACGGCTCTATCAAGGCCAAGGCCGCAATCAAAGATTCTGCCCGGGTGCTGGGCTTCCCGTACTCCCTCGGGGACAAGATCACCAAGGTCATGCCGCCGCCGATCGTGGGCAAGGACGTCTCGCTCAAAGAGATGTTCGAGAAAGACCACAAGCGCTACGCAGATGGCGCCGAGTTCCGTGCCATGTATGAAACTGAGCCCGATGTAGCTCGAGTTGTCGATGCCGCCCGCGGACTTGAGGGACTAAAGCGCCAGCCTGGAGTCCACGCTGCTGGGGTAATTCTTTGCCGAGAGCCGTTGCTAGACGTCGTACCGCTTTGGCGCCGCGACCAGGATGGCGCCGTCATCACCCAGTTCGATATGGGGGCTTGCGAGGCGCTTGGCTTGCTGAAGATGGACTTCCTCGGGTTGCGGAACCTTACGGTCTTGGATGACTGCCTTGAGCACATCGTGAATAACCGCGGTGAAACAATCGTGCTTGAGAAACTGACGCTCGATAACCCTGCTGCCTACGATTTACTCGCTCGTGGCGACACGCTCGGAGTCTTCCAGCTCGACGGTGGCCCGATGCGAGCCTTGCTGCGCTCGATGCAGCCTGACAACTTCGAGCACATCTCGGCGGTTCTCGCTCTCTACCGGCCCGGACCGATGGGTGCCAAGGCCCACATCGATTACGCCGACCGAAAGAACGGCCGGGCCCCGGTTGAGCCGATCCACCCCGAACTTGCCGAGGCCCTGGCCGACATTCTCGACAGCACGTTCGGAGTTATCGTTTATCAAGAACAAGTCATGGCTATTGCTCAGAAGTTGGCGGGCTATTCCTTAGCTGGTGCCGATTCGCTGCGTCGCGCAATGGGCAAGAAGAAGAAGGAAATTCTCGACAAGGAGTACGTCCCGTTCCGCGATGGAATGCGTGCCAATGGCTACTCGGACAAAGCCATCAAGACGCTGTGGGACATCTTGGTTCCGTTCTCCGACTACGCCTTCAACAAAGCGCACACCGCTGGATATGGCCTGATTGCTTACTGGACTGCGTTCTTGAAGGCAAACTATCCGTCCGAGTACATGGCTGCTTTGCTCACAAGTGTGCAAGACGACAAAGATAAGTCCGCGAATTACCTGAACGAGTGCCGCCGCATGGGCATCAAGGTGCTTCCGCCCGATGTCAACGAGTCCGACGCCAATTTCACACCTCGTGGCACGGACATTCGCTTTGGACTAACCGCGGTGCGCAACGTTGGCGCGAATGTTGTCGAGTCGCTTGTGGCCACCCGACGGGCGCGCGGCCGCTTCGCAAGTTTTGCAGACTTCCTACGCAAGGTCGAACAGGTGGCCTGCAATAAGCGGACGATTGAGTCGTTGATCAAAGCCGGCGCTTTTGATTCTCTTGGCCACACCCGCAAGGGTTTGATTTCGATCCACGCCGAAGCTGTCGATTCGGTTTTGGACGTGAAACGAGCCGAGGCGATCGGCCAGTTTGACCTTTTCGGTGCCGCTGAAGACAACGCGCCTGAGGCTGGTTTTGGAATCGGAGCTGAACTTTCCGTCCCGCTCGGGGAATGGGATAAGCGAACGCTTCTTTCCTACGAGCGAGAAATGCTCGGTCTCTACGTCAGCGACCACCCGCTTTATGGGGTTGAACACCTGCTGGCCACTTCAACTGACATGGGGATCGGGACACTGCTGGCCGAGGTCCGTACCGACGGAGCCATCGTCACGGTGGGAGGGCTCGTTACTGGCGTTGCTCGCAAGATGACTCGCAACGGCGGCAATCCGTGGGCCATCGTTACGTTGGAAGATCTTGAGGGCGCCGTTGAGATCATGATCTTCCCGCACTTGTACGCGACGGTCGGCACGCAGCTCGTTGACGATGTCGTACTGGTAGTTAAGGGCCGTCTTGACCTGCGCGAAGAAGACAGTCCCAAGGTTGTCGCACTCGAGATCAGTGTGCCGGACCTAAATGAAGTCGCTGCCGGACCCGTAGTAATTACCTTGCCGGCGGCGCGGTGTGTGCCGCCGGTTGTGGATGCACTGAAGGCAGTCCTTGCAACTCACCCGGGCGTAACTGAGGTTCAACTACAACTACAGAACGGTGCGCGCACCACCGTCCTAAGGCTCGACGACAAGTATCGAGTCACCCCATCGCCGGCCCTGTACGGCGACTTGAAAGCCTTGTTGGGTGCAAGTTGTCTAGGCTCGGTCGACCCGGTGTTGTCTGCATCGTGAGCGACGAAGATCCCATTGGGATAGCAGATGACGAACAGTTGCTGCCCGAACCGTGGCTCCAACGGGGCGAGTTGCCAGATTTCGCCCGCGTGGTTACAGGTTCAGCGTTGTTGGGTTTGCTTGCCGGCGCTTGTTGGGCCGCTTTCGCCCCGAGAGTGGCACTGGTCGTTACGGGCCACTCAGTTGATTTCGTGGCGGCCGAACCGGCCGGATTCATGGGCGCTGATGCGATGTTCTTCGCCGTTGTATTCGTGGCTGGACTGGTCTCGGGCGCAATCGCACGATGGCGGGTCCCGGGCGCTGGTCTCGGGGTTGTTCTCGGGCTAGTGCTAGGAGGTCTGGCGGGTGCGGCGATCACCGCAGTGACTGGCTCCGTAATCGGGCATGCTGATCCGTTAACGGCGGCCAAGCACCTAGCCGACGGAGTTCACCTCCTAGCCGCACTCAAATTGCGCTCCCTAGTGGCTATCACGGGGTGGCCGATCGGAGCCTTGGTCGTATGGGTTTCACTGGATGTGCGTCCGGTGCTACACGAGTTGCTCCACCCGGGCGGCTGATATGAATTCGAATCTCGTAAAGGAGTCAGGGTGAGTCGCACGGGTCGGGTTGAACGCGTTACCAAGGAGAGCAATGTTCTGGTCGAATTAGATCTGGACGGTACGGGCCAGACCCAGATCTCCACGGGTGTCCCGTTCTTCGACCACATGCTCGACCAACTTGGCCGCCACGGTGGCCTTGATCTAGTGGTGAGCACCAAAGGTGATTTACATATCGACGCTCATCACAGCGTCGAAGACACCGCGATTGCACTTGGCCAGGCATTCAAGCAGGCATTAGGCGACAAGGTTGGACTGGTTCGCTTTGCCGACACGCTGGTGCCACTTGATGAGACTCTGGTGCAGGCCGTCGTGGACGTTTCTGGCCGTCCGTACTTGGTTCACGACGAACCCGATCTGGTCGAACTGATTGGTACGTACGACACGACCTTGACTCGCCACATCTGGGAGTCGTTCGTCGCCGGGTCCGGAATCTGTTTGCACGTGCGAGTGATTTCTGGACGCAACGCTCACCACATTGTTGAGGCTCAATTCAAGGCAGTTGCCCGTGCCTTGCGGGCGGCCGTTGCTATAGACC
Organism: uncultured bacterium; assembly: GCA_903825575.1. GTDB lineage: Bacteria > Actinomycetota > Actinomycetes > S36-B12 > CAIKAW01 > CAIKAW01. The sequence goes on along the minus strand of CAIKAW010000047.1, from coordinate 83,857 downwards.
CGCGTGTCATGGGTGTGCCATCAACGAAGGGATCGTTGTAGCGGTGGCGCCAAAAGTCGTCGTGCTCGACTACGGGTCCGGCAATCTACGTTCGGCTGAACGCGCCTTGGTGGCGGCGGGCGCCGAGGTAATGGTCACAGCGGATTCAACCCTGGCGGCCGAATGCGACGGACTAGTTGTACCCGGCGTCGGGGCATTTGGCGCCTGCATGGCAGGCCTGAGGGGTGTCGGGGGCCCGCAGCTGGTAGCCGCACGCGTGGCGGCCGGTCGCCCAGTGTTCGGAATCTGCGTTGGCATGCAAGTTCTATTCGCAAGCGGCGTCGAGCATGGCAATGACGGCGCCGGAATTGCGATCTGGCCCGGTGTCGTCGAACCACTGGTAGCTCCGGTTCTTCCGCACATGGGCTGGAACACTGTCGCGGCGCCAGCCGAATCCCGCTTATTCGCGGGAGTCGGTGGTGAACGGTTCTACTTTGTTCACTCGTTTGCTGTGCAGCATTGGACTGGAAGGGCGGCCCTGCTGACCTGGGCCGAACATGGCTCACGGTTCCTAGCTGCCGTCGAAGACGGCCCGGTTGTTGCGACCCAGTTTCATCCGGAGAAGTCCGGTGCGGCTGGGGCTCGGTTGCTTACCAACTGGGTGAACACTCTGACGGAGGCATAAGTGGACGCATTCGAGCTGCTCCCGGCCGTAGACGTGTCCGATGGGCGCGCAGTGCGGTTAGTCCAAGGCGCCGCCGGCTCAGAAACCGACTATGGCAGTCCGCTGGATGCAGCGTTGGCGTGGCAGGAACAGGGCGCAACCTGGATTCACCTAGTTGACTTGGATGCAGCGTTCGGAAGAGGCTCGAATCGCGACCTGTTGGCCGATGTCGTTGGTCGCCTTGATGTTCGGGTCGAGATGTCCGGTGGGATTCGCGACGATGAGTCGCTGCGGGCCGCACTGTCAACGGGCTGCCATCGAGTAAATATCGGCACCGCCGCCCTTGAAAATCCGCAATGGTGCGCGGGCGCGATCGCGGAATTCGGCGACCGGGTAGCCGTGGGGCTTGACGTGCGTGGGACCACCTTGTCGGCACGGGGCTGGACCCAAGACGGCGGGGAGTTGTTTCAAACCCTGGCCCGCCTGGATGCCGAAGGTTGCGCTCGCTACGTCGTGACCGATGTAAACCGTGATGGAACGCTGACGGGCCCAAACCTCGAGCTGCTAGCGAGCGTGTGTGCTGCCACCAGCAGACCGGTGGTGGCCAGTGGCGGTGTCTCCACATTGGCAGACCTGCGTGTTCTAGCAGCGCTGCGACCTATCGGCGTTGAGGCTGCGATTGTCGGCAAGGCGCTGTACGCGCAGGCTTTCACGCTGCGCGAGGCGTTGGTAGCCGTCGCTGAGGTGGACTTGTGACGGTGGCAGTGCGGGTGATCCCGTGCCTGGATGTCGACGCAGGTCGCGTTGTCAAAGGCGTCAACTTTGCCTCCCTTCGCGACGCAGGAGACCCGGTCGAACTGGCCGCGTTCTATGACGCGGAAGGTGCTGATGAGATCGTCTTCCTCGACATCACCGCGAGCAGCAGCAATCGGGAAACCACGCTGGGCGTTGTGCGCCGTACCGCTGAAATGCTGTCGATTCCGCTGACGGTAGGTGGCGGGGTGCGGACCGTGGCCGACATTGATCGGCTCCTGCGAGCCGGTGCCGACAAGGTCGGAGTAAACACGGCCGCACTCGACCGACCTGAATTCCTGACCGAAGCCAGCGACCGGTTCGGTGCTCAGTGCATTGTGATCTCGGTTGACGCTCGTCGTTGTGCAACAACCGATAGTGGTTTCGAGGTCACCACGCACGGCGGGCGCACCGGTACCGGGATAGACGCAGTCGTGTGGGCTCGGCGAGCGACCGAACTTGGCGCCGGCGAAGTGCTGCTAAACGCCATGGATGCTGACGGCACGACGGCCGGCTACGACCTTGAGTTGATCCGGGCCGTGCGCCCAGTAGTCCGCGTTCCGATCATCGCCAGCGGAGGAGCTGGATCGCTTGCTGACTTCGAGCCGGCGATTGCAGCCGGCGCGGACGCGGTGCTGGCAGCCAGCGTTCTGCACTTTGGCACCCTTCGAATCGCTGACATTAAGGGTGCCTTGGCAGCCGCGGGTCGTCCGGTCCGCTAAACCGCTGTTTAGATTCCAGCGGCTCAGATTCCGCGCTTGCTCGCTTTAAAGCGGGCAATGTCATCCGCGTCACCATCGATGCGAACTTGGTTTGCCGTGCGCCCGAACGCGACGAGCACCAGTTCGACCGGATCTCCGGTCAAGGTCACGACCGCATCGCCCTTGCGCGCAGTAGACGTCGTACCGTCAGGGCGCCGCAAAACAACTCCAACCGGGCTCGACTTGAAATTCAACTTGGCCACGCGCAGTAGTCGCGACCATGCCTGGTCCTGAACTTCAGCGGGCAACTCGCGCGGCACCCAATCCGGGGAACCGCGTCGCGCATCTTCGTGATGGACCAGGAATTCCAAGCTGTTGACGGCGTCTGCGATCGGACCAATCCGCATCGGATTCCACAGCGGCGGCCCGCTTCGAACCTTCGAAACTAGTTCTTCGTAGGGTCGGATAGCTACTGCATCCTGCACGCTCTTGGTGTGCCCAGCGAAAATGCTGATTAGAACACCCGGCACTGCGTCCGGACGCCCCTCGCGGACAATCAGATGGGCTGCGAGGTCGCGGGTGGTCCAACCTTCGCAAAGTGTCGGCGCGTCAGGGCCCAACTCGGTTAGCAGGTCGCAAAGGGAGGCGCGTTCGGTCGCGGCTAAGGAGGACATCTGCCGATGCTAGGCGCTAGTAGACCAACCGGCACAATGTGGCCATGACAGTCCAGCTTCCGCCCTCGCCGCTTGATCCGACGATCGCTGATCAGTTACGCCGCAATCCCGAGGGTCTGATCCCCGCCATCGTGCAGCAATGGGACACCGGCGAGGTACTCATGCTCGCTTGGTTGGATGACGAAGCGCTACATCGGACGTTGACAACCGGTCGCGCTACCTACTGGAGCCGATCGCGCGGCGAATACTGGGTTAAGGGTGAGACCTCGGGCAACCCGCAGCAGATTCGCGAAGTGTCACTGGACTGTGATGGAGACACGCTGCTGCTAAAAGTCGAACAGCAAGGCGTCGCTTGCCATGAGGGCACCCGCACTTGTTTTGACGGACGCACATTGCCACTGAAAGCGGAACCGGCATGAACGGTCAATCAGTCTCGCCAGACTTGGCGACATTCCGCGAACTTGCTGCTGTCCGACGTGTGGTGCCTGTTGTTCGCAAACTCTTGGCCGACGGTGAAACCGCGGTTGGTCTGTACCGGCGGCTGGCGAAAGAGCGACCCGGGACCTTTCTCCTTGAGTCCGCCGAGCACGGCCGTTCTTGGTCGCGCTACTCGTTCATAGGAGTGCGCAGCGCCGCAGTCCTGACCGAACGCAACGGGCGAGCCCAATGGCTAGGGAAGGCGCCGGTTGGAGTGCCCATGTCGGGCGACCCACTGGAAGCTTTACGGGCAACGGTCGAACTGTTGCAGACCGAACCACTACCGGGCCTGCCAACGCTTACTGGCGGCATGGTGGGGATGCTGTCGTACGACGCGGTGCGCCGGTTTGAGCGGTTGCCCGACCTGCTACCTGATGAATTGCACGTCCCCGAACTGTCTTTTCTGTTCGCTACTGATCTGGCAGTGCTCGACCATTCAGACGGGTCCGTTCTGCTTATAGCCAATGCAGTCAACTATGACGCGTCAAGCGACCGGGTCGATTGGGCGTGGACGGATGCTGTCGAACGCCTTGATCGTATGCAGGCCGACCTAGCTGAACCGATCAGTTCAACCGTGTCGGTCTTCGGTTCGAATCCGACGCAGAGTGTGACTGCGCGGACACCGAAGCCGGACTACTTGGCCGCAGTGGCCCGCGTGAAAGAAGAGATCGCGGCTGGCGAGGCCTTCCAAGTCGTTGTCTCGCAACGCTTCCAGACGCCGACCTCGGCCACAGCTTTGGATATCTACCGAGTGTTGCGCCAATCCAACCCGAGCCCGTACATGTACCTGATCCGCTTCCCTCACCCGGACGGGCTCGACCAAGTGGGTTTCGATGTCATCGGTTCGAGCCCCGAGGCGCTGGTGACTCTGACGGGCGGGCGGGCGGTTATGCATCCGATCGCGGGTACGCGTCCCCGCGGAGCTACTCCGCAACTTGATGCTGCGCTGGGCGATGAACTTCTTGCAGATGAGAAGGAACGAGCCGAACATCTGATGTTGGTGGACCTCGGACGCAACGATCTAGGCCGAGTCTGTCGGCCGGGCAGCGTTGAGGTTATCGACTTCATGCAGGTCGAGCGCTACAGCCACGTTATGCACTTGGTCTCGACGGTCGTTGGCCAACTTGATCCAAAGTTGTGCGCCTATGACTTACTGCGTGCAACCTTCCCCGCTGGGACACTGTCCGGGGCCCCAAAACCTCGGGCGATGGAGTTGATCGAAGAACTCGAGCCGGCTCGTCGAGGCTTGTATGCCGGAGCCGTGGGCTACTTCGACTTTGCCGGTGACCTAGACATGGCGATTGCGATCCGAACTGCGTTACTTCGTGATGGCATCGCCTACGTGCAAGCTGGGGCCGGGATTGTCGCCGACTCCGTGCCCGAAAGCGAGCACGCAGAGTGTGAGAACAAGGCCGCAGCGGTATTGCGGGCTATCGCCATGGCTGGCGCGATCGAGCCGATCGCATGAACCGACGCTATTTCACTGTGGGCTGGTTGCTCATGGTCGTTGGCTCAGCGGGATTGCTATTTGCGGCTGGGCGCGAGTGGATTGTCGGCACAATTACCGAGACTGGGCTGCCTGTCGTTCACGTGTCGCTGGGCGGCCACAGCGTCGCACCGGCGTCGGCCGCCTTCGGGTTGCTTGGCCTAGCGGGAGCGGCGGCCATCGTGCTCACCAAGGGTTGGTGGCGTCGGATGCTTGCCGGGCTGCTGGCTTTGATTCAGATGGGCGCTGTCGCCCTGTTGCTCTCCCGAGTGGTCGATCCACGAGGTGCTGTGCGCCTGGCGGGGACAGGGGCGAGCGGCACTGTGGCCGGGCACATCACGCCCTGGCCGTATGTGGCGGCAACGTGCTGTGGCGTGCTTGTGGTCGCAGGTCTGCTGATCGTTCTGGCCACGGGAATCGATCCAAGCGCCCTAGCGCACGGTGCGGCTGCCCAGGGCATCGCTGATCCGGTCGGCGACCCTGCTTCAGCAGCAGCCTCCGCTGGCGCCGCTGACGACCTATGGTCGACGCTGGAGTCCGGGCACGACCCGACTGTGTGAAACGGGCCCGAGCCTGTGTGACCACGGCGGCACTGTTGTCAGTCGCTACCCCCCGAGATGGCATCATTGGGCCACCCGCACCGGGCGTCACCAACAAGGAGCGAGATGTCGACCGAGCACCACGGCGAGAATCACCACGGAAACACCCCGGCTGCTTGGACTGCCGTCCTCATCATGATTGTTGGCTTCCTCGTCGGCACTATCGGCGTGATGGTGGCCAAGCCTTGGCTGTTCTGGGTTGGGATCGCGCTGCTAGCCGTTGGCGCAATTGTCGGCAAGGTTATGGCCATGATGGGCATGGGCAAGCAGGTTCACTCCGACGTCGTCGCCTGACGCCAAGCCCATGCCGCGCCCGACCCGGTTCTTACGAATCCGGCGGCCGCTGCTGATTGGTTTTGGGTTTGCTACCGCAACCACTTTTGTCGCCCTCGTCGACCCGAATCATGGCCACTACCCGTTGTGCCCCACCAAGTATTTGACCGGACTTGACTGCCCATTCTGCGGCGGCCTGAGGGCGGTTCATTCGCTAACGCATGGACACGTCACTGCGGCTTTGCACCACAACGCACTGGTGGCTTTGGCGCTGCCATTCGTCGCATTTGGGTGGGTGCTTTGGCTTCGGCGCGAATGGCGCGGTGAGCCGGCCCCCCTGCGAGATCGCCGAGAAGTGGCCAGGGAAGAACTGGCCTTGCTTGCCATCGCAATCTTGTTCATGTTGATCCGCAATCTGCCCGTTGGGGCGGCTCTAGCATCCGGCTCGGTCCACTGACCGCCCCCTTTAAGCCCCAGCGCAGGCCGCTGGCTAGATTGACCTCAAGCTTCGCCGGTACCGCCGACGAATCCACGGGACGGGGTAGCCGTGAGCGTGCTGGAAGAGATCGTCGCGGGGGTCCGTGCCGATCTGGCCGTGCGCCAAGATCTTGTTCCGATCGAGTCGCTCAAAGAGAAGGTTGCCGCTGCTCCCAAGGCGCTGGATGGCGCTGCGGCTCTTCGAGTCGAAGGTGTATCGGTCATCGCCGAAGTTAAACGCTCAAGTCCGAGTCGCGGTGAACTGGCCGAGATTGGCGATCCATCTGCGCTAGCCCGCGATTACGAAGCAGGCGGCGCACATTGCATCAGCGTGCTGACTGAGCAGCGACGGTTTGGCGGAAGTTTGGCCGACCTCAAAGCGGTTCGGGCCGCCGTTGATGTTCCTGTGTTGCGCAAGGACTTCATCGTGACGTCCTACCAACTGTGGGAGGCCCGCGCCTGCGGGGCCGACCTTGCGCTGTTGATCGTCGCCGCGCTGGAGCAGTCCGTGCTCGTGAGTTTGATCGAACGAGCGATTTCGCTCGGACTGACTCCGCTGGTGGAAGTTCATGATGAGGACGAAGTTCTGCGTGCTCTCGATGCCGGCGCGACCGTGATCGGAGTGAACGCCCGCAATCTGCACAACCTTGAGGTGGACAGGTCCACGTTTGCCCGGCTGGCACCCCGCATACCTTCTGATTGCCTCCGCATTGCTGAATCCGGCGTCCGCGATCCGCATGACTTGATCGCCTATGCGAATGCCGGTGCCGATGCGGTTCTTGTCGGCGAGAGTCTGGTGACGGGCAAGGACCCGCGCCAACTTGTTCACGACTTGGTTACCGCGGGGGCTCACCCGGCTGTTCGACACGGGCGGACGTAGTCATGTCCGGCAATAGTCCGATGTCGTCGCCTGACTCCAGCGGTCATTTCGGACCGTACGGTGGGCGCTTTGTGCCCGAGGCGTTAATGGCGGCACTTGATCAACTGGATGCGGAGTTCCGCACCGCTCAGGCTGATCCGTTGTTTCTGGCCCAGCTCGATCATTTGAACCGCACTTACACCGGCCGCCCGAGCATCCTGACCGAAGCCCCACGTTTTGCCGAACACGCCGGGGGAGCGCGCGTCCTGCTAAAGCGTGAGGATCTCAACCACACCGGATCGCACAAGATCAACAATGTGCTGGGCCAGGCTTTGCTTGCCAAGCGGATGGGCAAGACCCGGGTCATTGCTGAAACTGGTGCGGGGCAACACGGCGTCGCAACGGCCACCGCCGCGGCCTTGTTGGGACTCGATTGCGTCGTCTACATGGGTGAGGACGACACGCACCGGCAATCGCTCAACGTCGCGCGTATGAGGTTGCTTGGCGCTGAGGTGATCCCGGTAACTGCCGGCAGTCGCACACTTAAAGACGCGATCAATGAAGCTATGCGCGACTGGGTGACGAATGTCGATTCAACGCACTATTTGCTGGGCACAGTGGCCGGTCCGGCACCATTTCCTGAAATGGTGCGCGAGTTCCATCGAGTAATTGGCGACGAGGCTCGCACCCAAGTGCTGGAACTCACAGGTCGTTTGCCGGATGCGATTGCTGCGTGTGTGGGGGGCGGTAGTAATGCGATTGGCATCTTCGCAGCGTTCCTGGACGATCATGACGTTGAATTGCATGGTTACGAAGCGGCTGGCGACGGCATCGAGACTGGCAGGCATTCGGCGTCGATAACGGGCGGCTCTCCAGGTGTCCTACATGGCGCCCGCACCTATGTGATGCAGGACGAGAACGGCCAGACTGTTGAATCGCACTCGATTAGTGCTGGATTGGATTATCCGTCGGTCGGTCCTGAGCACGCATTTCTTCACGACACCGGCCGAGCCGCCTACCACCCGATCACCGACACCGAGGCGATGGATGCGTTTGCTTTGCTATGCAGGACCGAAGGCATCATTCCCGCGATCGAATCGGCGCACGCATTAGCGGGCGCCATTTACTTAGGTAAGCGACTTGGCCCAGAGGGAATCATCTTGGTGAATCTGAGCGGCCGCGGCGACAAGGATGTCGACACCGCCGCGAAGTGGTTCGGCATCGAGACGGTGACACCATGAGCGATGCCACGATGAGTCGGCTTGCTGCGGTGTTTGCTACGGCACGTTCGGAGAATCGCGCAGCATTGATTGGGTACTTGCCCGCCGGCTACCCGTCGGTTTCGGGTGCAGTCGCTGCGATCAAGGCGATGTTGGCGAATGGGGTCGACGCGGTCGAAATCGGGATGCCGTATTCGGATCCTGTGATGGATGGCGGGACCATCCAAGCGGCCGTGGAAGCATCACTAGCAGCAGGATGCACAGTGCCCGACTTGATCGAATCGGTGCGTGCGACTTCGGATGGCGCTGCCATTCTCGTGATGTCGTATTGGAATCCCATTGCGCGCTATGGCGTCGAACGGTTTGCATCCGATTTCGCCGCCGCTGGCGGTAGCGGAGTCATCACACCGGACCTGACTCCCGAAGAAGCCGGACCCTGGATCGAGGCTACGTCCGGCGCCGGAATCGACCGGGTCTTCCTGGTTGCACCGAGCAGCACAGACACGCGATTGGCCCTAGTCACCAGCATTAGCAGCGGTTTCGTTTACGCGGCGTCGACGATGGGCGTGACGGGCACTCGCAATCAGGTATCGGGTGCGGCGCAAACGTTGGTGGCGCGAACTCGGGCCGTCACGGACTTGCCGATCGCGGTCGGACTCGGCGTCTCGAACGCCGCGCAGGCTGCTGAACTGGCCGCTTTCGCTGACGGAGTGATCGTCGGTTCTGCATTTGTGCGACTTCTGCTTGATGCACCCGACGAAGCGGCCGGCGCTGCTGCCGTCGGTCGTCTGGCTGCCGAGTTGGCCGAAGGCGTTCGGGCACGTTGACGTCAACGCCAGTGCCTCGGGGCTTCCGAGACACCTAACCCGCATGTGCGAAACGCCAACTACGCATTCACTAGGAAAGCGCAGTTGGCGATTTCCGTAGTAGAACTAGTCAGGAACGGGCCTTGCCTGGGCAGCGACCCGGTCCGAACGACCTCAGCACAAACCAGTCGGCTCGTTGCTGGCTGCGTCGGCGTAGACCCGGGCGGTCACAACGTTTGTCGCATCGAAGGTGACCGTGCCTGACTGATAAACCACAATCACTCCGCCGGATGGATCAGCGACCACTTTGGTGCCGATTACTGCAGACGTCATTCCAACGATGAGACAAGCACTCTTGGCTTGGACCCAGGCTTGCACTGCATCGCTGGGCAGCGTGTCCGCAACTTTGACCTTGGCCGAGATGATGTCCGATCCAGGAGCCAGTGTGATTCGGTACGACGTGATCTGACCGGAAGCTGCTACCACCAGCGAGAAACGTGCCCCTGGCTGGCCGCCGAGCGCTGGCAGTTGGGGATCCGGGTCGAAGGCGGTGCCCGCTGGATAGCCCGGTGCCAGCGTGTGGGCCACTTGAAAGTCGCTAAGCGATGAGCCAAGACCAAGGGCAGTTCCAGCGTTGCTGCTGCTCGTCGCACTGGCGCTGTTCGACGATGTGGGGATGACAGATGGCTGCGGGCTGGCCTTGAATGGCGGCAGTTTCGCCACCGCTGCGTAGATTCCGCTACCAAGCAAAGCCAACAACACCAATCCGATAAGCACTCGTCGACCGGTGTGGTTACCCCGCGGGATTGTGATCGTCTTCTCATTGATGGATGGCGATAAATGGGCTTGATAAGCCGAATCGAACGGGATCATCTGGTCAGTAAGCGAGGTGGCTGCCGGAGGTGTCACGTCGGGCAACGCAATCCGAGAGATGACGGGCTGCGTAAGGACCTCGGAGACCGGCTCGGGCAGGGCCTCGGCCACCGGCTCGCCAGCCTCGAACAGTTCCCAGTCGGTGCCGTTCCACCACGACCAGGCCGTTCCGCTCCACCACCACCAATGACCGTTTTCCCACTTCAGGTGGGCATCGCCTGTCACGGTCACGCTCCCGTAGTTGGCCCCCCACTGGACGGTTCACCTAAGTCTAGGGCTCGCGTGAGAGAGTTGACCCCATGCCGCCAGCCACTTCTCGTCGCACCGGGCTCGGATGGCGCGAGCACCTTCCCACTGTTGGACTAGTGGTTCGGCTGATCCTCGCGGCAGTTTGGCTGTATGCCGGTCTGGTGAAGTTGTTCGAGCCGGGCGGTGCGCGGCTAGCTGTAATCGCCTATCGGATCTTCCCACCCAGTTTGGTGACGCCGCTTGGCTACGCGTTGCCCGCGGCCGAGGTGGTAATCGGTCTTTTCCTGCTGCTTGGCATCTTTACCCGCCTAGCCGCCATCGCTAGTGCCCTGCTGATGCTCGCCTTTGTCGCCGGGATCGCCAGCGTGTGGGCCCGCGGCTACAACATCGACTGCGGCTGTTTCGGCGGCGGAGGGGACACGTCGGCTGCGGGGCGCAACCTTCGTTACACCAAAGAGATCGCCCGCGACACGGCGTTTGCGCTGTTGAGTGTGTGGTTGATCTGGCGGCCACGTACCCTGTTCTCGCTTGACCGCATACCCGAACCGGAGGATCAGCCCGCATGAGCCCGCAGCCAAAGAAGCCCGTCGACTCCAAGCGCACGGCGCGTGAGAAGGCCGCTGAGGCGCGGGCCGGCGCATTGGCTGCCGAACGCCGTCGCGACCGCACCGTTCGGCTAGTGGGTGCCGTCGTCGTCCTCGCCGTGGTCGGCGTAATCGTGGCGATGGTGATCCTCGGCCAGAAGAAGGCCCCGGCGGTAAACGCCAATGCTGCGCTGCCCAAGGGTGTGAACAGCGTCGACTATGGCGTGAAGTACGGCACGGCTCCTGCGACCGCGCCGCGACTTGATCTCTGGGAAGACTTCCAGTGCCCAATCTGCAAGGATTTCGAAACGGCCAATGGCGCATCGCTAAAGGCGCTGGCGGACGCTGGCAAGGTGCAGTTGTATTGGCACCCCGCGAACTTCATCGAAGCCAAGTTCCCGAACTCCAACTTGTCATCGACACGAGCCGCGTACGCCTGGGGCTGCGCGATCGATTCTGGCAAGGTGACCGAGTACCACAGCGGCATCTTCGCGATGCAGAACAAGACCGAAGGTGGCGGGTATACCGACACTCAGTTCTTGAATCTTGCACAACAGGTCGGCATCGCTGGCAACGACTTCTCCACCTTCCAGACTTGTTTCACCGGCGCGAAGTACCAGCAGTGGGTAATCAACTCCGAGAATGAGTTCCAGCAGCGGGCCGTGCCCGGAACTCCGACCGGTTACCTCAACGGTGTCGAGGTTCAGAGCGCGACGCTGTTCAGCCCGAGCGCTTTGGCTGCAGCAATCGCAGCGGCCGGTCCGGCACCGTCACCAAGCCACAGCTGATCACGTCGGTGGTCCGGTCGTATTTGCCTAGCCCCCATCAGGGCGTCTGGTTTCTAGGGCCGTTCCCGATTCGCGCCTACGCATTGTGCATCCTTGCTGGGATTATCTTTGCGGTCTGGTTTGGCGAGCGACGCTGGCGCGAGCGTGGTGGCAAGCCCGGCATGGTTGGCGACGTCGCGATCTGGGCGGTCCCGTTTGGCATCATTGGCGGCCGGATCTATCACGTCATCACTGATCACCAGATCTACTTCGGCCCCGGCGGTCGCGGTTTCCTAGCGTCACTGAAGATCTGGGACGGGGGCCTAGGGATCTGGGGTGCGGTTGCCTTTGGGGGAGTGGGTGCGTGGATCGGTTGCCGGCGTCGCGGACTGGCGCTGCCACCGTTCGCTGACTCGATTGCACCAGCTGTTGCGATCGCTCAAGCAATGGGACGTTGGGGCAACTGGTTCAACCAAGAGTTGTTCGGCCGCCCGACGTCGTTGCCTTGGGGATTGCACATTGACGCGGCGCACCGCCCCGTGGGTTACGCGAACTTCGCGACCTTCCACCCGACGTTCCTGTACGAGTCGCTTTGGTGTTTGGGCGTTGCGGCTGTAGTGATCTGGGCCGACCGGCGCTACAAGATGGGACACGGGCGGGTCTTTGCGCTGTATGTGCTGCTCTACACGATTGGCCGAGGCTGGATTGAGTCGCTGCGCATTGACTCGGCGCACCGCATTGGCGGTCTGCGCCTAAACGATTGGACGTCACTGATCGTGGGCGTGGGTGCGGTTGCGTACCTGGTGATTTCGGCCCGCCGGCATCCCGGGCGCGAGGATTTGGCCAATGGTGAGATCTTGTCGGATTCGGCCTCGGTCGTTCCAGAATCCTGAGCTCGCCACGGCATTTCATCTTGTGTTCACCTGCAGTCTTGCTAGGTGACTTGGGTGGAACCTTCTGTATAGCAAACTTGACTCCCTACCGGAGCTGAATTGGGGTCATGAAGTTGATTGGCAATCGCTCGTTAGTCGGACTGAAGTTGTCTCTCGCAGTCGCGCTCGTTGCCAGTACTGCGGCGATCACCTCTTGCTCGACTACTGCTCCTATCGCCGCGACGCCGAGCGCCTCAGCAACGCCGATCAATTCGATCCCCGGAGCGCAAGTCTTCGACGGGATCGCAGTGAGCGGCTCCTTCGGAGTTGCCCCAGTCACGCAACTGAGCGACACGATCGATGCCAGCAAGTTCCTTGGCTACGACCTCATCCTCGGATCAGGCGCCAGTGTGACCGCCAAGGACAAAGTGAGCGTCGAATACCTTGCCCGCAGCGTCAAATCCAAGCGCGAGTTTGACTCTTCTTGGGGCAGAGGAAAACCTTTTGTCTTCTTGCCGTCACGGGTCAACTTCTCGGCCTTTTCGCGGGGTGTCTTGGGCATGAAGGTGGGCGGCCGACGGGTTCTAGTGATCCCAGGGGCTGAGGCATTCGGAGCAACGCCTCCAGCCGGCAGCGGACTCGGAGTGAACGAGTCCCTGGTCTTTGTGGTGGACCTGCTGAAGATTGGCTAGCGGTGAGCAGGGTTCATGAAATGGACACCTTCTGTTCACCTTGGGTCGGCACGTCGTTGTAACCGCTGAGGCAAGTTTGATTCCAGCAAACGCGGGCCTAGTAGGCCTCAACGTTGACCGCTGGAGAGAGGAAAGGCATGAGCGTGTTGTTGAGTCCCGCCACCGGCCGGGTCACCGATTTCTCAGGCGGCGTCCTTTCAGCCCAAGGCGTTTCAGCTTGGTTCGGAAGCAACAAGGTCCTTGAACGGGTATCTCTCGACATGCCAGCGAAGACAGTGACTGCGCTCATCGGGCCGTCCGGCTGCGGCAAGTCAACATTCTTGCGCGTGCTCAACCGGATGCACGAGTTGGTGCCGTCTGCCCGACTTAATGGTGAAGTGCTTCTTGACGGTGAGGACATCTACGCGACGGGCCACCGCATCACCGCCACGCGCAAGCGGATTGGCATGGTCTTCCAGAAGCCCAACCCATTCCCAGCCATGTCGATCGCAGACAACGTTGTATCGGGACTCAAGTTGGCTGGCGTGAAGAACTGGCGTAGCGACCGTGACTGGATCATTGAGACGAGTTTGACGCGCGCAGGGTTGTGGAAGGAAGTGAAAGACCGCCTGAAGGAGCCGGGAAGCGCACTATCTGGTGGTCAGCAGCAACGGTTGTGCATCGCTCGATCGCTAGCGGTCGAGCCCGAGGTGCTCTTGATGGATGAGCCCTGCTCGGCACTGGATCCGACATCGACCCGTCGCGTTGAAGAGACCATCTCTGAGATTCGCGAACAAGTCACCGTTGTGATCGTGACGCACAACATGCAGCAGGCTGCTCGCGTGTCTCAGCAGTGCGCGTTCTTCCTCGCTGAGCAAGGGACGCCAGGTGGGATCGTCGAAGTCGGTGACACCGAACAGATCTTCCAAAGTCCTGTTGATCAACGGACAGCCGACTACGTGAATGGCCGCTTCGGCTGAGCCTGATCTTGCCGTGGATTTGTTGATGTGCCCCGTGGGGGCCGTGCTACCTGCGCCAGTCCGGATTAGGAGGACGCAATGACGATTCTGATCGATCTAGGTCAGACCCCATTGCCTGATCCAAGTGGAGTTGACGAAGACCGTCCGCGAGCGATTGATCCGGCACTGCCTCGGGTCGATCGGATCTTCTATGCCGGGGCACGAGCGGTCGGGGTGCTGGTCCTCCTCATCATGGGCGCCATCGGCGTCTTTCTGGGTGTGCAGTCAATCCCTACGTTCAAGCGCTACGGCTTGTCCTTCTTCACACAGAACCAGTGGTTGCCAGAACGAGACATCCTTGGCATATCAGCTGTCCTGCTCGGAACGTTCACTGTGGCGGTGGTGGCCCTCGCGATTGCGTTCCCGCTAGCTCTGAGCGTTGCGCTATATATCAGTGAGTACGCAGTCCCGCGGATCAAGGGGCTGCTGGTTTCGATGATCGACCTCATGGCCGCGATTCCAAGCATTGTTTGGGGACTTTGGGGTTTCTTCCTGTTGCAGCCCCGGGCTATCAACTTGGCGCACTGGCTGAATGTGAACTTAGGGTTTCTTCCGTTCTTTCACGTTGATACCGATCCGAATGCGCCCGTGTGGGCTCAATCCCGTTACGCGGCCTCAGCTTTTATCGCCGGCATCGCCGTTTCGATGATGGTGTTGCCAATGGCTGCTGCTGTTATGCGGCAAGTCTTCTCGCAAGCGCCGTTGGGCGAGCGGGAAGCGGCTTTGGCTTTGGGGTCCACCAAGTGGGGGATGATCCGCACCGTCGTGTTGCCCTTTGGCCGTGGCGGCATCATCGGCGGGACGATGCTGAGCATGGGTAGGGCCCTTGGCGAGACGATCGCAGTGGTCCTGATTATCTCGCCGTCGTTTGACATCAAGTTCCGTCCGCTTGAGGTCGGGACCAGTACCGTCTCCGCATTGATCGCTGGCCGGTTTGGCGAAGCCACCTCAGCTCAATTGTCGGCACTGCTTACGGCCGGATTCGTGCTGTTCATCATCACGCTGATTGTGAACACCTTGGCTGCCACGATCGTAAGTCGCAGTCGTAGTGGCGCGGTTACGGACTAGGAACGCTGATGACTGATCAACTGGACTTCCGTGAGAATCCGCAAGAAGCCAATGCTGGCATTCTGCCCGTCGCCGAACCAGACCATCCGCGTGCCACTAAGTCCCGCACCCAGGACGATCTCTTCTCGTTCGTAGGCGCCGTCGCCGGAGCCCTGGCGCTCGATTGGCTGCTTTACACGAAGATCCTGCCGTTCTCAGGAACGTTGGGGTTCTTGGTGCTGTGGTACTGCCTATTCCTTGCCCTTTTTGCTGGGGCTACTGCGGTGGGCAATCCCAGTCAGGTCGTAGTTGATCGAGTGGTGGGGGCCGCAATCCGTGGCGCAGCGGCGCTCGTCTTCTTCGCGCTTTTCACCTCGATCATGTTCACCTTCGTCCGGGGCTTCCCGGCCTTGACTCACTTGAACTTCTTCACCAAGGACATGGCCGGCGTCCGACCCACCGATGCGCTAAGCCGCGGTGGCATCTTGCACGCCGTTCTCGGGTCCGTTATCGAGATTGGTATCGCGATCGCAGTAACGCTTCCACTGGGTGTCGGAACTGCTATCTATTTGAACGAAGTCGGCGGACGGTTCTCGAAAGTTGTTCGCACCCTTGTGGAAGCCATGACCGCTTTACCGTCGATCGTTGCCGGACTCTTCATCTACACAATCCTGATTGTGATGCTTGGCATCTCCCGCACGGGGATCGCGGCCGCTGCGGCAATCTCGGTGATGATGCTTCCGATTATCGCTCGGTCTGCGGATGTCGTGCTACGTGTGATGCCTGGTGGACTGCGCGAGGCGAGCCTTGCATTGGGTGCCTCGAAGTGGCAGACCGTTCGACAGGTTGTGATTCCTACCGTGCGTTCAGGCCTCGCGACTGCGCTGATTCTGGGTATCGCCCGAGGGGTTGGGGAGACATCGCCGGTGCTCCTTACGTCGGGTGCATCTACGTACACGAACGTGAACCCGCTGCAGGAGCCGATGAACTCATTGCCGCTTTATGTGTTCTCGGCCGTACGAAGTGGTGAGCCAGAGTTCATCGCGCGCGGATTCGGCGCAGCCAGCGTCCTTCTCGCACTTGTTCTGATTCTCTTTGTGATCACGCGATTCCTCGCCAGACAGAAGGTCGGTAAGCGATGAAACCCACCGCCCGCGGAGTCCGGCTGCTTCTGGCAGTCTTCGCGATGGCCGGCACGGCGCTGGTGGCCACCGTTCCAGCGGCAACGGCCGCTGGTAGCCATGCGCAGATCACAGGGTCCGGCTCAAGCTGGAGTGCTAATGCAGTCAACCAGTGGGTGGCCGATGTTTCTTCCAGCGGTTTGCAGGTTGTCTACACCTCGACAGGTTCAGCGCAGGGGCGCAAGGACTTCACGAATCGGACTACCGATTACGCCGTTTCCGACATCGGATATCAAGGTGTGGACGCAGTAACTAGCGACAGTGACTCACCATGCCTTAACCCGGCCGACAAGACGACCTGCCGAGGCTTCGCCTACCTTCCTGTGGTGGCGGGTGGCACGTCCTTCCCCTATCAGATTCAGGTGGCGGGGCAGCTTGTTCGCAACCTTCGTCTCTCTGGCCTTACGCTGGCAAAGATCTTCACGAACCAGATCACGAACTGGAATGACCCGGCCATCACGACCGACAACAACGGGCGCAAGTTGCCGTCACTTCAGATCATCCCGGTGGTGCACTCGGAGGGCTCAGGTTCCAGCGCGCAATTCACCCGTTACTTGGATAAGCAGTACCCCACCATCTGGCGTCCGTTCTTTGGTCAGTCGGGTCTAACTGAGTACTTTCCCCGTCGCGGTGGCGCGATCGCCCAAAACGGTTCGGACGGCGTGATTAACTTCATCAGTTCTGGGGCGGCCAATGGGTCTATCGGCTACGACGAATTCTCGTACGCGCTGTCAAAGAACTACCCGGTTGCCAAGATCGAGAACACTGCCGGCTACTTCACTTTGCCGACGCAATACAACGTGGCCGTGGCGTTGACGCAGGCCCAGATCAATCAAAATAAGACTTCGCCGGACTACTTGCTGCAGAATCTGGACAAGGTCTACACCTACAGCGACAAACGGACGTATCCGTTGTCCTCGTACTCCTACATGATCATTCCAACTGCATCGAACGACTCCAGGATGACAACGGCTAAGCGCCAGACGCTGGCTGACTTCCTCTATTACTCGATCTGCCAAGGGCAAGCCGAGATGGGACCCATCGGATATTCGCCTTTGCCTGTCAACCTGGTGCAGGCAAGTTTCGAACAAACGGCCAAACTCAAGACCGCCGACTCGGGCGTTGACTTGACGTCAAGAAACATCACGACCTGCCACAACCCGACCTTCGTTGCGGGCCAACCGACGCGTAACTACTTGGCCGAAATCGCTCCGCAGCCGCCATCGTGCGACAAGGGCGGCACCGGGCCGTGCACGGACGGCGGCAACAACGGCACGACGGGTACTGGTACTGGCACTGGAACGGGTACGGGTACGGGCACTGGAACGGGTGCTGGTACTGGTGCTGGAACGGGTACTGGCACTGGGACGGGGACTGGCACGGGAACAGGGACCGGCACGGGCTCAGGCACTGGCACTGGCACGAGTGGAAATGGGAATGGGGGTGTTTCCGCGGCCGACGTGACTGGCACGGTCACCGAGGTTGGTCCCTACCGAGCGATCGATCTGACCAGCCAGTTAGCTCCTGTTGTGGCTTTGGAACTGATCGCGCTGCTCGCGTTGCCTCCGGTCATCTACTTCTACTTCATCCGACGCCGTAGGTCCACGTCGTGATTTCGGTACGCAATCGACTTGGCAGGTCGAAAAGACGAATGCATACCGATCGAACGAGTTTCCGCATTCTTCTTTGCACCTTCGTGGCCGCCGCTGTTGGCCTCGTTGTCGTCGCTCCGGCCTACGGTGCCGCGACTAGCCCCAAGGTCAGGAAGGCCGCGATTCCAGCCGCCGCTTCGGCGGTCTCCAAGACAGTGACTGTCACCCGCGTGCACCTAGTTAATGGGGCCGACCAGGTTGCTGACACCCGGAACGTGACTGTGTCAGTCGATGTGACTACTAACCTGCGCAACCGGCAGCCGGTTAACGTCAGTTGGAGTGGTGCGCACCCGACCGGTGGCTTCGTAACCGATCCGAACTCCTTGCTCGCGGCTAGCTTGGAATACCCGGTTGTGATCATGGAATGTCGCGGGATTGATAGCGCAAGTGTCGCGGCAGCAAAGCGGATTGACCCCAGTACGTGTTGGACCCAGGTTCCCGACGAGCGGATGCTTTCAGTGAACTCGCCGTTCCCTCCATTTCGGGTGGACCGCTACGCGAGTTCGCTGGATCGACAGTTTCGGGTCGGCATCCCTGATCCCGTCCCGGCAGCCTGCGTCGGTACGTCGAGTGGAACAGACCACTGGGTTCCTTTCGTTACGGCGAACGGAACCGTGTATCCCGGAGGTCCAAACGGCTGCGGTGGAATGGCGCCAGAGGCAAGTGTCGAACAGGCCCAGATTCCGGAGAACACGACCTACGCCAGCACCGATCTTTCGGGCAACGGCGCTGCCAAGTTCGTGATCAACACTGCCGAGTCAAACGCGTCGTTAGGTTGCTCCTCGACCGTGCCGTGTTCGCTGGTCGTTATCCCGATCATGGGTATTAGCTGCGATGTCGTCGGCGCCGACCTACCCGCGGTTGACCAACCGCAAGCGAAGTTTCGGGCCATGTACTTCAAGACGTGCTCGGCGACCGGGCACTACGATCCAGCCATTCCTGCGCCGGTGCAAAACGGCTCCGAAGACATGGCCGTGGCCGGCGAACTGTGGTGGTCCGCGTCGAACTGGCGCAATCGGATTAGTTTCCCGCTGAGTTTCGTACCGCCTTCGAACGTCTGCGATCTGGCGTCTTCCGCGGCACCGTCCCTGATCTACGGTTCGCAGGCCCTGGTTCAGGCGACGCTCCAATGGCAGCCAACCTTCTGTACCGATCCCAAGTTGTTCCGGTTTCAGCACGTTCAGACCAGCGAGCCGGAAGCCAAGAATCTTCTTAACGTCGGCAATATCAGTGCAGCTTTCGCCGGGGCTGCACCTTTGACGCCATTCACGAAACCAATTGTGCAGGCACCGATCGCCGTGAGTGGTTTTGCCATCGCCTTCTCGATTGACGGGGCGAATGGTCAGCCGCTCACTACGTTAAACCTAACTCCACGACTCTTGGCCAAGTTGCTAACGCAGTCCTACGCGTCAAATCCGACGCTGTCGGGGGAATACATCGGGGTGCGCGGCAATCCGCTCGACCTTGGTCGCGACCCTGAGTTCCGGGCGTTGAATCCGGCCCTTCTCAACGATGGCTACAGCACGGTCGCAGCATCGACGCTCTTCACTGTCAACAGTGACTCGGACATGATCCGGTCGCTTACGGCTTACCTAGCTGCCGATCCAGAGGCGAGAGCATTCATCAATGGTCAACCCGACCCTTGGGGGATGCGAGTCAACCCCAACTACGATCACATCACGTTGCCGGTCGAAGGCTGGACATTGCGAGACTCTTTCATATCCCCGTATACGGCGACTATCAATCCTTGCATTGGCGCAAATCCGACACCGTGGCTCAACTTGGCAGCGGCACCTGTGAGCGATCCCGCCTTGGTGTCGCTGAACATGCAGTTCGCGATTGCCAACTCACAGATCGTGTGCACAAATCCGGGGCAGTCGAATCAAAAGTTGACATCGATTGGCCGGGAAACCCCAACCAAGCGATTCGTCCTAGGGCTGGTGTCGCTGGCGGACGCATCTCGTTACCAATTCCACACGGCGTCCCTGCAATCGTCGGTTGCTTCTGGCTCTGGCACCGCTTTCACCAGCGCCGTTGGCAGGTTATTCGTGGCGCCGACAGTCGCATCGCTACGGGCGGCGCTGAAACTGTTCCAGCCCGTTAAGGCGGTGCAGGCCTGGCCCGTGCCTTATGACTTGCTGGCGAGTAAGGCTGGATCCGCGGGCTACCCCGGGACGATGATCTTCACGTTGGATGTGCCGACTCAGGGACTGGCTGTGGCAGATGCTCAGCGATTCGCCACGTTGCTGGACTGGACCACAACGACCGGTCAATCGCCGGGACCGGCCAATGGGCAATTGCCGGGCGGCTTCCTTCCATTGACGCTAGCCAATGGAGCTGGCTCGCTTTTGGCGTACGACCAAGAGGCAGGTGCGGCGATCCTGGCTCAGCAGGGCTACGTGCCCGCAGTGGACGGATCATCAAGGCCGCCGACACCGTCGCCGACTCCTGCAGCAACGGCTACGAGTAGTCCCGTTGCGAGCCCGACCCCAACTGTGTCGGTCACACCTTCGGCCTTGCCGTCAATGTCGGCGATCGCAGCGGTGGGGCAAACCGCCGGTTCGCCACAAGGTGGGGCTGGTCTGGTGCTGCCCGCCCTGCTAGTCCTTGCTCTGGTGAGCGGTATCGGCACCATCATCACCGGATTCTGGAGTCGAGCCTGATGGCGCGTAGACCAGTTTCGATACCTAGAGGAGTTTCTGCCTGGGTACTCGGAACCGTTTCCGCGCTCTCGCTGTGGTTCGTCGCCTACGCAGTGTTCCTCACGCCGATGCAGACCGCCCACGAGCAAGCTGGCCTGTATTCGAGCCTGCGGGCGCAATTGGCCGCCCAAACTGCACCGCTGGGTGGGAGCATCGCCCCGGGATCTCCGGTCGCTTTGCTCACAGTCCCCGCGATTGGCCTGACCAATGCTGTTGTTATCGAAGGGACCGCTGCCGGCGACCTCGAGGCTGGAGTAGGACACCGACGGGATACTCCGTTGCCGGGGCAGTCGGGCGACTCGGTGCTCTACGGTCGCGCGACCTTGTTTGGCGGCCCATTCGGGGCTTTGGCCCGCATCAAGGTGGGCGACACGATCACCGCCACGACGGGGCAGGGCGTCTTTTCCTACACGGTGTCCGGACTTAGACAGGGCGGCGACAACTTGCCGCCGGCACTGGCGCTCGGCGGTGGCCGACTCACGCTTGTAACGGGCAGCCACCTCGGGTTTGCAGGACTGTCCGCTCGAGGTTTGCTCTACATAGATGCGGCACTGAAGGGTACGGGTCTAGCGACACTTCCGGGACGGCCTGCAGCGGTCCCCCTCTCCGAACAGGCGCTGCAAGTGGATCCCAATGGCTTGCTGCCACTGGCCTTGGCGCTTCCCTTGCTGATCGCGATTGCGGCGTTGGTGGTTTGGGCTTGGTTCCGCTGGGGAAGGTGGCAAACCTGGCTGCTAGGACTGCCGCTCGTCCTCGCCGGACTCTGGTTGGCCAGTGAATCAGCGATCCGCCTGCTGCCAAATCTGCTGTAACGCCTGTCCCCGTCGGCGGGCGAACCTGGCTCCATCGGACTATCTGGCACCGTTCCTGAGCCGGATCTTGAAGTTGACCTGATCGGTTCACTCATTGTTAAGAGTAGGCATGCCCGGTCGTTGTGTTGCCCTGCCAATTTGATCCTGTTCAAACGCCTCTGTCCGGAAGGGGACAGCAAATGCAGATCAAGAAGCTCGCGGTAACCGCGGCTGCCGCGGGAGCCCTCGCGCTATCCGTGTTAACCGCAGGTCCGGCTTCGGCCGACTACGCACCAGGTACGGGCGACGCCGTCGGCGTTGGTTCCGACACCTTGCAGTACCTCGTCGACTTCGTCGCCGATGGAAATCACCTCGGCGCCACCGGCTTCAACGCCCTCGGCAACGTCAACCGACTCATCAACTTTGACGCCACCGCCGACGCGAATGCGCGCCTGGCTTACGGCGTTGTCGGATCCACTCAGGGCTCATGTTCGCCGGGCACTGGAACGAAGACTGGTACCGGCCTGGCCAGCGTGTTCCACGTTGACACGGTTTGCCAGCTGAACCCGACGATCGTCTTGCGCGCTGGGTTGCGCCCAGTTCAGCGGCCGAATGGCTCAGGTGCCGGCGTAGGAGCTCTCAACAATGACATTGTTGGTGCGTTGAAGAACATCGACTTTGCTCGGTCCTCGGCCAAAAAGGGTAGTTCGTTCACGACACCTAGTTCGACTTCCCGAATCACTGTCGGCACCGAGAACTTCGTCATGCTTACCGCAGCCACCACTCACGCGGTCGCGCTTTCAGCCGCGGACATCTACAAGATCTACTCTGCCACTACAGGTGGCACGAACGGTTTCGGTGGCACAGGTTGCGTGACTTGGAACGAGATCGCCGGCAACAGCGGTGGTAGCGCCAACGTCATCGTGCCGCTCTACCCGCAGACTGCCTCGGGCACGTTCAGCTTCTTCGCCTCGGCTACCACTGGAGTCGGTCAGGTTACCGCGCTCGTGCCAGGCAACTGCGCGACCGCCGTTGAAGAGAACGACCCCGAAGCGATCGCCCAGGTGACTTCAAAGGCTGACGCAATCGAACCAATCTCAGGTGCCCGTATGAACCTTTTCCTCGGGCTCAAGGGTGATGGCACGAACAACGCCGGTTCGAGCGCCTACCCGTACTTCGTCGACCCCTCCTGCACCTACGGCAGCAACGCTGTCGGAAGCGCCGGTGGCACGGGCTACGGTACGACCAACGTTTCGTGTGGTGTTGGCGCAGTGTCGTCAATCAACTTCCCACAGCCTGCAGCTTGGGCGCCGGCAGTCACGCAGCAGACCGGTGCTGGCTGGTGGAAGACCACGCGCGATGTCTACATCTACTTCCGCAACGCGGAAATCAGTAACCACGCGGACCAGTTTGAGCCTGGCATCAACCAGAACCTGATCCGTACGTTGTTCGCCAACCCTTGCTCGGGCACCTCGTTCGGTAACGTGGCGCTGCTTGGGGTAGCCGGTTCACAAGGTTGCACGACCGATGGAACGAACACATTTGGACCTGGTGGGGCGCCCTACTTCGATACAGCGGCCGCTTCGGCCCTGATCTCGTCGTCAGGGTTCACCCCGGCGTACTCGTTCCTCAACACGGTGACCTCAGCCGACTGATCTAGGTCTAAACGCAAGCTGCGTTTGAAGTGTGAACTAAGCCGGCTCCGGTCGGCACCGAAATGACCTGGGTGGGGCGGGTTGCCCCCAGCCCCACCCAGGATTTTCCTTGCCACTTCCAATTAAGGACTTTACATGAAGCAACTCCGAAAGGCTGCTATCGCTTCGACTGCAGCTCTGGCGCTCGCAGGCGTCGGCATCGTCGCGGGGGTGACTGGTGCTTCGGCATACACGGGCACCCCGGCTTGGGAAACGGGCAACACCCTTTTCTCCTCGGCACTGAACTACCCCAACCTTGACCAAAACTCCAAGGGTGGCATCATTTTTTACGACTCTTCGGGCAACGTGATCACCGGCGGAACAAACCTTTCCAACTTGGCCGCCTACGTCTCGACGACCGGAACAGCGGCCCGGACCAACGCAAACCTCGCCAACGTCATTTTCGGCGTACCGGACCACACCAAGGCCAACTCGCTCACGTGGGCAACCTTCTCGGGATCGGCGTCGACCTCGTTCCCCGTCGGCTCACCGTCGAACCTTGCGGCGCTCGGCACCACGGTGCCGGTCGTCACGCTGGGGTCAAGCGATGTCAACCTCACCAACTTGCTTGGTGTTGCCTCGCTGGATTCGTCGGCAGGCTACGCCAATGTCATCCAGGTTCGGGTTAAGGACGGTGGCATTGGCCTGGCTTCCACTGGCGTCAACAGCCCGAACTACTTCTGGTCCACCGACATTGAGTACAACAACGGTGGATCAGCGCTCTCCGATGGTTTGGCGCCGGGTAACTGGCAGGTCATCTACCCGGCGGCCGTTATCCGCACGACCACGGTGGCGACTCCTACGGCTAGCCCGGCCAGCCCACAGTACGCAGGCACAAGCGTGACCTTCTCAACCTCGGTCACGGCTGCCACCGGCACTAACCCGGCCAGTGGTTCGGTCCAGTTCTACGACGGCGGCGTCGCCTTGGGCGCAGCCCAGACGATCACCTCGGCCGGCCAGACGCTCGGCGTGACCACGTCTGCCCTTTCAGAGTCGGGCGCCTTTACGAACCACACGATCACGGCTGCGTTCACTCCGGCTGCTTTCAGCGACCTGGGCAGCAGCACGTCGTCGGCTTTGACGTTCCGGGTGAACCACACGGCAGCTGCTGCGACCGTGACCACACTCGGCAACATCACAAGTGTTGACGGCACCGGCACGGTCAATCAGCCTGACGCTTTCTCGGTCACGGCGGTCGTAACGGTTGGTGGAAGCCCACTGACCGCTGGAACCGTTGCTCTGTTTGACAACGGAGTGCAGATCGGTTTGACGGCCGCTTCCTCGCCCTTCACGTTCAATGTGTCGTCAAGCAGCCTGACCGTGGCAACGCACAGCAACATTTACGCTGTGTTTACGCCAACGGACTCGCTGACCTACCAGTCGTCGCAGAGCAGTGCAGCCTCACTCGTGGTTGCTCTGCCGGCATACACCCCGGCAGTGGCGGGCATCGAGACGACCATCCAGCCCGGAACAATCACGCTGTCGACGCCTTACTCGACTGGGTCGCCGCTGGTTCTTCCCGACATGACGATCGACTCGAACGTCACGAACTACTCGACCTCGGGTCAGTTCGCTGGCATTTCGGTGCTGGACACCCGTCCGGGTAACCTGGCGTACACGTTGAGCGCGCTGGCATCGAACTTGGTCAAGCAGGGTATTGGCGGTTCGCCGAGCAATGCTCAGCAGATCAGTGGCGAGAACGTCGGCTTGACCAACCTCCTGCTCACCTCGACGAACGCAACCCCGAGCACGTTCTTGGGCAGCTTGGCGATCGGTGCGAGCACGACTGGGCAGAACTTCTCCGCGTTTGACAACGCTGCAGGTGCACACCTGTCAGCATCAGACACGGGCAGTGCTGGCCTTGGCGGAGTAAGTGGACACGAGGTCCTTCACGCGAACAGCGGTCAGGGCACCACGGTCATCCACGGACTTCTGTCGATCAACGCCCCAACTAACACGGTTGATGGCACCTACCTAGGAACCTTGACCTTCACGGTTCTCGGTAGCTAGATCCAAAGCTCGGTCCGGTATTCATGGATCGAGCATTACGAAGTGGGGCGGACCTTCGGGTTCGCCCCACTTCCGTAATCCGGCGTTCACCGTCCCGTGGGCTGCCAGTCATGTCGACAAGATGTGATGAGCAGGTGGCGCGGTCAGGTTACTCAAGTCGAATGGGTGCTTCCTTGGCCTTGGCGTGTGCACTAGCGGCGGCCCCTAATGCTGCGGCCCTGGCGGCCGGGACTCCAGCCCCGTCACCTGCTGCGTCGACGTCCATCGCGACCCCCGCGGTTGACACATTTGGGATCGGACCGGCCACCAACGGCAAGGTCGATCGACGCGCCAACTTCGACTTCGTCCAGGCCAGAACCGGAGTGATCTCCGATCAGATCGCATTGGTGAACCTGAGCCAGCACGCACTTAGGCTCAATCTGTATGCCGCGACCATTCGGAATGCTGCGGATGGTTCCCTTGCACTTGATCCCCGATTGGCCAAGCCGACCGATGTGGCGACTTGGGTTACGTTCCACACTCCCGGCGAAAAACCTTTTGTCGTCGTGCCCGCACGCACGACAGTCATCGTGAACTTCACGATTCAGGTACCACCTGAGGCATACATCGGCGACCATCTCGCCGGCGTCGTGGCCTCGGTGGTATCTGAGAGTCAAGCTAACGGCAGCCACGCCGCGAATCTCAAACTCGAGCAACGAATTGCCATCCGACTTGCGATCCGAGTCGCCGGCGCTATCCAGGGCCAACTCACGGTCGATAATTTGAAGGCGCACTTCGTCGGTACGGTGAATCCATTCGGCACCGGCGCAGCCGTGGTGACCTACCGGGTGCGCAACTCTGGCAACGTGCGCCTCGGCGGGCAGCAACAGGTGGTGCTGCATTCGCTGGTTGGACTGTCCTACCCGGCGGCCGCAGTCGCTGACCTTCCGATGCTGTTGCCGGGCGGTTCCGCCGTCGTCAGCGTCACAGTCACTGGTGTGCCCGCATTGGTGCACCTGACTGCCCAGGTTCAAGTGACCCCCGTGGTTCCGGCCGGCGATGCAGATCCCAGTGCAGCAACGGCAAGGGCTGCGGTTGGGATTTGGGCCGTCCCGTGGAGCGATGGCGGACTACTCCTATTGCTCTTCTTGGTGGTGATGTACCTGCGCTCAATCCGAGGCGCGCGGCCGGTACCGAACCATGGACGTCGGGGCAAGTCCGCTGAAGGTGAGTCCGACAAATCGTCCGACCTTGTTTCGGCGGGGCCACGAAGGCACGGAAGGTGAACATGGGATCCGTAGGACGCAACATGATCATTCGAGTGCTCGGTGTGTTGGCGCTGTTGGTTGGCTCGGCGGTGCTTGCTGTGCCCGCACAGGCTGCCGATCCGGCGCTACCTTTCGCGGATGCCAATGCGCAGGGCTTCATCGGACTGTGTGATAAGTCGGGGCATCCGGTCACCTCTGGCAAGACCACCGACATTCCATTTGTTTGGCGCGCGGTGTCGTCGACTCCTGCGCCAAAGAGCTATGTCGGCCCGCTAGGCAAGGTGACACTGGCCATCTATCAGCCTCGACAGAATGTTAATTCAGGGGAGTGGAGCGGCAAGCAGTTCACCGGTTCAACTTCGTACTCAAACGTGCAACACCCCATGGCCCAGTCGACGTACTTGGACCCGCCGCTAGTCGATCTCACGAGCATCGCCCCATTGTGGGACGGGCTGCTCCAGTTGCGTCTGATCTACTCGAACGTCAACGCGGTACCGCACCTCCGCCCCTACCCGGCCACTGTGATCAAAGTGACCGGAGGTACCTGGACGGTTGTTAGCGGCGGATCGGTGTCATGCACGGACGGAACCGGGGTTTCGGATGAAGTGCAGCAGTTGCCCGCTTCCTCTATTCCCACGGTGGCGCCGACGCTGATTGGTGGCACCGAGGCCCCGCAGATCGTGGGAACCGGGGCGCCGTCAACTTCGGAGACCGGAGCAACTGTGAACTTGGCGCTCGCGTCGTCAACCGGCAGCAAGGGATTCGCAGGGATCTCCACCGGTGTATTCGTTGCCCTCATCGTTCTTCCTGTGCTGGGAGTTGGTCTGGGTTTCGTCGTGGCGAGGCGCCGACCAGCAACAAGGACCCCTGACTGATTTCTGACCGGCAAGTGCACGGCTTTTCGCTAAACGCAAGAACCAGGGATGGCGCTCCGCCGGACCTGGAGAACCAAGAAGGGAATCAACGTGAAGATGCGGCACCTGCTAGCGACAGCTGGCTCCGCGGTCGTCGTTGCATCATTGCTGACTGCGGCAGGACCTGCGTCAGCAACTGCAGCACCTCCGTGGGAGACGGGACCCTGTTTGTTCACTGCTGCGCTCAACTGCTCAAATCTTGATCCCAATTCCAAGGGCGGCCTGGTCTTCTACGACGCGTCCGGAAGTGTGATCACAGGCGGAAATGACCTGACGCACATTTCCGATTTTGTAGGGACGACTGGAA
Source organism: uncultured bacterium (assembly GCA_903825575.1). Lineage (GTDB taxonomy): Bacteria > Actinomycetota > Actinomycetes > S36-B12 > CAIKAW01 > CAIKAW01. The sequence continues at coordinate 56,270 of CAIKAW010000047.1, read as the reverse complement.
CGCCGGCACGGACCAACGCGAGCCTCGCAACCCTTAGCTACGCCTTCCCTGACCACACCAAGGCCGACAGCACTACTTGGGCCGCGGTAAGTGGGTCGGCCTCGACGAATTTCCCGGTTGCCTCACCGGCGCCCGTTGCCGCACTCGGGTCTACGGACCCAGTTGCCTCTCTTACGGCCACCGACGGAAACGTCCAGGCGCCGGCACAGGTTGCGACCTTGGATGCCACGGCAGGCTACGCGAACATCATCCAAGTCCGCCTGAAGGACAGTGGAATCGGTGTTCCAAGCAGCGCACTAAACAACGCCAAGTACTTCTGGTCGGCCGACATTGAGTACAACACGGGCGCGTCAGCACTCGGGGATGGTCTGGCCGCCGGGAGTTGGAAGGTTGTCTACCCGGTACCGCCGGTGGCTGCCACGACCACGAGCATCACCACGCCAGTAGTTGTGCCTGCTACCAACCCGACTGCGTCTGGCTCGGCAGTTACCTTCCAGGCGACTGTCAACGCTGCGGACAGCACGCACCCTGCTGGATCGGTCCACTTCCTCGACGGTGTTACTGATCTAGGTGCTGCCACTTACAACACAGGTACTGGTCTGGCCAGTCTCTCTGGGCAAACACTTTCGGTGGCGTCCCACTCGATTACAGCTGCCTTCACGGCGTCGGTGCCGGCGTCTTATGCGGCGTCGGCGTCAGCCGCGTTGACCTTCAACGTCGTCAACCCTGACGGAACCTCAACGGTGTTGGTGGCCGCGCCAGTCTCGTCTGCGGACACCAGCACCCCCGTTGTGCTGACCGCGACCGTCAGCGACACGACGACGCCGGCAACAGTGCCTCCCGGGTCCGTCACTTTTAGCGATGGCGTCACAGTCCTCGCATCTGGGGTGGCACTGAACGGCTCGGGTGTTGCGGTGAAGACCGTTGCTGCTTCGACACTAAGCATCGGTGCGCACTCATTCACCGCTACCTACGTGCCGACCGGGCTTTTCGCTGCTTCTGACTCGACCGGTTCGCCGATCACTTACACGGTGACCCTGCCCGCGCCGGCGAACGTGATCGCACCAGCACTTGGTGCGGCGCGCGTTGGCGTTGCGATCAGCTGTAACCCCGGGACGTGGACGTACGCAGGCGTGTATTCCTACGCCTGGGCGCTAAATGGGGTGGCTATCGTGGGTGCCACGTCATCAAGTTTGGGCGTTCTCACGGCGTCTTACGTCGGTAAGAGCGTGCTTTGCACGGTGACGGCGGCTAACCCCACGAGTTCGGTGCCGGCCTCCAGTGCCGTGGCGTTGGTGGCAGCAGGGGCTGCCCCAGTTGCGAGCGTAAAGCCAAAGATCGTCTACACGGGTATCGCGGCGGTGGGCAAGACGTTTACGGCCAGTCGCGGCACTTGGACATTGGCTCCGACGAGCTACTTGTATGTCTGGAAGCGTGGAACGGTAATCGTGCGTTCGGGCGCCACAGCGACGACGTACAAGGCAGTCGCAGCGGACAAGGGGAAGGTCTTGACGCTATATGTATCGGCGTTCAAGGCTGGCTACCTGACCGGGGTGGCTACCAGCGTTGGCGTGTTGGTCCACTAGAAACAAGCGGTTCTAAACGGATGGGGTCGGAGATTCTTTCGGCCCCATCCGTTCATTGTTGGGTCGATGCCGATCCGCGGAGGTTGTTCAAGCCAGCTGCGGGGCTAGCCTGAACTCGGCTGGGATTTCAATGAGTGGGTAGCGCCACCGTAGGATACATAAACATGAGCAGCGATATAACTCGATCAGCGCGGATGCGGGCTGAACGCCAGAAGAGGCGCTCATCACGTGGGATTCGCTCTTTGATCCGCCGCCCCTGGTTTCTACCGCTAGTTGCTCTACTTCTGGTTTGCATGTTCATGGCGTTCAAGGCCGGTGGCACCTCGATTCCAAAACCAGGCAGCTCGGTTGTGACGACAGTTACTACCAAGCCGTAGTCGAGTTCCGCTGCGCTAACTGCGGTGGCCCTTAGTTTGTTGCCGGAGACACCAGTCGTGAGGCCGTTATTCCGTTGGCCAACTTAACGTCGATGTGAAGGCCAGCCCGCTGCTGCTGGGATACTGCGATATCGATCCGCAAGGCAACGCCCGGCGTGGCTGTTGCAGCGACAAGGACTTGGCCACTGGCTGACACGACTTGAACCGTGCCGGCCGGTTCGCCAGCATTTACCAACACTGCTGCCATTAGCTGTCCGTCCTTTACGGCAATATCGCGCTGAAAAGCGATCGCTGGAATCCCAACTGAAACGTCGGAGCCACCGGTCTGTGCGGCTACTGGGGCCGCTGCTGCAGGTTGGCTAACCAAGAGGGAGGTGCGGGGCGCCAACTGTGCGCCAAGGGCGGACGTGGCAACACCGATTGCTATCGGTGTTGCCATAAGGGCGCTGATTCCAACTAGTAGGACCCTGCTTCCACGCATCCTGACCGCCTCCTGCAACCTTGGTGCAACTCCGGTATCGACGGCTTCGGCCGAAGCAATGAGGGACGAACGTCCCGATTCACCCGAATGCAGCAAAGCGGCCATGCGCTGTTTACCTAGCGTTCACCTTGGGGGATGGAATCCGACTCACAAGGCCCGCCACGGTTGCAAGCAGGTGGAATCGCGCGTTGCAAGGCCTCATGGGTTACGGCTCGAGATTGGCGGGCAGTCCGCAAATCGGGTCGCGACCGCCCGGGGATATCGGTTAGGCTGCCGCTCAGTGGTTCGGGCCAGCGTCGTCCCGACCAAGGTCGTTCGACGCGCAGGAGAAACCGCAGATGGCACAGCAAGTCACCCCAAGTGGGGCTCCGCTCACGACCGGAGCCGGGCTTTTCAGCGCCCAGCCGAACGCAATCGGGCTGTATGACCCACGTCACGAGCACGACGCGTGCGGGGTTGCGTTCGTGGCTCGACTCGACGGGGTGGGTTCGCACGAAGTGGTCGAACAAGCCCTCACTGCGCTCCGCAACATGGATCACCGCGGAGCCTCTGGCGCCGAACCAGATTCCGGCGACGGTGCTGGGCTCCTGGTGCAGGTGCCCGATGCCTTCCTTCGAGAGGTTGTTGATTTCCAACTTCCAAGACTGGGTTCTTATGCAGTAGGTCTGGCTTTCTTGCCGCAAGGAGAAACCGATGCCACTGCCGTTCGCGCCGCTGTTGCCCGCATCGCAGCCGAGGAAGGACTGAGCGTTCTCGGCTGGCGGGAGGTACCGATCGATGCGTCTTCGGTTGGGCCTACAGCTCGTTCGGTAATGCCGCGGTTTGAGCAGTTGTTTGTTACCGCTGCCGGGCAGCGGCGGATGGGTTTGGCACTCGAGCGGTTGGCTTATTGCCTGCGCAAGCGGGCTGAACACGAGACGCAGGTCTATTTCCCTTCGCTTTCGACCCGCACTGTGGTCTACAAGGGGATGCTGACGACCGGCCAACTCGCAGAGTTCTTCCCTGATCTCTTGGATCCGCGTTTCGCGTCGGCGATCGGACTAGTGCATTCGAGGTTCTCGACTAATACGTTCCCGTCGTGGCCATTGGCTCACCCTTATCGGCTGATTGCACATAACGGCGAGATCAACACGGTCACCGGTAACCGCAACTGGCTGGCTGCCCGCGAGGCGCTGCTCAAATCTGATGTAATTCCCGGTGACCTATCACGGTTGTTCCCGATCATCACACCGGGCGGAAGCGATTCGGCCTCGTTTGATGAAGCGGTCGAGTTGTTGCACCTGGCCGGACGATCGTTGCCGCATTCGGTTCTAATGATGATCCCGGAAGCCTGGGAGAACCATCGTTCGATGAGCCCGGCGAGGCGGGCGTTCTACGAATTCCACGCCACCTTGACAGAAGCTTGGGACGGACCGGCGACGGTCACGTTTACCGACGGCACCGTGATCGGCGCCGTGCTCGACCGCAACGGCCTGCGGCCTGGACGATTCTGGGTTACTGACGATGGCCTCGTTGTGATGGCGTCCGAGGCTGGCGTACTCGATATCGATCAAGCGCGAGTGGTCAGCAAGGGCCGGCTGCAGCCGGGTCGGATGCTGTTGGTCGACACAGTGCAGCATCGGATCGTTCCCGATGATGAGATCAAGGATGAACTCGCAGCCGCCGAACCGTACGACGAGTGGCTGCACGCCGGTGTCATTCACCTTGACCAATTACCTGAGCGTGAGCACATCGTGCACACGACCGAATCAGTCGTTCGTCGCCAGCAGACATTCGGATACACGGACGAAGAACTTCGCATCCTGCTTACGCCGATGGCGCGTACCGGCGGAGAGGCCCTTGGGTCGATGGGCACCGATACGCCCTTGGCAGTTCTGAGCGAACGGCCAAGACTTCTGTTCGACTACTTTGCACAGTTGTTCGCCCAGGTGACGAATCCGCCGTTGGACGCAATCCGCGAAGAGATCGTCACCTCTTTGGCGACATTGATTGGTCCGGAGGCGAACCTGCTGACCGCCACCCCTGCGCACTGTCGACAGGTGCTGCTTCCCTTCCCTGTAATCGACAATGATGAATTAGCAAAACTTCTTCACATTAACGACGATGGTGACCTGCCGGGGTTTGCGGCGGCGACCGTGTCTGCGCTTTACCGCGCTGCCGGAGGCGGCGAGGAACTCGAGAGTCAGATCGCCGATATCTGCGCCGAAGTGTCAACGCTGATCGCGCGCGGTGTGCGCTTCATCGTGCTTTCAGACCGTGATAGCACCGCCGATCTTGCGCCGATTCCGTCGCTGCTGATCACGGCGGCGGTTCACCACCATTTGGTTCGTCAGAAGGAACGCACCAGTACTAGTTTGCTCGTGGAAGCTGGCGACGTACGTGAAGTGCATCACGCGGCCCTTCTAATTGGCTACGGCGCAGCTGCGATTAACCCATACCTGGCCATGGAAACCGTCGAAGACCTAGTGCGTCGCGACGTGATCAGCGGAGTAAGCCCCGAGCAAGCCGTCCGCAATTTGGTTAAGGCGTTGGGCAAGGGTGTGCTTAAGGTGATGAGCAAGATGGGCATCTCCACGGTTGCTTCCTACCGCGGGGCGCAAGCTTTCGAAGCCGTCGGTCTTGCGCCAGCACTGATCGACCGCTATTTCACGGGAACAACATCACGACTGGGTGGGATCGATCTTGCTGTGATTGCGGCCGAGGTTGCTGCTCGGCATGCCAGGGCCTACCCTGCCACCGGAATCTCTCCGGCACATCGCCAGCTTGAGGTCGGCGGGGAGTACCAGTGGCGACGTGAAGGTGAAGCCCACCTGTTTGATCCTGAGACAGTCTTTCGGTTGCAGCACTCGACCCGCACTAAGCGGTATGACATTTTTCAGCAGTACACGGCGAAGGTTGACGAGCAATCCGAACGGCTGATGACCCTGCGCGGATTGTTGAAGTTCAAGGAACGCACGCCGGTGCCGATCGAGGAAGTCGAGCCGGTGTCGCAGATCGTCAAGCGGTTCTCGACCGGGGCCATGTCGTACGGCTCGATTTCGCAAGAGGCGCACGAAACTCTGGCTATCGCCATGAATCATCTTGGTGCGAAGTCCAACACGGGCGAAGGTGGCGAGGATCCCGAGCGTTGGATTCCGGACGCCGATGGGGCTTCACGGCGGTCGGCGATCAAACAGGTGGCGTCTGCGCGCTTTGGTGTAACCAGTGCATATCTGGTCAACGCTGACGACATCCAAATCAAGATGGCTCAAGGCGCTAAGCCGGGGGAGGGCGGTCAACTTCCCGGTCACAAGGTCTACCCCTGGGTCGCCAAAACACGACACTCGACTCCGGGCGTTGGTCTGATCTCGCCGCCGCCGCATCACGACATCTATTCGATCGAGGATCTGGCTCAGTTGATCCACGACCTTAAGAATGCCAACACAGCAGCGCGGATTCACGTCAAACTCGTTGCGGAGGTCGGGGTAGGGACCGTTGCTGCCGGCGTCGCCAAGGCGCACGCAGATGTGATCCTGATCAGTGGGCACGATGGTGGCACTGGTGCTTCACCGCTGACCTCTCTCAAGCATGCCGGCGGGCCTTGGGAACTCGGGCTCGCTGAAGCGCAGCAGACGTTGATGCTTAACGGATTGCGCGATCGAGTGGTGCTGCAAGCCGATGGACAGCTCAAGACTGGGCGCGACATCGTTATAGCAGCGCTTCTTGGGGCCGAAGAATACGGTTTTGCGACCGCGCCATTGGTAGTCCTTGGTTGCGTAATGATGCGCGTTTGTCACCTCGATACTTGCCCGGTCGGAGTAGCCACGCAGGACCCATTGCTGCGCGAGCGTTTCACCGGCAAGCCGGAATTCGTGGAAACATTCTTCGAGTATCTGGCTGAGGAAGTGCGTGAACATCTTGCTGCGCTTGGTTTCCGCAGCCTCGAAGAGGCAATCGGCCAAGTTGAGGTCCTAGAGACGGTTGCTGCCTCGGCGCACTGGAAGGCCGCTGGTGTAGACCTCAGCGCAGTCTTGCAGGTGCCAGAGGGAACTTCCCCGCGCCGATCACTGATCTCGCAGGACCATGGCTTGGTTGGCGCGTTGGATCATCAACTCATCGATTTATGTGGTGCCGCCCTTGCTACCGGAGAGCCAGTTCGAGCAGCGTTGAAGGTGCGCAACGTCAACCGCACGGTGGGCACGATGTTGGCTAGTGAAGTCACGCGTCGCTTCGGCGAAGCAGGATTGCCTGACGGCACGATTGACCTGACGTTTGAAGGTTCGGCCGGACAATCCTTTGGAGCGTTCCTGTCGCCCGGCATCACCTTGCGGCTCGAAGGAGACGCCAATGACTACGTCGGCAAGGGTCTATCTGGCGGTCGGATTGTGGTTCGCCCCGCGAGAACAGCGACGTTCGCTGCCGAAGACAACATCGTTGCGGGCAATGTCATTGGCTACGGAGCAACAAGCGGCGAGATATTCTTGCGCGGTCGGGTTGGGGAACGATTTGCAGTTCGCAACTCCGGTGCCACTTTGGTAGTCGAAGGCGTTGGCGATCACGGTTGCGAGTACATGACTGGCGGTCGTGTAGTCGTGTTGGGTGCGACCGGACGCAACGTGGCGGCGGGAATGAGTGGCGGCATCGCATTCTTGCTCGACGCTGATCCAGCGCTTATCAATACCGAACTGGTCGATTTAGTTGCATTGCGAGGCGCCGATGCAGACTTCCTCCACAACATTGTTCGCAAGCACGCCGAAGAGACTGAATCGGTGGTGGCAGCAGGACTCCTCGTCGATTGGGCTGCTTCGCTAGTCCGGTTCACCAAGATTCTGCCGCGCGATTACAAGCGAGTGCTTGACGTTCAGGCTGCCGCCGAACGTGACGGACGCGATCCGGTAGCAGCAGTCATGGAGGCCAGCCGTGGGTGACCCAAGAGGATTCCTGACTACTGCCAAGGAATCGCCGGTACGACGTCCGGTCGATGTTCGACTGAGCGACTGGCGCGAAGTGTATGCCGATGAACAGACCCTGGACATTGGTGCGCAAGCAGGGCGCTGTATGGATTGTGGGATTCCGTTCTGCCATTCGGGCTGCCCGCTGGGCAATCTCATCCCAGACTGGAACGACCTGGTCTTCCGCGGAGACTGGGCCGGAGCATCAGAGCGTTTGCACGCCACGAATAACTTCCCGGAGTTCACCGGACGACTCTGCCCAGCACCATGCGAGAGTGCCTGCGTCGTTGGGATCGCCAGCGATGCCGTAACAATCAAACAAGTCGAAGTATCGATCATTGACCGCGCATTTGATGATGGTGCGGTGCGTCCGCAACCGCCGTCACGCCTTTCGGGTCGCACGGTGGGTGTTGTTGGATCCGGGCCCGCGGGATTGGCCGTCGCGCAGCAACTTGCCCGAGCCGGGCACACGGTCGCGGTGTATGAACGCGCCGATCAAATTGGCGGACTGCTGAGGTACGGCATTCCGGAATTCAAACTCGAGAAGCATCACGTCGATCGTCGTTTGCTTCAGTTGGAAGCCGAGGGCGTGAAGTTTCGGCCCGGTATCGAAATTGGGGTTGACCTAACGGGCGCGGACCTACGTCGTCGCCATGACGCAGTGGTGCTCGCAATCGGTTCAACAATCGCCCGTGATCTGCCCATCCCAGGACGAACACTTGCGGGCGTGCACCAGGCGATGGAGTACCTGCCGGCAGCTAACCGCCACCCGGTCGACTCGCCGATTGACGCAGCCGGCAAGCACGTCGTAATCATCGGAGGCGGTGATACCGGCGCGGACTGCCTTGGCACAGCTCACCGCCAAGGAGCTGCATCCGTAACGCAACTTGAGATCTTGCCGCAACCGGGGGCGACGCGACCACCTGCGACGCCGTGGCCGACGTACCCAACAATTCTGCGAATTTCCAGCGCCCACGAAGAAGGCGGCGATCGAGTGTTCGCCGTGAGCACCACTGAATTCCTCGACGATGGGTCCGGACGGGTTCGTGCGCTACGGATCGTGCAGGTCGATGCGAGTTTCGCGCCGATTGCGGGAACCGAACACGAGATTGTGGCCGACCTAGTCTTGCTTGCCATGGGCTTCGTCGGCCCTGATGCAAGTCACATCGCAGACCAACTCGGGCTGGCTCTTGATTCGCGCGGGAACCTGGCTAGGGATGCCGCATACGCCACTTCGGTGCCTGGTGTCTTTGTGGCTGGAGATGCCGGCCGCGGGCAATCGCTGATCGTATGGGCGATCGCGGAGGGTCGCGCGGCAGCTGCCGCAGTCGATAGTTATCTGACCGGGGCAACGAATCTGCCGTCCCCGGTGCAGCCGAGCGAGCGGTCACTGGTTGTCTGAGGTGATTAACACCACGATGAAAACCGGGTTGCGGGTTGGATTCGTGTCGCTGGTTAGCAAATCGGCAGGCTAGGGTCGAACTTATGCGTCGCGCGAAGATTGTCTGCACCTTAGGTCCGGCTTGTTCCACTTTCGATGAGGTGCTCGCACTCGTTGCCGCGGGCATGAACGTCGCGCGCCTAAACCTCTCGCATGGCGACTACTCCGATCACGAGACCGCTTATCACAACGTCCGCCGCGCTGGTGATGAATCTGGGCACGGCGTTGGGATTCTTGCCGACCTGCAGGGACCAAAGATCAGATTGGGTTCGTTCGCCAACGGTCCAGTAGATGTCGAGGTTGGCGATACGTTCACCATCACAACCGAAGATGTTCCAGGGGACCGGGCCCGATGCTCAACGACATATGCCGGGTTGCCGGGTGATTGCTCGGTAGGTGATCCAATTCTTGTCGCCGACGGGCGCATTTCCCTGCGCGTGACCAGAGTCGCGGCTACCGAAGTTGAGACCGTCGTGGTCGAGGGAGGAACGATGTCTGATCACAAGGGCATCAACCTTCCTGGTGTCGCCGTTTCGGTGCCAGCGCTAAGTGAAAAGGACGTCGCCGATCTTCGGTGGGCGCTGCGGCTAGGCGTTGACATGATCGCATTGTCTTTTGTTCGTACCGCGAGTGATTTCGATCGCGTGCGGGAGATCATGAACGAAGAAGGCATTCGCGTTCCGGTGCTGGCGAAGATTGAAAAGCCGCAGGCGGTAGACAATCTTGACGAGATCATCGCGGCCTTCGACGGTATTATGGTTGCCCGCGGTGACCTTGGAGTTGAGTTGCCACTTGAGCAAGTGCCGGTGGTGCAGAAGCGTGCGGTTATGTTGGCTCGAACTGCGGGCAAGCCGGTGATTGTCGCCACTCAGATGCTGGACTCGATGGAAACTTCATCGCGGCCCACCCGAGCCGAAGCCAGCGATGTGGCGAACGCCGTGCTTGACGGCGCCGATGCGTTGATGCTCTCGGGAGAAACCAGTGTGGGCGCACATCCGGTGCTGGTTGTCGAGACAATGGCGCGGATTATCGAATACGTTGAAGTACAGACCGAGCGCCAACTTCCTGCGTTGCCGCCTGAATCGGGTGGTGGAACGACTCGGGCGGTTACGCGCGCGGCAGCCGAGGTCGGCGATGAGATTGAGGCCGCATATCTGGTGGCATTTACCGAGACCGGCCGATCCGCGCGGCTCATGGCGCGCCATCGGTCTCACATTCAGTTGCTTGCATTCACACCCAAGCCTCGGGTGCGTTCTCAGCTGGCGCTGGTGTGGGGCGTGGAAACATTCTTGGTTGAGCCGGTCATGCACACCGACGACATGGCGGTTCGGGTCGATGCGACGTTGATCGCGAACGGGCGCAGTCTGCCGGGTGAACGGGTCGTCCTAGTGGGCGGAGTGCCGCCTGGCGTACCGGGCACCACGAACGGAATGCGCGTGCACCTAATGGGTTCCGGACCTGAAGGGCGCGGCCGAACCAACTAGTCCATCGCACCGCGGGCTTCTGGGTTCAGAACGCCCCAGGCAATCAGTTGGTCGGCCAACAAGCTCGGTGGTTCGTCGTAGATCACTGCCAAGGTGCGCAAATCGTCCTGGCGGATCGACAGGATGCGACCGTTGTAGTCGCCGCGCTGAGCTTGAATTGCCGCTGCGTACCGAGCCAGCGGCCCAACCTTCTCTGCAGGAACTGCCGAAAGTTGTTCGAGATCGAGAACCAGCCGTGGGGCCGGCTCGGCGTTTGCCCCAGCGGAAGCCTCAGGCAGGAGTTCGGCTACCGGGACCTTGTAGAAGTCGGCTAGTTGCGCCAACCTCTGCACGGTCACGGCGCGATCGCCACGCTCGTAGGAACCGATTACGACCGCTTTCCACACGCCGCTACTGCGTTCTTCAACCCCGTGCAGCGAGAGTCCCTGCTGCTGGCGAATCGCCCGCAGTTTCGCCCCAAGAGCCTTGGCGTAGTCACTTGGCATTGGTAGTGCCTTTCTGTAGCCCCCGGTAACCCGGAGTGAGACTACCCAGAGTTATGGGATTTTGATAGAACAACATGGCACCAAGATTGCCAAGGGGGCCGCGGTGGTCACGCCTGGTAGTCAAACTGTCCGGTGGGGGGTCTCCGGTAAGGAGGCCGCGGCGCTGCTAGGGTCTGGTTGTTCAGACATCCTTTAACGACCCGTCCGGTGAGGCGGGGAAGGAGGTCGACAGACATGTCTGCCAACCAAGAAATGCGGCCGGTCCTCGACGCCGCCGATGTGGGCCGGGCTTTGACCCGCATCTCACACGAAATTGTTGAACGCACTCGCGGCGGTGACGTCGTTCTGCTCGGGATCCCTACTCGTGGCGTTCCAATCGCCAACCGAATCGGCGAACGGATTGCCGATGTCGTTGGGCACCAAATCCCGGTCGGCTCGTTGGATATAACCATGTACCGCGACGATCTGCGATTACGCCCGGCCCGGGCTCTTGAGCGCACAGAGCTTCCTCCAGGCGGTATTGACGGCGCCGTGGTGGTACTCGTAGATGATGTGCTCTTCTCCGGTCGCACGATCCGGGCTGCTCTGGACGCACTTGGCGACATTGGGCGCCCTAGGTCGGTCCAACTGGCCGTGTTAGTCGATCGTGGTCATCGCGAACTGCCCATCCGAGCCGACTACGTAGGTAAGAACCTGCCCACATCACTGCGTGAAAACGTTCGGGTGCAACTCGTTGAGATCGACGGGGTCGACGGAGTCCTGCTCGGTGGGCCCGATGAGGAAGGTACGCCCGAATGAAACGCCACCTGCTTTCTGCCGCCGACCTTGATCTTCCGGACGCACTCTTGATCCTCGATACGGCGGCCGAGCTAGCCGCCGTTGCCGATCGGCCAGTTAAGAAGCTCCCGACGCTGCGCGGACGCACGGTGGTCAATTTGTTCTTCGAAGACTCAACGCGTACCCGGATCTCTTTCGAAGCCGCCGCGAAGCGACTTTCGGCGGATGTGATCAACTTCGCAGCAAAAGGATCGAGTGTGTCCAAGGGCGAAAGTCTCAAGGACACTGCATTGACGTTAGAAGCGATGGGTGCCGATGCCGTGGTCATTCGGCATAGCGCTAGCGGCGCACCACATCGACTGGCCACCTCCGGATGGATTCGGGGCAGCGTCGTCAATGCCGGCGACGGCACCCACGAACATCCGACACAGGCTCTCCTTGATGCATTCACGATGCGCCGGCACCTCGCCGGTGGCGTCGGGGATCTGGCTGGCTTGGATGTCGTAATCGTTGGCGATGTCCTGCACAGCAGGGTAGCTCGCTCCAATGTGCTGCTACTTCGTACCTTGGGTGCCAAGGTCACGCTGATTGCCCCGCCGACCCTGCTGCCGGTGGGCGTCGAACTCTGGCCTTGTTCGGTGTCGTATGACCTCGATTCATCACTTCCGACGGCCGATGTCGTAATGATGTTGCGGGTGCAGCGCGAGCGGATGAGTGCCGCATATTTCCCAAGTGCCCGCGAATACAGTCGTCGCTACGGACTAGATGTCAACCGTATGAAACTGCTGCAACCGCACACGATTGTGATGCATCCAGGTCCGATGAATCGGGGCATGGAGATTGCCGCGGAGGTAGCTGACTCGCCGCGATCGGTCATCGTTGAGCAGGTGACGAACGGCGTCAGCGTTCGAATGGCTGTGCTGTATTTGTTACTCGGGGGCAGCGAACTCTCAGACGGTTCCAATGGCGTTCCAGTCAGTGAAGGCAGGCCGCTATGAGCTTTGTGCTGCGAAACGTGCGTCCGCTTGGTGGAGCCGAAGTTGATATTCGTATTTCTGCCGGTCGAATTTCAGCGATTGAACTCTCGGGCACAATCGCGACAGACGGTGCAATCGAGGTGCTCGGGGCCGGAATGGTCCTGCTGCCCGGGTTGGTTGACTTGCACACTCACTTGCGCGAACCCGGTCGCGAGGATGCCGAAACTGTAGAGACAGGTACCCGGGCTGCGGCGCTCGGAGGATTCACGGCCGTCCATGCGATGGCCAATACAGACCCGGTAGCTGACACGGCCGGTGTGGTCGAACAGGTGTGGCGGCTGGGCCGAGCGTCAGGTTGGTGCGACGTGCGACCAGTGGGCGCAGTAACCCTGGGGTTGGCAGGCTCGCAACTTGCCGAGCTTGGTGCGATGGCCGATTCCCCGGCCGCAGTTCGGGTCTTCAGCGATGACGGCAAATGTGTCTGGGATGCCGTAATTATGAGGCGGGCGCTGGAATATGTGAAGGCATTCGACGGCGTAATTGCCCAGCATGCGCAGGAACCCAGGCTCACCGAAGGTGCTCAGATGAACGAAGGGGCGATGTCGGCCCTTTTGGGACTGACAGGTTGGCCAGCGGTTGCTGAAGAGGCGATCATCGCCCGCGACGTGCTGCTTACCGAGCACGTGCGCTCGCGGTTACATGTGTGCCACGTCAGTACGGCCGGATCTGTTGAAATCATCCGTTGGGCCAAGTCTCGCGGCATCGATGTGACAGCCGAGGTCACGCCCCACCACCTGCTGCTCACCGACGATCTAGTCGCTACTTATGACCCTCGGTACAAGGTCAATCCGCCATTGCGCACGGCAGCCGACGTCGAGGCGCTGCGAGACGGACTTGCCGACGGGACGATCGACGCGGTTGCCACGGACCATGCGCCGCATCCGATTGAAGACAAGGACTGTGAGTGGGCCGACGCTTCGCCCGGCATGCTGGGTCTTGAAGATGCCTTGGCCGTGGTGAACACCACGATGGTGGAGTCCGGCCGTTTGGATTGGGCCGGCGTGGCAGCCCGGATGTCAGTTGCGCCCGCTGGGATTGGTCGACTGAGCGAGCATGGCCGCCCGATTGCAGTCGGGGAACCGGCGAACCTAGTCATTTTCGATCCAAGCGCTTCATACGTTGTCGATCCGAATGCAGGCGCGTCGCGCAGTCGGAACAATCCATACGCAGGGCGCGAACTCACCGGACGTGTGCGAGCCACCTTCCTACACGGTGATCCGACGGTGCTCGACGGCGAGTTAGTTGCGAGGTCGAACGTATGACTACAAGCAATTCGACGCGAGCCCTAATCGCTGTCGCGGGGCAGACATCGAACAATTTGCGAATGCTTATTAGTGGCCTGATCTTGGTGCTAATCGCATGGGCTTTGTGGGCCGTGCGGAGTCGGACCAATCGTGGCGCGGCTCTTCGGGAGGTGCCCCCACCGTTAGTTGCTTTCGATGAACCGGGGGGCCTGGTTGGTGGTCCATTCGTGGGAAAGTATTTGGGAACCACTCGTTCTGGCGATTGGCTTGCTCGGATCAGGGCACACGATCTGAGCGTGGCCGGTCCCGTGTCTGTTGCCGCGCTAGGTGCCGGACTGCTCTTCACTCGCGCTGGTGCGCTCGATCTTGCGATCCCAGTCAACTCCATCGCAGGTGTACGCCGGGCTAAAGGCCTAGCTGGAAAAGAGTTCGAGACAGACGGCGTGGTTATCGTGTCCTGGCGACTAGGGGGACACCTCGTCGATACCGGGGTCCGATCTGACTCAGAAGCCGACCGGTCAGGGATAGTACTCATGATTCGCGGCATGCTTGGCGGACAATCCGGGTTAGAGGAGGGCAGTTGAGAGGCAGTCGCGAGCCGGCACTGCTCGTCCTCGAGGATGGTCGAACCTTCCGCGGGCGGGCCTACGGTGCGATCGGGGAAACATTCGGTGAGGCCGTGTTCAACACCGCAATGACCGGATACCAAGAGACGTTGACTGACCCGTCTTATCACAAGCAGGTTGTCGTGATGACCGCGCCGCACATCGGCAATACCGGAATTAACGATGAAGACGACGAGTCCGCGCGGATCTGGGTAAGTGGCTATGTGGCTCGCGATCCGGTCCACCGTCCTTCGAATTGGAGGTCACGCGGTTCCCTTGATGAGCGCTTGCTCGCCGAAGGCATCGTGGGAGTGTGCGATATCGATACCCGCGCGTTGACGCGACACTTGCGCGAACGGGGGGCAATGCGAGTTGGCCTATTCAGCGGGGCCGCCGCTGACCGCTCGCAGGCTGAGCTATTGCAGGCAGTACTCGATAGTCAGGAAATGCTCGGTGCCGACTTGACTGCCGATGTCACAACGCCAAAGCCCTACCTAGTTCCAGCGGTTGGGCCAAAGCGTTTTAGTGTCGCGGCCATAGACCTTGGGATCAAGGCGATGACGCCCCGCTTGTTGGCAGAACGTGGTGTCGACGTCCACGTAGTTCCTGCCGGAATCACTGCCACCGAGCTGCTGGCGCTGAACACCGACTCAATCTTCCTTTCGAACGGACCTGGCGATCCGGGAACCGCGGATCACGCCGTCGAACTAGTGCGCGCCGTCTTGAACGCCGGTCGGCCGCTTTTCGGAATCTGCTTCGGCCACCAAGTGCTCGGTCGTGCGCTCGGCTTCGAAACCTACAAACTTCGCTACGGGCATCGCGGAATCAATCAGCCGGTGCAGGACCTTTCAACCGGGAAAGTTGAGGTCACCGCTCATAACCACGGCTTCGCAGTGGCCGCCCCGACAAATGGTCCGCTAGTGACACCACATGGACTTGCAGCGGTCAGTCACGTGTGTCTGAACGACAACGTAGTCGAAGGCCTGAAGTGCCTGGATGTGCCAGCCTTCAGCGTCCAGTACCACCCCGAAGCTGCTGCCGGACCGCACGATGCCGCTTACCTGTTTGATCGCTTCGTCCAGCTAGTTGAAGGCGGTGCAAGTCGTGCCGCGTCGTGAAGATATCCACAGCGTCTTGGTCATCGGTTCGGGTCCGATCGTGATCGGGCAAGCCTGTGAGTTCGACTACTCGGGTACCCAGGCTTGCCGAGTTCTGCGCGAAGAAGGTATTCGCGTGATTCTGGTCAATAGCAATCCGGCCACGATCATGACAGACCCCGAACTCGCGGACGCGACTTATGTTGAGCCGATCA
Source organism: uncultured bacterium (assembly GCA_903825575.1). Classification (GTDB taxonomy): domain Bacteria; phylum Actinomycetota; class Actinomycetes; order S36-B12; family CAIKAW01; genus CAIKAW01. The sequence goes on along the minus strand of CAIKAW010000047.1, from coordinate 40,510 downwards.
CACCGGAGTACATCGAGGCCGTCATCGCCCGCGAACGTCCAGACGCTTTGCTAGCGACCCTCGGCGGTCAGACTGCCCTGAATGCGGCAGTCGCCCTGCACGAGAACGGTGTACTTGAGAAGTACGGGGTCGAGTTGATCGGTGCCAGCATCGATGCGATCCAGTCTGGCGAAAACCGCGAACTGTTCAAGAAGATAGTTACTGCGCTGGGCGCCGAAAGCGCCCGCTCAGTGATTTGTCATTCGATGGATGAAGTCGTTGCTGGCGCTCAAGAACTGGGCTATCCGGTTGTGGTGCGTCCTTCATTCACTATGGGTGGCGCGGGTTCTGGGATTGCCTATGACGAAGACGACTTACGCCAGATCGCCGGCCTCGGGCTATCGGCTAGCCCAACTAGCGAGATCCTGCTCGAAGAATCGATCTTGGGCTGGAAGGAATATGAACTCGAGCTAATGCGCGACCGCAACGACAACGTCGTCGTGGTGTGTTCGATCGAGAATCTAGATCCGCTGGGTGTTCACACCGGCGACAGCATCACTGTTGCGCCAGCCCTGACCTTGACCGACCGCGAATACCAGCACATGCGCGACGTCGGTATCCAGATCATCCGCGCGGTAGGGGTAGACACTGGCGGGTGCAATATTCAGTTTGCGGTTGAACCGGCAACTGGCCGACTCATCGTCATCGAGATGAACCCACGGGTGTCGCGGTCATCCGCGCTGGCGTCAAAGGCGACGGGGTTCCCAATCGCCAAGATCGCCGCCAAGTTGGCCCTTGGCTACACCCTCGATGAAATTCCCAATGACATCACCCGTGAGACTCCAGCGTCCTTCGAACCAGCGCTTGACTATGTGGTCGTAAAGGTGCCGCGGTTCGCGTTCGAGAAGTTCCCGGCTGCTGACCCGCGCCTTACAACCACAATGAAGAGCGTCGGGGAGGCAATGGCCATCGGTCGTAACTTCGCCGAGGCACTGCAGAAGGCCCTGCGAAGTCTTGAAAGCCCCAGTGCGCCCTTCACGTGGCCAAGTAACCGAAGTGAGGTGGACCTCACGGCGACTCTGGCGGCGGCGGCGGTTCCCCATGACGGCCGCTTGTCCTTCGTTCAACGCGCTTTATGGGCCGGAGCAACCATCGAAGACGTCTTCGAGGTAACCGGGATTGATCCCTGGTTCCTTGACCAACTCTGCGATATCAATGACCTAGCCGATGAAATTCGGGCTGCATCTGATTTGGGTGCGGACCTAATGTTCGTTGCCAAGCGGAATGGATTCTCCGACCGTCAGTTGGCGCAATTACGTGGCGGCAGCGAAGCCGAATTGCGTCAATTGCGGCACAGTCTCGGCGTGCGACCGGTGTACAAGACCGTCGACACCTGCGCTGCCGAGTTTGCGGCTTCGACGCCGTACCACTACTCGACGTACGACGAAGAGACCGAGGTTGCGCCGAGTACCAAGCCGAAGGTGATCATCCTGGGGTCGGGTCCGAATCGAATCGGGCAAGGGATCGAGTTCGACTATTCGTGCGTACACGCTGCAATGGCATTGCGCGACGTTGGCTATGAGACGGTCATGGTCAATTGCAATCCTGAGACCGTGTCTACCGATTACGACACTTCGGATCGACTTTACTTTGAGCCTTTGACGTTGGAAGACGTCCTTGAAGTGGTGCACGCGGAAAGGACCTCCGGCGAAGTGGTCGGAGTTGTTGTTCAACTTGGCGGCCAGACGCCGCTCGGGTTGGCTCAGGCGCTAAAAGATGCTGGCGTCCCAATTGTGGGAACGTCGCCGGAATCTATCCATCTGGCCGAGGAACGCGGGGCATTCGGACGAGTGCTGGCCCAGGCCGGCCTCCCAGCCCCTAGGCATGGCACTGCGTCATCATTCGCACAGGCGCAGGCGATTGCCGCTGAGATCGGGTATCCGGTGCTTGTACGTCCCTCGTATGTCCTAGGTGGTCGCGGTATGGAAATCGTGTACGACGAGCCGATGTTGGCCGGGTACATCGATCGGGCGACCCAAGTCAGTCCGGAGCATCCAGTGCTCGTCGACCGATTCCTTGACGACGCGATCGAGATTGATGTCGATGCGATCTTTGACGGAAACGAGCTATTCCTCGGTGGAGTGATGGAGCACATCGAAGAAGCCGGAATTCATTCTGGGGACTCGGCCTGCGCATTGCCTCCGATCACACTTGGGCAAGAAGAGATCGAGCGCATCCGAATCAGCACCGAAGCGATCGCGCGTGGAGTTGGAGTTCTGGGCCTGCTTAACGTGCAGTACGCATTGGCCGGTGATGTGCTCTATGTGCTTGAAGCAAACCCCCGGGCTTCGCGAACCGTCCCATTCGTGTCTAAGGCAACCGCGGTGCCGTTAGCAAAGGCGGCCGCGCGTGTGATGCTTGGGGCTTCCATCGCCTCACTGCGGACTGAAGGGTTGCTACCGGAGTTTGGCGACGGGGGCACCCTGCCGATCGGTGCTCCCATCGCAGTCAAAGAGGCGGTGCTTCCGTTCGGGCGATTCCATGGCGTCGACACGGTCCTCGGCCCTGAGATGCGTTCGACGGGCGAGGTGATGGGCATCGATGCCGAATTCGGCACGGCGTTCGCCAAATCCCAGAGCGCCGCCTACGCCGGTGGCCTTCCGACCTCGGGCCGGGCCTTCATCTCGGTTGCGAACCGCGACAAACGTTCGATGGTGTTTCCGGTCAAGCGTCTGGCGGATCTAGGGTTCGAGATTCTCGCTACCGCCGGAACCGCCGAAGTACTTCGGCGCAACGGCCTAGTCGCTACCGTCGTGCGCAAGCACCACGACGGGCCAAGCCTCTCTGGAGCCCCCACAGCAGTTGAGGCGATCCTCAACGGGGACGTAGATCTGATCGTGAACACCCCGTACGGTGTTGGTCCTAGGCTCGACGGGTACGAGATCCGAACGGCTGCGGTCCTCAAGGGCGTGCCGTGTGTCACCACCGTGCAGGGTTTGGCGGCGGCGGTGCAGGGCATCGAATCGCTGCTCCGCGGTACGACTCGGGTCAGGTCGCTGCAAGAATTCGCCAGCGACTTGGCCACCTTGAGAGCTAGGGACGCACTCGCAAGGTCGATCGACGGGAAGGCTGGACTCTGATGCCGGTGCAAGTGCGCGGCGAACTGCTCGGCACTCGCCGGGTCGGTTCGTATCACGTGCTCACCATCACCGCCCCCGGGGTGCCCGAAGCCGCGCGCCCAGGGCACTTTGTTGCGCTGGCCGTCGGTGGAGATAACTCCGCCATGTTGCTGCGGCGGGCTTTCTCTATTCACGGTGTGACTCTGCGTGGGGTTTACGGCGGCACGGTCGACATTGCTGTTGGAGTTGCCGGTCCCGGTACCCAGTGGTTGGCCAACCTGCATCGGCACGATCCGATCGATGTCGTTGGGCCGCTTGGGCGCCCATTTGCCTTGCCCAAGCAGCCAGTCTCGGCGCTGCTTGTTGGCGGCGGTTATGGAGCTGCACCGCTTTTCATGCTGGCCGAAGAATTGCGCACTCGCGGCTGTCGGGTTGACGTTGTTTTGGGTGCTGCCACAGAAGACAGATTGTTTAACGTGCTTGACGCCAAGCGGATGGCATCAACCCTGACGATCACCACTGACGACGGGTCCACAGGCACTCGGGGACGAGTCACCGATGTCTTGCCCGAGATCATGTCCCGCACAAATACCGATGTCGTGTATGCCTGCGGCCCCATGCCAATGTTGGCTGCGGTAACCGAACTTGCACGCAGTCACGGTGCCCATGTCCAAACCGCCGTGGAAGAGTCCATGGCTTGCGGAATCGGCGTTTGCATGACCTGCGTGTTGCCGGTGATCGGAGACGATGGCGTGACACGCATGCTGCGGTCCTGCGTTGACGGGCCGGTGTTCCGAGGCGACCGAATTCGCTGGGATGACCTCGACACAATTCCCGCAGACTGTTACGGAGCACCGGGGAGTAAGGCATGACGCGCGCAGTCATCTCATATGGTCCGATTCCGGTTGAGCAGCTTGGGCATGACGTCGATATGACTGCCGAACTTGGTGGCACCTGGCTGCCCAATCCGGTGCTGACCGCGAGTGGTTGCGCCGCTTCTGGCCGCGAGTTAGACACATTCTTTGACATCACCAAGATCGGTGCATTGGTGACCAAGAGCATCATGCTGGCACCGCGGTCGGGGCGCCCAACTCCACGAATGGCCGAGACCCCAAGCGGCATGCTCAACTCCATCGGGCTGCAGGGGCCCGGAATCGACGGGTTTATTGAGCACGACTTGGCTTGGTTGCGAGAGCGCGGGGTGCGCACTGTGGTGTCGATCGCAGGTTCGAATGCCGACGAGTACACGAAGTTGGCTCAGAAGTTGCGCAACGTTCCCGAGATTGTTGCTATCGAAGTGAACATCTCTTGCCCGAATGTCGAAAACAAGGGGTTGATCTTCGCTCGAGATCCGGCTTCAGCGGCTGCCGTGATTACGAACGTGCGTCGGAATACGCCGTCCGATATCCCGGTGATTGCCAAACTTTCCCCGGACGTCACTGACATCGTCGAGATCGCGCGTGCCTGTGTGCGAGCCGGGGCCGACGGTTTAGCGCTGATCAACACGCTCCTAGGGCTGGTGATAGATACGACGACGATGCGGCCGCAACTTGCCGGAATCACCGGCGGGCTCTCAGGTCCGGCCATCCGTCCAGTTGCCGTTCGTTGCGTTTGGGAGGTGCACCAGGCGCTGCCCGAGGTTCCGATCCTTGGCATGGGTGGCATCCGTAACGGAGTGGATGCATTGCAATTCATCCTGGCCGGAGCAAGTGCTGTTTCCGTAGGTACCGCGACCTTCAACGATCCGGCGGCCCCGGCTCGCGTGCTCAGCGAACTACGTCACGAGTTGGCACTGCGTGGGTTTGAACGCCTGACCGATGCCGTCGGACATGCTCATCGGGGTGCCGATGTTGAGCCGGAACCCGAGCTGGGCGCAGAGCATCATTCCGGCCCGGTGCCCCGGTGGCCGTAGTTGCCCCGATCGCGGTTGCCCTTGACGCTCCAGACCTAGCCACCCTGCGGGCTTGGGCGGTCGCAACCGGACCGATCGTCGCCACGATGAAGGTAGGGCTCGAAACCTTCCTTAGAGATGGTCGAGCTGCCGTGGTTGCCGCGCGCGAAGGCGCTCCCGATACCAACCTCTTCCTTGACCTAAAGCTGCATGACATTCCAGCCACAGTCGCAGGTGCTGCAAGGGCCTTAGCTGACATTGCGCCACGGTTCCTCACGGTCCACGCGGCCGGTGGCCGGGCAATGATCGAAGCTGCCGCGACCGCTTTGCCGGACACGCTGATAACGGCCGTGACCGTCCTGACTTCTTTGGGGGCCGACGAGCTAGCGGAACTCGGCTGGCGGGACGACCCAACCGAACTCGTTCGCCGACTTGCGGTTTCGGCCGTTTCCGCTGGCGCCCGGGCGATCGTGTGCTCCCCCTTGGAAGTAGCTGCGGTGCGTGCGGCCGTCGGGCCAAGCATTGTTCTGATCACCCCAGGGGTACGACCGGCAGATTCGGCATTGGGTGATCAGTCCCGAGTCGCTACGCCGGCGGCCGCTCTGGCAGCCGGGGCAGACCTGCTTGTAATCGGTCGTCCGATCACCGCTGCCTCCGACCCAGGTGCTGCTGCTGCGGCAATCGCCGAGGGCCTGTTGTCGGACCGAGCCAAAGACGTGGACTTGGCATGACTCTGACGCCGATGGATGCAGCGGGCCGGGCCCTAGCCGTCGCCGCAGCCTCTGCAGCACGTGGGCGGCGAGCAGTTGTTAAGGCCGATCTAAAGGCCGGGCGGCTGCGGCTGGGTGATGTTTTTGAGTTGGCTGGAACAGATCCGATCGTGGCCAGGATGGGAGTTCCCGGCTTGCTGGCAGCCCTACCGCGGATTGGTCCGGTCCGGGCTGGGGAGTTGATGGCCGAAGTTGGAATCGCCGCCAATCGTCGAGTGGGTGGTCTGGGTGTCGGTCAGCGCCAAGAGCTGTTACGGCTCGTCGGATGAGCGAACCGACGCCGCGCTTGGTCGTGCTCTCGGGTCCTTCCGGAGTTGGAAAGAGCACGGTCGTGAATTGCGTGTGTGGCCTAGAGCCGCGGATCTGGCTCTCGATCTCTACGACGACACGTGCGCCGCGACCTGGCGAACTTGACGGCCGCGAGTATCACTTTGTCAGCGACGCCCAATTCGACCAACTGGTATCGACCGGGGCCTTTCTGGAGTGGGCCGAGTTCGCAGGAAACCGGTACGGGACCACGTCCGAGCCGGTTGAGGCTCATCTCGCGGCCGGGTATTCGGTGTTGCTCGAGATTGAGTTGCAGGGGGCCCGGACGCTCAGATTGGTCGATCCTGATGCTCTGCTGGTCTTCCTGGCACCCCCAAATTGGGACGAGTTGGTCCGTCGACTGATCGGTAGAGGCACCGAAGCCCCTGAGGTGGTAGAGCGTCGGCTGGGGGTCGCGCGAGTCGAATTAGCCGCCGAAGCGGAGTTTGATGTCACGATCGTGAACTCATCGGTCGAAGCAGCCGCCTCGGCCTTGCTAGACTTATTGGGCTATCCCCACTGACTTACTTGTGAGAGGTCTTCTGTGTCCGGTACCAGCGTTCGGCCCGAGGGCATCACCTACCCCCCGATCGACGACTTGCTTGAGGCCGCCGAGTCGAAGTACCGACTCGTAATCTACGCAGCCAAGCGGGCGCGCCAGATCAACGCCTACTACTCACAACTCGGTGAGGGACTGCTTGAGAACGTCGGCCCGCTGGTCGAAACTCACGTGCAAGAGAAGCCGCTTTCGATCGCGCTGCGTGAGATCGACGCTGGGCTCCTGACCGCCGAAACCATCGAAGAACCGGCCAACTGAGCCAGCGGCTTTTCCAATCCTTGGCGGTGCCCATGAGTGCGAGCACCTCGAGTCCCAATGTGGTCCTTGGGGTTTCCGGTGGCATTGCGGCTTATAAAGCCTGCGAAGTGCTGCGCGGACTAACTGAGTCCGGCCATCAGGTTCGAGTCGTACCGACCGATGCCGCGCTGCGTTTTGTCGGCAAGGCCACATGGGAGGCCCTTTCGGGGCAGCCGGTGGCTACAGATGTGTGGGCTCAGGTCTCGGACGTACCGCACGTTCGCATAGGTAGGCAAGCCGATCTGGTGATCGTCGTCCCGGCAACCGCTGACCTACTCGCTCGCGCGGCCAGCGGCCGGGCCGATGACCTGCTGACTTCGGTGTTACTAACCACCCGAGCGCCGGTCATATACGCGCCAGCAATGCATACCGAGATGTGGGAGCACCCGGCCACAGTGGCCAACGTTGCCACGCTTCGATCTCGGGGGGCCCTGGTAATCGATCCGGCCGACGGGCGACTTACCGGGTCTGACTCCGGCCCGGGCCGGTTGCCAGAGCCTGACTCAATCGTCGAACTAGCCCTGAGAGTGTTGGCGCGGGGTCGCGATGGTCTGGCTGCTGACCTGGCTGGACACAAGGTAGTTGTGTCCGCAGGCGGGACCCGCGAACCGATCGATCCAGTGCGCTTCTTGGGTAATCGCTCCAGTGGCAGGCAAGGGTTGGCGCTTGCAGCAACCGCCGTTGCCCGAGGTGCCGAGGTGGTGCTGGTTGCGGCCAACGTGCAACTTCCCATTCCGGCAGGTGTGCACTTAGTGGCTGTGGAATCTGCCTCCGAGTTACGCGAAGCAGTATTGGCGGCAGCTTCCGATGCCGATGCGGTTGTAATGGCGGCGGCAGTTGCCGATTTCCGACCCAGTCAGCCGGCTTCTCACAAGATCAAAAAGCAGGGTGCCGGACTTGATCTGGCGCTTGAGTCGACGACGGACGTCTTAGCCGAACTAGTTGGGTGCCGACCAGTTGGACAGGTACTCGTAGGTTTTGCTGCCGAAACCGGCGATTCGCAGCACACGGCACTGGAGCACGGGCAGGCCAAATTGGTTCGCAAGGGTGTCGACCTGCTCGTAGTCAACGACGTGTCAGGTGGGGCGGTATTCGGCCAATTGAATAACGCCGCGACACTGCTGTGGCCGGATGGGCGCAGCGTTGAAGTTGGCCTTGGCGCCAAGGAAGTGCTTTCAGACGCGATCTGGGATGGCGTTCGCGACCTGTGGCGTTAGGCCAGCCCGGCTTGGCTGGGGCTTAGACTTCGCAAGATCCGCAGCCGCAGGTGGTTGCGCCGGCTGTCAGGGAGTTTCATTGTCCACGCGCCTGTTTACGTCCGAATCGGTGACCGAAGGCCACCCGGACAAGATGGCTGACCAGATCAGCGACGCGATCCTCGACGGGATTCTCAGCCAAGACCGCAATTCGCGGGTCGCAGTTGAGACGATGCTGACAACCGGTCAGGTGCACGTCGCTGGTGAGGTCACCACAACCGCGTACGTCGACATCGCCAAGATTGTGCGCGACGTGGTGCTGGGCATCGGCTATGACTCCTCGGTAAAGGGCTTCGATGGGGAATCGTGTGGGGTCTCCGTCTCGATCGGGACCCAATCGCCAGACATCGCCCAAGGCGTCGACGACGCCTTCGAAGAGCGCGCCGAAGGATCGATCGATCCCCTCGACCGTCAGGGTGCGGGCGACCAAGGCCTGATGTTCGGTTACGCGTGCACTGATACGCCTGAACTGATGCCATTACCGATCGCACTCGCACACCGCTTGGCGGCGCGTTTGACGGCCGCCCGCAAGGACGGTTTGGCCCCCTACCTGAGACCCGACGGCAAGACTCAGGTGACCATCGAATACGACGGTGATCGCCCAGTCCGGTTAGACACCGTCGTGGTCTCGAGCCAGCATGCTGACGATGTCGACATTGCCGGTCTGCTTACTCCCGAGATTCGTAAACACGTAGTTGAGCCCGAACTCGCGGCTCTGGGCATCGACACTGTCGGCTATCGGCTGCTCGTGAATCCAACTGGGCGTTTCGTCACCGGCGGTCCGATGGGTGACGCGGGCCTAACCGGTCGCAAGATCATCGTCGACACGTACGGGGGCATGGCTCGTCACGGAGGTGGCGCGTTCAGCGGTAAGGACCCGTCGAAGGTCGACCGCTCCGCTGCATATGCCATGCGCTGGGTAGCTAAGAACGTGGTAGCTGCCGGATTAGCAACGCGTTGCGAAGTACAGGTTGCGTATGCGATCGGCAAGGCGCACCCGGTCGGCCTCTTCGTCGAAACGTTCGGCACCGGGATTCTTCCTGACGAACGAATTCAGGACGCTGTGAACGAAGTATTCGATCTGCGTCCGGCAGCAATCATTGCGGCCTTAGATCTTTTGCGGCCGATCTACCAGGGAACCGCTGCCTACGGACATTTTGGTCGTGAGCTACCCGAATTCACTTGGGAGCGAACCGATCGCGCGGCAGCACTGCGCATCGCCATCGGCGAATGAGTTTGGACGTCGCCCGCGTTTGGGTTGACGTCCCGTTGCCACACCTTGACCGGGATTTCGATTACGCGGTACCGGAAGGGCTAATCGACTTAGCCGTGCCAGGTGCGCGGGTAAGAGTGCGTTTCGCCGGGCGACTGGTCGATGGGTTCGTCGTCGCGCGCACTGATCACAGCGACCATGTGGGTACCCTCGCGCCTCTGGTGAAGGTGGTCTCTGCTGAGCCAGTGCTGCACCCGGAGATCGCAGAGTTGATCCGGGCGGTTGCCGAGCGCTACGCGGGGACTAAGTCCGACGTAATTCGTACCGCCATCCCGCCGCGCGCCGCCCGGATCGAAGCTGCAGCGAGGACAGCAGAGGCGGCGGGCGAAGTTCTGAGTCGGCCGACCCGACCGGACGCAAGTCACTGGTCCGAGTACTCCGGCGCCGGTGGCCTGCTCGACCGAATCGCAAGTGGGACGCCGGCTCGAGCGGGTGTGAATGTGCTGCCCGGTGATGATTGGCCGCGGATGCTTGCTGAACTGGTTGTAACTGCGATGTCTGGCGACCACGGCGCGCTTGTGGTCTTGCCCGATGCGACCGATGTGGCTCGAGTTGGTGCTGTCCTATCGCAATTGGTTCCTGGTCAGTTTGAAGTCCTTAGCGCCGGTCTTGGCCCGGCCGCCCGTTATCGGGCGTTTCTGCGGATCTCGCGGGGCCAGGTGAAGGTGGTCATCGGTACCCGAGCGGCCGCGTTCGCGCCGGTGGCGGATCTTGGGCTGCTGGTGCTGTGGGACGACGGCGACGACTTGCACTCTGAGCCTCATGCGCCGTACTGGCACGCTCGGGAAGTTCTCTCGTTGCGAGCTCACCAAACTGGAATGAGCTTGGTTTTCGCCAGCCATGGCCGGACTGCTGAAGTGCAGCGGCTAGTGACCACCGGTTGGCTGCGGTCGGTTTCGGTCAGCCGCGAGGTACTACGGAGTCGAGGGCCCCGCGTCGCTGTCGCCTCCGAGGCCGACGTAGCCACTGCGGGCAGAATCCCGCGCACAGCCTGGCGGGCGATTCGCGATGGACTTCGCGCTGGGCCGGTCCTTGTTCAGGTTCCGCGTCGGGGGTATTTGCCGGCAGTTGCATGCCGGGAATGCCGGACTTTGGCTCGTTGCGGGCAATGCGCCGGTCCATTGCAGTTGGCTACTGGCCACGCGATCGCCACGTGCACTTGGTGCGGTCGAATAGCAGGTGACTGGAACTGCTCGGAGTGCGGACGAGGCCAACTGCGTGCGGTATCCGTCGGCAGTTCCCGCACCGCGGAAGAACTTGGACGAGCGTTTCCTGGGACCCAAGTGATCAACTCTGCAGGTACCGAAGTCAAAGCCGAAGTTGGATCTGAGTCCGCTCTAGTTATTGCAACTCCTGGTGCCGAACCGGTGGCCCTGTCCGGTTATGCCGCGGCGGTGTTGCTCGATGCCGGCGTCTTGTTGGCGCGCCCGGACCTTCGCGCGGGCGAGGAAGCCTTGCGACGTTGGCTGAACGCGGCCGCGTTGGTCCGAAGTGGAGGGGCCGTGGTCTTGGCTGGGGCCGATGCAGCCAATCGCGCGGTCCAGGCGCTAGTTCGCCTTGATCCGATTGGGTTTTCCGAACGTGAATTAGCTGAGCGCTCTGAACTGGGTCTGCCTCCAGCGGCGCGGGTGGCATTGATAAGAGGTGCCGCGCTGGCCGTAACTGACCTTTTGGATCAGTGCAATTTGCCGGCGTCCGCTCGGGTGCTTGGGCCAGTTCCTGACCTAGGTGTTCGCCTAACCGAGGTGATTGACCCGGTTCGGGTGATGATCGGGGCACCAGTTGCCGATGGTGCACAACTGGCGGCCGCGCTTAAGGCAGCCATGGCGCTTCGCAGCGCGCGTAAGTCTGGTCCTGGCGTGGAAACGCGCCTGGACCCGATCGTGTTGGGCTGAGTCTGGGCATCCATACAATTAGCACCTAGACCGAACCACGGTCGCGTCGATCGGAGTAGTTGTGACAGTGCAGGAGATTCGCCTCTTTGGCGATCCAGTGCTGCGCAGTGCTGCACTTCCGGTCCAGACTTTCGACAAGGAACTACGGCGACTGGTCAGCGATCTGACAGACACCATGCTCGAGGCAGGCGGAGCCGGGTTGGCGGCCCCTCAGCTAGGGGTTTTGCTGAGGGTCTTCACGTTCGATATCGACGACGAGATAGGCCACCTGATTAATCCTGTGCTGGATTTGTCCGACGAGCTGCAAGAGGGCGATGAGGGCTGCCTTTCGCTGCCGGGGCTGGCGTATCCGACCACTAGGGCCATGCGGGTAGTTGCCAAAGGTTTCAACGAATTTGGCGAGCCGATGGTTGTTGAAGGCAGCGAAGTACTTGCTCGCTGCGTCCAGCATGAGACTGATCATCTCGACGGAATCCTATTTGTTGATCGCCTCGATGATGAGACCCGGAAGCAAGCGATGAAGGCGATCCGAGAAGCCGAATGGTTTGGCGCCGCGATTCCGCCAGTCAAGGTCAGCCCACACCCGATCTCCAGTCGTTGGCTCTGAGCCCGTGCGCCTGATCTTTGCGGGCACACCATCAGCCGCGCTGCCTTCATTGGAGGCATTGCTCGCCAGTCAGCACGAAATCACAGCCGTGCTGACCCGACCGCCTGCGCGTGCCGGACGCGGCAGATTGCTGGCACATTCACCGATCCACGCCCTCGCCGACGAAAACGGCATCGAAGTTCTCACGCCGACGTCGCTGTCAGATGACAATTTCGTGGCGCGTTTGGCCGAGCTAGAACCGGACTGCATTCCTGTGGTTGCGTACGGAGCACTCGTGCCCGCCGCGTTGTTAGAAGTTCCGCCACTCGGATGGGTGAACTTGCATTTCTCGTTGCTACCCGCGTGGCGCGGCGCGGCTCCAGTTCAGCACGCATTGCTTTATGGCGACGACATAACGGGGGCTACCACATTCCGGCTTGACGAGGGGCTGGACACCGGTCCTGTCTATGGCCGCCTGACGGAGAATGTGACCGCTACTGACACTTCAGGAACACTTCTTGAGCGCCTTTCTCGCAGCGGTGCCGGGTTACTTGTTGCAACGGTTGACGCACTGGCTGCGGGCACCATTATCGCCGAGCCGCAGCGACCTGATGGAATTTCTCTGGCGCCTAAGATCACGGCCGAGATGGCTCGGATCAAGTGGACACAACCGGCGCTCGGCGTTGATCGCCGCGTCCGCGCGTGCACTCCTGACCCCGGTGCGTGGACCGAATTTCGCGGGGAGCGGCTGGGGCTGGGCCCCGTGCAGTGTCAGGAAGCCCAGGACTTGGCGCCAGCGGAACTGCGGATTGAACGCAATGCTGTGGTAGTTGGAACCGCCACCGCAAACGTGATTCTGTCGACCGTGCAACCTGCCGGCCGCCGCCAAATGTCGGCTACGGATTGGGTTCGTGGAATCAGACCAGAGACATCGGAGCGATTCGAGTGAGCCTTGAAATGGCTGATCCGGCGCGGCGCGCGGCATATGACGCGCTGCATGAGATTGCTCGTGCCGACGGGTACGCCAACCTGATCGTTCCGCGTATCGTCGCGCAACTTGACACTCGTGATGCCGCCTTCGCGACTGAGCTTTGCTACGGCACGCTTCGACAGCGCGGCTGGCTGGATGCGGTCATCGCAGGGTGTCTTGATCGTCCGATCGAGAAGGTCGATCCGCGGTTACGCGATGTGCTTCGCCTCTCCGCATATCAGTTGCTCGAACTTCGGGTGCCATCACACGCGGCCGTGAGTTCGGGGGTCGAACTAGCCCGCTCGGTGGCGGGCGAAGGTCCGGCCAAGTTTGTTAACGCGGTGATGCGAAAGATGTCGCGTAATGACCAGGCTCAATGGCGCACTCGCGTCGTACCGGCACTGGATCTTGACCCGGATGGGCATTACTCAGTGCGCTATTCCCATCCGCGATGGATCGTCGCCGCCTTGCGCGAATCCTTGGGTGCAGCGCAGGACGAATTGGGCCAATTGCTGGCTGCCGACAACGCCGCACCCGGTGTGAGTCTGGCCGTGCGACCTGGATTATGCGATGTCTCCGAACTGCTCGCAGCCGGTGCCACCCCGGGACGGTGGTCGCCTTATGGGGTAACGCTCCCGGGCGGTCGCCCGGGCGACATTGCTGCCGTGGCTGAGCATCGAGCCAATGTGCAGGACGAGGGAAGCCAACTGGTAGCGCTGGCGCTTTCGCGCGTCGACATATCAGGAAGCGACGCACTCTGGCTCGACATGTGTGCTGGCCCGGGCGGTAAGGCAGCACTGCTCGCTGGGTTGGCTCATTTGCGTGGTGGACAGCTTCTGGCGTCGGACGTGCGCCATCACCGAGCCGAATTGGTGGCCCGCAGTCTGCGCAATCTGCCTGGCCTGCTTGGTGTAATCGCGGCCGACGGTGGTCGCCCGCCGTGGCGGCCGGGCACGTTCGATCGGATTCTCGTTGATGCACCATGTACCGGTTTGGGCTCGCTAAGGCGGCGACCGGAAGCCCGCTGGCGACGGGAGGCGGCCGACGTCGACCGGCTGCGACCGGTGCAACGCGAATTACTCCGTGCCGCTTTGGTGGCAGTGCGCCCTGGGGGAGTAGTCGGCTACGCGACCTGTTCGCCGCACCTGAGCGAGACGACCGACCTTGTGGCTCAGGTGCTAGCCGGTCGAACTGATGTAGAGCAACTCGATGTTCGTCCGTGGCTTCCTGAGCTCGCCGGCACAAATACCGGCGCCGGACCGGCCATCCAACTATGGCCGCACCGCCACGGCACCGACGCCATGTTCCTCGCGTTGCTACGTCGATCTGACTAGGCTGCGGGCGTGCTGCAGATATCGCCGAGCCTGCTCTCGGCCGACTTCGCCAACCTTGCCGCGGCGTGTGCGGCAGTCGCTCCGGTCGCCGATTGGCTTCATGTCGATGTGATGGACAATCATTTCGTCCCCAACATCACCATTGGCCTCCCGGTGGTTGAGGCCCTCAAGGCGGCGGCAGCGTTGCCGTTGGACTGCCACCTCATGATCGAGAATCCTGACCGCTGGGCACCGGCGTATGCGGAGGCTGGTGCGGGCTCGGTCACTTTCCACGTTGAAGCTGCTGCCGCACCAGTGCGTTTGGCGCGAAACTTGCGGGCCTTGGGAGCGCGGGCCGGCATGGCACTGCGCCCAGCGACCCCAGTGGAACCGTACGAGGAACTCCTGCCCGAACTCGACATGCTCCTGATCATGACCGTGGAGCCTGGTTTCGGGGGACAAGCCTTCCTCGACATCATGCTGCCCAAAATTCGCCGGGCCCGCGCGCTGATCGCCAAGTCTGGCGGCGAAGTTTGGCTCCAGGTGGACGGGGGCGTGTCGGCTTCGACAATTGAGCGTTGCGCCGAAGCCGGCGCTGATGTCTTCGTCGCGGGCAACGCGGTTTTCGCCACCGCCGACCCAGCCGCTGCCGTTACAGCCTTGCGGGCCATGGCCCAGGGCGCCGCCGCCCCGACTCAGGCGTAGACTTATCCCTGCGTGCCCGGGGTCGGTGTAATCCCGAACCGGCGGTTAAAGTCCGCGACCCGACCGAAGCCATCGGTCGGTTGACCAGGTGTGATTCCTGGACCGACGGTTAAAGTCCGGATGGGAGGTGCACGCGACGGTACGTCCGTGCGTGCCGTCGCACCCCGGAACCGCGCCCTGCTGCGGAACGGGGGATGAGATGGCCTCACCCGAAGAAGTCGACGCGATGCGTCGCGCCATCGACTTGGCACGCACCCCCGGTGTCGCGTTGGGCCCAAATCCGCGGGTTGGTTGCGTGATCCTGAATCCGATCGGGACCCAGATAGCTCAAGGATTTCATCGCGGCGCAGGAAGCCCTCATGCCGAAGTGGTAGCGCTCGCCCAAGCCGGCGCTGCTGCCCTCGGTGCCACCGTGGTCGTGACTCTCGAGCCGTGTCGTCACACGGGAAGGACCGGGCCGTGCACTTCGGCTCTGATTGGTGCCGGGATCGCTCGGGTTGTGTTCGCTCAATCCGACCCGAATCCAATCGCAGCCGGCGGCGCCGATGAATTGCGGGCTGCTGGGATTGCAGTGGAGTCCGAGGTGCTATCAGAAATGGCCGAAGAACTAAATGTGCCGTGGACGATCGCGGTGGGACGGGGACGGCCATACGTAACGTGGAAATCTGCCGCAACTCTTGACGGCCGAATTGCCGCGGCTGACGGTTCAAGTCGTTGGATCACTTCGCCGGAAGCTCGAGCGCAGGTGCATACGCTTCGGGATGAAGTAGATGCCGTGTTGGTTGGCACGGGCACCGTGCTGGCCGACGACCCAGCCCTGACTTCGCGCAGCGATGATGGTTCGCTTCGAGTTCGCCAACCGGTTCGGGCCGTGATGGGACTTCGCCCGATTCCAGCTGATGCAAAGCTTCTCGACGGCGCGGCGCCAACTGTGCAACTTGTGACGCGTGATCCGCGCGAGGCGCTACAACTCCTGTACCAATCAGATGTTCGCCATGTCTTACTCGAAGGTGGCCCGACGCTAGCTTCGGCATTTGTCTCTGCCGGGTTGGTTGACCGGGTGATTTGGTACGTCGCCCCTGCCCTACTTGGCGCCGGCGCTAACGCGCTGGGTGATATCGGTGTCACCGATGTCGGTGCAATACGTCGGTTGCAAGTGACTGCGGTTTCCCAAGTCGGCCCGGATGTGCGGATCGACGCCAGATTTGAGGGGTTGACCTGATGTTTACCGGGATTGTTGCCGAACTCGGAACGTTGCGGGCGGTGGTCGAACTGGCCGATGAATCGGCGACGCTAACTATTGGCGGGCCGATGGTTCTGGCCGATGCCAAAGTCGGTGACTCGATCGCAGTGAACGGTGTCTGTCTGACAGTCGTTAGCTCGAACGGCGAAACGTTCACGACCGACGTCATGCGCGAGACGTTGCGGCGATCTTCGCTTGGATCGCTCGGCGTGGGTGCTGTGGTGAACCTTGAGAGACCAATGGCTGCTGACGGTCGTTTTGACGGACATCTGGTACAAGGGCACGTCGACGGAATCGGGACTCTGGCGTCGCGCGAACATAGCGAGAACTGGGATGTTCTCCGATTATCCCTCCCGACTGATTTGGCCAAGTACGTCGTTGAGAAAGGCTCGATTACGGTCGATGGAGTTTCGCTGACGGTCAGCGCCTTGGGCTGCACCAATCAGCAGCATTGGTTCGAAGTGTCGTTGATCCCGACCACGCTTTCTCACACGACTTTGGGGTTTGTGGCGCCCGGCGATTCAGTAAACCTTGAAGTGGATGTTGTGGCTAAGTACGTCGAGCGATTGAGTAGTTGGAGGACTTCATGATGGCCGGTGCCGGCACTATTCGTCTCGACTCGGTTGAGTTGGCAATTCAGCGTGTGGGTGAAGGCCGTCCAGTAGTGGTCGTCGACGATGAAGACCGCGAAAACGAAGGCGACTTGATCTTCGCTGCGCAACGAGCGACTCCCGAACTGGTCGGATTCATGATTCGCCACACATCAGGATTCATCTGCGTAGCGATGGAGGGCGCCGAACTAGATCGGCTCGGACTTCCTCCGATGACGCATGTCAACCAAGATCGCAAAGGCACCGCATATGCGGTGACAGTCGATGCTCGCGACGGAATCAGCACTGGCATTTCGGCCCGTGACCGGGCGCACACGATCAAGGTCCTCTGCGACTCTGCCACCGATCCCTGGGAACTCACGCGCCCGGGCCACGTCGTGCCATTGCGCGCCCTGGAGGGCGGCGTTCTAAGGCGCGCCGGACACACCGAAGCTGGTGTCGACCTAGCGCGGATGGCTGGCCTAGCCCCAGCAGGCGCGCTGTGTGAATTGGTCAATGACGACGGTTCCATGATGCGCGCACCGCAATGTCGAGCGTTTGCCGACGAGCACGGGCTGGCGATGATTTCGATAGCTGATCTGATCGCTTATCGGAAGCACAATGAACAGCAAGTGGAACTGATAGCCACAACAACTTTGCCCACGTTGTTCGGGGATTTCGTGGCCAGCGGGTATCGCAGCACCGTGGATGGCGTTGAGCACATCGCACTTGTCTTGGGCGATGTCGGTGACGGCACCGATCTACTCGTACGCGTGCATTCGGAATGTCTGACCGGTGATGTGCTCGGCTCCTTGCGCTGTGATTGTGGACCACAATTAGCGGCGGCCCTTGCGCGAATCTCGGATGAAGGCCGGGGAGTGCTCCTTTATATGCGCGGCCACGAGGGTCGAGGCATTGGGTTACTTCACAAGCTGCGAGCGTACGAATTGCAGGATGCTGGCGCAGACACCGTCGATGCGAATCTGGAACTTGGATTGCCCGCCGACAGTCGTGACTATGGCACTGGTGCACAGATTCTCGTTGATCTGGGCGTACGCACCATGCGGCTGCTGACAAACAATCCGGCTAAGCGGGCTGGGCTTGAGGGGTACGGGCTGCAGATTATCGAACGCGTACCGATCGAAATTGAGCCCAATGACCATAATCGGCGGTACTTGCAGACCAAGCGTGACCGCATGGGACATCAATTGCCCGGCGAATTCGAGTTGGATGGAGTGCAGTCATGAGTGGTCTTGGTTCCCCGCAACTGGAGCTACCCAACGCAGCCGGGCTCCGCATTGCAATCGTCGCGGCCGCTTGGCACGAACAAGTCATGGCGGGGCTGATTGCCGGTGCGGTGCGTGCCACTGCTGCTGCCGGTGTTTCCTACGAACTGGTAAGGGTCCCAGGAGCGTTTGAATTGCCGATCATGGCTCAGCACTGCGCCCGCGGGGGATTCGACGCTGTTGTCGCCCTTGGCGTGGTGATCCGCGGTGGCACGCCACATTTCGAGTATGTGTGTCGTGCGGCGACGGATGGCCTGACTCGGGTTGCACTTGATACGGCAGTGCCGATCGGATTCGGATTGCTTACTTGCGACGACGAGGCGCAGGCGCTTTCTCGGGCCGGGCTGCCGGACTCGGTCGAAGACAAGGGGTACGAGGCGACCGCAGCAGCCCTGGTCACAGCTTTGGCCTTGCGGTCCGCCGGAGCCTGACTGTTAGTCAGTCCGCGGGTCTCCGTATCCTCTGGGCATGAAGACCTTTGATGAGTTGTTCGCCGAGTTAAGCAGGAAGGCTGCTGCGGGCGATCCCGAATCGGGCACCGTGGCGCTCTTAGCGGCCGGGGTCCATTCGATCGGCAAGAAGGTCGTCGAGGAAGCCGCCGAGGCTTGGCTTGCCGCTGAACATGAAGGCCCAGAACGTACCGCCGAGGAAATCTCGCAACTGCTGTATCACGCTCAGGTCCTCATGCTGGCAACCGGCGTGACGCTCGATGACGTGTATGCCCACCTTTGAGTCGGAGGAAGCCTGTGCTGCGCGTCGCCATTCCCAATAAGGGTCAACTTGCCGAACCGGCGCGCGAAATGCTGCGCGAGGCCGGCTACCTGCGCAACTCCTCTGCCCGCGAATTGGTCGTGCAGGACCCGGCAAATGATGCCGAGTTCTTCTTCCTGCGCCCGCGCGATATCGCTACCTACGTGGGATCGGGCAAGCTTGACGTTGGCATCACTGGTCGGGACTTGTTACTTGACTCAGGGGCCAATGCTGCGGTCCTGATCGAACTGGGTTTTGGTGCAGCCACCTTTCGACTAGCAGTGCCGGCTGGAAGTGCCGCAACCCTGGCTGATTTGGCTGGACGTCGCATTGCCACGTCCTATCCAGGAGTCTTGGCTGCACACCTGGCCGCGCATGGAGTTGCTGCGACGATCGTGCGCCTAGACGGTGCTGTCGAGAATGCGGTGCGCCTTGGTGTTGCCGATGCCGTGGCAGATGTTGTTGCCACCGGGACGACTTTGCGCCAGGCCGGACTAGTCGTAATCGATGAGCCGCTCCTGCACAGCGAAGCGTTGCTTGTGCAACGGGTCGGGGCCGAGTTGGATCCAGCGGTCGACACCTTTGTAAGGCGACTAGAAGGAGTACTGGTTGCCAGGTCTTATGTATTGGTCGACTACGACATCCGAGCCGAATCTCTCGACGCGGCCTGCGCAATCACACCTGGGATCGAATCGCCCACGGTTTCGCCACTACATGATCAGGGCTGGGTTGCCGTGCGGGCGATGGTGCCTGTGAGCGACGTTCACGCCGTCATGGACACGCTTTATGACCTAGGCGCGCGCGGCATCATAGTCACGGACATCCACGCCTGCCGACTTTAAGGCTTGTCACTTTCATACAAGGTGCGGATCTGAGAACTGGCATGTTCCTCCCACTGGGTTGGAGGTGCAGATTCTCTAAGTTTCGAAGTGTCCAGGGGGGCCGGGATTCCGGCATGGCCGGGTTCGGCCCACTGCTCGAGGCGGCAAGGTGTCGTCCGTAGTGACCCAAGGAGTACCGATGGCTCTTAGCTGGAAACTCTATGGTGACGGAAAGACGCCCCCTCCGGGTGCGGTCGTCAAGCCAGATGAGCGGCTTTCTTGGCCGCGTACGGTTGGCCTAGGCGCCCAACACGTAATCGCAATGTTTGGTGCGACCTTCGTCTTCCCGCTGATCATGGGCCTTAACCCACAGCTGGCAGTGATGATGTCCGGTGTTGCGACGATCCTGTTCCTTCTCATCGTCAACGGAAATGTCCCTAGCTACCTGGGTACCAGCGCTTCCTTCGTTGCCGCGGTGGCAGCCATTCGGGCGCAGGGTGGGAACTCGGCCGCAGTTACCGGTTCGATCCTGATAGCCGGTGTGATGCTGACCATCGTCGGTGTGTTGGTCCACTACCTCGGAGGGCACTGGGTTTCCAAGATCCTGCCGCCGGCTGTGACAGGCGCCGTGGTCATGCTCATCGGGTTCAACCTGGCACCTGTAGCTGCGACCATCTACTGGCCGCAAGATCAGTGGATTGCCCTGCTAACCATGACGTTCGTGATTCTGGCCGCGGTGCTCTTGCCGGGCTTCTGGTCACGGATCGCGATCTTCCTCGGGTTGATCGTGGGATTTGTTTTGTCCTGGCTATTCGACAAGGGCTTCGGCCAGATCACGTCGTACTCCGCTGGGGCGGGCAAGATCACCACGCATTTCCGAGTTGACCTCAGCGGTGTTTCTCACGCCTCGTGGTTCGGGTTCCCGGCCAAGTCCATTTTTGGTCCCGATGGCAAGGATGTGACGGTCGGTTGGCATATGCCCACCTTGAGCGCGACGTTCATTTTGCTCGTCGTTCCTTCGGTGATTGCGCTGATCGCCGAGAATGCCGGGCACGTCAAGGCCGTTAGCGAAATGACCGGCGCCGATCTGGACCCGTACTTGGGCCGCGCATTCATCGGTGACGGCGTGGGCACGATCGTTGCTTCCGCGGTTGGCGGTTCGCCGACCACCACGTATGCCGAGAACATCGGCGTCATGGCGGCCACTCGGGTCTATTCGACAGCTGCCTATTGGGTGGCAGCGGTAGTCGCCATCATCTTCGGGCTGAGTCCGAAGTTTGGTGCCTTCGTAAGTTCGACTCCCGGTGGAGTGCTTGGCGGCATCACGGTCGTCCTTTACGGAATGATCGGTTTGCTCGGCGCCAAGATCTGGAAGGAGAACGATGTTGACTTTGCAAATCCGGTCAACCTCGTTCCGCTCGCCGCTGGAATCATTATTGGTATTGGTGGCGCTTCATTGAAGTTCACCGACACCTTTAGCATCTCCGGCATCGCGCTGGGGACAATCGTCGTCGTCGTCTTCTTCCACCTGCTGAGGGTGTTGGCGCCGGCGCACTTGAAGGACGCCCTGCCAATGGGCGGTCAAGGAGCACTTGAAGACCTGTAGTTAGCACGTGTTGACGGGTTAGTTTTAGAACGTTAATCGGCCGGTAGCAGGAGTCCTGCTACCGGCCGATTACCTTTGTCCTGTGTCCTTTGTTGGCAAGTCAATCCCAGAGCAGGCATTTCGCGATGATGACGGCTCGGTGGTTCCGGCCGTTGCCGCAGCCCTTGACCGCGCATCGAACGGTAGGCAAGTCGATGTCGTCGCAGCGCTTCGGGGCACTCGCCTGCTTGTGCCACTTGTTGCCGTCTTGGATTCCGTTGAGGAGGCCACAGACGCCACCGGCGGAAGCGCCGTCGAGAAAGATAGCCACCTGGCAGCGCCATTCCTGACGGGTCGTGACGGCAGCCGGGCGAGTTTGGCATTCACGTCAGTGAAATCGGCGACGACATGGCAGATCGATGCGAGGTTGGTTCCGTCCTCGGCAGAAGAAGTCGCTGCCGCAGCTCTTGGGGATGGATCGGCGGCGTTGATCTTGGATGTCGCGGATGGGCACGCTCTGACATTGGGAGTTGCGGCGCTGCATTCGCTGGCAGGAGTGTTGGCGCCGCTTCCGGATATTGGCGCGTTCGTTGAATCGATCGTCGCCGATACCGCATTGACCGTCGAGGAGGCGCCGAACTGGGAGATGTTTGCGGGCCTCGACGGGGTGCCGGTTTTGGTGGTCGATTTCTTCGGCCCGGATCCGGCCGGACAGTTAGCCCAGCTCGCCGACAGGTTTGCGCAGATCCCGGAGGTAGCGGGTGCCTGCCCGGTTGGCCTGGATTTCGCGCTGCCTTCGGCCTAGCGAACGGTTGCAGGTTAGTTGCGACCTCGGGAGCCGACGGCCAGTAGTTCTTCGACGAATCGCCAACTGCAGTTGCAATAGGAATGCAGAGTTGGCGATTCTCGAATAGTGGTCAGGTGGTCAGGTGGTCAGGTGGTCAGGTGGTCAGGTGGTCAGGTGGTCAGGTGGTCAGGTGGTCAGGTGGTCAGGTGGTCAGGTGGTCAGGTGGTCAGAGGACCCAACCCGCGCCTGATTCGGCACTTGTGCCCACTGCCGCTACACTGGCGGCGACCGGTTCGGGGCCTTAGGGGCTCGAACCCGCAAGCGGAGTCCTGCTCCCACCTGTCGACCCATGGTTGGCGGGTAACGGTCCAGAGCATCCTCGGGTGCTCGCGCTGGCACTTTCGGGTGCTCGGCGTCGCCGTGTCAGGCCTCCGACTGCGTTCGCAGCGGGGGCCTTCACCATGAAGGCCTGACGGCGGCGGTCTCCACTGAAGCCATCAAGGAGGGCCCATCAGCGTAGAACCTCGGATCAACGAGCGGATCCGCGTGCCAGAGGTACGTCTAGTCGGACCGAACGGTGAGCAAGTTGGAATCGTCCGGATAGAGGATGCACTTCGACTGGCCCAGGAGTCGGACCTCGACCTAGTCGAGGTGGCGCCCGACGCGAAGCCGCCAGTTTGCAAGCTCATGGATTTCGGCAAGTTCAAGTACGAATCTGCGCTTAAGGCCCGTGAAGCCCGCAAGAACCAGGTCAACACGGTTATCAAGGAGATGAAACTCCGGCCAAAGATCGATCCGCACGACTACGAGACCAAACGCGGTCACGTCGAGCGGTTCCTCAAGGCCGGGGACAAGGTCAAGATCACGATTATGTTCCGTGGTCGGGAGCAGTCCCGGCCCGAACTTGGGTTCAAGCTCCTCGCCAGGCTGGCTGAGGATGTCACCGAACTTGGGTTCGTGGAGTCTTCGCCAAAGCAGGACGGGCGAAACATGATCATGGTTATTGGTCCGCACCGCAGGAAGGCCGACGCTAAGGCTGAACGTGATGCCGAACGTAAGCGTCATGACGAAGGCGATGAATTGCCCGAAGCCGCCGAGGCGTAGGGAGTGGGTGGAACTCCACCCACGCTGGAACCGACGAGGAGAACGACGTCATGCCGAAGATGAAGACCCACAGCGGCACCAAGAAGCGCATCAAGGTGACCGGATCTGGAAAGTTGACTCACGAGCGCACTAACAAGCGTCACCTGCTCGAGGTCAAGTCCAGTCGCCGCGCCCGCCGCCTAGCTGGCGACGCCGTACTAGCTCCCGCAGACGTGAAGAAGGCCAAGCGCCTTCTCGGTCGCTGACAATCCGGGCCCTGCGCCCCTGAAGCAAGGAGAACTTCCGTGGCACGCGTTAAGCGGGCGGTAAATGCCCACAAGAAGCGCCGCGAGGTACTTGAGCAGGCCAGTGGTTACCGCGGCCAGCGTTCAAGGTTGTACCGCAAGGCGAAAGAGCAAGTCACTCACTCGATGGTTTACGCCTACAACGACCGGCGTAAGCGCAAGGGCGATTTCCGCCGGCTTTGGATCCAGCGCATCAATGCTGCGGCTCGGGCCAACGGAATGACCTACAACCGCCTGATCCAGGGCCTGAAGCTGGCCGAGATCGAAGTGGACCGCCGCATGCTCGCCGAGTTGGCAGTCAACGACGCACCAGCGTTCACGGCACTGGTCGACGTGGCGCGGGCTGCGCTGCCCAAGGTGGAAGCAGCCTGATCACGCAATCGAATCGACCGGGCCCCGAGCCACTCACCCGCAAGTCGGGACGGGTAGTCGGGGCCCGTCGACTATTGCAGCGAAAGTTCCGCGCGGCCGAAGGGCAGTTCCTCGTTGAAGGGGCCGCTGCCGTGGGTGAAGCGCTGGCTTCAGACTGGGTAGTCACGACGTTGTTTCTGACGTCAGCCGCGGCCACCCGCCACCCGGATTTACAACAGGCTGCCCAAGCAAAGGGCGCCGAGGTGATCTATGCCGATAGTGGGGCTCTGGATTCGCTCTCGGACACCAAGTCGCCGCAAGAACTGGTCGCCGTTGTCGACGTTGCTCGGTCCGAGGCAGCTGAACTCTGGGCAACGGCACCCCGACTCGTTGTTGGCCTAGTGGACTGCAATGACCCGGGAAACCTCGGAGCCGTTATTCGAGTAGCCGATGCCGCCGGGGCTGGGGCGGTGGTACTCACCCCAGATTGTGTGGACCCAACCAATCCGAAGGTGGTCCGAGCCACGACCGGGTCACTGTTTCATCTGCCAGTGCTCACACAGGTTCCTTTGGCCGAATCGCTCGCCGCGGCGCGCGGCGCGGGCCTTCAGGTGCTTGCCACCACCGGAAATGCTGCTGCTGAAGATCTGGATGACTTGATCGATGCCGGTCACTTAGCCCGCCCGACGCTCTGGCTTTTCGGTTCTGAGGCTCACGGACTCCCGGGGGACGCTCTTAGCGCGGCTGATCGCAGGGTGAGGATCCCACTGTTGGGCCGGGCCGAAAGTCTGAACCTCGCAACTGCCGCCGCCGTTTGCCTCTATGCCAGCGCTCGGGCGCAGCGGGAGTCCACGAATTAGGGCCGTAAGTCCCTGCTACGAGTGACGTTTGGACGACCAAGACATGTCCCTCAATGGCGGGAGAATCGACGAACGCTCGTCGCGCGGCGGGCCTTGGTTGAATCGAGGTTGGCATGTCGCACCGCAAGATGGAGATTCTGGCCGAGTCCGGGTATGTCGTACTCGACAGTCACGGCGAGCCAATGGATCCGGCTGAGTGGCTCGACCTGTCGTACGTCGACTGGAAATCCTCCGGCGACACTCGCTTCGCGCCGCTGAAGTCCGCTTACGGTGACGTCGAATGCAATGGCTTCTGGCACCACGATCCACCCAAGGCCGACAAGGACGGTGTCGACGTTCCCGAGAATGTCGACGCTGCCCCGACGCTGATGAAGCGCGTTGCCGAGGTCGGTGCCCGCGTCGGTCGTTGTCGCATCATCGAACTGCAGCCGAACTCGTACGGGGACGCGCTGTACAACAGTCATCTCGACGACAACAACCGCCTGAACCCCGATGGCGAAGGTTGGGTTGTTCGCTGCTTCATGCAACTGACTGACGACGGCGAGTCCTACATGGTCGTGCGTGAAGTCGTCACCGACCCGAGCACCGAGACTCGCATTGCGTTGCCGGCCGGGGCGCAATTCGTGGTGGATTCCGAGCGCATGTGGCATTCGGTTTGGCACACCGGAGACGAACCGCGCTACTGCCTGATCACATCCTTTGAGTCCGGTCCGGAACTAGAGGCCTGGATCAACTCAAACAACCCGCGGACTTTGGTCCCGAGTGCACCGATCGATGCCGAATATGCCGCCGAGCAAGAGGCTATTGCGCAGCAAAGGCGCACCGACCGGACTGTCCGCTTCGGATATGACCCGAGTGCGGTCTACAGCGAAGCCTGAGTTTGGCCAGGCCTAACCGCCATTCCTTCAGCGTGGGGCAGAATGACTCCACCGCACCGAAGGAGCCCGCATGAGTTATCACAAACTCGCCATTCTCGAGGAGACCGGCTACGTAGTCCTCGAACGTCACGAGCAGGCAGCTGACCCGGCCGAATGGCTCGATGTTGAGTTTGTCGACTGGAAATCATCCGGCGATACTCGGTTTGCCCCCTTGGCCAGCGCCTATGGTGATCTTGAGTGCGATGGTTTCTGGAATCACACGCCGCCCAAGACCGACAAAGATGGGGTCTGGGTCCCGCGCAACGCGGGGGCAGCACCGACGCTGGTGGCACGCGCACAGGAGCCTGGCGCGAACATTGGTCGCTGCAGGGTGATCGAACTGCAGCCCACCGGCTACGGCGAGGCCCTCTACAACCTGCACCGCGACGACAACAACCGGCTCAACCCGGACGGCACCGGCTGGATTGTGCGCGGATTCTTCAACCTGACGCACAACCCCGATTCGGTGATGATCTTGCGGGCGGACAAGGACGATCCGGCCACTGAAACCCGAATTGCCCTTCCGGCCGGGGCACAACTGATCGTCGACACCCAGCGGCTTTACCACGCGGTTTGGCATGAGGGCTCGGAGCCGCGCTATTGCCTGATCACCTCTTGGGAGTCCGGGCCCGAATTGGAGGCGTATATCTCGGCCCGTCATCCGGTAAGTCGCGTTACGTCCAAGGCCGTGACCGACGAGCAGGTGGCGGCCGCGGAGGCGGATGCGGCGGCTCGCCGGGCAGCCCGGGCGGCGGTCCTCGCGGCTCGCGGCCAGGACCCGACTTTTGGGGACGGCACCATGCGCGCCAGTGATTCCGGCATGGCGATGGAGACGCTCTCCGAAGCCTAAGGTCCTTCGCCCTAGACTCTCGGCGTCCCTTCCAACGAGCTGGGGAGCGCATGTCCGCCCCGAACAAGTCCTTCGACCCGGTCGAACCGGCCGCTCTGGCTGCCTCAACTTTGGAGGCGGCACGAGTTGACGCGCTCTCCGCGATCGCAGGCGCGCGCGATCTGGCCGAGTTGAAAGAAGTGCGACTAGCCCACGCCGGGGATCGATCACCCTTGGCGCTGGCCAACCGTGAAATCGGGGCACTGCCGCCTGCAGCCAAGGCCGAAGCCGGGAAACGCGTCGGAGAGGCGCGCAACGCGGTGCGCGTGGCACTTGAAGAGCGATCTGTCGTGCTCGAGGCCGAACGCGATGCGTTGATGCTCGCGGCCGAAACGGTCGACGTAACACTGCCTTGGGATCGCAGTCCGATCGGCGCACGGCATCCGCTGACCACCATCCAAGAGCGCATCCAGGACGTCTTCGTTGCATTGGGCTGGGAGGTCGCCGAAGGTCCCGAAGTCGAAGCCGAATGGTTCAACTTCGATGCGCTCAACATTCCCCCCGACCACCCGGCTAGGGAAATGACCGACACCTTCTTTGTCACTTCACCGGATTCCGGACTTGTGCTGCGCACTCACACTTCACCAGTGCAAGTGCGCACGATGCTGACGCGCAAGCCGCCCATCTATGTGATCTGCCCTGGTCGCACTTTCCGCACGGATGAGTTAGATGCGACGCACAGCCCAGTGTTCGGCCAGGTAGAAGGTTTGGTGATTGACCGTGGCATCACCATGGCGCACCTGAAGGGCACCCTCGACCATTTCGCTGCAAGCATCTTTGGTGAAGGTATTGCCACGCGATTGCGTCCGTCGTACTTCCCGTTCACTGAGCCAAGTGCCGAGATGGACTTCCAATGTTTTGTATGCCGAGGCGAATCGATCGGCAATCCGGACAAGGCGTGCCGTACTTGCGGTTCTGAGGGGTGGATCGAGTGGGGTGGCTGCGGTCTGGTCAACCCGCGAGTTTTGATCGCTTGCGGGATTGACCCCGACGAGTACAGCGGCTTCGCGTTCGGCATGGGACTCGAGCGCACGCTAATGCTGCGTCACGGTGTCAGCGACATGCATGATCTTGTCGAAGGCGATATCCGCTTCACGCTTCCGTTCGGTACGGAGGTCTGATGCGAATTCCAATGTCGTGGCTGCGCGAATACGTCGACGTGCCCGAGGCTAGCGCCCGTGAGATAGCTGAACGCTTGATTGCTGCTGGGCTTGAGGTTGAGACCGTCGAACAGGTTGGCGCTGAGATTGTCGGACCGATTGTGATCGGTCGGGTGCTTGAGTTTGTCGAGGAAGCTCAAAGCAATGGCAAAACGATTCGCTGGTGTCGGGTTGATGTTGGCTCCGAGCACAATGACGCTGACGGCGGACGTGGAATTGTTTGTGGTGCGCTTAACTTCGCGGTTGGCGATGTAGTTGTCGTGTGTCTTCCGGGCAGCACGCTGCCCGGCGGATTCGAGATCGCGGCACGCAAGACTTACGGACATGTCAGCGATGGCATGATCTGCAGCAACCGCGAACTAGGCCTGAGCGACGAGCACGCCGGCATTCTGGTGCTCCCAGCCACGTCGGCTCCGCTTGGCACTGACGCGATTGCATTCCTAGAGTTGCGCGAAGACGTGTTAGACATTGCCGTCACACCCGACCGCGGATATGCGTTGAGCGTTCGTGGAGTCGCCCGCGAAGTAGCGACTGCCTACGGGGTCGCCTTCCGTGATCCGGCTGCAGTTTCGCTGTCGAAAGAGTTGGCGCCGGATTGGCCCGTGGAAGTTGCCGACCTCGCTGGGTGCACAAGATTCGTTACTCGCTCGGTTACCGGATTTGATCCGAGCGCCCCGAGTCCGAGGTGGCTTTCGCGCCGAGTGACGTTGGCCGGTATTCGGTCAATCAGTTTGGCCGTCGACATCACGAACTACGTGATGCTTGAACTTGGGCAACCTCTGCACGCATATGACCGCGCCCTGCTGTCCGGCCCGATCGTGGTACGGCGCGCAAGGGCCGGTGAAACCATCACAACTCTCGACGACTCGAAGCGCACCGCAGTAGCCGATGACTTGCTGATCACCGATGACTCTGGACCGATCGGGCTAGCCGGTGTTATGGGTGGGGCTTCGACCGAGATTCGCAGCTCCAGCACTGAGATCCTGATCGAGGCTGCCCATTTCGACGCTGTTTCGATAGCGCGAACCGCTCGTCGACAGAAGCTACCGAGTGAAGCATCTCGGCGCTTCGAGCGCGGCGTTGATTCGCAAGTGCAGGAGGCCGCCGCCGAACGAGCCATCGAACTGCTGGTCGAGCTTGGTGGTGCCACCGCTTTAGCCGGTCGCACTGTTGCCAGTGCTCCGGTCGACCCGCCCACTATCGAACTAGATCTGGGATTGCCGCAGCGACTGGTCGGCATGCCGATCTCTGGTGAAACCGTCCGCAGCAGCTTGACCGCTATCGGTGCAGGATTTGCCGATCTGCCGGGTGATCGACTCGTCGTCACTCCGCCGTCGTGGCGCCCGGATTTGCGGATGGCTGCCGACCTCGTTGAAGAAGTTGCCAGACTTGTTGGTTACGAACAGATTCCGTCGCTGTTGCCCAAGGCCCCCGGCGGGCGCGGGCTGACGTTGTCGCAGCGCATTCGATCGCGAGTTGGTCGTGAGCTAGCCGGTGCCGGATTCGTCGAGGTTCTCAACTACCCATTCGTATCCGTCGAGATCCAAGAGCAACTTGGTCTTGCAGACGAGCGCTTCGCGACGCTTCGCCTGGCAAATCCGATGTCAGAGGAAGAGCCGTACTTGCGGGCCTCGCTTTTGCCGGGCGTTTTGACTGCGCTGCGTCGAAATGTTGGACGTGGCAACTCTGACTCGGCAATCTTCGAATCTGGTTTGGTCTTCCGATCAGATCCAGGTGAGGACGCAGCAGCGCCGCGCCCTGCTGTCGATGCGCGACCAACCGATGCGCAGATAGCTGCCGTCGTGGCGGCCGTTCCACCGCAGCCTCGCCATATTGCGGTGGCGCTGGCAGGCAATCGCGAAGCGCGCGGCTGGTGGGGAGCCGAACGTCAGGTCGAATGGGGTGATGCGGTAGCGGCGGCGTACATCGTTGCCCATGCCGTCGGAGTGACCCTCGAGGTCACAGCAGGCGATTTGGCTCCGTGGCATCCTGGTCGATGCGCTGCGCTGTTGCTCGACGGTCAATTAGTGGGGCACGCCGGCGAACTACATCCACGAGCTCTGGAAGACCTAGGCTTGCCGCCGCGTAGCGCCGCGATGGAACTGGATCTGGATGCCCTGTTGGCGCGCGCCGGCGACCCCGTGCGGGCACCCTCCGTTTCGCCGTACCCCGTCGCGAAGGAAGACGTCGCACTGGTGGTGCCGATTGGGGTGCCGGCCTCGAAGGTGGCTGCTGCCTTGGCCCACGGCGCCGGCGCCGTTCTCGAGTCGGTGCGCCTATTCGACGTCTACGAAGGCGAACAGGTTGGGCCCGGTCTGCGATCCCTGGCATTTGCCTTGCGCTTCCGGGCCGCGGATCACACGCTCGAACCGGGCGAGGTTCTTGCCGCCCGCGAAGCCGCCTTGGCCGGCGCCGCTCAGATCGGTGCGCTACTGCGCGGCGGCGCTGGGGAAGCAGCGGGATCAGGCGGGAATTGACATGCCCGTCGCGGTCATTACCGGGTCGGGTCGGGGCATCGGCCGCGCACTGGCTTTGGGTCTAGCCCAAAGCGGTTGGTCAGTTGCCGGCCTGCGTCGTGATGGCGCGACGCGCGATGAACTTGCCGCTGGCGCCCGCGGAATCCTTCGCAGTTATCAAGGCGACGTTACCGACGAGGCGTCACTTCGAGCAGCCTTTGCCAGCGCCACCGCGGACCTCGGCGCGATTGATCTGGTCGTAGCAAACGCCGGCGTGTTTTCCGTCGCAGGGCCGACGTGGCAGGTCGATCCGGATGCTTGGTGGAATGAGGTAACCGTGAACCTGCGCGGTGCCATGCTCACAGCGGCAGTGGCGATCCCGTTTCTGCAAGCCGACGGTGGGGGACGTCTTGTCCTTGTGAGCAGCGGGATCGGAAGCAATCCAAGCCCGTTTGCAACCGCATACGGTGCTTCGAAGGCGGCCGTTACTCAGTTGGCGGCGTCATTGGATGCTGAGTTGGAACCAACCCCGGTGCGGGTGTTCGCAATCAGCCCAGGAATGGTCCGCACCGATATGACTAATTGGTCTCCTGAGTATCTGAAGTACCGCCCAGATCTTGGCGAACTCCCGGATTCGGCTTACCTGAACGCCGAACCAGTGCTGGAACTGGTCAGAGCCATTGGCTCCGGTGAAACGGACGACCTGCGGGGCCGTTACCTGCATTCGAGCGACGACTTGGCGGCCGTCCGGACCGGGGTGCTCGCTGATCCGGCCCGGGCCCGCCACCTGGGCCTGATCGGATATGGCCCGCAGGATCCCTTGGGGTCCTAGACCGGAGGTACCCGGGAGAGAGCCCGGTTTGAGCGGATATGCGGATATGCGTATACTCGTCGCATGGTCACCGTCGCTGTCGCAGGGGCATCCGGCTATGCCGGGGGCGAACTGCTGCGCTTAATCCTCGGACACCCGCAGTTCGTGCTGGGTCCGGTCACCGCTGGCACAGGCGTTGGGCGCACCGTGGGGCAGGTTCATCCGCAGTTGCCAGCGCTGGCAGATCGGGTATTTGCTGCCACCGAAGTTGGTGTCCTGGCCGAAGCGGACCTGGTCTTTCTGGCGCTTCCTCACGGTGAGAGCGGGCGAATCGCCTCAGGTTTGCCCGAACACCTGCCGGTGGTCGATTTGGGGGCGGATCATCGCTTGGCTGACCCGCAAGCTTGGGGGCAGTTTTACGACTCGGCCCATGCTGGAACCTGGGTTTATGGCCTGCCGGAGTTGCCCGGTGCGCGCAGTGAACTCGTTGGTGCCACTCGCATCGCCAACCCAGGTTGCTATGCCACGGCCATCTCGCTGGGGCTGGCTCCGCTAGTTCTGGAGGGGTTGATCCAGTCGCAGGACATCGTGGTGGTCGCGGCTTCGGGCACCTCAGGGGCCGGGCGTAAGGCAACCGAGTCCTTGCTTGCGAGCACAGTGATGGGCTCCATGTCGCCGTACAAAGTGGGCGGCTCGCACCAGCACACCCCAGAGATCGAACAGAGCCTGACTCGCATTGCTGGCGAGCCGGTGATCATTTCGTTCACACCCCTCTTGGCACCAATGTCGCGAGGCATTCTGGCTACCTGCACGGCTCGCTTGGCAGGGGAGTGGGCCACCAGCCACATTCGAGACGCCTTGCATTCGGCCTACGCGGCTGAGCCTTTTGTACATCTGCTTCCCACCGACCAGTGGCCGCGGACCGACTCGACGTACGGATCCAATGCAGCGCAACTTCAGGCGGTAGTTGATCACCACGCCGGCCGGGTAGTTGTCAGTGTTGCGCTGGATAACTTGGGCAAAGGCGCTGCCGGCCAAGCGGTGCAGAACGCGAACATCATTTTGGGACTTCCGGAAACGACCGGACTTAGTGCAGCAGGAGTGGCGCCGTGAGTGTCACTGCAGCAGCGGGATTCCGTGCGGCCGGCATTGCCTCGGGAATCAAGAGCAGCGGTAAACCTGATCTTGCTTTGGTCGTCAACGACGGCCCGCTGTTCGCCGCGGCCGGCGTCTTTACCAGCAACCGAGTAAGCGCCGCACCTGTCCAGTGGTCAAGGCAGGTGCTTAAGGAAGGCCAGCTGAAAGCCGTTGTGCTCAACTCCGGCGGCGCCAACGCGTGCACTGGTCCGGCTGGATTCGGGGACACGCACCAGACCGCGGAGAAAGTCGCTGCCGTACTCGGATGTGGGCCGATCGAGGTGGCTGTCTGCTCGACCGGTTTGATCGGTGATCGGCTACCCATGGACAAGCTCCTCGCGGGGATTGATGTGGTGGCTGCAGACCTTTCAGAGTGGGGAGGCGCCGACGCTGCACAAGCGATCATGACCACCGACAGTGTTCCCAAGTTGGCTACCGCGAGCGGCAACGGCTTCAGCGTTGGCGGTATCGCTAAAGGCGCCGGAATGTTGGCACCCGGGTTGGCCACGATGCTGGTCGTGATAACCACCGATGCCATTGCATCCGCGCCCGCCCTAGATGCTGCACTGCGTGCGGCGACAAATCGTACTTTTGATCGCATCGATTCCGACGGATGCATGTCTACGAATGACACTGTCCTTGTCCTTGCAAGCGGAGCAAGTGGAGTGACACCGAGCGACGTTGAGTTGGCTGTCGCAATTGAAAGCGTGTGCGCAGATTTGGCGCGGCAACTGATTGCGGACGCCGAGGGCGCCAGCAAAGACATTCGCATTGACGTGGTTAACGCGGCCACTGAGGCCGATGCTGTCGAAACCGGTCGGGCCGTTTCACGCAGCAATCTGCTCAAGTGCGCCATCCACGGCGAGGACCCAAACTGGGGCCGGGTGCTATCAGCTGTCGGTACCACGAGTGCTGTGTTCGACGCCAACGAACTTGGAGTCGCGATCAACGACATCTGGGTCTGCCGCGACGGGATGCCTCACGCCTCCAGAGATTTGGTGGACATGAGCGCGCGCGAAGTGGTCATAACGGTGGATCTTGCGGCCGGAGGGGCAAGCGCGACGATCTGGACCAACGATCTAACGGCCGATTACGTGCACGAGAACTCTGCGTACAGCAGCTGATGACTATGACTGCCAAGCTGGTATCCGATGCGAGTGCGAAGGCCTCCGTGCTGGCCGAGGCATTGCCGTGGCTAGAGCGCTTCCATGGCGCAATAGTCGTGATCAAGTACGGCGGCAACGCCATGACCGAATCTGCATTGATGGCCGATTTTGCGGCCGACGTCTCATTCTTGCGGCTTGCCGGCCTGTGTCCCATTGTCGTTCATGGGGGTGGCCCCCAAATCTCTGCGCGCTTAGCGGAGTTGGGCATCGAGTCGGAGTTTCGTGGCGGCTTGCGGGTGACGACGCCGGAGGTGATGCAAGTCGCGCGCGATGTACTCACCACGCAAGTGCAATCTGTGATCGTGGACTTGATCAACTCGCACACGGCAAGAGCGGTCGGACTTAGTGGCGAGACTCAAGCGCTTCTCGTTGCCGAGCGAAGGGCAGCAATCATTGACGGCGTCCCCGTCGACATTGGGCTGGTCGGTGATGTTGTCGCAGTGAATCCCGAATCGGTTTTGGCCGTGCTCGCCGAAGGCGGGATCCCGGTTGTGTCATCTGTAGCAGCAGACGCGGCGGGAGTACTGCACAACGTGAATGCTGACACGGCGGCAGCCGCGCTCGCAGTAGCGCTTGGGGCGCGCAAGTTTGTGATTCTGACTGACGTCGAAGGGCTTTACGCGGCTTGGCCAGATCGCGAATCTCTGATCAGCCGAATTGAGGCCGACTCCCTAGCAGCCTTGCTGCCAACTTTGGACAGCGGAATGATCCCCAAGATGGAGGCCTGCCTCCGGGCGGTTAGCGGGGGAGTACCGCAAGCGCACGTCATCGACGGACGAATCAGTCACGCCGTATTGCTTGAGATCTTCACCGACTCAGGCGTCGGCACGATGGTGTTGCCGCAGGTGAGCTCATGAGTGCCAGTGAGGGCCTGCTGCAGCGTTGGTCGGCGAACTTGATGAATAACTACGGGACGCCGCCGTTAGCGCTTGTACGCGGCAGCGGTGCCCGGGTGTGGGATGCGGACGGGCGTCAGTACCTCGACCTGGTCGGTGGCATCGCCGTCAATTCTTTGGGACATGCTCATCCGGCCGTGGTAGCGGCAGTGTCGACTCAGGTGGCCGAACTCGGGCACGTGTCGAATTTGGCCGCTCATCCGCGCACCATCGAATTGGCCGAGCGACTGCTTGGCTTGGCCGGACGTCCGGGCAAGGTCTTCTTCGCCAATTCCGGTGCCGAGGCGAACGAGGCGGCGTTCAAGCTCACGCGACTTTCCGGGCGCACCCAATTGGTCTCAGCGGTCGGCGGCTTTCACGGCCGCACGATGGGAGCCCTTGCCCTAACAGGGCAGCCGGCCAAGCAGGAGCCCTTCCGTCCGTTGCCCGGTGATGTGCAATTCGTTGACTACGGAGATATCGCTGGGCTCGAAGCTGCTGTGACAGATGGGACGGCGGCGGTGTTTCTCGAGCCGATTCAAGGCGAAGGCGGAGTCGTACCACCGCCCCCAGGTTACTTGCTGGCAGCGCAGCGAATTGCGCACGCAGCGGGCGCGCTGTTCATCCTTGACGAAGTACAGACCGGTATTGGACGCACTGGTGCGTGGTTTGCTCACACCGCTGATGGCTTGGCCCCTGACGTAATCACTCTTGCAAAAGGACTTGGCGGCGGCCTGCCGATTGGCGCCTGTATTGCGTATGGCGCGGCCGCGGACCTGTTTGGTCCAGGCAGTCATGGTTCGACGTTCGGCGGCAACCCGATCTCGGCAGCGGCCGCACTTGCGGTGATTGACACCATCGAGCGTGAGGGGCTATTGGTTCGCGTCAGCGAATTGGGCAACCGCTTGCAGCAAGAACTTGTTTCACTTGGTGGGCCGCTGGTTGCCGGAGTGCGTGGTCGAGGACTGCTCCTCGGAGTGGTGCTGACTAAGCCGGTGGCACGCGAACTTGAGCTCGCTGCCCGGGCTGCCGGGGTCCTAGTCAACGCTGTCGGTCCTGACGTCGTGCGATTGGCTCCAGCGTTGACGTTGTCAGATCTTGATGTTGCTGAACTGCTTGGACTCTGGCCAAACATCATCTCGGTGGTGGCGTAATGACGGCCCCGGCCACGCGCATCGCTCGCCAACGACGAATCGCCGAAATTGTCGGGCGCGAGTCTGTTTCAAATCAAGGCCAGCTGCGTGATCTGCTAGCGGCTGGCGGGATCTTGGTGACTCAGGCAACGCTCTCGCGCGACCTCGATGAGCTTGGTGCGGTCAAGATTGTTGTTGGCGACCGTGCGATCTACGCCTTGCCGGGCGAAGGTGGCGACTCGAGCCCGCGGGTACCGGAGGCCCCAAGTCTGCGGCTTGCACGCGCGCTTGCCGATCTACTTGTGTCGGTGGACCACTCAGCAAACATCGTGGTTTTGCGCACCCCACCAGGTGGAGCCCAGTATCTGGCCCACGCACTGGATCATGCCGAACTTGGCGATGTCCTTGGCACGATTGCTGGCGACGACACGGTCATGATTGTGACTCGCGATCCGATCGGAGGGGCAGCTGTTGCTGCCCGATTGCTGCAACTGACTTCGGTGCGCCGATGATTGGCACACCAAGAACAACACAAGCAC
Source organism: uncultured bacterium (assembly GCA_903825575.1). Classification (GTDB taxonomy): domain Bacteria; phylum Actinomycetota; class Actinomycetes; order S36-B12; family CAIKAW01; genus CAIKAW01. The sequence goes on along the minus strand of CAIKAW010000047.1, from coordinate 4,847 downwards.
CGCCTTGGTGCCCTAGCAAGGAGAAACAGTGAGCGACCGCGTTGTATTGGCATATTCCGGCGGACTTGACACCTCAGTAGCGATCGGGTGGATCGCGGAGGAGACCGGTGCCGAGGTGATCGCCGTCGCGATCGACGTCGGACAAGACGGTGAGGACCTCGAAGTTATTCGCCAGCGGGCATTGGCGTGTGGCGCAGTCGAGTCCGAAGTTGTCGATGCACGCGCAGAGTTCGCCGACGATTACTGCCTGCCCGCACTTAAGGCAGACGCGCTGTACCTAGATCGGTACCCGTTGGTTTCGGCGCTTTCGCGCCCGGTGATTGTTAAGCATTTGGCTCGAGTCGCCCGGGGTCACAACGCAACGATCGTTGCTCACGGTTGCACGGGCAAGGGCAATGACCAGGTGCGCTTTGAGGTTGGAATCGGGGCCCTAGCACCGGATCTCAAGTGCATCGCCCCAGTCCGCGACTACGCGATGACCCGTGACAAGGCGATCGTGTTTGCCGAAAGCCGTAACCTGCCGATTGATGTGAACAAGAAGTCGCCGTACTCGATCGACCAGAACGTGTGGGGTCGGGCCATCGAAACTGGCTTCCTTGAAGACATCTGGAACGCGCCAATCGAAGATATTTACACGTACACATCCGACCCAAGCCTGCCGCGTGACGCCGATCATGTCGTCATCACCTTCGATCAAGGCAAGCCGGTCGCGATCGACGGCAAACCGGTGACAATGCTCGAGGCCATTCAGCAACTCAACGTTCGCGCAGGTGCCCAGGGCGTTGGTCGACTGGATCTCGTCGAGGATCGTCTCGTTGGAATCAAGAGTCGCGAAGTCTATGAAGCCCCAGGCGCAATTGCGCTTATCACTGCGCACCAAGAACTCATGAACGTGACAGTGGAGCGCGACCTCGCCCGCTTCTCGCGGACGGTCAGCCAACGTTGGTCAGAGTTGGTTTACGACGGACTTTGGTTCAGCCCCTTGCGCCGCGCACTGGACGGCTACTTGGAGGACGTGAATGCCAACGTGTCCGGCGACATTCGCATGGTGCTCCATGGCGGGCGGGCGGTAGTCGATGGTCGTCGCAGTGATGAATCGTTGTACGACTTCGGGCTAGCGACGTATGACTCCGGAGACACTTTCGATCAGCGACTCGCCAAGGGGTTCGTCGAGCTTTGGGGCCTGCCCACAAAGATCGCTGCCCGTCGCGATCGTCGAGTTGCGGGTAACTGACATGACTAGCGCCAGCCAAGAGCAAGGTGCTGCAACACGGTTGTGGGGTGGCCGGTTTTCCGGTGGCCCTGCAGACGCGTTGGCGGCCTTGTCTGTCAGCACGCACTTTGACTGGCGGCTGGCGCCGTATGACTTGCAACAGGGCCGGGTACATGCACAGGTGCTACAACGTGCTGGGTTGCTCAGTGACGTCGATGCGGCGACCCTGGTGGCCGGAATCGATGCGCTTGCCGTCGATGTTGCTAGCGGCGCATTTGTGCCGGGTGCCGAAGATGAGGACGTTCATACCGCCATTGAGCGCGCATTGATTGAACGCCTTGGAGCTGTTGGTGGTCGGCTGCGGGCCGGACGTAGTCGCAACGATCAGGTTGCGACAGATCTGCGTTTATACCTGCGAGATGCGGCCGTCTGGATCGGCGAGGCGGTCAATGCGTTGCAGAAAGCTCTTTTGGCACAGGCCACAAAGCACGCCGGCACGCCGGCTCCGGGATTCACGCATCTACAGCACGCTCAACCGGTTACGTTGGGCCACGAACTTGCCAAACACTTGCACGCCCTAGCGCGCGACCTCGATCGGTTTCAGGACTGGGATCGACGCGCGGCCGTGAGCCCGTTGGGTGCTGGCGCTTTAGCTGGTTCGTCCCTAGCCCTAGATCCGGAGTGGGCCGCGACCGAGCTGGGTTTCACTTCCGCCGCAGCGAACTCGATCGACGCGGTCAGCGATCGCGACTTCGTAGCCGAGTTCTTGTTTGTCGCCGCTCTACTCGGTGTGCACCTTTCCAGGCTGGGCGAGGAGATCTGTTTGTGGACCTCGCGTGAGTTTGGTTGGGCGACGCTCGACGATGCGTATTCGACCGGCTCGTCGATCATGCCGCAGAAGAAGAATCCGGATGTTGCTGAATTGGCCCGTGGCAAGAGTGGCCGGTTGATTGGGAACCTAACTGCGTTGTTGGTGACGCTAAAGGGATTGCCGTTTGCCTACAACCGCGACCTGCAGGAGGACAAGGAACCGGTCTTCGACTCGATCGACACGCTACTGCTTGTCTTGCCGGCGTTGGCTGGAACGGTTGCCACGCTTGAATTCAACGTGGCCCGCGTCAGCGTCGGGGCTGGCGATGGGCATGCTCTGGCCACTGACATTGCCGAATGGCTGGTTAGCCGGGGAGTGGTGTTTCGCGAAGCCCACGAGATCGCCGGGGCCTGCGTTCGCGTCGCCGAAGAACTTGGTGTGGATGTGTCGGAACTGAGTCCGGAGAAACTCGCGACCGTTTCTCCGTTGCTAACCCCGGAGGTAAAGGCGGTCCTGACCGTCGCTGGCAGCCTTGCTTCAAGAAGCACTGCAAGCGGTCCCGCCCCAGATTCAGTAGCCACCCAGCTCTCCCGCTTTTCCTGAAGAAAGTGCCGTGAGTACGCATAGGCAGCACAAAAGCGCCCTGCACGAATGGGCGTGTTGTGCCACGCGGCACCCAAGAGTTCCGCCGCGCCGCGATACGGGTCGACGCTTGACCCTGTGGGTGTGCCACGATTCGTCGCGTGAGCGATGCACTTGAGGAATTTGGTTGGCGGGGCCTGGTCGCACAAACGACGGATATCGACGGGTTGCGGGCCCAACTGGCTAGTGGCCCGACCTCGGTCTACATCGGTTTTGACCCGACGGCACCGAGTCTGCACATCGGTCACCTCATGCAGACCTTCAGTTTGCGACGTTTCCAACTCGCTGGGCACCGTCCGGTGCCGCTCGTCGGCGGCGCAACTGGGCTGATCGGCGACCCGAAGCCGGCAGGGGAGCGCACCCTGAATGAAAGTGACGTCGTTGCCGGTTGGGGCGAGCGGATACGCGAGCAATTGTCCCAATTCTTGGACTTCACCCCGGGCCCGACCGGAGCGGTGATAGCCAATAACTACGAGTGGACCCAGCCGCTTTCTACGCTGGACTTCCTGCGCGACATCGGCAAGCACTTCAGCGTCAACCGCATGCTCGATCGCGATGCGGTGGCCACTCGACTGGCGGCCGGAGGCATTTCGTACACCGAATTCAGCTACGTCCTGCTCCAGTCCATGGACTACCTCGAGCTTTTCCGGCGCTACGACGTGCGCCTGCAGGTCGGCGGATCGGACCAGTGGGGCAACATCACCGCCGGTATCGACCTGGTGCGACGGGTCGAAGGGGTGGGCGTCCATGCGCTCACGACTCCCTTGCTGGCCAAATCGGACGGAACCAAATTCGGCAAGACCGAAGGCGGCACGATCTGGCTCGACCCAGAGCTGACTTCCCCTTACGCGTTCTACCAATACTGGGTCAATGCGGACGACGCCGATGTCTCGAATCTGTTGCGCACGTTCAGTTTCCGAAGCCGCGAGGAGATCGAGGCGCTCGATGAGGCCACGACCGCTCGTCCGGCCGAACGGGCGGGACAGCGCGCTCTGGCGGAGGAATTGACGACTGCTGTCCACGGGGAGCAGCACACGGCTCGGGTAACGGCTGCGTCGCAGGCATTGTTCGGGAGGGGCGCCTTAGCTGATTTGGACGCCGGGACTTTGACCGCGGCGATGCTTGAGGCTCCCAATGCCGAGGTGCCGGCAAACGCGGTTCCTAGCGTCACCGACCTGTTCGTTGCCGTGGGCCTGTCGGCAAGTCGTGGCGAGGCTCGACGCGCGGTGACCGAGGGCGGGGCGTACCTGAACAACGTCCGCGTGAGCGATCCTGATGCGGTTCCAACTGCCGAGGATTTGATGCCTGGCGGTTGGCTCGTGCTTCGCCGAGGCAAGCGAACTTTCGGCGGCGTAAGGGTTTCGCGGTAGTTGCATCTTGGTGTGACCGACACCACGACCCCCGCCGTCGCTGTCCGTGAGGGATGTGCGTAGAGTCTGGTCTTGCGCGCCGGACCTTGGTCTGGGGCGCCGGAAGAGGCAAGAATCGGTTCGCCGGTTCTTACGCCAGGACCGAGATGGCAGGCGGATTTGACCCGTCACGGCCACATCGGTAACCTAGTGAAGTTGCCCCGAAATCTGGCCGGAAGGCCTTGATCTCGGTGCGCGCCCGCTCCTTGAGAACTCAACAGCGTGCCAAAAAGTCGATGCCAAATACCCCGTCGACTTATGTTCCGACGGTCCATTCGGACCGGCGGTCATTAGTCGCGGATTTCTTTTGGTGAACAGACTGTATTAACGACAGCTCTGTCTTACCAGAATCACTTCTCTACGGATGTCGGCCTGTCGCCTAGCGCGGCCGACCACCAAAGACATTCACGGAGAGTTTGATCCTGGCTCAGGACGAACGCTGGCGGCGTGCTTAACACATGCAAGTCGAACGGTGATCCACCTTCGGGTGGTGATCAGTGGCGAACGGGTGAGTAACACGTGGGCAACCTGCCCCTGACACTGGGATAACCCCTCGAAAGAGGGGCTAATACCGGATATGACCTCTACGGGCATCTGTGGAGGTGGAAAGGATCCTGGTCAGGGATGGGCCCGCGGCCTATCAGCTTGTTGGTGAGGTAATGGCTCACCAAGGCGACGACGGGTAGCCGGCCTGAGAGGGCGACCGGCCACACTGGGACTGAGACACGGCCCAGACTCCTACGGGAGGCAGCAGTGGGGAATATTGGGCAAT
>CAIKAW010000046.1 GCA_903825575.1 uncultured bacterium | reverse complement strand
CTTCACGGCGTGGTCAGCGCCTCCGAGTCTTAGCTAATTACTCCAGTGCTAGCCGACCTTGGCCTGGGCCGCGGTCACCTGATCTGCAGAAATCTGCGACAAGGTTGTCATCGCACCAGTCGCATCTGCCTTCACGACGTCCCAAGGACCGGATACGTTCCGGTTGGCGTTGAAGTCCATTGGACCACTCGCGCCATCGTAGTTGATCTTGGTGCCGGCCTTGAGCAGAGCAAGGCAGGTCGAGTAGGTGTAGCAAATGGTTCCCGGGGTGTTCGAAACCATCGGCAGGCCTGCCGTGATACCAGTGTTGGTCGTGTTCTTCGAGTACGTCATGGCGAGGGCCAAATCGATCACACCGTCGTAGGTGTAGTTAGCGCCACCAAGGGGAGCTGCACCAGTCGAGGACTGGGTCAGCGTTGTGAACTCAGTACCGGCCGCGTTCGTCGGCGTTCCACCCTGAACCGAAGTCACTGCTGCGTGGGCGTATGCGGCACCAACAGCCTTGATCCAGTCGCTACCAGCAGTAACGTCGGTGCCGATGAACGGCAACGTCGTACCAACTTGGCCACGAAGTTGAGAGAAGAAAGTCGCTGCGGTCGGCGGGTCGAGCTGACCTAGAATTGCCTGTGGCTTGCTCGCCAGCAACTTGACAATCTCGGAGTTGTACGAACTCTGACCCGGTGTGACATTGACCGTGGCGGACACAGTTCCACCTAGCGCCTTGTAGTCCTTGACCAAGTAAGGCTCGAGTTCCTGCTGCGATGCCTCAGTCGTGAACAGAACAGCCGCGTTGGTGACGCCCTTCGAGATCGCGTACGTCGCGATAGCAAGTGCCAGCTGCGAGTCCGATGGGTTGATACGCCACACCCACTGGTCAGTGCTGGTGTCGAATGCAGTTGATCCACCGTTGAAGAGCTCGGGGATCTGGTTCCGGTCGATGATCGGCTGAATGCCGAAGATCTCAAGGGTCGTTGGGCCGACGATGGCAACCGGGTGGTTCGTCGCGAGCTCCTGCTGCAGGACTGGAACGGCATCCGCCGCATCGCCCTTGGTGTCAACCTTGTCCAGAACCAGCTTGCTGCCGTTAATGCCACCGGCGGCGTTAACCGCAGCAGCGCCCACGACGGCACCGGCCCACATTGAGGACCCGATTTGCGCATAGGCGCCCGTGTAGGAACTCAACACCGCTACGTGGATGTCTGGTGCTGCGGCCGGAGCCGACGACGAGCCACCACTTGGCGTCGTACTAGACGAACACGCGACCAAGGTGGCCGCTGCAAGCACGCCGATGCCGATCGTGCCGGCACGACGGTGACTTCTGAGCCGTTGAGCTCCCATACCTTCCACATCCTTCTGATTGGGCTAGACGGTTTTCTATTGAGCCTTGCTACTTACTGTTTCTTGTTGGAACAGTTAGGCGGGGCAGTTAGTGACCACCGAGGTACATCTCGACCAGGTCCGGTCGATCGAGCAGCTCCGCTCCTGATCCATTCGCGGCCACTTCGCCGTCGACCATCACGTAAGCGGAATGCGAGTTTGAAAGGGCGCGGCGAGTGTTCTGTTCGACGATCAGTACGCCGATTCCACGGTCCCTGATTGCCAAGATGTGATCCCACACTTGGAGTTCGAGTTGTGGAGCCAAGCCGGCGGTCGGTTCGTCAAGCAGCAAGAGTTTCGGCTCAGCCATCAGCGCCCGCGATAGGGCCAGCATGCTGCGCTGACCACCGCTGAGGGTTCCGGCTGGCCGATGGTGCGCTGGCTTCAGATCTGGGAAGAGATCCCAAATCAATTCGACACGCTCATTGGTGCCATGACGCTTAGAGTGCGCACCAATTTGAAGGTTCTCGAGCACCGACAAAGTCGCAAACACATTGGCGACCTGCGGCACATAGCCAAGACCGCGTGCCACGCGCTTGTCGGTCGACAGTTGCGTAACGTCTGCACCGTCGAACATGATCTTTCCTGAAATTGGGCGCAGTACTCCGGCAAGCGCCTTCAACGCCGTTGACTTGCCTGCACCGTTCGGTCCGACAATGCACCCGGTTTCGCCGTTTCCGATGGAAACGGATACCCCTCGGACAATCGGGGCGCCCCCATAGCCGACTACGAGGTTCTCAGCTACGAGCATCGACTGCGAGTTCTCGGTCATGCTTGTCCTAAATAGGCTTCGACGACTGCTTTGTTGGTACGTAGGTCCTGCATCGAACCTTGGCCGATCACTTGACCAGTCGCCATGACGATGACGGTGTCGCAGTTACGCTCAATGAAACCGAGATTGTGCTCAACAAGGATCACAGTCGCGCCATCGTCGCGGAGTCCGTGAATCGCACGGGCCAACTCATCTCCGAGAACTGGGTTGACACCGGCCAGTGGCTCGTCAAGCAGCACCATTTTCGGTGCAACCATCGCGACGCGGGCAAACTCAAGCAGGCGCTTCTGCCCACCGCTAAGTCGTCCTGCCGGAATGTCAATGACGGCCGTCAAATTGAGACGAACGAGAAGGGCGCGTGCCCGAGCCTCAAGCACGGCCTCTTGCCGCGCCAGAGCCCGACGACCAAACATCGAACGCCAAACGGCTTCGCGGTTTCCCGCCGGCGCAGCGGCAAGCACGTTCTCGAGGACCGTCAATTTCGGCCACTCTCGCGCGACCTGGAAGGTGCGGATCAGACCCTTGCGACTGATCGCGTCCATCGTGTGGCCCTCAAGGTGTTCGCCGTCGAGAACGATTTCACCTTTCTCAACCGGTAGCAGGCCGGAAATAAGGTTGATCATCGTGCTCTTGCCCGCCCCATTGGGGCCAACGAGTCCGGTGATGCTGTTCTTCTTCACTTCGAATGAACAACCGTTAACGGCCTTTACGCCGCCGAAGCTGCGCCAAACGTCATTAACGACCAGGGCCGGCGCTTCCGCCGTCGCATTAGTCACGCGATACCAACCTTCGTGGTCACTACAGTCACGGGCGTTGTTTCAGGGTTAGACGGAAGCCGATGCATCGACCACTCCAACCTGGCCGTGGCCCTTGCGAGACCAATTCCACTGGCCCTTTGTCCGGAACTGTCCCTGCATCGTTTGCAATTCGGGGATCAGCCCGGCCGCCCTGAAATACAACGTCAAGATGATCAACAGGCCGATGACCATGTTCTGAATCGCAGGAAGAGCATCAGGGTTACCCCCAATAGGCGGAAGCAAGAGGGACAACTGCGGGAAGATGATCAGGACTAGCCAGCCACCGACAATCGCCCCGAGGTTGTTTGCGGTGCCGCCTACAAGAAGGGCCCCGTAGAGCAAGAACGTCTCTAGTGGAGACCACGCATTCGGGCTAAAAGCAAGAACATAATTCACCAATAGGGCCCCACCGATAGCTCCCACAACGCCACCGATGACATAGGCCTTTAGGCGCAAGATGTACGGGTTGCGACCAAATGCTAGGGCCGCCACTTCGTCTTCCCGAACCGCCTTCGCCGCTCGCCCGAAGGGACTGCGGCGGATCAGTTCGACGACGAAGAAGACCGCAACCATCGCGAAAAGGCAGATACCGAGGAAGAAGTTGGCGTAGCCCTCGGGGCCAAGCTTTATGGAATCTCCAAATGGCGGAGCAATTCCATAGATCCCGTTGTAGCCGTTGAAGAGTGGTCGGTATTGGCTGATGAAGGTGTAACCAATGATCGTGCAAGCGACCGTCACAATTGCGAAATAGTTCGCGCGCAACCTACGCAGCGCCACCGCTCCGATGACCACCGAGAGCAGACCACCGACAACTGCCGCGGCAAGGAGTCCGGCAAAGAACGATTGATGCCAACCCAAAATGTAGGTGACATCAACTTGGGTCGACGCCTTCGGCAATGTGACAACCCCGAAGATGTAGGCGCCAACGGCCGGAAACAGGTAGAAGCCAAGATCGAGTTCTCCAGCCAACCCCCAGCGCACGTTCACGCCAAGTACCAGAATCGCAGTAATCGCGCCAAGTGAGCAGACGCTGACTAGGTACTGCAGCATTTCAGGCAGCCGCCAATCGCTTTGAAGGTACGAGACCCTGGGGCCGGAAGAGCAGGGCCACGATGAGGATCATGAACGCCACCACAAGTTTGTAATCGGAAGGTATGTACACAGCACCCATCTCCATGGCGAGACCCACGACAAGTGCACCGGCCATTGATCCATAGGGCTGGCCGATACCACCGAGGATCGCGGCCGCGAACACCACAAGCAAGAAACTGAAACCCATACCCGGTGTCAGCGACCCAGTCGTGAGAGCTAGGACAAAGCCGGCAAGTCCAGTGAGCCCACCTGTGAGAAGCCAAGTCTGGTCAATGATTCGCCCGGAGTTCACACCACTGGCCTCGGCCAACGTCGGACTCTCGGCTACAGCACGCTGGGCGCGCCCGAAGGAAGTGTGCCTGAGCAGCAGATGAATCCCGAACAACAGCAGTACAGCTCCAACGATTATGGCCATTTCCTGTGTCGTCAGGAGCAGGCCTCCTACGTGATGCGGCTGACCCGGATCAATGGCTAGGCGTTGGGCGTTACCGCTATAGATCCACAGCACGCCGTTTTGAAGGATCAACGCCAACCCGATCGTCAAGACGAACAGCGTTAGTCCAGCGGTGTTGCGACGACGGAAGGGGGAAATGACAAGGCGATTGATCAGGAATCCGGTAATGACACCGGCAAGCACTGCCCCACCGAGCGCGAAGAAGACGTTGTGGGTGGCCTGATAAGTCGAGTAAGAGGCGTAAGCCCCAATCGTCATCATTTCCCCGTGCGCAAAGTTCGGGAAGTTCGTGACGCTGAACTGCAAGGACAGCGCGACCGTCGAGATTGCTAGGACGGACGCGGTTACTAGCCCGAAGCCCAGTCCGAGCCAAAGCGCGTGCATCAGGTGCCCTCCCGGACGGCGGAATCTCTTGGTGGGACCGAGTGGTACTAATCGACTAGGGCCTAAATCCGAGCCAGAAGCCGAGCAAGCCCCCACAGCCTTTTGGTGCCGAAACCAAGTCTTCGATAATCGATTCTCTGGCTTGTTGGCCGATACTCGATTATTGATGCTCGCTTGTCAAGCAATCGAGCGCCTCATTCCGATAAGAGTTCAAAATCGTTGTAATCGCGGCCGAACGCACAGCGGTGGCCAACCAAGCACGGCTACGGCTGCGTTGCGCTTCGCGGGCCGAAGGTGGGAACCTGCTTGTCGCGGAAGGCAGCCAACCCCGAAATCGCGTCAGGGGTGCGGCGAACCTTGGCCGAGAATTCCGCTTCCAGCGCCAGTCCGGCAGCCAAGTCCAAGGAACTTCCACCGTGGACTGAACGCTTGATCGCCTCGAGCGCGTATGGGGCGTAGTTCGCCAATTCAAGAGCCAGTTGCCTCGCGTGCTCAAGCAACTGGTTCGCCGGTACGACCCGGCTGATCAGCCCAATGGAGAGGGCCTGCTCGGCATCGATCGTCCGGCCCGAGAGAAGGAGATCCATCGCTACCCCGTGGCCGACCAGCCGAGCCAGCCGCTGGGTTCCGCCGAACCCCGGCATAATGCCCAACTTGATTTCGGGCTGCGCGAACGTCGCCGAGTCCGCCGCAATCCGAATGTCAGCCGCCATTGCCAACTCGCACCCGCCGCCAATGCACATCCCATTGATGGCCGCGACGACCGGGACCGGCAGGGCTTCTAACTCGATGGTTACGGCCTGACCGAGCGCCGTACGTTCCCAAGCCCGATCCGGTGGCGTGTCCGCGGCTTCGCGCACATCAGCACCCGCCACAAAAAACCGATCCCCGGCGCCGGTGATGACTAAACAGCGCACCGACAAGTCAGCCGCTACATCTGCCACAGCTGCCCGCAATTCGAGCAGCAACGCGGTCGATAGCGCATTCACCGGCGGACGCTGAATCGTAAAGGTGCGTACGCCGCCTTCGTTCGCAACTACCAAGTCCGACATCGATACAGCTCCTTAGGTCGCGTCGTCAGCGGCTAGCTTGGCTGATGGTCAAAACCGGCTTCACGGCTGCGAAACCTCCTGCTAAAGCCAAGTTCACTTCCTCGGCAGCATCCCACGCGAATGCAGCAATCTCGGGAAGTCGAAGTTTGCCGGACACCGCCCAAGCCAGGAGTTTCGCAAGATCGTCGCCCAGTGGCCGAGTGATCGCATCGACGGCCAGCCGATAGCCGCGCACGCTGACCCCCGCCACGACGATTGCACCCGGGGTCAACAATCCGGTTGACGCCGCAAGGTTTCCAACTACGACCACTTCGGCAGCAGACCTCATGGTCCGCAATACCTGTGACGTGACGTCGCCACCAACTGCATCCAACACAAAATCGAATCGCTTCGGGCCAGCCAATTCAGCCTCGCCGGCAATCACATGTGCCGCTCCAAGGTTCTGGAGCTCCGATGCACTGCTCTCATCCCGCACGAGCACAGACACTTCAGCACCGGCGAGGGTCGCCAGTTGGACCGCGAACCATCCCACAGCCCCGCTTGCCCCGGTGATCAAGACCTGGGCACCCAACAAGTTCGAGTGAAACTTCAGCGCCCGATAGGCGGTCAGCCCAGCCACGGGAAGTGTCGTAGCCGCTTCAAAACTGATTCGACTTGGGATTTCGGCGAGGTCGCATTCACGCAGGCCAACCTGCTCGGCCCAGCCACCGCCCGCCAAAGCCATACCGACAACGCGGGCTCCGCGATCGAAGGTAGGGGCCAAGGCTGCTGGATCGGCGATAACGCCAGCAACATCCCAGCCGAAAATGGTCCCTTCCGCGGCCGATGCCAACCTAGTCCGTTCCCCCCGATTGACTGCCGCCGCACGAACGGTGACCAGCGCTTGGTCGGGAGCGACTGTTGGGGCAGCGACTTCGGAAATGGCCAAAGTCGCTGGACTGCTTGGCGTGACTACAAGTGCTCGCATCCGAGGCGCCCTTCGAAAAGTCTTATCGGTGAGGCGGAGTTTCCTGCTGAACGCAGCTGCGGAATGGCTCCGGTGTCGGAAGCGTACGTCAACCTGGGCAACGCAGTGCCGCTGGAGGTGGCACCCGATGTGACCGACTCTGGCTCATCCATTTGGACGGTCTGGCGACCCACCTATCTATCTGTTGTGCCCCGGCAACCACCGTGCGACCGTGACAAACCTAGGAATCCCACAGACTGAAGGCGGTCGACCCCATGGCAGGTCCCACACCAAACGCTGCAGCAATGGCGAAGCTTTTCCCAGAAGGTGACACCGTCGTCAAGCTTGCGACCGGGTTCATCTTTACCGAGGGCCCGATCTGGCACCCAACGGAGCACTTCCTGCTCTTCAGCGACATGCCAGGTGATGTTCGTAGGCGTTGGGACGTGGCTAGCGGCGTCACCGAGGTGCGGAATCCGGCGAACAAGTGCAACGGCATGACGTACGATCGCGACCTGAACTTGCTCGTTTGCGAGCATGTAACATCGCAACTCGTGCGCGAATCGCCGACCGGCGAGCGGACCGTGCTGGCATCACATTGGGGCGATAAGGAACTCAACAGCCCCAACGACGTTGTGTGCGCAGAGGACGGCACCATCTACTTCTCCGATCCTGGCTACGGCCGAGTACCGGTATTCGGCCTCGAGCGCGATCAGGAATTGGACTTCCAGGGGCTCTACCGAATTGACACCGACGGAGTCCTTCACCTTGAGGCCGACGATTTCAACGTCCCCAATGGCATGTGCTTCTCCCCCGACAACAAGACGCTCTTTGTCAACGACAGCACACGGGCGCTGATCCGTGCCTTCGACATCGCGGCTGATGGAAGCCTGAGCAACAGTCGAATCTGGTACGACAACATCGGCGACGGTGACCTGGCAAAGGGAATGCCGGACGGCATGAAGATCGACATCGAAGGCAACATCTACGTAACGGGCCCGGACGGAATCTGGATCATCGACCGCGACGCGAACTACGTCGGTCTGATCGAAGTTCCCGAAGGCGTTGGGAATATGAACTGGGGCGGAGACGACTGGCAGACGCTCTTCATCTGTGCATCCACGTCGCTCTACTCGATCCATGTTTCCCTGCCGGGCGCTCACGCGTCATACATGCCGACCCGAAACTCCTGAGGAGCAAAACAATGAGCGACTTTGAGATTGACCCGAAGACGACGGCCCTACTGATCCAGGATCTGCAGAACGATGTGGTCAGCGAAGGCGGAGCATGGGCCGACAGTGGAGCTCCTGGCCACGCCGCTTCTCAGGGCCTGATCGAGCATGTTTCGGCGCTTGCTGCTGCCTGTCGGGCCAAGGGAATCCCGGTCATCCACATGCACTACATCGTTGAGGCTGGCGCTCCCGGCCTAAAGCTCAACGCACCAATCTTCCAAGGAATCGTGGAAGTCGAGGCATTGGTACGCGGGTCGTGGGGAGCAGCGCCAGCTGACGGCGTCGAGCCGCAGCCCGGTGACTTCACGCTGGAGAAGATGCGCGTAAACGGTTTTCATGGCACCAAGCTTGAGGTAGTTCTGACAGGCTTGAACGTTGAAACCCTGATGATCACCGGCGCATGGACCAACATGAGCATCGAGAGCACGGCTCGGTACGCCGGGGATGCGGGATACCGAGTTGTCGTCGTGACTGATGGAACCTCCACGATCAGCGACGACTGGCAGCACGCCGCCATCGACTACGCGCTGACCAACATTGCACTACGGGAGTCCACCGGCGACATCATCGCCGCAATCAATCGCTAATTGATCAGCACTAGCTAAACCCTCGCACACGCTGGCAGCACGGGTTGCCAGCGTGTGCGAGGCTCTTTTGCATGTATCCGGCCGCGTCGGGATTCCGCCGGTGAGGCTGGTCGGTCCTGAATGAGGCTTGAGGAAGGTCGATCGCCGTGATCATCGATGTGCACAACCACGTCATCCCCGAACGCGTAATCGAGTTGCTCCGAACTGAACCCAGGTACGGAGTCAATCTCGACGGGTACACCTGGACCGGCGGGAACATCTTCAACTTCGAAGTGGTTCCAGGTTTTCGTTCAGTCGAGGGCAAGCTGGCGGAGATGGCAGCCAGAGGCATCGACAAAGCCGTGGTATCGGCCGCGCCGAAACCGCTCTACTACTACGAAGCTGACATTGAGCTGGCTAGTGCAATCTGCCGTGAAACCAACTTGGGACTTGCGGAGTTCAGCGCCGCGGCGCCTGAGCAACTCAAGTGGATGGCGCACCTGCCAGTTCAGGATCCGACTGTGGCGGTCGCCGTACTAGAGGAAGCCCTGGCTGCTGGATGTGTGGGGATCGAACTTGGCACCTCAGTTGGCATGGGAGGGCCGCGACTAGACGAACCGCAGTTTGCTGACCTTTGGGCTGCGATTGACGCAGCGCGGATTCCTGTCCTGATGCATGCTGCGTACGAACCGGCCGATCGCGAATACGCAACGGATATCGTGTGGGGACTTCTATACGAGGCCACCGTCGCATCATCTCGATTGATCACGTCCGGGTTGTTCGACCGCTATTCGAACCTGACCGTCATCGTCGCGCTCGGCGGTGGCTACTTCCCGTATCAGCATGGCCGGCTCCGACACAACACCAGTTGGCATCCGGCGCTCAAGGGGGCCCCTGCCGATCCTTGGAGTTACGTCGGGCGACTGAAGTTTGATACCCACACTCACGACGCCCGCGCATTGCGCTACCTGATAGACGTTGCGGGCGCTGAAAACGTGTTCGTTGGGTCGGACTGCTCCTTCAACACAGCCACACCGGATCCGGTTGCCGAGCTGCGTGACGCTACTAAGGATGATGCAGCCAGTTTTGAGTTGATCAGCGACAGGAACGCTCGCCTTCTCTTCGGCTTTTAGGCTCACCGAAAACGAATCGACGGAGTGAAGATGCCGATTGAGGCAAAGAGTTGGGCAACATCGTCAGCCGGGCGAGTCCTGTTCGGCGCCGGAGTGGTCCAACGGACCGGGCTGGTCGCCTCAAGGCTTGGATCGCGAGTCTTGGTCTGTACCGATTCTGTGTTACTTGGCGCGGGAGTGATCGAACCAGTACTTGCTTCGCTGCGCGCAGCCTCGGTCGACTTTGACATCTTTGACGGTGGCGAGCCTGAGGTGTCAAGGATAACCGTTGAACGCGCCGCCGAGTTCGCACGAGCAAAGTCGCCCGATGTATTAATCGGCGTCGGCGGCGGCAGCAATCTCGATCTGGCCAAGGGGGTAGCCCTGCTCCTGGCTCACGGTGGCGAACTGAGCGACTACTACGGCGAATCGCTAGTCCCCGGCCCGACCCTGCCGGTGGTTGCCATCCCAACCACGGCCGGTACCGGCTCCGAGGTAACACCTGTGGCCGTGTTCGGAGACGAACGTCGCAAACTCAAGGCTGGCGTCTCCTCCACCTATCTACTTCCAGCCTGGGCGATCGACGATCCCCAACTCACATTGACCTGTCCCCCTTCAGTGACCGCACACTCAGGTCTAGATGCCCTCTCGCACGCCATCGAATCCTTGTGCACAGCCAGCTACGACACTTTCGCGGAGGACCTCGAGTTGGGTCGGATCTTCAGTGGGAAGAACGCCTACTCCGACGCTCTCGCGATGAAGGCAGTGGGGTTGATCGCCACGTCGCTGCGCAATGCCGTGTCCAATGGCCATGATTTAGTAGCGCGCGAGCAAATGATGCTGGCCAGTCTGCTGGCCGGCATGGCCTTCGGCGCTGCTGGCACCGGCGTCACACACGCGCTGCAGTACCCAATCGGCGCCATGACGAAGACGCCGCACGGCCTTGGGATTGCGCTGATGTTGCCGGCAGTGATGCGCTTCAACGCAGCAGTGCGGGTTCAGGAACTGGCGCAAATCGCAAGACTTCTTGAGCCGGCGCTTGATCTCGACGATGCAGCGGCTGCATTGGAAGCCGCCGACGCAGTAGCCCGACTTGGAACAGACGTCGGAGTTGGCGTTGGACTCGCGTCCATCGGTATTACCTCCGCCGATATTGCGGGTATCGCCCGGGATGCCATCGGTATCGAGCGACTTATCCGGCTAAACCCACGTCCGCTTACGGTTGCGGACCTCGAATTGATCTTGGCGTCGGCCCTCTAACCGACCTCTGCTGGGACAACGCGTTCGGACGCAGCCCGACTTCTTGCGGCGAGCAGGCTCTGCAAGATGCCCTGGCGGCGAGCAACTTGGACCGCCTGCGCTCGGGAGTGAGCGTCGAGTTTTGTGAACAGGCCTCGCACGTAGGTCTTGGTTGTGGTCTCGGAAACCTCAAGTCGGCGGGCGACTTGACGCACCGTCAGACCTTCATCAAGGAGCACAAGAACGTCGCTTTCGCGACGAGTGAGGCTAGGTATCGGGTTGGTAACTTCGGATCCAGTATTGATTACGGGCATCGGCAGGGTCCCGTCCCAGAGCCCGGCTAGCACTTCGGGCAGAGTGCCTGCATCGGCCTTGGGCAGGAAGAAGCGGGCCCCAGCCGCATATGCCAACATCCTGTGTTCGGCGGTGTCGTAACTAGCTAGCACCACTAGTGGAACCAGTCGTGCGGCCGGGCAAACACTTCGAAGAGCGGCCAACGATCCCCCGAATACGCTCACGTCGCTCACAACCGCGTCAAAAGAATCGTCGACGTCGCCGGCTTCATGGATGTTGGAGACAGTCGTCACAGCTACCTGCAACGACGACTCAAGCAGTCTGGCCACTCCACCAGCCACAAGCGGGTCATCGTGGCAAATCAATACGCGCGTGGGTCGCCAGAGATCGCGGCCATTTAGGGCCAAGCAGAACAATGCGCCAAGCGATCGCAGATCCAAGACAGGCTGAGTCGCCATCGCCCCCGTGCTGGTCGAGGACAAGGAGAGCGCGGCCAATGTCTCCGACCCCATTGCCAACGGGATAGCGCAGGCCGAGCGGAAGCCACTTGCCAGCATCAGACGGTCAACCGGGCGGTCAAAGCCACGAGACTTTTGAAAATCCTGCTCGACAAATACCTCGCCGCGCCTAGTGGTTTCAAACAAAGATGAAGCTCCACAGTCCATCTGTGCGCCGGGCGCCAGCAGCGATCGACCAACAAAAGCAACCATTTCGAATTCGCTACCTCGAAAGACTGCAAGCGAGACGCGGGACGCCCCGGTACCAGTAGCCACGGTCTCCAGAGCCTGGTGCACAGATCGGTCGGAAGCCTGCACCAACCGGCCAGCTACTGCCGTAAGCATCGCACTGGACACTTGGCGATCACCCCGCTCGCTCTAGAAGTCGGTTCCACGTTTCATCAGTGACATCGAATCCCGTCTCAGCCGCAACTAAGCGTCGTGCACGCGCGCGATCACCGGGAATCAGGATCGGCTGGTTCGGATCGGCCGGCTCGGACTTCCGCACGGAATTCAGGTAGTCGGTTGTGGGGCCGATTCCTTGTGTTGATCGTGCGTCGATGACGATGAAGATGTCGCCCTTAGTGCAATAGTTCACTGCGTCGAGAGTGCCTCGAACATCGGTGCCCAGTGCACTTCCACTAAGGCTGGCGATTAGAACCTCCAGAGCGATTCCGAGTGCATATCCCTTGGCGCCTCCGAACGGAGCAATTGAACCAGCCCGAGCATCGTGAGCGACGGTAGTTGGTTCACCGGCTGCATCAAGTGCCCAGCCATCCTCGAGCGGTATTCCACGTGCGGCATAGTCGTGAATCTTGCCCATGGAGATCACGCCGGTGGACATGTCGACCACGAGTGGCTCGGGCAGGGCGGGGATCCCCAGCGCAAGTGGATTAGTTCCCTGGGTCGCGTAGCGACCTCCCCAGGGATGGACTAGTGCTTCACTTGTGGTGGTAGCAATGGCGATGAATCCCCGCGACGCCAGCCTTTCGACATACCACGACAACATGCCTAGATGATCGCTTGAATGGAGTGCTGCATAAGCAATTCCAGTCCGACCGACGCGAGACTCGAGCGCGTCGAGCGCGGCCACCGCCACAACAGGCCCTAGCCCATGTTGACCATCGACCGTTAGGGCCCCTTCGGCGGTCCACGTGTGACTCCCGACGGCCTTCGGATCCGTCACTCCGGCTTCGATTCGATCTATGACCCGGGGCAAACGGGCCAGACCGTGAGATGGATGTCCCCGAAGTTCCGCCTCTACCAGCGTGTGGACCTGCAATTCTGCGGCCGCAGGCGGGACGCCCCAAGCTAAGAGGGCGCGCAAGCCAAGGTCAAGCGCTGCGGCGGAGGTAGTTCTCATCGTGCCCGCCTTTCGGCATGAGTCCGACCACAGGGCGTTGGAGGTTTCCCGACAGCGGCCTTAGGTAATCAGTTGTTGAAGTGCTCCGGGTCGGGCGTTCGCTTCTCGCGGAAGGCTGCACTCAGTTCATGAGATTCATCCGTGCGCAAGTAGTACGGCATCAGTAGGTCATTAGCTATCCGAGACATTGCTTCAACGCCACCAGTACGTGCCGCAAAGGACGCCTTAACCGCCCGCAGTGCGTGCGATCCCCGTTCGGAAATTTGGAGGGCAACCCGCCGAACCTCGGCTTCAAACTCGTCATCTGGAACGACCATGTTGACGAGTCCGATTTCCAGCGCACGCGCCGAAGAAACCTTGTCATTCAAGAACCACATTTCCTTGGCCCGCTTGCGGCCAATCAGGTCCTCAAGATTCCACGTGCCATAGCCTGCGTCGTAACTTCCCATCATGGGACCAACTTGACGGAAGACAGCAGATTCCTTGGCGATCGAGATATCGCATACGACCTGGAGCACATTGCCGCCACCGACCGCATATCCGTTGACCGCCGCAATTACAGGTTTCGGAAGGCGCTCGATCGCGGAGTAGACATCGACCACGGGAAGCACGCCTGGGTAGCCCAAGGTGTTCTCGAGTTCGTCTTTCTCCCCACCGATGCAGAAGAAGCGTTCGCCAGCGCCAGTAATAACAACTACCCGGGTCCGTGTCTCACGGCGACAGTCTTCAAGCGCGATCAAGATCTCACGAAGCATCGTGGTGTTGAACATGTTTCCGTTGTCTGGGCGATTCAGTGTCAGCGTGAGTACCGGTCCGTCTTCGCGGCATTCGATCGTCTGATACTGCCTTGGCTCAGCCACAGGTACCACTCCTTGGATCTAGGCGTTCTGGTATCGGCGAATGATCGCAGACATATCCAGATCGCCATTCTCGCGGGTGGCTTCGGCATATAACTCGCGCGCCAACACCGTCAACGGCATCGAGGCATCGACATCGTGGAACAAGTCGATGGCCAGATCCAGATCCTTGACCACACCGGTCATTGCGAATGAGACGGAGTTGAATTCTTCGTGAAGGAAGCCGCCCTCGCGACGCTTCATGTAGGGCGAGATCCGAGTGAGCATTGTGAATGCCTCGACCCGATCTATGCCCGCAGCAGTCGCAGCGACGAGCACCTCGGCTGTGATTGCAGAGACGACCGCCAACATGGTGTTGTGCACCAACTTCAATTGGGCGGCGTCGCCTACCTTGCCGACCCGGCGTGCTTCACCCAGCGCGGAGATCACGGGCCACGCCCGTTCGATGTCCGAGTCGTCCCCGCCCAGGATTATGTCGAGGGTGCCGCTTAGAACCGCGCCGGTGCTACCCAGCAAAGGGCTGTCGATTAGCGATGAGCCCTTCTCCGCAAGGAGACCGGTGAGTTCGAGCAGGACAGCCGGGCCGCCGGTGCTGGTCTCGAGGACCAGTTGGTTGGCTATTGAGGTCAGAATGCCCTCGGTGCCAGCAAACACGCTGCGCATCGCCTTGGGATCCAACAGGCTGGTCACGATCAGGTCAGCGCCTAGGACGGCTGCCGCGGGCGTCTGGGCCACGGTGCCGAACCCGAGTTCCTCGGCGCGAGCCTGGGTTCGGTTCCACAGGACGAGGTCAAAACCCCCAACCTCATCGAGTCGACGCGCGATGGCGGCGCCCATCAAACCAATCCCGATCACGGCTACGCGCATAGGTTGCACCCCTTCCAATCGCCGATACTCGATTATCTATACTCGCTTGTCAAGCAACGGGGGTTGGGGACCGGTTGGCCTTGCTGGTGGGTCTGACCGGCTGCTTGCCTGCTTTCTCCTATGCTCTGGAGCCTTACCGTCGCACGTAGCTGGAGGGGGCTGAATTGGACACCCAGGCCAATGCGAGCGATCGGGTCCACCGGACGATGATCAGCGCGCAGGTTCGGCAGATTATCCTGGAAAGGATCCTCGGCGGCGACTTTGAGCCGGGCGAACGACTTGTCGAAACCCGCATTGCCCGAGAGCTCGGCGTCAGTCAAGGGTCGGTGCGCGAGGCATTGCGCGAGCTCGAGGGGTTGGGCTTCGTTGACTCGGCCCCCTACCGGGGCACCCGAGTTAGAGGACACATGACCGACGCGGAATTGGCTAGCGTCCATCCCGTACGAGCGGTGTTAGAAGATCTAGCTGCGCAGACCGCAGTGCCTGCCCTGGCCGCCGACCCAGAGCCGCTCGAAACACCATTGGCTGCCATGCGACTGGCCGCGCGAGCCCAAGACCTTCGGTCCTACTCGACCCAGAACACCGCTTTTCACCGGGCGATCGTCGTGGCTGCCGGCAACTCGGCGCTATTGGTGGCCTGGGAGTCACTATCGGTCGAGGCGAGATTGCTCGCGACCACGATCACAACCGTCGTGGATCTGGTCGAGGCCGCCGAGCGTCACGCCCCAATTCTGGAGGCGGTGAAGTCCGGTGATGTGGACCTGGTCTGCGCGTTGCTCCGCGACCACCAAAACGTCTACGAAATGCTCCCGCACGAGCAGGGCAAGGCGACTTCGCGCGCCTAGCTTCCGGGCGCGCCCCTGGCAAGTGACCCTCCCAATCACCCGGGCCTGGGCCTGACCCTTGCACGCGAGTGCTCTCCCCTCTACCATCAATCATCGAGGATCTAGTTCTCCGCCCAGAGCGGGACAGTGTTGGAGCCAAAACCAGGAGGGTGGACAAATGGGCGACACCGAGGCCACCCGAGTGCTAGTCGTCGTCGGAGCGGGAACCATGGGCCAGGGAATCGCCCAAGTCGGCCTGCTGGCTGGCTTCGAAACCCGATTGGTAGACCTATCTTTAGATGCCCTCGAGGCCGCAAGTGACGCCATCGCGCGGCGGATTGATCGCACTTCAGGGCCCGACACTGCGGTAGCGATAGCCCGGCTGAGCGTCAGCACGGACCTGGCACTGGCTTGCCGCGATGCCTACGCCGTCATTGAAACCGTGATCGAAAGCATGCCGATCAAGGTTGATGTGCTGCGCGTCGCCTGCGAATCGGCACCAGTCGACGCCCTCCTTGGTTCGAATACGTCCGCCCTCAGCATCACCGAAATGGCCGAGGGTATTGGGACCCCAAGCCGACTCGTGGGCCTGCACTTCTTCAACCCCGTACCCAAGATGCAACTCGTTGAAGTAGTACGTGGCACAAGGACCTCAGCCGAGGCAATTGCCGCTGCCCAAACTCTGGCCCGCGAACTGGGCAAGGAACCAGTTGTCCTAGCCGATTCCCCAGGATTCGTCGCGAGTCGGATCAATGCGTTGATCGGGAACGAAGCCTTCTGCATGCTCGAGGCCGGCGTTGCCAGCGCGAAGGACATTGACACTGCCCTGAAATTGGGACTGAACCACCCGATGGGGCCCTTTGAATTGGGCGACTTGGTTGGCTGGGATGTGCGCCTGAAGGTCCTGGAGTACCTGCACGCCAACCTAGGTGAGAAGTACCGACCTTGCTCGATGATGATCGACTACGTCGCCGAAGGCCGGCTTGGCCGCAAGGTCGGTCGTGGCGTCTACGACTACCCGGCCTGATCGGCCGCCAGAACGTTCGAAGCACGACAACCATCGCAATCTGAAACGAAAGGGAATTCAGTGGACTTCTCAGTGCCATCTGAGTGGCTTGAGCTCACTCGCAGTTTGCGAGAATTCACTGCGTCCCGCGTCGACTCGCGTTGGCAGGAAATCGAAAGCACCGACTCGATTCCGACAGATCTACTTGCGGCCGCGGCCGACATGGGGCTGTTCGGCTTGTCGATTCCCACCGAATTCGGCGGCTTGGGTCTGCCGATGGTTGCTCGCGCCCTTGTCTACGAAGAACTAGGTCGCACCCACGCCGGCTTTACTTCGATCATCGGTACTCACTGCGGAATTGGCACGACTGTAATCGTCACCTCCGGAAGCCAGGAGCAGAAAGAGAAGTACCTCCCTGCTCTGGCAAGCGGGGAAATCATCGGCGCGTTCGCTTTGACCGAACCGGGAGCCGGGTCGGATGCGGCGAGCCTGCGACTGCGCGCGCGCCGCGAAGGCAACGATTGGGTGCTCGATGGCACCAAGCACTACATCACCAACTCACGCATTGCGGGAATGTTTACTGTGTTCGCCCGCACGGGCGAGGAACCAGGTGGCAAGGGAATCTCCGCATTTCTCGTCGAGCGCGACAACCCCGGGCTAGTAATTAGCAACCCGCAACCCACGATGGGTCTGCGCGGCTCACACGTAGCCGAGTTGTCGTTCCAAAGTTGCCGAGTCAGTTCCGCCAACATGATCGGAGCCGAAGGAACTGGCTACAGCTCAGCGCTGAAGACACTCGCTCAAGGTCGGGTTGGTATTAGCGCTCGTTGCGTTGGTGCCGCTACAAAGGTTACGGAATTGGCGTTGGCCCATGCTGCCACCCGCGAACAGTTCGGCCAGCCCATCGCAGAATTCCAGATGATGCAGGCCTACCTAGCCGAGATGGCCGCCGAAACCGAAGCTGCCCGCCACCTCGCGTATTACGCGGCGTGGCTGATCGACCAAGGCCGGCCGGCTAAGCGCGAAGCTGCCATGGCGAAGTTGATCGCAACCGAAACCTACGGTCGCGTGGTCGATAAGGCACTGCAGATCCACGGCGGGATGGGATACATGCGCGAGGTAGAAATCGAGCACTACTACCGCGATGCCCGTATCACTCGCATCTATGAAGGCACCAGCGAGATCCAGAAACTAGTAATTGCCCGCGACATGATCAAGAACGGAATGATTCGTTGACGAACGTTGCCGATGTCGAGCGCTCGGATCAGAACCCGGAAGACTCCGGAGTTGAGATCGACGAAATCGTTTGGACGCCGTCTGCTGAAGTAATCGCGAACAGCCGGCTAGGCGGCTTCATGACCAAGCTGGGCATTTCGAGTGTTGCCGAGTTGTGTGCTCGGGCCGATCAGGACCCAGCTTGGTTCTGGGATGCAGCAGTCCAAGACCTCGGCGTCGACTTCTACGAGCCCTACACCGACGTCATGGACACCTCGGCTGGGATCGCGCTAACCAAGTGGTGGATCAACGGCCGAATGAACGTCGTGCACTCGTGCCTCGACCGCTACACAGGTACGGCGCAGGACGACAAGGTTGGGCTGATCTGGGAAGGCGAATCCGGCACCGTCCGCAAACTCACCTACGCCGAGATCCGTTCACAAGTGGATGAGCTCGCTGGCGGACTAACGCAACTTGGCGTTCAGGTTGGGGACCGCGTTGGCGTCTTCATGCCGATGATTCCTGAGGTGTCCATCGCAGTCTTGGCAGTCGCCAAGATAGGAGCCGTACTCGTCCCGGTATTCAGTGGCTACGGCGCTGACGCTGTTGCGACGCGCATGCGCGACTGCGATGCGGTGGTCCTGATCTGCGCGGACGGATTCGCTCGACGCGGCGGAGTAGTGCCCATGAAGGACGTTGCCGATCAAGCCATGGCGGCAGCGCCAACCGTGAAGCATTTGGTGGTCGTCCCGCACGCAGGCAATGCCACTACCACCAATTCCCACGACATCGCCTGGGCCGACGTGCTGTCGATGGGCCAAGCGAACCCGGTAGCAACCGCGCGGCTGGACCCCGAAGCCCCGTTGCTCTTGATCTACACGTCAGGCACCACCGGATCGGCTAAGGGAACTGTCCACACGCACGGAGGCTTCCCGATCAAGGGCCTGGCCGATATGGTCCACGGGTTCGACGTCCAGTACGACGACACGGTGTTCTGGTTCACCGATATCGGCTGGATGATGGGTGCCTGGCTGATCTACGGGACGCTAACTGTCGGAGCAACGATGGTTATGTACGAAGGAAGCCCGGACACCCCCACTGCCGATCGCATGTGGCAACTAATCGAGAAACACCAAGTAACGGTCTTTGGACTATCCCCCACGATGGTGCGCTCGTTGATGACCGCCGACACTCTTGGACCAACGGGGTACGACTTGTCGTCGCTGCGGGTCGTTGGAGCGACGGGCGAACTGTGGGATACCCAGTCGTGGCGCTGGTGCTTCGAAAATGTATGTGGCGGAAAGATTCCGCTGCTCAACTACTGCGGTGGCACCGAACTCGCCGGCGGAATCCTGTGCGGCAATGTGCTTACTCCGCTTCGCCCCCGATCTTTCGCCAGCCCACTTCCCGGGATGTTCGCCGACGTAGTAGATGAAGCCGGCAAAAGTGTTCGAGGTCAAGTAGGTGAACTCGTCCTCCGCGGTCCCAATCCTGGAATGACCCGTGGGTTTTGGCGCGACGAAGACCGCTACCTCGACACCTACTGGTCTAGGTTCCCGAATGTTTGGCTGCACGGTGACTGGGCTTACGTGGACCCACAGGACGGACTCTGGTACGTGCTTGGCCGATCCGACGACACGATCAAGGTGGCCGGTAAACGAGTCGGTCCGGGCGAAGTTGAGACGCTGTTGAATTCGCACCCTGGAGTCATGTACTCGGCCGTGGTTGGCGCGCCCGACGCTGTGAAAGGCGAACGCTTGGTCTGCTTCATCGTCGCCCGCGACCCTGGGCAACCGACTGCGGCCCTCGAGTCAGAACTGTCCGACATCATTGCGGCATCGCTCGGCAAGCCCTTGCGTCCATCCGCCATTGAAACCGTGACGGAATTGCCGCGCACCCGCAACTCGAAGATCGTGCGCCGCGCGATCAGAATGGCGTATCTGGGCCAGCCAATAGCGGACACGTCTGCGATCGAAAATCCCGAATCCTTGGAAGCGATTACGGCTGCCGGAATTGCAGCCAAGGTATGACCAACGCCCTGCGTCTTCGCCAGCCCATTCGAGTGAGAGGGTAAGTCAGCCTCGTGGCAAACCATGACAGTTCCGTCGCGATCGTCGGAGTAGGCCTCGCTGGCATTCCCGATGCCAAGGGTAAGTCTGAGTTGACCCTGCAAGCCGAGGCAGCTGTCGCCGCGTTGAAAGATGCAGGCCTGACAACGGCAGATGTTGATGGAATTTTCACTGCATCAAACGACATGAGTTGGATCCCGTCGGTCTTGGTCGCTGAGTACCTCGGCATTGACGCCAAGTACACCGACGCGACCAACATTGGCGGCTCGTCTTTCGAGGCACACGTAGGACATGCTGCTGCGGCCATCGCGGCGGGCCTTTGCAATGTCGCACTCATCACCTACGGAAGCACCCAGAAGAGTCGCCGCAGCCGGAGCTTGGGTGCTGCCGGTCCGGTTCGTCTGACGAACCAATTCCAGGACCCCTTCGGACTACCAGTCCCGCTAGGCGCTTACGCATTGGCCGCAAAGCGGCACATGCACCTCTACGGCACCACCTCAGAACAACTGGCTCAGGTGGCAGTGTCGACCCGTGAGTGGGCGACATTGAACCCACTGGCGAAGATGCGCGACGTGCTCACAATCGACGAAGTTCTGGCAAGCACCATGATTGCCGAACCGCTGCACCTACTTGATTGTTGCCTCGTCACTGATGGCGCCGGTGCGATCGTGATCACCAGTGCGAATGTGGCTGCTGGCAGCAGAAAGCCGCCCGTATGGGTGCTCGGACATGGCTCGGCACATACTCACGCGACCATCGGGAACATGAAGCACCTCACTCAGCCGTCCTCGACGGACAGCGGTCGTCGAGCCTTCGAAATGGCCGGCGTTCGTCCCGATGAAATTGATGTCGCCGAGATCTACGACTCGTTCACGATCACGCCGATTCTGAGCCTTGAAACTCTCGGATTCTGCGGCCTCGGCGAGGGTGGCCCGTTCGTCACAGATCGCGGAACCGGGCCCACGGGAAGCTTCCCGATGAATACAAGCGGCGGCGGATTGTCGTTCTGCCACCCGGGCATGTTCGGGGTCTTCTTGCTCATCGAAGCCGTCGAACAACTGCGCGGGGAAAGCGGCGATCGACAGGTGCCCGATGCCAAGTTGGCACTGGCGCATGGGACCGGTGGCGCTTTGAGTTCATCAGCAACGGTTGTTTTGGCGAGAGGGTAGAGCCAGTGAGCGACATCGAACGCCCGGCGCCGCAGCCGGATGCTGACTCAGCACCGTTTTGGGCCGCGACATTAGAAGGCGTCCTACTCGTCCAGAGCTGTCTCGACTGTGAACGCGGGATCTACTACCCGCGGTCAGTGTGTCCGTTCTGCATGTCCGAGAACCTAACTTGGAATCTGGCTAGTGGCCGCGCGATCATCAACACGTTCACGATCGTGCACAAAGCCCCGCCAGCATTCGCAGGTGAAGTGCCGTACGTAGTCGCCTTGGTCGATCTGCCTGAAGGCGTCCGCATGCTGACTCGGATCGTCGGCTGCGAGGTCGGGGACGTGCACATCGGCATGGACGTCGAGGTGGAGTTCTCCCCGTTGACTGACGTGGCGGCACTGCCGTACTTCCACCCGGTCGCTTAGCCCGACGCGGATGGCGTCGTTGGTCAGCCGGGCCGCGCGATTTGCGAGGTTGGCGTCGGCATGTTCTGCCAAAGGTCTCCATAGAGCACGGGCGCGGCCCAGACATGCCGTTTGTCGCCCAGCGCATGGAAGTAGTCGGCGGACACGGACTTGGCACGAACCACTCCGGTGAAGTCTTCATGACCCGAAAGCTGCACCTTCCACTGCGGCGCATTAGCCCATTTGGGGTCCCGCTTTCATCAGCGTGTGCGGTAAATGCGCTATATCAACACAAAGCGCACACGCTGGCGAAGGCACCCGACGAAACGAGCCCTGCGCCAAACGCGCAAAAAGTTAGTCCCGAGACATCCGATAAGGACGTCCCGGGACTTCACATTCGTAGCGGGGACAGGATTTGAACCTGTGACCTCTGGGTTATGAGCCCAGCGAGCTACCGAGCTGCTCCACCCCGCGTCGACCTTTCGGCTACCCCACCTTACGCTACTCGACCCGCACCGAACAAACCGCCGAAGATGCCAAGAGCGACAGTGCTCGCCGACGATGAGGGCGAAAGCGACGGCGAGGCCGACGGACTCGTGCTAGGAGTGGGCTTCGTGGCAGTTCCGTTGATCTTGGCCTCGGCGGCCGCAGCCCGAGCTAGGGCCGCGGCCAACTCCTTCTGTGCAACCCCGTAGGCAGCGAAGTCGCCCTTAGCCAGCGCCGCCTGGCCCGCGGTGTAAGCGGACTGGGCGTCAGCGATTGCCTGGGCAAGTTGCTGAGCCGTGGTGCCGGTGCCCGGTGTCGTACCGCCGCCGGGAGTCGTGCCTCCGCCCGTGGAAGTACCAAACACATCGGCCAACGCCGCCTGGAACGAATCCTTCATCGACACTCTGGCGCCGAAACCGACGAGCACCTTCTTCAGCAATGGGTATCCATCGGTTGTAGCACGCACATACACCGGCTCGACGTAAAGCAGTCCGCCGCCAACAGGCAGCGAAAGCAAGTTGCCCAGATCGACTTCGGAGCCCTTGCCGCGCAACAGACTCAGCGTCTGGCTAACGGCAGGATCAGACTCGAAGTTGTTCTGCACCTGTACGGGACCGGGCAGAGTCGTCTCGCTCGGAAGTTCAAGAACCCGAATCGTTCCGTAGTCCGGACCAGGAGCCGAGTCCACTGCCATGAACGCGGCAAGGGTCTGACGCTTTTGCGGTGCAAAAGTCGACGTCAACGAGAACGACGCCGCCGCCTGCCCTGGCATCTGCAACGACAGGAAGTAGGGCGGCTGCAGTGCCGCTGGGTCGACCTTGTTGGTCGGATCGGTCGGGACGATCCAGAAACCCTGACCGCTGTAGAAAGCGTTGGGGTCGTTGACGTGGTAGCGGCTGTAAACGTAGCGCTGCACCTTAAACAGGTCGGTCGGGTAACGCAGGTGTGGCATCAGCGAAACCGGGATGCTCGACTTGGGTTGCACAACGCCGGGGAATGCGCCCTCCCAGGCCTTGAGGATGGGGTCGGACTCATCCCACGCGTACAACGCGACCGACCCATCGTAGGCATCGACGACCGCCTTGACGGAGTTCCGCACGTAGTTCAACGCCACCGGCGTCGGCCCGAAACCGTTAGAGATCGTCGGCGTCAACGAGTCGTTGGTCGCATCGGCCCAAGTGGTGCTGTTTGAGTATGGGAAGGCGTTCGTCGTCGTGTAGCCGTCGATGATCCACTTGATCCGGCCGTCGACGACTGCTGGGTAAACGTTGCTATCCAAGTGCAGCCACGGTGCGACCTTGGCCACCCGCACCTGCGGTTGGCGGTCCCACAAGATGCGCGACTTCGAGTCAATCAAACTCGACAGCAGAATGTTGGGCTCTTGGTACTTAACCGCGAACAACAGCCGGTTAAAGAACGAACCCATGCCAACTCCGCCTGGACCCGCGTAGCTGGTGGTCTGTTGACCCGTCGCTGCTGTGTCATCGGGAAAGTCGAGCTCGTGTGCGACAGCGCTTCCGGGGGTGACGATGGAATAGTCGGGCGAAGTCTGCCCGAAGTAAATTCGGGGCTGCGTAACAGTAATCTGCCCGGTCATAGGAATACCCGATGAGAAGAAGCTCGGGGTGCCATCGGACTGCACAGTGTTGTCGTATGCAGCAACGACGCCGTAACCGTGGGTGTAGATCAGGTGCTCATTGGCCCAGTTCTGCTGTGCCGCAGGAAGGTTGGTCAGGTCTATTTCGCGGGCCGCGATGACCGTTCCCCGAGTAGTCGTTGTTCCCGTCGACGACGTGACCGGATACCTGTCGATGTTCAACGCATCTGGGAACGAGTAATAGGTGCGGACCTGCTGCAGTGCCCGGAAGGTCGGCGACAGCAGTGCGGGGTCTACCAAACGTACGTTTGCAAGCGTAGGCAGATCAGCCTGGATTGCTGAGGCGCTTGCTTGGTCATTGCCCTTGTACGACTGCTGTTGCACCTTGGTCAGGCCGTAGGCGCTCAAGGTCGCATCGATGTTGCGCTGAATGTAGGGCTGTTCCTTGACCAATTCGCTTGGCTTGACCTGGAACTGCTGAACCAGCGCCGGAATGATTCCGCCGATCAACGTCGCGGAAACTACAAGCAATCCCAAACCCAGCAAGGACAGGGTCCAGGTGCGCCGGAAGATGTTGGCAATGAACAAAATTGCGCATAGAAGTGCAACCGCGGCCAGAATTGATTTTGCTGGAAGAAGCGCGTGGACATCGCGGTATTTCAATCCAGTGAAGCCCTGCACAAGACTGTCGCCCTTGATCGCCAGCCCGAACCGGTCGAGGTAATACGAGACAGCCTTGAGTAGAACAAAGACCCCAAGGATTGCCGAGAGCTGTGCTTGCGCAGCCGGCGTGGCCCGACGTCCAACCGCCTGAAGTTGAAGACCGCCGTAGACGTAGTGGATCGCCAGCGCGGCAAGCAGCGACACAAGAACGGCCATCAAGAGGTAGCCGAGAACGAACCGGTAGAAAGGGTATGCAAAAACGTAGAAACTTACGTCCTTGTGGAACTGCGGATCGGTCATGCCAAACGGATGCGAGTTGCGCCACATCATCCAGACTTGCCAGTTACCGGCGGCTGAGGCACCTGCCATGACGCCGACCACAGCCGGAACAGCGACGAACAGCACCCGTCGGAACGGCTCTAGGGCGCTGCGGTACCGCTCGAGACTGGCTTGCTCGGCTGAAACGCTGCGGAACACCGGTCGGACCCGGAACGCCACCCATGCCGACAACGCGACCAACAACGCCATGAGCAAACCAAAAGCTACGAATAGACCGATCTTGGTAACCCAGATCCGGACGTAGACCGAAGGGTGGCCGATGGAACGGAACCACAGCAACTCGGTATAGACCCCCGAAAGCGCTACGAATGCGAATGCGATGGCCACCAGAACCAGCACAACCGGCAGCAAGATCCGCCGGCGCCCGCTCAAAGGTCGCCTAGGTGGCCGCACTCCCTGGGGCCGGTCGGAGAACTCAGGGTCTGGAGGCATCTGGAAGGTCACCTCCCCAACCTACGCCACGAGCCGTTGGTACACACTTGCCCCGTGATTGAGACCCTTACCTCGGTGCTTCGTGAAATCGAAGTACACGTCGGCACTGCGGGTTGGGATCAGCCACCTCGACTGTTCGCGCTGGCCAACACTCGCGAACTGGCGGCCCGCGAGCCAACGCTTGGACTCGTCGCCGAAAGTGCGGACGCGATGACCCCCATCGAACAAGACGCGCTGCCCGGTGATCGCCCGCTGCACGAAGCGCTCGCCCACGTTGCTTGGCCCGCCGAGGTAACCGGCTGCGCCATCGTTCTAGAACGCGTCTACCTGCCACCGAGCGCCGAGGCAGCACTGCCCACCGACGAATCTGAACTGACTTCGTTCGCCCAAACCCACCCGGATCGCCGAGATGTGCGCATCGCGGTGGCAGTTCTGCGCGACGGTTCGCGCCTGTGTGCCCTACGGATGAGGGGTCATGAGGAATCGCTCAGCGTCGGCCCTGACCTCGTGCCCGGCCTAGCCGATGCACTGGCAACAACGCTTCAGGACTGACAAGCAACTACTGCTTTACCGGCTCGCCAAGCAGCGATCGCGTTCATCGCATCAACCAGATTGCCAACTGCAGCGACTGTGATTCCCGTTTGGACAACTCCCGCTAGGTCCGAGCAGTTCTGTTTCGGCGCTAGGAACAGCGTGGCGCCGGCAACGCGAGCAGCCACCACCTTCTGGCCAATCCCACCGATTGCACCAACCGTCCCATCGGGAGCAATCGTCCCGGTTCCGGCGACGAAACCACCACCGTTGACAGGACCAGGAGTGAGCCGGTCGATGATCCCGAGGGCGAACATCAGCCCAGCGCTGGGTCCGCCAACGTCGTCGAGTTGGAACTTGATCGGAAACGGTCCGGTGAACATTGTGCTTCCCAAGATGCCGATGTACGTGCGCGTTGAGTCCTGTGGATTCTTAGCAGTGACAACGACCACCGATTCTCGATCACCGTCGCGATCAACTTCAATGGTGAGTCGATCACCGGGATGGTGTGCCCTTACCAACGTCCCAACCTGATCTGCAGAGACCACCTTGGTTCCGTCAATCGCCAGCAACACGTCTCCGGCATGCAACTTGCCCGATGCGGGTGCACCGTTGACAACACTTGATACGTAGACCTGCTCGGTGACTGGGATCCCCAGATAGTGAAGGGCAGCACCAATTGCAGCCGACTGGGATGCGGTGAACTCTTCGGCGCCCTGCTGTTGAGCTTGATCACTTGTCTGATTTGCGGGGTAAAGCAACGAACGTGGCAAGACCACAGTGCCAGACTGCAATTGACCAAAGAGGGCCTGACCAAAAGTTAGACCGCCGTAGGCGCCGCCGGTCTCGCTGACGGTAACCATGTCCAGATGCCCGGAGGTCGGGAAAGTAGTCGTCTTAGTGATGGTGATCAACTGATGGCCCTGAAACGAGCCGATCGTGTTGAACGTTGGACCCGGACTCAACTCGACGTATGGCACCGGGATCAAGATCGTGACCAGAAGGAGGACCGCCAGCAAGGTAGCGGCGACGCTGAACGTCGCAGCGCGTCGACTCATTTCGACCAGTTGTTCGGCACGATCGGAATCTCGCCGGTGTCCTCGCCCCAGCTCTCGTCCGGGCGAGCAAAGGCCCGACCCTCGCGCGGCAGTGGGCGTTCCATGGCTTCCCGGAACCGCTCGAGTTCAGCCATGCCGGATTCGGGCTCGGCGGGCTTGCCGGGCCTGGCTCGAAATCCGACGATGATCAACGCCACGACAGTCGCCACCGCAGGCACCAACCACCAAACCCAAAACGACACGCTTGCTCCTCGCCGCAGTTGCCCACAGCGTACGACCCATTCGGGTCGGCCCTAGCGCCCGCGTGATTTGCGAGCCCGCCGGACGAAGGCTGCAGCACCGACCAACGCGACGGTCGCGCCGGCAGCGCTAGCCCCAGCCAACGTCGCATCGCGAATGCCCACCCGACGACCAGCGAGGGTAAGGCCGCCGGAAAGCTCAGCGAGGAGTTCGGCCAAACACGCTTCGTTGTCGAACGTAGGACTCCAACCGGCCGCCAAAAGCGCGTCCGGATCGACGACCCAGGGGTATGACAAGTAGGCCAAGTCGGCGGCCGGTGCAGGAGTTAGGTGCGCTCGGTGAAGCCGTTCTGCGGCGGCAAACACCACCGTGGCTGGCAGGTCTACCCGACGCAGTCCGGACAGCACGCTCACCCGGTCCTGGTCGAGCGAGCCCAGACTCGCGACGGCCAGCGAACCTGACACCGCTCCCACTGCAGCCAGGGCAACAGCCGAGGCCAAGTCCGTCACGTGGCAGAACTGCCAACGCATCTGTGCTTCGCGCACGCCCACCAGACGGGGGGCTGCAAAGTGTCGACTCACGGCTCCGTCCTGGGCGATTCCAACGATGGTTGCTGGCCGTAACACGACTACATCAAGTCCGGGATGAACCCGACGCGCCACGACAGCCAGGCGCTCAATTTCGAGCAGATCATCAACGACTCCGGCCGGCAACGCTGCCAGCGGGGAGTCCTCCGGAAGCGGAACCGGATTGTCAGGGCTCGCCCCATAGACCATGGCCGAGGTCACCAGAACCACGCGTGGAACTCCAGCCGCTGCGGCCGCGGTCAACACGGTCTCCACGCCACGCACGTTTACCGTAGAGCGCGCCACCGGCTCGGCGTCGATGCCGAGGTCGAGGTCCAGGTGCACCACCACATCGGCGTCGCTGAATTTCGTCGCCACCCCAGGATCGAGCACGTCGGCCGTCCGCCACGTCGTGCCCGAGATGCTCGATCGCCGCCCGCCTAGGGCTATGACGGTCCCGATTCCAGTTGCCCCCACCAAACCTGCGGCCACTGCTTGACCCAGTCCACCTAGGGCCCCAGTCACGATCACGACAGGCGTGGGCTTGGTCGTGCTGCTCATAGCAACATCACTTCCAGCGTCCCCTCACCCAAACCATGGATTCCGAGGTTACGGTGTTAACCAAGATGTCCACGGCCGCAAGTGTGCCCCAGAAGTCTTCGATCGGAGTTTCGACATGAACGATTTGCCCTTTGGCTTTACCCCCGGCCAACCCGGCGAACCCGGCGGATTCGACATGTCGCAGATCGGAGACGCACTGCAGGAACTCGGGCGGATGCTTTCAACCAGCGGCGGGGAGTCTGCCGGGCCGGTGAATTGGGACCTAGTGCGCGATGTTGCGCGCAAGACCTTGGCCGAAGCGGGAGATCCGAGTGTCCTCGACGTGGAACGCGCCGCGATCACCGACGCAGTTCGCTTAGCCGACGTTTGGCTTGACCCGGCGACCGCTTTCCCTTCGGCCGTGCTGGCGGCGAATGCCTGGAGTCGCTCCGAATGGCTCGAGAACACCTTGGGAGAATGGCAACGAATCATCGAACCGGTCGCTGTACAAATGCAGGAAGCGATGAGTCAACTGCTCCCGGCGGCCGGCACTGATCCCAGCGAACTATCAGGCCTGCCGCCAGAACTCATGGCCATGGCAGGCCCGATGCTGGGAATGGCACGCCAACTCGGTGCTGTCATGTTCAGTACTCAAGTGGGCCAAGGGCTGGCGGAGTTGGCCGGACAGGTGGTGTCGAGTACCGATGTCGGCATCCCGTTGACGAGAGATGGACGGGCGGCACTGCTGCCAGGGAACGTCAGCGAATTTGGTGCTGGACTAGAGATCCCAGCCGACGAAGTGCGCCTGTTCTTGGCGTTGCGCGAAGCAGCACACCAGCGTCTGTTCACGCACGTCGGTTGGTTGCGGGGCCGACTCGAAGGCGCTGTTGAGTCTTACGCGCGCGGAGTTCGAGTCGACTCGGCACGCATGGAAGAGGCGATGCGCGAGCTTGATCCAACGCGACCGGAAGCAATCCAAGATGCCCTTGCTTCTGGGGTCTTCGAGCCGGTCGATACGCCCGAACAACAGGCCTCACTGGCGCGGTTGGAAACGTTGCTGGCGCTGGTCGAAGGTTGGGTCGACGTTGTCGTGGCTGAAGCGATCAGCAACCGGTTGCCGAACGCGGCTAAGTTGCGCGAAACTCTGCGCCGGCGCCGAGCCATCGGCGGACCGGCCGAAAAGACCTTCGCCAATTTGGTCGGGCTGGAGCTGCGTCCTCGTCGACTTCGCGATGCGGCTTCGCTCTGGGATGCCCTCGGGGACGCAAAGGGAATGCAGTGGCGCGATGCGCAGTGGGATCACCCCGATCTGCTCCCGGATGATTCTGACCTTGATGACATCGCAAGTTTTGTTTTGGCCCGAACGACGGACGACTTTCCGAACGCGGACGATGCTTCGCAGTAACGCGCTTGAGGTAATTGCTGCATACCAGGGCAATAGCCTGCAGCAGCTGCAACTTCGGGAGCGGTACCTGCAGTTTCTGGCGCTGAACGAGAATGCGATGTTCCGCGAATGCGTTGCCGGACACTTGACTGGGTCCGCCCTTGTATTCGATCCAGCTACTGATCAGGTGCTGCTTACCCACCACCGAAAGTCCGGGCGTTGGCTGCAGTTCGGTGGGCACTGCGATGCGAATGATCCGACGCTGGCCTATGTCGCGCAACGTGAGGCAGTTGAGGAAAGCGGGCTGCAGGACCTCAAGGTACTAAACGATCCAGTTGATCTGGATGAGCACGAACTAGGACCAAACTTCAGTTGTGCTCCAACGCATTTGGACGTGCGCTTCTTAGCGCTGGCCTCGAGTTCGCAGGTACCGACAACGAGCGAGGAAAGTCACGACGTCCGATGGTTTCCTGCAGCTGCACCAGAAATCACTGACGCCAGCCTGCGGCGCTTGATTGAGGTTTCGCGGCAGATTGCTGGCGGGCGTTAGAACAGGCCCGGTGCGTCAGTGTCTGGCCGCTTCTGCCGTGCCACCGCTTGGCGACGTGCCACAGGAGTCTCAGGGGCTGCCGAAGGGCTGCGCCGGGTGAAGGTAACACCGTCAAGGAAAGCCCGGGCCCGCCCGACATCCGCATAGCCGCTAAGCAACGCCTCAAAGTCGGCGCCATGTCCAGCTACCTGCAAATGTGCAATTTCGTGTAACAGCACATAGTCAACGACATAGTCCGGCATCCCTTGCAGTCGATCGGAAAGCCGGATTGAGCGATCGGTGGTGGTGCACGAGCCCCAGCGTTCGTGCTGGTTGCTAACCCAACGCACGGACAACGGTTCGGCACCCCCAGGCAAATATGCCGTCAGCAACTGAAGCGCTCGTCCGTGCAATTCATCGTCGGTTCGATGCGCCCGCTGCTCACGAGCGCTCAGTTGCGCAAGCAGATCGGTGACATACGCACGGATGTCACGCTCGCTCATGCGAGCGGGAACCACAACAACGGTGCGGCCGCCGTCACGGTAGGCGCTGACCGTGCGGCGGCGCCGGGTGCTACGGCGCACTTCCACGTCCGGTGGCAGACCTGAGATCGCACTGACCGTCATCACATACCGAACGCTAACGCCAGGCGCAGGCCACCGAAAGTTCACCGGGGCGTTACCGTTTGGCGACTTTCTTTGTGTCCACAACCTGTGTACGTGGTTGCCGCAGGTGCCGGGGCGGTTGCCCTGCTGGTCCGGGTACTTACCCCCAGCGTTACCCACCACCCGTGCACAGCTAATCCCGCTCTCGCCCACAAGTTGTCCCCAGATTTATCAACAAGTGCGCGCTTACCCCCGTTGACGGCGACGGGCCAGCCTTCTACGTTTCTCCCCGACGAGGCCCCCGGGAGAACGGGCCCGCGTTCGCAAGGGGAAGGCGAGCGTCGGGAACGAGACCTGGGGGCTTCGCTCAATATCGGGGTAATCCCGACAATTCGGGCGCGTTTCAGCGTGGCGGCGCCGTTCTTTGCGCAATTGCCCATATGGTGACCAACGTTCAGGCCACACAGTGGCCACGAGCGATCCACGTGATCGAGGGCACCGGGAGGGACCACAATGGCCGACAACGAGAGCTACACCGGCGAGGCGTACTGCGTTAAGTGCAAGGAGAAGCGGGCGTTCACCGGCGAGGTAGTCGAGAAGAATGGCCGTCGTATGGCCCGGGGCACCTGCCCCGTGTGCAGCACGACGGTTGTACGCATTCTCGGCAAGAAGGCCTAACCAGTCGCTTGTTCGACCCCGGTTCCGACTCACGTCGGACCGGGGTCGAACGCGTTTTGGGGGTAGGCAGGGGTCGGCCTGTGTAGGACCGCCGCGGCGGTAACCAAGAACCTGCCACCCTCCGGGGATGCGCCCGAAACTGCGAACCGGCGTCCCTGTGCTGTGGCGTACCGATGACTTACTGCAATTCGGTACGGATCCGACCCGGGCGGCAGCAATCCCATGCACCTTGACCGAACAATCCTGGCTGCTATCCCTCGACGGTTCGCGCACCCGCGGTGACGCGGTGGCTGCCGGTGCAAACCAAGGGCTCAGCCCGGGTCGCGGCGAGCAACTACTGACGTTGCTACAGCAAGTCGGCGCCCTCGAGGATGCCGGCGTTAATGTCCCCGAACTCGGGCGAGCCACCCCCGACGAACGCACTCGACTTGCCCCGGACATTGCTGCTGCCGGCTTGGCCCTCGGAACTCCGGGGGCCGGCGCAATCAACATGAGCGCCCGCCGCCAAGCCGTGGTCGAGGTCAGGGGAACCGGCCGCGTCGCAGCCGCCACCATCGGTCTATTGGCCGCTGCTGGCATCGGTCGGCTCACAGTCTCGAGCCAACCAACCTGCGCTGAGATCTCGCCCTTCACCGCCGGACTCGGCGCAACTGCCACCATGCGCGCGGTCGTCGAACGCTGCAGCCCGAGCACAGTTGTGCAGGAAATCAGCAGCCGAGTGTCGGCTCACCCGCCCCACGTCGTAGTTCTGGCCGATCGACAACACCAACAAGCCCAAGACACCGAAGCCCTCGTCGCAGCCGATGTGCCACACCTGCTGGTGCACGCCGTTGGCCACCGCATCGCAGTCGGGCCACTTGTAGTGCCTGGGGTCACTGCCTGTCTGCGGTGCATCTACCTGAGCCGCCGGGACCGAGATCCAACCTGGTCGCGGCAAAGCGCCCAACTCACCCACCGCACCGACGAAGGACCAGTCGACACGGTTCTAGCGACTTTGGCCGGGGCGCTGGCCGCCCGCCGGGTCCTTGGCGTAATCGAACACGACCGCTCCGATGGCGCCGGTTTCCCAGGTGCCGGGACCTGCCTTGAATACGAGATGCTCACCCAAGAGTTCAGCACACGCACGTGGTTACCCCATCCGATCTGCGGTTGCACCTGGCCGGGGTGAGAATGGGAGCGTGTCGGACCTCCCCCGCAAGGCCATAACCCGCAGCGCCAAGTTGGCGGCGCTTCCTATTGGCTACGCCGGCCGCACGGCTTACGGGTTCGGAAAACGCGTGGGCGGGGCCTCCGCGGAAGCGGTTGCCGCTGAGATCCAGGCCCGCACGGCCGACCAGTTGTTCAAAGTCCTTGGAGAACTCAAGGGTGGCGCCATGAAGTTCGGGCAGGCCATGAGCATCTTCGAAGCAGCGTTGCCGGAAGAACTCAGCGGGCCGTACCGGACCACATTGACCAAATTGCAGGACGCAGCGCCACCGATGCCCGTCAAAACGGTGCACCGAGTGCTGGCCGAAGCCCTTGGCGATGACTGGCGCGAACTTTTCCGGGAGTTCTCCGAGACCCCTGCAGCCGCCGCTTCGATCGGACAGGTTCACAGAGCAATCTGGCGTGACGGCCGCGAAGTAGCCGTCAAGGTCCAGTACCCGGGTGCTGGTGCGGCTCTGATCTCGGACTTCAACCAAGTCGCGCGCCTCGGTCGAATGATGGGCTCGCTACTGCCCGGGATGGACGTCAAGCCACTGCTGGATGAGTTGAAGTTGCGCGTCGCCGAAGAACTGGACTACCTGCTCGAATCGAAGTCGCAGCGCGCATTTGCAGCCGCATTCGAAGACGACCCGGATTTCGTCGTGCCCCACGTGCTGGCTGCCGCCCCAATGGTGCTGGTAACCGAGTGGCTCGAAGGCGTCTCAATGTCGCGCACGATCGTCTCGGGGGATCAAGCGGAGCGCGATCTAGTCGGATTGCGTTACGAACGGTTCCTTCTTTGCTCACCCAGTCGCGTCGGCCTGCTTCACGCGGATCCGCATCCAGGGAATTACCGGTTACTCCCCGACGGCCGACTGGGCATCCTCGATTTTGGTGCAGTTGCTCACCTTCCAGGCGGACTACCCGACTCAATCGGCGCACTACTGCGAATCGCAATGAGCGGAAACGCGGCGACCGTACTCGACGGGTTGCGGGCCGAGGGCTTCGTAAAACCCCACATTCAGGTAGATGCGCAAGCCCTGCTCGACTACTTGGATCCTTTTGTCGAGCCCGCCAAGCATCCGTCATTCACTTATTCGCGCGAATGGCTTCGCGGGCAATTCGCTCGACTCAACGATCCGCGCAACCCTGACTTTGCTATTGGCTTGAAGATCAACCTCCCGCCGTCCTACTTGCTTATCCATCGAGTCTGGCTCGGCGGCATCGGGGTGTTGTGTCAGCTTGGTGCTCAGGTGCCCGTGCGCGCCGAACTCGAGCGATGGGTTCCCGGATTCGCCGCGTAGGTGGGCGTAGGTGAAGATGGGCACATGTCTGAACTTCTGCTAAGCGCCACGGCGCAGTTGACCGGTCCGATCGACACGATCCGCCTGACGCTGCACATTCTGGCTGCGACCATCTGGGTCGGAGGTCAGTTGGTGCTGCTTGGCCTCTTACCGGTCCTGCGTGCAGTCGGCGGTGATCTGCCAAAGGCCGCAGCGAGGGCCTACAACAAGATTGCGTGGCCTGCCTTCGGAGTGCTCCTCGTCACCGGAGTCTGGAACGAATTAGTGATGGACAACACGGGCGCGACGAACTATCGAATTGCGCGGGCGATCAAACTGTTCTTTGTTGCCATGTCCGGTGTTGGTGCGTACCTTCACATCAAGTCCAAGACACCAATGGTCCGTGGAATTTGGGGCGGGGTAGGACTAATCGGGGCGCTCGGAGCGACTGTCAGCGGAGTGATACTCGCCGGCTGAGTCCTTATCGGGCGTTGAGGGCAAATTTGGCTTCGATGTCGCGAACCTGCGCTCGCGTACACGGCACGCACATGTGATGTGCGACCCCGCGTTCAAGTGAACTTGACCAAGTAAGTGCAGACGCAGGATCGGTCGTCGGATCGACCGTGGCGGAGCAAAAATCGCAGGTCAAGAGCACGCTGCCTCCTACCGTTCGCCCCAGCCCCAGAGGGACGGGTAGGCGTGGGCGCCGTTGCCCAAGATCACGCTAACCCCGGCCCCCCGCCTTCGCCCGGCGCCACGCGGCAGGTAAAGCCGACTTAGGCAGCTGCACCAGGCCTGCTAAGCAACCCCGAATCAGCTAAGCGTTCCGCCAGTGCCGCCGCCGCAATCTGCTCCAGAACGTCGGCATCCTTACGAGGACGCCCAGGCGCCCGACGCTGAGCGACCACCTGACCGCGGTCGAACAACTCCCCGCCCCAAACGCCCCACGGCTCTCGCCGCTCGATCGCCTCGGCTAAGCACTGCGCTGAAAGCGGGCAGCGCCCACACAGTTCTCGCGCCTGGTCTAGTCGGGCCGGCGCCTCCGCAAACCACAACTCAGGGTCGGCGGTATGGCAGGGCAAGGTGAGCTCTTCGGCTATCAGTAGGACGCTCACAAGATTCCCTCCTTAGTTCGATAACTACTGGAAAACAACAAAGCCGCGGATCCCTTAAGGGGTCCGCGGCTGGTGGCTGCCATTCGATGAGTTACACCGAAGCATCCTCCCGTGGACCCCAAAGCTTCGGGGTGTGGGCGTAGCGCTTGTTCGACTTGGTGGACTTGGTCGCACGCGCGTCGAAGCCCGGCGTGACCGCCTGAGCTGCGTCGAACATTGCGAACATTTCTGCCTCCAAGAAAACCGAACCAGTTAGGTTCGGACCGTCGAATTGCTGAGGTTACGCGATAGGTGGGGCTTCGGGCAACGCAATATTCGCCACCGCCGCCCCAGCGATCAATTCGAGCACCTGCTCGCCATACTCGACCAGCTTGCGAGGCCCGATTCCGGCGATTTCAGCCAGGCCAGCCGAATCGCTCGGCTGCAATTCAGCAATCGCCTGCAACGTTCGGTCGGTGAAGACCACGTACGCCGGCACGCCACGGTGGCCCGCTAGCCGCAACCGCCACTCGCGCAACCGGTCGTAGAGATCGGCGTCCAAATTCGCCGGGCATCCAGTACAGCGCCCAAGGGTTGCCTCAGCAGCCGTCACTAACGACCGACCACACGCCCGGCAATGCGCCACTTTGCGCCGCTTAGTCGTTGCCGACTTGGGTTGTTGCGGCACGGCTGCGCCCGTCAAATCCGCCAGGAACCGCGACGGGTTGCGACCGGTCCGCCCCCCAGGGCTACGTGCCTTCGACCAGGACAACGCCAGATCCCGTTTAGCTCGAGTAACCCCCACGTACAGCAAGCGTCGTTCTTCTTCGATCCGCTCCGGAGTGTCGGCGTAGACAATGGGCAACATTCCTTCGGCCAAGCCGACTACAAACACGGCTGTCCACTCAAGTCCCTTTGCCGCGTGAAGCGATGCCAAGGTAACGCCGGCAACTTGCGGCGCATGCTGAACTTCAGCCCGCCGGTCGAGTTCGGCGACCAGTTCACTTAAGCCAGCAAGCGGCTGGCTAGCTGCCAAATCTTCGGCCAGCGATACCAGTGCTGCTAATGATTCCCAGCGTTCGCGAACTGCCCCAGACCCGGCCGGTGGTTTCGGCATCCAACCGGTGTTGGAAAGCACGGCCGCAACTTCCTGTCCAAGCTCGACCGGTTGGGCAGTAGCGTCGCTTTGGGACCCGGCCGCGCGCGCTGCGCCACGCAGGAGCGTGATCCCAGTTCGCACCTCGGCGCGATCAAAGAAGCGCTCGCCACCGCGCAGCACCGTCGGAACGCCGGCGTTTGCAAACGCCGCTTCATACACTTCGGACTGCGCATTAGTGCGGTAAAGCACCGCAATCTCACGCGAAAGCAAACCAGCCGCGATCAGTTTTGCTGCTTGTGCCGCGACCGCAGCCGCCTCGGCCGGTTCGTCATCGTAGGCCGTGATCGTTGGAGCCGGCCCGGCTTCAGCTTCGCTGCGCAGCGACACCCGCAATGCAGCAGCCGGCCCGGTTGCTGCATCGAGCACCCGGTTAGCCAATGCAACTATCTGCGGCGAGCAACGGTAGGAACGCACCAGACGCACTGACACCGCATCCGGGTAGCGCTTCGTGAATGACAACAAATGTTCCGGACTCGCGCCAGTGAATGTGTAGATGGTTTGGCCGGCATCACCAACCACACAAACTTCTTGGCTGTCGCCAAGCCAAAGTTCAAGCAGCCGGGCCTGCATCGGATTGACGTCCTGGAACTCATCGACAGTGAACCAGCGGTATTGCTTGCGAATTTCATCCGCGACGTCTTGGCGTTGGTCCAGCATTGCAACTGTCAATAGCAGGACATCTTCGAAGTCGAGCAAGTCTCGGTCAATGCGGATGTCGTCGTAAGAGGAATACACGCGAGCAACGTCCGCCGGCAGCAGATCGGCCGGCATCGTTCGGCCGGCAGCCTTGCGCACATAGTCGTCGACAGCGTGACCGGACGATTTGGCCCATTCGATTTCGGCCGCGAGATCACGGACGATCGCCGTATCGGTCGGTAGGCCGCAACGTGACGCCGCTTCGGCGACCACCCGCGCTTTGCTCTCAAGTAACTTGGGGAAGTTGCCGCCGACCACGCGCGGCCAGAAGAACTTCAGTTGGCGCAGCGCCGCCGCATGGAAGGTGCGCACCTGCAGGGCTGGGACCTCGAGCCCGGTCAGCCGGGTTCGCATCTCTCCGGCCGCCCGCGTCGTGAACGTGACGGCCAGGCCGCGGGCCGGATCCTGAGCCCCGATGGCAGTGGCGTAGGCGATCCGGTGCGTCAGCGCCCGGGTCTTTCCAGTGCCAGCACCGGCCAGAATCACGACCGGACCGGTGACAGCCATCGCAGCGGCCCGCTGTTCGTCGTCGAGGCCGGCCAGCACGACTTCGGGGTCAAGGGGCACCTAGGCATCTTGTCAGGACCGCCCGACCACAGCGGAGGCGATGGCGCCGGCTGGGGAGGAATGCCACGGGGCCGTGCGAACGTTGTACCTGCCGGGCCGATACTGCGGCGACAAGAACTCCCGGAGGCGCAATGTTGACCATGTATTCGACGTCCTGGTGTGGCTACTGCCACCGGCTTAAAGCCCAATTGGGTCGCGAAGGGATCGAGTTCAAGGTTGTTGATATCGAGACCGACGCGGCCGCAGCCAGTTTCGTCGCGGGGGTCAATGGCGGCAATGAGATCGTGCCTACGTTGCTGCTGCCCAACGGAACCACCTTGACCAATCCTTCGATTGGCCAAGTTAAGGCAGCCCTCGCCGGCTAAGGGTTGGCCCAAATCCGGCCGAAGCACTCCGTACCGACGTTTTCAGGAGTGCGCTATGGGTCGTGCCGGTGGTCGCCACCGTGCCCCGCGGCACTCCCGAACGCCCAAGTTCCACTCGTCGACGCTCTGGCACCGCGACGGCCGCCTGCACCCAAGGAAGTGGATTGGCCAACCGGAAGCCCGACTCCTCCTGGGTGGATTCGCCATCGCCGCGACACTCGTGCTGGTCGGCAGCCTGCTTCCAAGTAGCCCGGTTGCCGCCGCAACTGGCCCACTCATACCGGATTCAGCCGCATCGGCCTTGATCCGCGAGGTCTCCCAGCAATCAGGCAGCCAACTCTCGGTCGCCGAGCGAGATCGGGCCGCGGCCAGCGCCTGGCTGGCAGCTATGCAGGAAATGGCCACACTTACTGCGGCGGACCGAGTAGGTCACAGCGCCGCGGCCAACGTGGCGACAGCGCCGATCCTTGCCCGATCGGCACTGCCGCAGCAGGCAGCGTTAGACGAGGCGGCAGGACGCACCTTGTTGGCCGCGCTGCCTGCAAATTGGTCGGCATTGCAGCGCGCGTCGCTGCTAAAGAACAATGATCGGATCGGCAACCGTGACGACGAATGGTCTAGGGCTGATCGCCGGGTCTACCTGGGTACCCCGCGCGCTACTGCTGTCGACCTGCTTGCGAAGTTCGGTTTTGGTTTGGAGCAATGGACTTGCC
Source organism: uncultured bacterium (assembly GCA_903825575.1). GTDB lineage: Bacteria > Actinomycetota > Actinomycetes > S36-B12 > CAIKAW01 > CAIKAW01. Next base: position 55,990 of record CAIKAW010000046.1, on the reverse strand, counting down.
TAGATCGAATGTGGTGGCAAGAGTCGAACTGGAACCCGACCGACTCCACCGGTGCCACGTACGGGATTCCGCAGGCGCTACCGGGGACGAAGATGGCCGCCGCCGGCGCCGACTGGAAGACCAACCCAACTACGCAGATCCGGTGGGGGCTCGCATACATCACAAGTTCGTACGGCACTCCATGCGATGCGTGGGCATTCTGGAGCCAGCACTACTGGTACTGATCCAACCAACCGGGACAGATCGGCGGTCCCTGCCTTACGGCCGCGACCACTCCCCCGGTAATTCGGAACCAAACCAGCGTTCGATCAGCCGTCGGGCAATCGAAACCGACGATGGCAGTCGAACCTCGCCCGACTTGCAGGCAGTAACAAGTTCTTCTCGCGAATACCAATAGGCCTCAGCGATTTCCGTGCCGTCAACCCTGATCTCAGACCCAGGCACGGCGCGGGCGTGGTACCCCAACATCAACGACGCCGGGAAAGGCCACGGCTGGCTGCCTAGGTAGGTGACATCGTCGACCTCGACCCCGGATTCTTCGAAGACCTCACGTCGAACGGCTGCTTCGGCGGACTCACCGGCCTCCACGAAACCGGCGAGCGTCGAGAAGAAGTGCTCAGGCCAAGCCACTTGGCGCCCCAGCAGCGCCCGGTCATCGGCGTCGACCACCAAGGCGATGACTGCCGGATCTGTGCGCGGAAAGTGCAGTGACTCGTCGGCCGGGCAGCGACGGGCCCAGCCGGCGCTGATCGACTCAGTCGGCGTCCCACAGCGCGGGCAGCGCCGATGTGTCGCATGCCAGTTCGCCAAAGCCACTGCGGTGGTAAGCAAACCCGCCTCCGCATCGGAAAGCGTCGAACCAATCTCGCGCAAACCACTCCGGGCCAAAAGCGCCTCGGCGTCGGGCGCTTCGAGCGGACTTGCGACAGCAAAATGGGCAACTGCGTCCACTTTGCCGAGGAAGAACAGGTCAGTCCAATCCGCCTGCGTAACGTCCGTCGGCGACAACCAAGCAATCGCTGAAGACGCGGACTGGCCAAGTTCCACGGTCCCGTTGATCAACTCCAGCACCCGGGTATCTGCGTGCGCCCAAGAATCGGATAGCCACTGGATATCGTCACGATGCTCAGCGGCCCGATCAATATCACCGCGGGCTAGGGCTAACCCAGCGAGTAACTGGCGGTTAGCGTTCACAGTCAACTGGTACCACCGAGATCGGCCCAGAGCAGTGCAACCGCCTCAGCCCCCTTTAGCAGCAAAGGAATCTCGGCCTTCTCATTGGGCGCGTGGATCCGGTCGTCGGGAAGGCCCACACCCAGGAACACAACCGGGACCGCCAGAATCTCGGCTAAGTCAGCTTCCGGTCCACTGCCGCCTTCACGAGTGAACAGAACTTCCGAGTCGAACACCGTAGTTAACGCCCGGACTACTGCTTGAAGAACTGGGTGATCAAGTGGAGTAAGGCACGGCCGCACGCCGTCGCCGAAGAAGCGCAGTGAGACATCGACCCCAGTTGGCACTTGCTCGCCGAGCCACTTCCGGAAGGCCGCTGCAATCGCCGGCGGCTCCTGACCTGGAACAAGGCGGAAGGAGAACTTCACTAAAGCGCTGCTTGGCACGATCGTCTTGTGACCTGTCCCGGCATAGCCAGACAGGATCCCGTTGATCTCAGCGGTGGGACGAACCCAGGTGCGTTCCAAGGTTGACCAACCAGCCTCACCTACCAGGATCTTTGTCGTGGTCGTGCGCAAATATTCGGCCTCATCAAACGGAAGCTTGGCCATGAGTTCACGCTCCGACGCGTCGGGTTCACGGACTCCTTCATAGAACGAAGGAATGCGCACCCGGCCGGATTCGTCATGTAGGCCAGCAATAATTCGAGCAGCGACGTGCGCCGGATTCGGGACTGCACCGCCAAAAGATCCCGAATGCAGATCAACCTGAGCGGTACGCAGTTCAAACTCACCATTGACTAGTCCGCGCATGCCCACACAGATCGACGGAGTCTCGCGGGCGTACATACCCGTATCGCTTACCAGCACAACATCACAGGTCAGCCGTTCGCTATTCGCACGCAACAGTTCAGAGAAGTGCGGGGACCCAGACTCTTCTTCGCCCTCGATCAAGAACTTGAGGTTTACGGCTGGGTGCACAGGTGTCGATCCATCCAGGTCGACTGCCGCCAGGTGTGCGGCCAAGCCGAGCAAGTGGAAGGCAACTTGGCCTTTGTCGTCAATTGCGCCGCGCCCTAAGAGCCGGGCCCCGTGCTCGGTAGCAACCACAACCGGGTCGAACGGGGGCGAAGTCCACTCGTCAAGGGGATCGACCGGCTGAACATCGTGATGGCCGTATACCAAGACAGTGGGCGCACCGGGGGCACTGCACCACTCGGCGTAGACCGCTGGCTGGCCAGCTGTGGGCCAGATCTCGACGACCGGGCACCCCAAGGCCTCGAACCGATCGCGCAGCCATTCGGCACTGCGACGAACATCGCCATCGTGAGCTGGGTCGGTGCCGATCGAGGGAATCCGTAGCCAATCCATGAGGTCGGCGACGAACTTATCCGAGTGTTCTGAAACGAAGGCCTGCAGCTGCGCGTACTTAGCGGTCATGTCGCGACCCTATGCCGCCGTGGCTACGGGTGCGAGGCGAGTGTCATGCAAGAATCCGCACACCGTCGTCAGACGCCCGAAGGGATGCGAATGAACCAGTTCATCCGGCAATTGACCGGCGTGCGGTTCATCGCAGCGGCTTGGGTGGTTCTCTACCATTTTCAGGCGGCCCTTGGAAAGTCTGGGCTTCTGGTACCCGGTCTACATGACGTGCTCCGCGTCGGGAGGCTGGGCGTTGATCTGTTCTTCTGCTTGTCGGGTTTCATTCTGACTCACACCTACCTGAACAAGCTTGGCCCCAAATTCTCGATCCGCGGCAGTTTGCACTTCTACGGTCTACGACTCGCGCGCGTCTACCCCGTGCACTTCGTGATGCTAAACATCGCCGGCGTAGTGACGTTGTCATACTCGATCATTGGCGGCAAGGGCGGCGCCCTGCCGGGCTGGTTCAATGTCGGCGACTACTTCAAGCAAGTCTTCCTAGTCCAAGAATGGGCTGCTCACCCCACGCGCGGTTGGAACTTCACTGCGTGGTCTCTGTCGATGGAATGGCTGGCCTACCTACTGTTTCCAGTGCTCGTCATTGTCTTGTTCCGGCTCGGCAAGCGTGCAGCCACCAAATGGCTTGTGCTGCTTTGGATTGTTGCCATCTCTCCGGTGGTGCTGTTCGGCATCTTGCATCGCGGGGACGCCTACTACATCGACAATTTCGGGTCGACGCTTCGCATCCTGACCGAGTTCACGACCGGATCGATCACATATCTAATTGTTCGCCGGCTCGCTCCGGACGAACGTGGCCCAAAACGCCGCGTCGAAAGACTCGCGACCACGTTGTCGGTCGTGCTTCCGGTCGCCGTGCTGGGCTTCTCGTTTGTGCTGAACCACGTGCCTACATTGCAGTGGTCTGATCCGAACTTCCCACCTCGGATGCACCTGGCGCTAGCGCCTCTTCTGGCGATGTGGATTGGTGCGCTTGCACTTTCGCGCCATGGACTGGCTAAGTGGTTGGCATCAGATCGTCTCGTGCTGGGCGGATTCATCTCTTTCTCCTTGTATATGACGCACATCGTGTTGCTACAGGTATTCAACGTCGTCACAGGGAAGATCCACATCACGCACGGTCCGATATTCGCGGTGCTCACCGTGCTGGCCATCGCGTCGAGCGTGCCGGTTGCCTGGCTGATGTGGCGCTTTGTCGAGGAACCATCGCGGGAGCGGATTCGTGACCTTCTCGGCGACCCGCCGAAACCACTAGGCGACGCGGTCCCAAGCCACTAGCGAATCTTGCGCTCAGCTGCTGAGTAACGCAGTCAGTGCGGCTCGATCTGGTAGGTCGTCGAATACCTCGATACGGCTCGTTGCAACATAAACAAAGGCCCCTCGGACGCGGCTCAACTCGATCCCGTACTGCTCGGCCCACGCAAGCCGGTAGAGCGCAAGCTGCAGTGGCGTGACGTGATCGGGTCCGCCCGTCTTCCAGTCGACGATTTCGTAGTCGCCGCCGACTGAAAACACAGCATCGATCCGTCCGACGATCGTGCGGCCGGCTAGCCGCACCGATACGGGTACCTCGACGGCTACCGGTGTCTGGGTCGCATACGGCAACTTTTCGAAGGCTGCCTGAAGGGGTGCAAGATCGGCTGCCGGCGCGTCGGATGAACCTGGCAGTTCATCGGGGCTGATCAGCGACCAACTCTGGAAGCGGGCTTCCAGCCAGGCATGAAACGCGATACCGACCCGAGCAGCGCGATTCAGCGGTCTCGGCATGGGTCGATATAGCTCGCGCGCAAACCGTTCGGCATCTTGCTGCAGATTCAGCATCTGCGACGCACTAATAACCGAGGGCAAGGCAACAGTGCGCTGCCCCGAGCGTTCGCTTTGGGCTTCAGCCACCAGAAGTTCCAGGCGCCGGTCCCAATCGGCGATCTCGACTGCCTCGTCAACGCTAGGGACAGGTACGGCCAGAGTTCGGCCAGCCATCACGTCGCGAACCAGTTGCGCGGCCGCACTACGCGGTTCATTTGTGCCGTCGCCTTCATGCCACGAGACGGCGGCAGATTCACCCAGTGTCGGGTTAACCTCGGCGTCTGGCTGCGGGCACCAGAGTTCTTCAGTCGCAGATTCGTGCAACTCAAGCAAGAATATCGAGGGTCCACGCGAATTCTTCTGGGTCTGACCCCACCACGAACCGGAAGCCAAGAGCACCGATTTTGCGCGGGTTGCTGCGACGTACATCAGTCGGCGTTCCTCTTCTTCGGCGTAGTCGCGGACGGCGCCACGGAAGTCTTCGATCTGCTGTTTCGCGAATCCGCCAAGCGAAGGTCGCGAATTAGCGTCGCCACGCAACGGATCTGGCAGTTGCCCGGGCGTGGTCAGCCACAGACTCGCTTGCGACCCGTAAGCCTTCTTGGGGAACACGGTTTCAGTCAGGAACGGCAGCACCACCATCGGATACTCCAGGCCCTTTGCTGCATGCACCGTCATGAGCGCTACCGCAGAAGTGTTGGAAGGCCGTTCCGGCTCGGGTGCATCGCTTTGCCGGGCTCGAGCCTCAAGCCAAGCGAGCAGTGCCGACAACGTTGGTGCCCCCGCAAAGGGCTTAAACCCTGCGACCACATCTAGAAACGTGCCAAAGGCGTTTCGCCTTTCAACCACCAGGGAGTCAGTTCCAACCGAGAATTCAACCTCAAGGCCGGTCTGAACAGCCACCCGATGAACCAAGTCGACCAGCGGCTCACCGACGTGACGGCGCAATCCCTTGAGCTGGGCCGCCAGCCGTGCGAAGCGCTCGCGGGCTCGCGGGTCGTAGTCAGCGTCGCCCGGGTCTTCCACAGCGTCCAACAACGAGACGATGTCCACGGGGTCAACTTCGGCCACCGCGCTAGCGAGTTGGGAGTCAAGCGAACCTTTGTCGGCGCTTCCGTAACTAGCACCGGCCAACTCGCCTGCCCTCCGAGCCAACAGTCGCAGATCACGCGCGCCAAGGCGCCATTTGGGTCCGGAAAGGATTCGAAGTAGCGAGGGGTTCTCGGCTGGGTCGTTTAGCAATCGCAGAACACAACAGATTTCGACGATGTCCGGAAGTTCAAGCAAGCCTCCGAGCCCAACCACCTCAACCGGAACATCGAGGGCTGAGAGTTCGCGATGCAAATCTGCGAATCCACGACGAGTGCGACACAGAATTGCAACATCACCCGGTTTGCCCGTCGTGCGAACATATTCAGCTACCTGCTCGGCCACCCACGCAACTTCTTCGGACTCAGTTTCGAATAGCGACACCCGAACGTCAGCCGGTTGCGCGTCTGGCAAGGGAACAAGTTCAAGATCTAGTCCGTTTGGGCGCCGCAAAGGAGCAACAATCTTGTTTGCGGCGACCAGAATTTCAGCCCCCGAGCGGCGGTTCTCCGTGAGGGGATAGACCGCAGCGGGGCGTCGATCGCGGTCCCGGAAGGTATCGGGGAAGCGTTCCATGCTGGCCGCGGACGCGCCACGGAAGCCATAGATGGATTGGTGCGGATCGCCCACTGCCGTCACCGGATGGCCGCCACCAAATAGCGCAAGCAACATTCGCTCTTGGGCGACCGATGTGTCTTGGTACTCGTCGAGGAGTACGACGTCGTACTGAGTTCGGACTGCTTCGACCACTGTAGGAATCTCAACGAGGTCGGTGATGTAGCGCATGTAATCGCCGAAATCGACGCGACTGTGGGTTCGCTTTGCCTCCCGGTAGCGCTCGACGAGCTCGACGGCAATCAGTCGGTCGCGGTTCGCCTCACCGATCCGCTCGGAGTACTTATCCGGCTTTACGAGATCAAGCAGGTCGCGATCGAAAGCCTCCGTGCGCGCGCGAACCTGAGCGGGCGTCACCACGTGTTCAGCCAATTCGGCATCAAGGCTCAATACCTCAGCCGCCACCCGACCAGGATCGGTTTGCCAATCCACGGTGCGTTCGAAGTCGCAGACAACTCGGTAGGCAAGTTGGAAGCGAGCGCCTTCGTCGAGTACATCGAATTCCGACTCGAGCCCGAGCCTTAGGCCATGCTGCTGCAGGAGTTCGTATGCGAAGCCGTGGTAAGTGCCAATATTTGGTTCACCCAGATCTTCGTCCTCAGGCAATACCTTGCGGACCCGCTCCGACAGCTCGCCGGCCGCCTTATTGGTAAATGTCAGCCCGAGTACGCGCGCGGGATCGACGGCACCGCTGTGAATGAGCCACGCAACCCGAGCCGCCATGACTGTGGTCTTGCCGGTACCTGCGCCGGCCCGCACCAGAGCCGGAGCAAGTGGCGCGGTGGCAGCGGCCAGCTGCTCCGGGCTCAAGGGGTGACCCAGAATTCGTGCCAATGCGATTGCGGGCTGGCTCATAGCGGCACTTCCTGACCAGCGGCAACGGCCGGACAAGCCAGGCGGACGTCGCAGTTAGCGCACATCGAAGTCTCGGGGCGGGCAGGGAAGGCTTCAACTCGGATGCCGTTAGCAACTTCGGCGAGGGCCGCGAGAATGCCGGCCCGTGACGCGATTGGAGGCGGATCGGCCAAGTCGTCAACATCGGCGGGGCCGGATTCTTCCGTTGGGATTTGGAGCCGCGTCTGCGAACGACTCTTAGGCAGTCCGGCTGCGTCTGTCTCGCGAAGGAAGACAAGTTCGGCTCCACCGGGTTGAAGTTGCGGGACCCGTTCGCGGGTCGCCTCAATCGCGACCTCGGCTACGGCCAATTGGTAGATGGCTAACTGGATGTTGGCTTCGGTATCAACCTTGGTCGGAAGGTTCTTTCCCGTCTTGAAGTCAACAACGTGCGCCTGATCAACACCGAGTTGCTCGATGCGATCCACGGAACCGCGCAGAAGAACCTCGTCGCCCGGAACTGCAACGACAAACTCGAACGAAGCTTCAGCTGCTAGCGCCGGACGCGTTTGATGGCTTGCGTCCCACCGCAAGAATGCGGCGACTGCGTCGCTGGCCGCCCGACGTTCGGCGGCCGCGTGCCACTTCGCTTCGTAGCCAAGCTGGCCCCACCATTTGTCGAGCAGGTTGTCGATTACCTTCGCATCGGCCGCAATCTCGCCATCGGTAACAGCCGCTACTACCGCATGTAGCACCGAGCCAAACCCCATTGCGGAATTACGCCCAACCCGACCGCCAGCCTCATGGCCCAGAAACCAGGCCAACGGACAATCCAAATACGCGGTTACCTGACTGGCGGACAAAGAGACCGGGCCACTAGGTCGGACCGGAGTCGTGGCCGCCGTGAAGGCCAACACCCCCCACCAACTGTCGGGCGCAGCCGCCGGTACGACCGGCGCGCCCGTCGAGTCAACTTCAAGGGCGAGGCGAGCCAGCCGTTCGACGGCAGCGCCCTGAAGTGCCGGTGAACCGCTAGTGGCGGCTGTTCGCAGTCCCGCGACCAGCCCCGACATTGAAAGCGGTCGCGGGATCCGACCCGACTCGTGTCGACGGGTGACACCGGGATAGGCCGTACTCGTCTGACCTGCATCCGGAGCTGGGCCGGCAAGATCGGTTAGGAAGCGCGACGGGATGACGTCGTCGGAACCTCCGGCCACGGCAGTAACGAGCAGGCGTTCGCGGGCCCGGGTACATCCGACGTAGAAGAGCCGACGCTCTTCGGCCAGTAGTTCGGAGCGAGCTGGCTGCTCAGCTAACTGTTCGGTCCCAAGCTTTTCGGCTGCCAACAACGAACCGTGCACTCGCAGGTCGGGCCAGTCGCGATCCTGGACGCCGTAGCAGACAACCAGAGTCCACTCCAACCCTTTGGCGCGGTGTGCCGTGAGCAGGCGCACGCCCGTCCCGCGAACCGTTGGAGCGGTCCCTGGCTCGGTCGGAATGTCCTGAGCCGCTACCTGAAAGAGGAATGACCTAACTCCCTTGTGCCCAACAAGTCGTTCATCCTCACGGGCTGCTAGATCAAAAAGTGCGCACACCGAATCCAGATCACGATCAGCCCGCCGACCCCGGGGCCCACCGGCCAACGAATCACGTTCAAGTCGGTCTGGCCAATCGGTACCCGACCACAACTCCCAGAGCACCTGGTAGGGCCCCGCGGTCTGCGCGCTTGCGGTGTTGTCAATCACCTTTCGGAGCCGACGCACGCAGTCAGCGCCCACGCCAGACATAGTGGCGATTTCGCTCGGATCGACGAATGCCTCGCGTACGAGTTCGTCCGATCCAGGAATCGGCGCCCCCGGGCCAGCAAGTTCGCGGGCGCGCACTCGCAACGCCCTAGCGAAGGAACGAAGTTCGCTTGGATCAAGTTGTCCTAGCGGTCCGACCAGCAGTTCCTTGACTTCATCGGCCGTTGCAGTTAGCGGGCGCAAACTCAGTTCAACCGCGCCAAGCAACGCGGCCACGGCGGCTTCTTGGCGCAGCGGCATTTCGTCGCCAGCCACTTCGATTGGCACCCCCGCCAGACCAAGGGCTCGGCGCAGCGTCGGGATGCTTCGAGTGCCCGAGCGGACTAGGACCGCCATTTGTGACCAAGGGATCTCGGCACCTGGGCCAAGGTGGGCTCGACGTAACGCATCGGCGACGAACGCCGCTTGGGCGCCCTCGGAATCGAAGGTGCAGACCTCAATCGCACCCGGGGCGCCAACCGCACATTCTGGATTGCGGTGCTGGATCACCTCAGTAGTCGTAAGCCCCGGGATGACGCTGTTGTGCAGCACTCGAGTGGCACCGGCCCGGATCACCGGACCAAACCGGCGGGTCTGACTTAAAACAATGGTTGGTACCCCACCGCCAGCCGGCGAGCCACCGGCCGATGCGCCGGCGCCCAATGAACCAGCTGCAAACCGCGGGCGGAAGTCGAACAACCCTTTTCGATTCGCGCCGCGGAATGCGTAGATGCTTTGGTCCGGATCGCCTACAACTACCAACGAAGTACCCGCACCAACTAGATCGCGCAGCAGTTCTTGGGCCGCAGCATCGGTGTCCTGGTATTCGTCAACGAAGATGGCTCGATAGCGACCTTGAAGTTCGGCACTGACATCCGGTCGTCGCAACAAAGCGCGAGCCCGTTCGATCAACTCGGCGTAGTCAAGGACGCCGGCTGCGTCGATAACGTCGAGATACTCGGCCAGAAACAGTCCTGCCGAGCGCCAGGTCGGGTTTTCCTGTTCACCAGCGAACCCGATTAGGTCCCTGGGCTCTAGTCCTAACGAACGGGCGCGAGAGATCAGTTCCTGTAACTCGGTGGCAAAACCGATAGTCGGGATGGCCCGGGCCCATTCGCCTGCCCACTCATGATTGCGAACCGGGTCCGCCAACATTTCGCGGATCCGAGTGAGCTGGTCGGCGCTGGAACCGACCCGGGGCCGCGGCGCGTAAAGATCTAGAGCTCCGAAGCGGCGCACCACCGAGTAGGCGAAGGAGTGGAAAGTTTGAATGTCGGGCACTGGCCCGGTCGGAATCCGAGCTGCCACCCGATCTCGCCACTCGAGGGCGGCTCGACGACCAAAGGTCAGACCTAAGACAGCGGTGGCAGGCAAGGGCGATACGGGCCCCGACAGCCGCGCGATCATGGCTTCGACCAGAGTTGTGGTCTTGCCGGTGCCTGGGCCGGCCAGAACCAGCAAGGCGCCAGCGCGATGCTCGGTGACTAGCCGCTGCTGTGGATCAAGGCTTGGTGCAGGCGCGATCGACGGGGTGCTTCGATCGAGGAGCACTTGAGCCGCAGGACGCCTGGCTGCCACTGCCCACCCCCTTTCGGTCTCGGCTGACTCTGCCATTCGATCAGTTGGCGCCGACAGCCAGCACGGGGCGATTCCGGGTCCTTCGGCGGGTACGGGTGCGCGCCCACACCTAGGGATGCGACGATCGTGCGGTGCCGGAACACTCCACGCTGGTGATCGAGGACGGGGTGATCCCGCCTCGGGTTCGCCGTCCCACGGATTTGCTACGCGTGGTTGTGTCGTTGGTGCTTATCGGAATCATCCTGACGCTGGCCTACTTCGCCTCCAGCACCACGAGCGGAATCCAGCACGACGTCACCACGGGGGCCCGCGGCCTACCTGCGATCCTGGTGCTGCTGGTGAACGCAGTCTCGGTGCTAGGCGTGCTGCTGCTGCCGGTTTCCACGGCCGTGGATCTGCTTCTACGCCGCCGCAGTCGCCAGTTGCTTGAGGCGGTGCTCGCATTGGTAGTCGTGGTGTTGGCCGTTTCAGCTGGCTCCAGTCTGATTCTCAAGTTTGGCGCCCCAGCTCTTTTGGAGGCCCTGACGGGTTCCATTACGCGAACCGGGCATCCCCTTGATGCCTTGCTCGCGGGCCTGCTGGCATTCATCACAGTTGCCAGGCTGCTCGACCGCCCACGTTGGAGCACCTTCGGGGTGCTGGTAGTCGGCGGCCTTTTCATAGGGTCCGTCGTTAATGGCGGTACCACGGTGGCCGCACTGACGCTTTCACTGCTGGCAGGTTGGGGTGTCGGGCTGGGTGTTCGTTACGCACTAGGGACGCCGACAACTCGTCCCTCCGGGCACGAAATTGCGGCCGCCCTGGAACGCGCGGGGTACCCCGTAACAGTGCTGCGAGCCGCGCGCGAGACCGAACGCGGCCGGGCCTATGTCGCAACTGGCGCAAACGGCATCGCCCTCGAAGTGCGAGTGCTCGACCGAGATCTTGAGGGCGCCGGCATCGCTAACACTCTTTGGCGCATGGCTCGCCTGCGCGCTGTCATCGGGCTCGACGCGTTCTCGCTACGTCGGACTCTCGAACGCACCGCACTGCTCTCCTACGCGACACAAGCCGCTGGAGCTCCGGCACCACGCCTGTTAGCAGTCAGCGAAATTGGTCCAGATTCAGCGCTCCTTGCGCATGAGAGACTCGACGGAATCCGTTTTCCAGAACTAAATTCGGTGGCTGATACCGATCTAGATGGCGCTTGGCGGGCCGTACGCATTCTGCACGAACATCACATTGCGCACCGTCAACTTCAGGCAGACAACCTGATCCGAACGCGCGACGGCTCGGTGTGGCTGCTAGATGGAGCGACTGGATCGATCGCCGCCAGCGACATCATGGAACGGATCGATGTCGCCGAATTGCTCTGCACCTTGGCGTTGCTCACTGACTCCGAGCGAGCCGTTGCGTCGGCCTTACGCGTGATGGGCACGGAGCGGATGATCCGCTGCCTTCCGGCGCTGCAACGCGTCGCGCTCTCCCCTGGCACCAGACGGGCCCTGCGTCGACGTCGCAGTGTTTTGACTGAACTGCGCGACTTGCTACTCCCGCTAACACCGGACGGGCAGATCGAAAGCATCCAACTCGAACGAATGTCGCGGCGAACATTGCTCGCAATCGTTGGTGGATCCGTCGCCGCGTACTTGCTACTAACTCAGTTGGGTCGAGTCAATGTTGTCTCCCTGATCAACCAGGCAAGTTGGCATTGGGCATTCGTAGCACTGGGCCTTTCGATCCTTACCTACGCCGCCGCAGCCATGTCACTACTGGGATTCGTACCGGATCATCTTTCGCCGTGGCGCACGTTTGTGGCGCAATGGGCAGCCTCATTCGCCACGCTAATTGCCCCTCCCACCCTTGGCACGGTGGCTGTGAATGTGCGTTTTCTGCGCCGCTCTGGTCTAAAGCCGGCGGTGGCTGCCGCCAGTGTCGGGGTCACCCAAGCCGTCGCGTTCATCGTGCACATTCTGTTGCTGCTCGGGTTCGGCTTTGCAGCAGGAACGTCAAAGGACCTGCACTTCCATACCCCCCGCCTAGCAATCGGCATCGGGATCGTCCTGGTCTGCCTGCTCATCCTGCTGATCTCGCTGCCAACCGTGCGCCGTTGGACCTTGGATCGAATCCGCCCGATCTTTGCCCAAGTAGTACCTCGGCTGGCAAACCTGGCCCAGCAACCAACCAAACTGGCCGCCGGTGTCAGCGGAATCGTGTTGTTGAACTTGACTTATGCAGCCTGCCTTGGGGCTAGCGTCCTAGCCTTTGGCGGGAAGGTTTCCTTCGCCGCGGTGGCGTTCGTCTATCTGGCCGGTTCGACTTTGGGCCAAGTAGCGCCAACGCCCGGTGGTCTCGGAGCGGTGGAGGCCGCCCTCGCGGCTGGTCTGGTGGCCGCGGGGATCCCATCGGCAGTTGCAATTTCAGCCACGCTGCTATTTCGGCTCGTCACATTCTGGGTGCCGACAATTCCCGGTTGGTTTGCCTTCCACTGGCTACAACGAAAACAAGCGCTCTAGCCCGCTACTATCGCAACGTCCACTGCTCGACGCGCTTGTTAAGACTGGTTTAGTAGTTCGGCTTGTGCGGCTCAATCTCGTTGACCCACGCGACTACTCCGCCACCAACGTGAACTGCGTCGGCCATACCCGCTCCCTTGACGATGGCCAACACTTCGGCCGAGCGACCACCAACCTTGCAATAGAGCACGATTTGTTTGTCCTGGGGCAGTTGCTCTAGTGCGGCGCCGCTTAGAAATTCACCCTTGGGGATCAATACCGAGCCAGGAATCTCGACGATGGCGCGCTCAGCCGGCTCCCGGACGTCAATAAGCACGAAGTCGGTCTCGCCGCGTTCACGCGCCGAAAGCATGTCGCGCAACATGGCGACAGTGATCGTGGCGCCGACTGCGGCTTCGGTGGCTGCTTCGGAAGCTGCGCCACAGAAGGTTTCGTAATCCATCAGTGCGGTCACCGTTGGGGTCTGACCGCAGATGGCGCAGGCAGGGTCCTTACGGATTTGGACAGTGCGGTAACTCATCTCGAGTGCGTCGTAAACCATCAATCGCCCAATGAGCGAGTCGCCAATCCCAGTGATCAACTTGATAGTTTCGGTGGCCTGGATTGAGCCGATGGATGCACAAAGCACCCCGAGCACGCCACCCTCAGCGCAGGACGGCACCATTCCTGGCGGTGGCGGTTCCGGGTAAAGACAGCGATAGCAGGGGCCATGTACAGACCAGAAGACGCTGGCCTGGCCATCGAATCGGTAGATCGAACCCCATACCTGTGGCTTGCCCAATAGGACGCACGCATCGTTTATGAGATACCGAGTTGCAAAGTTATCGGTGCCATCGACAACTAGGTCGTACTGAGTGAACAACTCCATGACGTTGTCGACATCAAGCCTGGTTTCGTGCAGAACAACGTTCACGTGCGGGTTGATGCCTTGAACCCGGTCGCGCGCCGAGACGGCCTTGCTGCGCCCGATATCGGACTGGCCGTGAATGATCTGACGTTGCAGGTTTGATTCGTCGACCACATCGAATTCAACGATGCCCAAGGTCCCAACGCCGGCCGCGGCCAGATACATCAAGGCCGGCGAGCCAAGACCACCGGCTCCGACGCATAGCACTCTGGCAGCCTTCAGTCGCTTCTGCCCGTCCATCGCAATCTCAGGAATGATGAGGTGACGGCTATAGCGGTGTACTTCGTCGACGGTCAACTGCTCTGCCGGAGCCACCAGTGGTGGGATCGACATGATCAGTTAGCCAGCAGATCCGCTGCCACAGCAGCGATCGGCGAGAGCCCCTCACGCGAGTCAGCCTGAAGGTCGGCTCTCATCTGCGGGGTCCAGAACCGAACGACGTGCGCGGCCGTCGCCTGCGCAGCACCAGCAGCGTCAAGGTACGAATGATTGGCCGCGATCTGGTTCAGCATGCGAACTAAGGCCTGGGTATCCGACATCGTCAGCCAATCCCAGCGGATACAGGTTCGGAGGAAAGGGCCGCGGCCACGTCTGCAGGCGCAGTCACTGGTCGGACCTGGACCGCGGTCACCTTGTACTCAGGGCAGTTGGTTGCCCAGTCCGAGTTGTCGGTAGTGACAACGTTCGCGCCACTGATTGGGTGGTGGAACGTGGTGTAAACAACGCCAACTGGCAGGCGGTCCGTTACCCGAGCCCGCATCGCCGTTTCCCCGGCCCGAGAGGCAATGTTCACCCAGGCGCCGTCGGCGATGCCACGCTCCTCGGCGTCGTGTGGGTGCAACTCGAGCAAGTCCTCCGAGTGCCAGACCACATTTGCCGTCCGACGAGTCTGCGCTCCGACGTTGTACTGCGAAAGAATCCGCCCAGTTGTCAAGATCAGCGGGAACTTGCGGTTGGCTCGTTCATCAGTGGGGACATACGGCGTCGGAATGAAGCGGCCCAGCCCGCGCACAAACTTGTTTACGTGCATGATCGGCGTCCCTTCGGGCGCGGCGGCATTGCAAGGCCACTGCACACTGCCAAGTTCGTCGAGCAACTTGAACGAGACACCAGCGAAAGTCGGCGTCAAGGCTGCGATTTCGTCCATGATCTGGCTGGACTGGTCGTAGTGCATGGGGTAGCCGAGCGCACTTGCCAACTCACTAACAACTTGCCACTCCTGCTTGCCGTTTCGCGGCGACATGACCGGACGCACCCGGTTGATGCGGCGCTCGGCGTTGGTGAATGTTCCATCCTTTTCAAGGAAGGAAGTGCCAGGCAGGAAGACGTGGGCAAACGCAGCAGTCTCGTTGATGAACAGGTCCTGCACGATCAGAAGCTCGAGGCTCCCCAGGGCAGCCTGGACGTGACTGGTGTTCGGGTCGGACTGGGCGATGTCCTCGCCTTGGACGAACATCCCCTTGAAGCGACCTGCTACGGCCGCATCGAACATGTTCGGAATTCGCAGGCCTGGCTCAGAAACCAGCTCGCGACCCCAGATCGACTCGAAGGTCTCGCGAACCGCGTCGTCCGAAACGTGGCGGTAACCCGGGAGCTCGTGCGGGAACGAGCCCATGTCGCAGGCTCCTTGCACATTGTTCTGGCCGCGCAGCGGATTCACCCCAACGCCGACCCGGCCAATGTTGCCGGTTGCCATCGCCAGATTCGCCATTCCCATGACCATGGTGGAACCCTGGCTGTGCTCGGTGACGCCCAAGCCGTAGTAGATGGCGCCATTGCCTCCGGTCGCGAATAGCCGAGCCGCCGCCCGTACCTCGGCCGCCGGAACGCCAGTGGCGGCCTCCAACTGTTCGGGCGAGTTCTCAGGACGTGAAATGAATTCAGCCCACATCGCAAAATCAGCTGGATCGCAACGCTCGGCGACGTATTTGTGATCTACCAGATCTTCAGTAACCACAACGTGAGCCAGGGCATTGACAACGGCCACGTTTGTGCCCGGCTGCAATTGCAGGTGGTGGGATGCCTGAACGTGAGGCGAACGGACCAAGTCGATGCGGCGTGGGTCGATAACAATCAACTTTGCGCCTTGGCGCAGCCGCTGCTTCATCCGCGAGGCAAACACCGGGTGCGCTGCAGTCGGGTTGGCGCCGATCAGCAGGATCACGTCCGATGACTCAACTGAAACGAAGTCCTGCGTGCCGGCCGAAGTTCCGAACGTCTGACTCAGCCCGTAGCCAGTTGGGGAATGGCATACCCGGGCGCACGTGTCGACGTTGTTGTTGCCGAAGGCAGTCCTGATCATCTTCTGCACAACGAAGACCTCTTCGTTCGTACACCGCGAGGAAGTAATCCCACCGATTGAATCAACACCGTACTTAGCTTGGATTTCCTTAAGCCGGCGAGCCGAGAACTCGATGGCCTCTTCCCACGTCGCCTCGCGCCAAGGGTCGGTGATCGACTCACGCAGCAACGGCGTGGTGATGCGGTCCTTGTGGGTCGCGTAGCCCCAAGCAAAGCGGCCCTTTACACATGAGTGACCCTCGTTGGCGCCACCGTCCTTGTACGGGACCATCCGCACAACTTGGTCGCCGGCTAGCTCTGCCTTGAACGTGCAGCCGACACCGCAGTAGGCGCAAGTGGTCAGGACAGTGCGACGTGGCATGCCGATCTCTATGACCGACTTCTCTTGCAACGTTGACGTCGGGCAAGCCTGGACGCAAGCACCGCACGACACGCACTCGCTCTCCAAGAACGATTCGCCAGCGCCTGCGGTGACCTTAGAGTCGAACCCGCGGCCAGCAATCGTCAGCGCGAAAGTGCCCTGAACCTCATCGCACGCCCGAACACAGCGCGAGCAGGAGATGCACTTAGTCGGATCGAAGGTGAAGTAAGGGTTGCTTTCATCCTTGGGCTCATCGAAGTGGTTCTCACCCGAATAGCCGTAACGAACATCGCGGAGCCCAACAACCCCAGCCATGTCCTGCAGCTCGCAATCCCCGTTTGCCGGGCAAGTCAGACAATCGAGCGGGTGATCGGAGATGTAGAGCTCCATCACGCCTCGACGAAGCTTGGCGACCTTCTCGCTCTGAGTGTTAACGACCATGCCATCGGCGACTGGGGTCGTGCACGATGCTGGGGTTCCCTTGCGCCCTTCGACTTCGACCACGCAAAGTCGGCATGACCCAAATGCCTTCAGGCTGTCCGTGGCGCACAGCTTGGGAACCTCACAGCCAGCTAGACCGGCCGCACGCATGATCGAGGTGCCTTCGGGCACGGTTACATCGTGCCCGTCAATGTTGACAGTGACTTCGCGGTCGCTAGCGACTGCTGGAGTGCCGAAATCTTGTTCTTTGAGCAGCGTCATCGGGATCCTCCAGACGGACCGACCGGCGTCGGGCTAGCGGGCACGGCAGACGAGAAATGACGCAACACGCTTCGGACCGGCAGCGGAGTAAGCCCTCCGAGCGCGCAGAGCGATCCGTCGGTCATTAGTTCGCATAGATCCTCAAGCAAAACAAGGTTTGCCGCAACGTCGGTGCCTTGGGAAATGCGGTCGATTACTTCGACTCCGCGAACAGCACCGATTCGGCAGGGTGTGCACTTGCCACAAGACTCGGCCGCACAGAAGGACATCGCAAAACGGGCCTGCGCCCACATGTCGGCTCCGTCATCGAAGACGACAATGCCGCCGTGGCCCAGCATCGCGCCGGCAGCCAGGAGCGCTTCATAGTCCATCGGCAACGAAAGTTGCTCTACCGGTAGGTAGGCGCCAAGCGGGCCGCCGACCTGAACGGCATGGACCGGGCGTCCGGTGCGAGTGCCGCCTCCGAAGGTGTTGACCAGTTCGTCGACGCTGACGCCGAAGGCCAGTTCGACGATGCCGGGTCGAGCAACATTGCCCGCCAGTTGGAATACCTGAGTTCCGCGGGAGCGCCCCATACCGAGCTCTTGGTAAGCCGCAGCCCCGTTAGCCAGCACGAACGGAACGGCGGCCACGGTCAGAACGTTGTTGACCAGAGTCGGCTGCCCGAAAAGGCCTTCGATCGCAGGCAACGGGGGCTTGGAACGAACGACCGGACGACGGCCTTCGATGCTCTCGAGTAGCGAAGTTTCTTCGCCACAAATGTAGGCGCCGGCGCCAACCCGGACTTCCAAATCGAATGCGCGACCTGACCCGAGGATGTCAGCACCAAGCCATCCGGCAGCGCGGGCTACGTCCAGCGCGCGGTTGAAAGTAGCGATCGCATCTGGGTACTCAGAACGGATGTAGACGAACCCGAATTCAGCCCGAACTGAAAGGCCCGCGATCACGCAACCTTCGATTAGAAGGAACGGATCTCCCTCAAGCAGCATGCGGTCGGCGTAGGTACCGCTGTCGCCCTCATCGGCGTTGATTACGACGAACTTCGTCGGGCTTTCGGTCTCGAGCACGGTGCGCCATTTGATGCCGGCCGGGAAGCCCGCACCACCACGTCCGCGCAATCCAGACTCCAACACCGCCGCTACAACCTCGGTCGGGGTGAGTTCGATGGCGCGCCGCAGGCCGACTAGGCCGCCGTGAGCTTCGTAGTCCGCTAGCGAAAGCGGATCGGTGACACCCACTCGCGCGAAAGTGAAACGCTCTTGCTTCGTGAGCCAATCGAGTTCATCGACGATGCCGATGCAGTTTGGCGAAGCAGCGCCAACAAGCATGCCGGCCGCGAGAAGTTCGTCGATCTCCGCAGCAGCAACGCTGCCGTAGCCAACGCGGCCTGCCTCGGTTACAACCTCAACCAGCGGCTCCAGCCAAAGCATTCCGCGGGACCCATTTCGGATCACGGTGACATCAAGTCCGCGCTCAGCCGCCTTGGCGACTAGCGCGTTGGCGACCGCGTCAGCGCCAACCGAACGAGCCCCGGAATCTCCCGGCACGTATACAACGGTCATGCGGTGCTTGCCTGCAATCCGTCAATGAGCCCGGCCAACTGTGATTGATCAAGTCGACCAACCGGCTGGCCGTCGATCTGTGCGGCCGGAGCCAGCCCACACAATCCCAGGCAGAACACCTCGGTCAACGCAATCGGACCCTGCGTTGAGCCAACGGGTACTCCAAGCTTGGCACTGGCGCTGGCCACCAGCGCTTCGCCACCGACCGACTGGCAGGCCTCGGCGCGGCAAATCCGAATCTCGTGCGTGGCCGCAGGAGTCGTGCGGAAGTCGTGATAGAAGGTCACAACGCCATGGACATCGGCCCTGGACAAATTCAGTTCAGCCGCAACAAGTGGGACGGCGGACGGGTCCAGGTAACCGAATGTCTTGACTAGTGCATGCAACACCGGCAACAGCGGACCACGTAGGCCAGCGTGCTCGCGGATTACCGCAAGGGCTGCCTCGGCTGAGTAAGGAGTCAACGCACGCCCGCAGGTCACTTTCGACCCCTCCCCGTGCATCGACAACAGTGACGAATCATACGTGGGTAGGTCCACGTACCTGTCGTCGGCACATCGGACCGCGCACAGCGCAACAGTTTCATGACCGGGTACCGAAATGCGGAGAACCTGCAGGTAATCCCCCCAATTGGCCTGCGAGAATCTGACCATGAGCCGTCCGGTAATCGCCATTACGAGTTACCTCGAGCCAGCCAAGTGGGGCGCTTGGGAGAAGCCGGCAGCGCTCGTGCCTCATGAGTACCTAGACAAATGCATCGAAGCGGGCGGCACGCCGGTCTTGCTGCCGCCTAATGCGGACGATCTATCCGCTTTGGAGCGAGTCGATGGATTGCTGCTCGTCGGAGGGGCCGATATCGATCCGGCCCGGTATTCGGCCACCCCTGGACCGCACACAGATACCCCACGAACCTCCCGCGACGCTTCGGAATTGGCCCTCTACAAACGGGCCCGCGAACTAAACCTGCCGGTATTGGGCATCTGCCGCGGACTCCAAGTGATGGCTGTAGCCCACGGCGGGCGACTCGAGCAGCACCTGCCCGACCAGGTCGGGACCCTGCATCGCGATGTGCCCGGAACATTCAATGAGCACCGCGCCCACTTCAGTCAAGGCTCCTTGATCGCGCAGATCTTGGAGACCACAGACACTGTCGTGAACTCTTCGCATCACCAGGCAGTCGCCGACGCCGGGACTTTGACCGCGACTGGCTGGGCCTCGGACGAGAGTATTGAAGTCTGTGAAGACCCGAGCGAGCCGTTCATCCTCGGGGTGCAATGGCACCCCGAGGTGATGAACGATCTGCGAATCTTCTCCGCGTTCGTAGCGGCTTGCCGCCGAAACTGATCGCGCCTACTCAGGGGTTGTGTAAGCCCCGCTGATTCCGCCGTCGACCAAGAAGTTCGACGCCGTCATGAAACTGGAGTCGTCCGAGGCGAGGAATGCCACAGCCGCCGCGATTTCGGTGGCATCAGCAAACCGGCCCATCGGGATGTGAACCAACCGACGCGCCGCTCGTGCCGGGTCCTTTGCGAACAACTCGATCAACAAAGGAGTGTTCACTGGTCCGGGAGAGAGCGCGTTAATGCGGATGCCTTCGCGCGCAAACTGCACACCAAGTTCACGTGTCATTGCAAGCACGCCACCCTTGGATGCCGTGTACGAGATTTGAGACGTGGCCGCACCAAGCGTCGCAACGAAGGAGGCCGTGTTGATGATCGAACCCTTGCCCTGCCCTTGCATGTAGGGCAGAACCTCCTTGCAGCACAGGAAAACCGAGGTGAGGTTGACTTCCTGAACTCGGCGCCAGGCGTCAATCCCAGTCAGGAGAATGGAATCGTCGTCGGGCGGGGAAATACCGGCATTGTTGAACGCGATATCGACTGAGCCGAAGGTCTCGAACGCTGTGCGATACATCCGCGCCACGTCGTCGGCATCAGTGACGTTGGCTTGGACGAAGATTCCGCCCACTTCGGTCGCCACGGCGTTTCCGCTCTCGGCGTTCATGTCGACGACGACAACCTTGGCGCCCTCGGCCGCGAGACGTCGGGCACTGGCCTGTCCGATTCCACTGCCGGCGCCAGTGATTACGGCGACGCGACCCTCCAGTCGATCCACTGCTACTCCTTTGTCAGGTGGTGCTTGATCAGTCTGTGGTCAGGAAGACATTCTTGGTTTCGGTGAACGCATCGAGAGCATCTGGGCCAAGCTCGCGGCCCAAACCGCTTTGCTTGAAGCCACCGAAGGGCGTCCAGTAGCGCACTGAGGAATGGCTGTTAATGCTCAGGTTGCCGCTGTCCACCCCGCGAGCGACCCGGAAAGCCCGAGCTACATCGCGCGTCCAGATCGAACCCGACAGGCCGTATTCGCTGTCGTTCGCCAGTCGAATTGCATCGGCCTCGTCTTCGAACGGCAACACGCTGACCACTGGGCCGAAGATTTCCTCGCGCCATGCCCGATCGTCGGCGCCGCTGGCGATGAGGACGGTGGCCGGGAACCAGTAGCCGGGTCCGGAAGGGATCTCCCCGCGGAACGCGACATTGGCATCTGCCGGCACATACGCCGCCACCGAATCGAACTGCTTGCGCGAGATCAGCGGACCCATCTCGGCTGTAGCTAGGTTCGGGTCCTCGACGCGAACTCCCTTGACTGCTGGCTCGAGAAGGGCCATGAACTTGTCGAAAACGCTGCGCTGAACCAAGATCCGCGACCGAGCACAGCAGTCTTGACCGGCGTTGTCGAAGACGCCATACGGAGCACTAGCGGCCGCCTTTTCGAGGTCAGAATCGGCGAACACGATATTGGCGCTCTTGCCTCCGAGTTCGAGAGTGACGCGCTTGACCTGATCGGCGCAGCCGCGCATAACGCCTTTGCCGACGTCGGTCGATCCGGTGAAGACGACCTTGCGGACGGCCGGATGCTCAACGAAGCGAGCACCCACGATCGAGCCCTTGCCAGTTATGACGTTGAAGACACCCTCAGGGATGCCAGCTTCAAGTGCGAGTTCGCCTAAGCGCACTGCACTCAGTGGAGTTAGCTCAGCGGGCTTTAGTACGACTGTGTTCCCAGCAGCGAGTGCGGGTCCAAAACCCCAGCCAGCAATCGGCATCGGGAAGTTCCACGGCACGATGATTCCGACAACGCCCAGTGGTTCCTTAAACGTTACGTCGATGCCACCACCGACCGGAATCTGCTTACCGAAAAGTCGTTCGGGGGCGCCTGCGTAGTAGTTCAGCACGTCGCGGACATTGCCAGCTTCCCAACGGGCGTTGCCGATTGTGTGGCCGGAATTTCGCACCTCAAGCTGTGCGAGTTCGTCGATGTGATCGTCGACGACAGCCGCGAACCGTCGAAGCAGGCGGGCCCGATCACCCGGGGCAACTTGGCGCCAGGACTCAAAAGCCTTGGCAGCTTTGGCAATGATCGCGTCGGTCTCGGCTGCGTCGGCGCCGGGAACGCTCGCCACGACTTCCTCGGTCGCCGGGTTAATGACATCAAATGCGGTGCTCATTCTTTAGAACCTTTCGAAGTTGCGGTAGCGCTCCCAGTCAGTGACCGAACGAGCGAATGCGTTGATCTCTACCCGGGCCATGTTCGCGTAATGGGCCTGGACTTCTTCGCCAAAGGTCTTGCGCACCCAGTCGCTTCCTTCCCAGAGCGCCAAGGCGCCGGCCAGCGTGTCGGGGACCCTTTCCGCATCGCTTTTGTAGGCATTGCCTGCGTTGTCGGGACCTGGATCCAAGTGGCGCTCGATTCCGTCAAGCCCGGCAGCCACCATTCCTGCCACGGCCAGATAGGGATTCACATCGCCGCCTGGGACCCGGTTCTCCAGACGTAGCGACGGGCCGCGTCCGACTAGTCGAAATGCACATGTGCGATTGTCTCGGCCCCACTGGATAGCTGTGGGAGCAAACGATCCGGCGACGTAGCGCTTGTACGAGTTGATGTTCGGAGCAAACAGCAACGTGATTTCCTTCATGTGCTCGATCTGGCCGGCGATAAACGCCCGACCCAGTTCCGACAGCCCATGCTCCGAATCCGCGTCCGAGGTCATCACCATCGATCCGTCGGTGCCACGGAAAGACAAATGGATGTGACAGGAATTGCCTTCACGTTCGTTGTACTTAGCCATGAATGTGAGAGCCACACCCATATCCGACGCGATTTCCTTGGCACCGTTCTTGTAGACCACGTGGTTGTCGCAGGTCCCGAGCGCATCTGTGTACTTGAATGCGATTTCGTGCTGGCCGAAGTTGCACTCACCCTTCGCGGATTCGACATACAAGCCAGCAGCAGACATGTTCAGGCGCAGGCTGCGAAGCAACGGTTCGACACGTGAAGTACCCAGAATCGAATAGTCAACGTTGTACTGATTGACGGGAGTCAGATTGCGGTACCCGCCCTCCCAAGCTTCCTCGTAGGTGTCCTGGAAGACGATGAACTCAAGCTCGGTGCCGACGAAAGCTTTCATTCCGGCCGCATCGAGACGGTCAAGTTGGCGGCGCAAGATCTGGCGCGGCGATGCCACCACGGGGGTGCCATCGAGCCATTCCACATCGGCGAGCACTAGGGCGGTGCCTTCCTGCCAAGGGACTCGGCGAAGCGTCGAGAAGTCAGGCTTCATTACGAAGTCCCCGTAACCACTGGACCATGAGGACATCGCATAGCCCTCGACCGTATTCATGTCGACGTCTACGGCGAGCAGGTAGTTGCAGCCCTCGGTCCCATGAGCGATCACCTCGTCGAGGAAGTACTGCCCGTGAAGGCGCTTGCCGACGATTCGGCCCTGCATGTCGGTAATCGCAACGATGACCGTGTCGATGCGGCCGCACTCAATGTCGGCTGTAAGTTCGGCAATCGTCAGCGGCGCGGCCGCATGGGTTGGTCCACTCATTCCTGCTCCCCCGCAAATCAGCTCGAAACGCTCCGAGCACTGGTTGGATCGATCGGACCCTAGCGTGCCACCGCTGAAGGGTCTAGACCGAAAGGAACCTAAGATTCAAAAGGGTCTAGGCCACAACCCGGCTGGCGTCTAACATCGCCGAACCGATCCTGAAAGGCCATCTTGATGCACCCATCGGCCAGCGACACGTGGTTTGGCACATCCGACCTACCTTGGCCACAGGCCGCGGTAGCCGACCGGCTGGCCAGCGTCCCGGAACTGGCTGAACTCCCACGTCAGGTCGTTCGGCTAAGCGGTGGGCTCACGAACGTAAACCTGCGCGTGAGCACGCCGGCAGGAAGTTTCGTGGCGCGGTTGTACTCCAGCGACGGAGCCTTACTTGCGATCGATCGAGATGCCGAGTTCCACAACAGCGCCGCCGCGGCGACCGCCGGGGTGGGCGCACCGGTTGTGGCCTACCGGCCGGGCGAGGCAATGCTCGTGGTGGGGTTCCTACCGGGACGCACCTACACGGCCGAGGATCTAGCCGACCACCAGAACCTAACGCGGGTAGCGCGCGCGTGCCGACAGTTGCACGAGGGACCACGGTTCCAGGGCGACTTCGACATGTTCCAAATCCAGAGCCGCTACTACGCCACCGTCCGCGAACGTGGCTTTCGGCTCCCCGCCCGATACGACGAATTCCTTCCACAAGTGGCTCGTATAAGGGAAGCGTTGAAGGTGCAAGACGTCGGCACCGTGCCCTGCAACAACGATCTGCTGGCAGGAAACTTCATTGACGATGGGAACAAGATTTGGTTGATCGACTATGAGTACTCCGGAAACAACGACGCTTGCTTCGAGTTGGGCAACGTGTGGAGCGAATCAACCCTGGGCCTGAACGAACTTGAACATCTAGTAACCGCGTACTACGGCCGACACCTGCGTAATCGAATTGCACGGGCCCGACTCCTCGGGCTGGTGTCCAAGTACGGATGGACACTATGGGCGTCAATCCAGGACGGCTCCAGCACCCTTGACTTCGATTTCTGGGAGTGGGGCATGGAAAAGTACGACCGGGCAGTTTCAGAATTTGACGGTCCCCATTTTGAGCAACTGCTGGACGAGGCCGCCCGCGACGATTGAGCTGTACTAGGTGATCAGCATTCGATTACGTTTACTGCCAGCCCACCGCGCGAGGTCTCCTTGTAGATGACCTTCATATCCATTCCGGTCTGGCGCATCGTCTTGATGACCATGTCAAGGCTGACGAAGTGACTGCCGTCGCCACTTAGGGCCATGCGCGCGGCGTTTATCGCTTTCACCGCACCCATGGCATTGCGCTCGATGCAAGGGATTTGCACCAACCCACCTACCGGGTCGCAGGTCAGCCCGAGATTGTGTTCCATGCCGATTTCAGCGGCGTTCTCGACCTGGGCCGCCGAACCGCCGAGTACCTCGCACAGCGCGGCTGCCGCCATCGAGCAAGCCGATCCAACCTCGCCTTGGCAACCAACCTCGGCTCCAGAAATCGAGGCGGTTTCCAAATAGATAGCCCCGATCGCACCGGCGGTGAGCAGAAAACGAATCACACCCTCGTCATCGGCACGGCGAACAAACCGACGGAAATAGTGCAAGACAGCTGGAACTACACCGGCTGCACCGTTGGTGGGCGCCGTCACTACCCGCCCACCCGCGGCGTTCTCTTCATTTACCGACAGGGCGAACAGGTTCACCCAGTCGAGTTGGTGCAGTGGGTCGAACGCGTCATGGTCGTTGGACAACGCCCGGTGTACGGCGGGGGCTCGGCGACGGACCTTAAGCGAGCCCGGAAGCACTCCTTCGGCTGTATAGCCGCGTTGGACACACGCCTGCATAACTGACCAGATGTTCAGGAGTGCGACCCGGGTTTCGCTCTCCGGCCGCCACGATGCCTCATTGGCCAACATGATCGAACTGATGGGCAGGCCGGAGGCTTTGGCGTGCGCCAGTAGTTCATCCCCGGTGCGATATGGATAGGCAACTACCCGATCGTCGACTTTGATTCGCTCTGCCCCAGCGGCATCTTCGTCGACAACGAATCCGCCGCCAACCGAGTAGTAAGTCCGCTCGCGCAACACTTTGCCGGCGCTGTCGAAGGCGGCGAATGTCATGCCGTTGGGATGGAAAGGCAACGACTTGCGCCGGTGCATGATGATGTCTTCGTCGACATTGAAGGTGATTTCGTGTGACCCCAGCAACGCTAAGGACCCAGCTGCCCGGGCCTGCTGCACCGCGGTCTCGGCATGATCCACGTCGACATGGTCGGGCTGGGCACCCATCAACCCAAGCACCACGGCCTTAGGCGACCCGTGGCCATGGCCCGTCGCCCCCAGCGAACCAAACAACTCAGCGCGGACGGCAACGACCGCGCCCAACACGCCTTCGGTCTCCAGGCCCAGCGCAAAAGTCCGGGCCGCCCGCATTGGCCCGACCGTGTGAGATGACGAGGGCCCGATGCCGACCTTGAAGATGTCCAGCACACTGATTGCCATTGCGCCCCCCTCGACGAGCCGAATTGCCGAGCCGGGCTCGACCAGAGACCAAACGCAACAGTGCCGACAAGATACAACGTGTGGCTTGTCAAACGTGGTACCTATTGGCGCGGAGGTTCGGAGGTGGACGTGATCGACGATGTGACCGCGCGAGCGGTAATCGCGCAAGGCGACCAGAGCCGCCCGGCGCATGAGCGCATTGAGCGCTGGATTGCCGAGGCCGTTGAGCGCGGCGAATTGCTCGCCGGGGACAAACTTCCCGCCGAGCGCGAATTCGCGGCTGCATTTGGAGTAAGCCGGATGACTTTGCGGCAAGCATTGGCCGCCTTAGAGCAGCGCGGCGTGATCGAACGCACGGCCGGGCGCTTTGGCGGAGCGTTCATCAAGGAACCCCGCGTCGAGTGCGACCTGACTGGCCTGCTCGGGTTCACCGAGCAAATGCGCCGCAGCGGTCGGTCGGTTACGACCAGGGTGATTTCGGCACAGGAAATCCCAGCATCCGGTGAGGTGGCGAGCAAACTAGAGATCAGGCTGGGCGAACCAGTTTTTGAGATCGTCAGGTTGCGCTGTGCCGGCGAAGTCCCCGTGGCGTTGGAGCGATCATTTCTTCCGGCCGCAAATTTGCCCGGATTCCTCCGCCAACCACTGGCCGGTTCGCTCTATGACCTCCTGCGTTCGACCTATGACCGCGAGCCGGCCACAGCTGTTGAATTCCTCGAGCCCGTGATCGCCAGTCAAACCGAGGCCACCGGATTGGCGGTCCCGGCGGGCACTGCGCTGATGCTCATTGAACGACTGGCTCGCACCGTCGGTGGGCTACCTATCGAGTTTGCGCGAGACCTATTTCGCACTGATCGACTGCGGATCATGGTCCGCAGTGGGGCCAACTCGCAGGCCGACCCGGCCAGTTGAGGCAAGCAGAATTATCGGTAAGTAGGCGCTACCGGCTTGACGCCAACGGGCTCGTGGTCTAGACCGAATCTTCGCCAACCTCGGCGAGTTCGTTCCAAAGTGCCTCCTAGTCCGATATACCTACGGCAATGGCGGGTGGTCCGTCATGCCCAACTCTTCGAAGGAGGGGATGAGGTCCGTGGCCGACCTATCCCAATTGAGTGCTGACGAGCAACGTCTCGCCGAGCTCGGATACAAGCAGGAGTTGAGTCGGACCTGGTCCGGGTTCAATAACTTCGCCATCTCGTTCTCCATCATCTCCGTCCTCGCGGGCTGTTTCACCAGCTTCAGCTTTGCTTGGACCTACGGCGGCCCGCTCGTCATCGCATGGGGCTGGCCAATCGTTGCGATCTTCATCCTGCTCATCGGGTTCTGCATGTCAGAACTCGTTTCGGCCTTCCCGACCTCAGGCGGTATCTACTGGTGGGCCAGCAAGTTGGGCAACGCCAAAGCCGCCTACTACACCGGCTGGCTGAACCTCATTGGCCTGCTTGCCGTCGTCGCGTCAGTCGCCTACGGCTGTGCGTACTTCCTCGACAACACAATCTCGAATTACAACGCGTCCTACGCCAGCGGCTACGCAGACGGTAATTACCCATCGGTGCGGATCTTCCTGGAGTTCACCGTCATTTTGGTGATCGCGGCGCTGATCAACATCTTCAGTTCGCACCTCCTTGCCGTCGTTAACAACGTGTCGGTGTGGTGGCACGTGGCGGGCGCTACTGCGGTCGTGCTGATCTTGGCGATCTTGCCTTCCCACCACGCGAGCGCGTCGTTCGTATTCGGGCACGCGATCAATAACTCGGGTTGGTTCGGTGGAAAGACGTCGGGGCTCTTGTTCTTCCTGATTGTCTTGCCATTCGGATTCCTGCTCACGCAGTACACGATCACCGGCTTCGACGCTTCGGCTCACCTTTCAGAAGAGACGAACGACGCCTCCACAGGTGCCGCCAAGGGCCTGTACCGCTCGATCCTGTATTCCGGCATTGCGGGCTGGGCCCTGGAGTTGGCGTTCCTGTTCGCTGTTCAGGACGAAAAGGGTGTTACCGCGGCCGGCGGCTGGATTGGAGCCATCTTCAATCAGGCACTCTCGCCGAAGATGGCAACGCTGGTACTGGCAATTGCCACAGCGGGTCAGTTCTTCTGCACGATCGCCTGCCTGACTTCGTGCTCGCGGATGATGTACGCATTCAGCCGTGACGGTGCGGTCCCGTTGTCGTACCTGTGGTCGAAGTTGAACAAGAGCAAGACGCCGGCCAACGCAGTCGTCGGGGCTGGGGTTGTCGCATTCGTGATCACCTTGCCCGCATTGATCAAGGTGAAGAACGCTGGCGGCATCATTGTTCCGCAGGCCTTCTATGCGCTGACTTCGATCTCGGTGTTCGGTCTGTTCTTGGCGTTCGCCATCCCGATCTACCTGCGCTGGCGTATCGGCGATGGTGACCGGTTCAAGCCTGGCCCGTGGAACTTGGGCAACAAGTACAAGTGGATGGCGCCGCTAGCGCTCATCGAGATCGTGCTGACGAGCATCTGGTTCGCCATGCCTTTCTCGCCGAACCAGGCGCCTTGGGATCCAACGTTCGACATCAAGTTCGTCAACTACTCACCGATCCTGACCTTGGGCGCATTGCTGGCCCTTTGGATCGGCTGGCACCTTTCGGCCAAGAAGTGGTTCACCGGCCCGAAGCACACGATTGACCTGCCAGACGAGGTCACATCGGCCGAGGAGCAGGCACTCGAACGCGGTCATGAGGGCTACCTCACCGGACAGCACGGTAACCCGACTGCCGACGACAACTAGCAGCAAAACAAACGGCGCCGATCCCCTACTTGGGGGTCGGCGCCGTTTGGCATTTCAAGGCTAGAAAGTTGCCCGCCAGTCGCGCCACATCGTCGCTACTTCAATCGGACGTTCTAGTTGGGCCACGTGCCCAACTCCGGGAAGCACAACGACGCGCGCCCCCGGCACGTATTTAGTGATCCGCAATGCTGCCGCAGAGTTCACTAACTGATCTGCTCGTCCGTAGATCGCTAGCACTGGCGCCCGGGTTTCACCTAGCTTGCGCCAAGGATTGGCACTGCGGGTGAGGTAGCCGAGGAGCAATCCGCGCAGCGACGAGCGCATCGCATCAGAGGCATATGGCAGCCGACCCCATCGTTCAGCCTCGACGATCGCTTCGGTCAGGCGGTGCGGCGGCACGACACCAGGATCGTGGAAACAGATTGCGATCGTGTCGCGCACTCTGGCCGCGACATCACGCTTCAGGTATTGGTTAAACAATCCAGCCCCAACTCCAGGTGTGCTCACGATCGGCAACTGAATGTTCGTGAAGCGTGGGCGGTACTCAGGAAGCGCCGGCGAAACTAGCGTCAGGCTTTTGACCAAATCAGGTTCGGCCGCGGCTAATTCCACGGCAACTGCGCCACCGAGCGAATTGCCAAAAACATGTGCCGGGCCATCGAATCGATCACGAAGAAGTGCCGCCACCGAACGTGCGTGCCCTGCCGGGGTGTAGTCACCGTCTCTCGGTGGTGGAGTGTGTCCGAAACCTGGAAGGTCGATGGCAACAGCGTCGAGCTGATCAGCCAGCAACCCCGTCAGATCAGTCCAGTTCGTCGAACTGCCACCGAGCCCATGGATGAAGATCGCCGGCTCGCCCTTCCCGGATCCGGACTCCCGCACGGCCAGCGTTCGATCCGCCAACAACACGTCGCGCAATGGCCACGGCAACCACGTGCCTGGTCCATTCGAAGTCATGTAGCGATTGTCTACCAGACGATCAAACTGGACGAGACACCTTGCGATTAGTTGCAGCAAGTACGGCCCTGACCAACGCCTGCCTAACGTCGTCTCGAACGTCGCTGGCCCCCGTCAACGCCACGATCCCCTCTGCCGATGACCAAATCACGCGCACGACTGCGACTTTGCGCTGTCCAAGCGTGGCGATGGTGAAGTCATCGAGATCAACGCGCACCCCTGGACTAAGTTCGGCGGTTAGACATCTGGCGGTGGCAGTCGCAACCGCCCGGCGCACCCCGTCAGTCGTGGCTGGGCCATCGGCTTCGCCCACGGTTCGGTGCGGTCCAACCGCCACATCTCCTGGCCAAGTCAGGTCGACGACCGCCGATATTCCAAGGCCGGCCTGGGTGAGTCCCAGCCGGCCGAGTTTCGGCCTCGGTCCAGGCTTTGGGGCCGACGGTAGTGCGGCGCCTGGATTAAGGCCCGGCGACGACGTTGCGGAAGCCGGCCAATCAGGAACTGGAGCAGAGTCTGCCGCCTTGCTAAGGGGTGCTGGACGTAGTTGGAGCACCGCAGCCATCGGGTCATTGTCGTATTGAGTCGGGCCTTGCTGGCCGGTCGCGTCCACGGGCTCAATCCGTTGCACCACCACGCCGAGCCCGAAACGTTCGCGCAGCAACCGCGAAACTGCGGTTCCCAAGGCCGTGTCGTCAACGCCCGGCGCCAAGTCAACTATCAAGGTTCCTGGGCCATCAGGCTCTGGGTCGATGCGAGCAGCGATGACCCCAGGGACAGAAAGCAACGCGCGGACTACGGCGGCCTCGTCGAGCGATGTCACCCGGTCACTGTACGGCGAACGACGGCCAAGTCGGCGCTAGGATCGCGGGCATGAACGCCGCGGTGTCAAGTGCCAGTCCTGCCGCAGCAGGCCGCCTACCAAAACACGAGCGTCGCGCCCAAGTTCTCGTCGCTGCCCAGGAAGTATTTGTTGGCGTCGGGTACCACAGCGCCTCCATGGATGACATCGCCGAACGCGCTGGGGTTAGCAAGCCAATTCTCTACCAGCACTTCCCGAGCAAACTGGACCTCTACTTGGCACTGCTCGACCAGAGCAGCGACCAACTACTCGCCGCGGTAGAACAAGCGCTTGAATCAACCAACGACAACAAGGCTCGAGTAACAGCCACAATCCAGGCCTATTTCGACTTCGTCGATCACGCTGGCGGAGGCTTCCGACTGCTCTTCGAAAACGACTTGTCCAACGAACCGGCAGTACGCCAGCGCCTGGATAGCGTCAACGGCAAGTGTGCAGCGCTCATCGCACAAGTGATTGCGTCCGATACCGGACTTTCCGACGATGAGTCATTGCTGCTCGCGGCGGCTTTGACCGGGTTAGCTCAGACGACGGCACGACACTGGCTGCGTGAAAACGGCAGCGTTCCGATGCAGACAGCCACCCGAATCGTGGCCGGCTTGTCGTGGCGCGGTATCTCGGGCTTCCCGCTGACTTTGACCTAAAGCGGGCGCCCCTGCGGGCTAGATTGCTCCGAAACCGACCCGACGACCTTCAACGACGCCGATCTCAACGTAGGCAATTCGATCGCCCGGAACAAGAATCTGTCTGCCCTTTTCGTCCACCAACGTAAGCAGCGTGCCCTTGGCTGTCGCCGCAGTAATCTGCGCCGCCAACTCATCGGGCGTCGCATTGCTCTCGAAGGTGATCTCGCGTGCGGCGTGCTGCACGCCGATCTTGACCTCCACGTCGCCCTCCATCTGGTCGGCAGGAATCCGACTCACGATCAGGGTAACCGACTGCACCGCGTAGACGCGCGCGGTCGGGCCCTTCAGGCTAGAAGGCCAGCCCCAAACTCTCCATGCGGTTTACGTGGCTCTCAGTCAGCCGGTCGATAATCCGGCCGAGCTCGGTCAAATCGGCCCCACCTGACCCACCCAGCAGCAACGCAGACAGGCCAACGTGTTCGGCGGCCACGCTTTGCGCCTGGGCAATGGCCTCACCAACCAGACGGCGCCCCCAGAGCGCCAAACGTCCACCGACCCGGGCGTCCAATTCGATGGCCGCCCGAATTCGATCGACCGCGAACGCCGCATAACCCACGTCAGAGCAAACCTGCAGGACCAGATCCCGCGTAGCGTCGTCAACGTAGGCGGCGATCTCGCGGTAGAAGTCGGTGGCAATGCCATCGCCGATGTAGGCCTTCACCAACCCCTCAAGCCAATCATTGGGGGCCGTGTAGCCGTGGTAAGCAGCCAAGGCCGGCACGAACGGTGCCATAGCCACCTCTGGGTCGACTCCAAGCTCGGCCAGCCGGTCGCGCAGCAGCTCAAAATGGCGGAACTCTGCGGTGGCCAGCGTGGCAAGAGCAGCTTTGTCAGTCAGATTCGGAGCGAAAGCCGCATCGTCGGCCAATCTCTCGAACCCGGTTAACTCCCCGATTGCAAGGACGGCAAGCAGCTCAATGACGCCGGCGCTGGGCCCTGCGCCGGAGGGAACCGCTGGAGAATGGCCGGACATGGTCGAAGGCTAGTCGGCCCGAAGGCTAGACTCCCAAGAGGTCGGGCCGAGTTGGTGCTGACCACCACCGGCTCGATCGATCCCGGGTCCAGCCCTGTAGTGAGGATTGCGCTCTGACTACGTTCGCTGATCTTGGTGTGCTGCCAGCCACCGTCGAGGCCCTGGCCGCTGAAGGCATCACTCGTCCATTCCTGATCCAAGAAATGTGCCTGCCGCTTGCGCTGGAAGGCCATGACCTGATTGGGCAAGCAAAGACGGGTACCGGTAAGACGCTCGGATTCGGTATTCCGATGTTGCAAAACGTCCAAGTCGTAGGAGATGCCGGGTTCGAAGAACTCCCTCCTTCGGCCGTAAACAAGCCCCAAGGCCTGGTCGTAGTGCCTACGCGCGAGTTGTGCGTCCAGGTGGCACGCGACCTCGATGAAGCAGGGCGACTGCGTAACGTGCGGGTGTTGGCGGTCTATGGCGGTCGCGCTTACGAGCCGCAAGTTGATGCCCTTACCGCTGGCGTGGATATCGTGGTTGGAACGCCTGGCCGACTCCTTGACCTGGCCCGCCAACGCCACCTTGACCTGTCACATGTGCGCACTCTGGTACTTGACGAAGCCGACGAAATGCTCGACATGGGCTTCCTACCTGACGTTGAGGCAATCGTGTCTCAGGTGCCTGCCCAACGACAGACGATGCTGTTCTCCGCGACCATGCCCGGGCAGATCGTGAATCTGGCCCGCCGCTACATGTCGCAACCAACCCACATCAGGGCAGCCGATCCAAACGACGACACGGCGATTGTCGACACGATCGAGCAGCACGTATGGCGGACTCACAACCTAGACAAACCAGAACTATTAGCGCGGATCCTTCAGGCCGATGGCCGGGGCCTGGTCATGGTGTTCTGCCGGACCAAGCGCACCTGCCAGAAGGTGGCTGACGACCTGACCGAGCGCGGCTTTGCCGCCGCTGCCGTGCACGGGGACCTTGGCCAGGGCGCCCGCGAACAGGCGCTGCGGGCTTTCCGGGCCGGCAAGGTGGACGTTCTTGTCGCCACCGATGTGGCGGCCCGTGGAATCGACGTCGATGGAGTCAGCCACGTTGTGAACTATGCCTGTCCAGAGGACGAGAAGACCTACCTACACCGAGTAGGTCGCACTGGTCGAGCTGGCAACAGCGGTGTTGCGATCACTTTCGTGGACTGGGACGACGTACCGCGCTGGCAGATGATCGACAAGGCCTTGGGATTGCCATTCAAGGATCCAGTCGAGACCTACTCCTCGAGCGACCACGTCTACACCGGGCTCGGCATTCCAGGCGGCGCCACCGGCGTGCTGCCGAATGCGCAACGCACCCGAGCTGGGCTTGCAGCCGAGACGGTTGAGGACCTCGGCGAGACCGGCAAGCTACGCAAGAAGCCTGAGCACGATTCGCCTGGCCGCGGCGGAAAGTCCGGTGGCGGCGGAAAGTCCGGTCACGGCGATAAGTCCAGTCACGGCGATAAGTCCAGTCACGGCGATAAAGCTCGCGACAAGAAGCCACGTTCACCCGAATCTGGCAGTCCGCGATCCAGCGACGCTCCGGCCGCTTCGACCGCACCCAAGCGCCAGCGCCAGCGCCACCGCGGCCCTGGCACGGGCGCGAAGTCAGACTGATCTAGGCAGACCTAGGCCTTCTTCGCCAACGCCTGCACGAACTTCCAGCCGTCGACAGTTCCCCAGCCGCTGACAAGGTCATAGCCAACCCGGGCCGGGAATCCGATCACTCGATACGAACCGCCATTGCTGTTCTGAAACGCGAAAGTATTACGACCATGCGTCACATCAATGATTCCTAGCGCCGGATTCTTGGCGTAGGCGTAGAGCCAGGAGTTAATGAAGCCCACCGGAGTGTGTCCCGCACGCAATCCGACCGCTCGCGCCACCAAACCAGCAAACAGGGGCGCCGACTCGCTGGTTCCACCAACAACGTCCCAGCCGACCAGATCACCCGGATAGGAGTGGTAGAAAACCACACCACCCGGCTGTACCGCCGCGCTCATGCTGATGTCAGGCAATCCGCGGTGGGTACCAACAATCGCCTTAACTCCGTTTTGGAACATCGGGCGTCCCCACACTCGGGAGAGTCCCCCGCCGCCAGCGCCCGCCAAATCATTCCAAAGGACATCGGCTGCGATTCGGGTTCCATCGCTACCTAGCTTCAGGTACGTGCCGCCTACCGCAGTAACACCGGGATCCGAAGCCGGCCAACCTACAACGGAATGTGTGTAGAGGTCGGTCATATTCAACTGATAATCAGTGGCACCCGTGTCGCCCGAACTGGCTACCAACGTCACGTGATCTGCAACAGCCTTGATTATCGGCTGATGCAGCCATTTCCAAGCGCTGCTGGGGATCGTGGCTTCGGTCGCACCGAAGCTCATGGAGATAACGCTCGCCAGCTTATGATCGAGCACGTAGTTCAAGGCGGTCACGATCTGGGGAAACCCAGCCGTTCCTTCGGTCTCCGACACAGGAGTCTCGACAAGCAGAATCCGGGCCCCAGGCGCCATCGCGTGTGCCCACTCGACATCCAAAGTCGTTTCGCCCGCCCAGCCGGCCATGTCCGATGTCGAACAGCACCTAGGAATCCTCCCGGCCGGAGCGATGATCTTCAGACTCGGCGGCGCGGGCAAACCGAACTTGGCGTCGAATACCGCAAGATCTTTCGCGATGGTCGGCGAGCCGAAGGAATCGATCAGCGCGATTGTGGCGCCGGTCCCAATGGCTAGGCTGGCATCCGGACCCGCTAGGTCATAGGCGGTCAAAAACTGAGTCGGGGTATAGCAAGACCCTGCCGCCACACAACTCGGGAAGGGACTGGCCACTGTCGGCGCTTGGATAGCCAAGAATCCGCTCCCGTGGGAGGCACTCGCTACCCCCGGGCCGCCGGCGGCAAGGGAGCCGACCGAGAACAGCACGACAAGCGCGGCCCCAACGTAAGCCGACCTCAACCGCCCGCTCATCCAATCTTCCTTTCGGCCTTGCACTCCCCCGACTGGCGACGCGCAGTTGGGCCAGAGTACGCGCTGCTTCGTCTAGGGTTTGCCGAGTGAGCACCCCGCCGTTTCTTGATCTTCCTACTGGCGTGAGTGCAATTCAGGTAGCTGTGCCCGGCGGCTTCCTGGCTGCACTTGCCGTCGCGGCGGAACACCCAAAGGGCGTTGCCGTCCTAGTGCCGGGTTTCACCGGAAGCAAAGAGGACTTCCTGCCAGTGTTGGCACCGT
This sequence comes from uncultured bacterium, assembly GCA_903825575.1. Lineage (GTDB taxonomy): Bacteria > Actinomycetota > Actinomycetes > S36-B12 > CAIKAW01 > CAIKAW01. The sequence goes on along the minus strand of CAIKAW010000046.1, from coordinate 20,451 downwards.
TGAAGTCGGCAGGTTGGACGGTGGCCGCTATCGATCAGCGCGGTCAGTATGAATCCAAAGGGCCCGACGACGATTCGGCCTATCGCCTCGACGCACTGGCTGCCAGTCTCATCGATCTTGTCCGAAATTGGGCTCCGGAAACTCGGGTTCACCTGGTTGGACACTCGCTAGGCGGATTGGTTGTCCGCAGAGCTGTCAGTATGGCGCCGGATCTGGTGTGGTCGGCAACTTTGCTCTGCTCGGGCCCAGGGCCATTGCCACCGCACAAACAAGCAGAACTGGGCCCACTGATCGCGGCATTGACCGTGGTGCCAATCGAAGTAATTGGCGAGCATAAACTCGCAGCTGATCGGCTAAACGACCTTGTAACGCCTAGCGATGAAGTACTCGCGTTCCTCAAACTTCGATTTGAAGGCAACAACCCCTACGCGCTGCGCGCGATGAGCAGACTGCTGTGCGACGTCGAAGACACGACTGCTGAGTTGGCAATCGTCGCAGCAGGGGCAGGGATTCGGCTAATGGTCGCGCACGGTGTCCACGACGACGTCTGGCCGCATGTTGAACAACGCGAGACATCCAAGCGACTTAGCGCGCGATACGAAGTCATCGCAGCTTCCAGACACAGCCCAGCCGTTGAGAACCCCGACGCTCTGGTGGAGTTGCTCGACAACTTCTGGTCAGCCACGTAATGCACGCAATACCGTGCGTGGGAGCAATTCTCCTGCGCGGCGAGCGGCTTCTTCTGGTCCAGCGCGCAAACGAGCCCGCCCGGGGTAGCTGGTCGCTGCCAGGGGGTCGGGTTGAAATCGGTGAAGACGACGCAAGCGCCGTCGTTCGCGAAGTATCCGAAGAGACCGGCCTACGTGTCCACGTCGAGAAGTTGGCTGGCTCAGTTCGTCTGCCATTGCAAAGTGGCGACCAGTACGTGATCAACGACTACTTCGTATCGGACGTCGATCAGACCTTCCCGCCAGCCGTTGCGGGCACCGACGCTGCGGCGGCGGGCTGGTTTGATCGAGATGCAGTTTCGGAGTTGTCCACTAGCGACCAACTACTTGCCACTCTTGACGCGTGGCAAATCTGGCCTGATTAACCGCGCAGTTTGTAATCCTCGAGCAGGCGCCGGGCGATGATCATGCGTTGAATGTCGGCGGTCCCTTCGCCGATCATGAGCATGGGGGCTTCGCGGTAAAGCCGCTCAATCTCGTATTCCTTGGCGTAGCCGTAGCCGCCGTGAATCCGGAAGGAATCCTCAACAACCTCTTTGCAGTACTCCGAAGCTAGGTACTTCGCCATTCCTGCTTCAAGGTCGTTACGTTCGCCAGAGTCCTTCTTGCGCGCCGCCATAATCATCATCTGGTGAGCGGCCTCCACCTTGGTCGCCATGTCAGCGAGTCGGAACGAAACGGCCTGATGTTCGGCGATGATCTTGCCAAAGGTCACTCGCTGCTGGGCGTAGGCCGCGCCTAATTCGAAAGCCCGGATCGCCACCCACAGGCTCGAGCGGCAACGTTGACCCGACCGACCTCGACGCCATCCATCATTTGGTAGAACCCCCTGCCCGCTGCGCCACCCAGAATGGTCTCGGCCGGCAGTCGCAAACCAGTCATGATCATTTCGGTCGTGTCGACACCCTTGTAGCCCATCTTTTCGATCTTGCCCGGAATGTTCAGACCGGGGCGAACTTCACCGAAGCCCGGAGACTTCTCGATCAGGAACGTCGACATTTTGCCGTAGCCGTTCTTGGCATCCGGGTTCTCGTCGTCAGTGCGCACTAGAACGGCAACCAACGAGGACGTGCCGCCGTTAGTCAGCCACATCTTCTGTCCGTCGAGCACAAACTCTTCGCCGTCGCGCACCGCTTTGCTCTTGATGGCGGCAACATCTGAACCGCAATGCGGCTCAGACATCGAAAAGGCTCCGCGCAACTCGCCTGTAGCAAGTCGCGGCAGGTAGTTGGCCTTCTGCTCAGGCGTGCCGTGCTGCATGATCATGTAAGAGACGATGAAGTGCGTGTTGACGATCCCGCTGACACTCATCCAGCCGCGAGCGATCTCTTCAACGCACAGCGCATAGGTCAGCAGCGACTCGCCAAGGCCGCCGTACTCTTCGGGGATCATCAGACCGAAAATCCCCATTGCCTTCATTCCTTCGACAATGGCCGCCGGATACTCATCGGCATGCTCAAGGTCCTGGGCAACAGGAATGATCTCGTTCTCGACAAACTCATGCACCGCAGCAAGAATCTCCTGCTGCACATCTGTAAGTCCTTCGGTCTGCGCTAAGCGACCCATGGATTCTCCTGCGTCCGAACTTCAGCCGACGGGGGGCGTGAACGACTTGGTGCGCACCATGGCTGCGGCGCGGCCTTTCGCGGAAACTACTAGCGCCATCTTGCGCGAGGCCTCATCGATCATCTCGTCGCCGAGCATCACCGCACCACGTGCGCCACCGGCGGCGGAGGTGTAGTAGTCGTAGGCGTCGAGAATCAATTCGGCGTGGTCATAGTCATCTTGACGCGGCGAAAAGATCTCATTGGTCGCATCGACCTGACTCGGGTGCAGTACCCACTTGCCATCGAATCCCAGCGCAGCCGACCGACCAGCCACCCGGCGGAATCCGTCGATGTCCTTAATCTGCAGATAGGGCCCGTCAATGGCTTGCTTATCGAAGGCCCGAGCCGCCATCAGAATTCGCATCAAGATGTAGTGATAGGCATCTCCCACGTCGTACCCGGGCGGCTGCTCTCCGACAACCAAGGACTTCATGTTGATGCTTGCCATGAAGTCAGCCGGGCCGAAGATGATTGCCTCAACCCGCGGACTGGCTGCTGCAATTGCGTCGACGTTTACTAGGCCGAGGGCGTTCTCGATTTGAGCTTCGATGCCGATGCGCCCAACTTCGAAGCCCATCGTCTTTTCGATCTGAGTCAGCAGCAGATCCAACGACACCACTTGCTGGGCGGTCTGAACCTTGGGCAACATGATCGCGTCCAGGTTCGCACCGGCGCCCTCGACCACGGTCACAACGTCGCGATAGGTCCACTCAGTGGTCCAGTCGTTGACTCGCACCACCCGCAACTTGTCGCCGTAGCCGCCCTCGTTTAGGGCCGAAACCACGTTGTCCCGCGCTCCTGGCTTGGCCAGTGGCGCAACCGAGTCCTCTAGGTCCAGAAACACCTGATCAACCGCCATGCCCTTAGCTTTTTCCAACATCTTTGGGCTGCTACCGGGCACGGCAAGGCATGACCGACGCGGACGAAGTGCCCGCGGCTGACTCGACATCGAAGGCCTCCCACGCGTTTTGCTAATGCCCAGACCTTACCCAGCGGCTCTTCCGCCCGCGCGCGTGGGAGCGCACCACCACATCAGCCCGGCGGCGACTCCAACAGAACCTGACGATCACCCGAGGAGATCACGAGCCAGAGCCCCGAGAACAGCAGGGCTGCGGCCGGCAGTAACGCCAACGGCGGCAACTGGCGCAACCAAACTGCGGCCACGAGAGTCGCCCCCGGCATTTCCAGCAAGATCGCCAGACTCGTAACGGTCGCGGACGTTGTAGACAGCACCCGACCGATGAGTGTGTGCCCCAGCAGTTGAGCGCCCAAGGTCAATCCGAGAATCTTCCACCAATCGGAAGACGAATACCCCCAGAGCTGGACGCCAGTCACAAGCGCGCCGGCAAAGAGCACCGCCGCAGCACTTGAGTAGGCAAGAAGCGTGTAGGTAGATGTGCTCAGTTCCTGCCGCACCCGTTCGCCGACACTTACATAGACCGCGGACAACACCCCGCCGGCCAGCGCCAAGGAATCGCCGAAGAGCGCTCGGCCAGAAACGCTGAAATCGACTCCGCTGATAACAACCACTCCAGCAATCGCAATCCAGATCCCAACCCATGCCCGACGCGGAACCAACCCGCCGGCTCGGCGAGCCAAGATCGCGGCCCAGACTGGTTGGACAGCCACTAACGCAGTCGAAGACGCCACCGACGTGTAGCGCAAACTCGACATCCAGAGCACGAAGTGCACCGCCAACGCCAGACCAGCACCGACAGCGTTAAGCGAGATGCGCAGATTTGCCCGACTCAACTCCTGACGGCGACGCAGGAAGACCAGCGGCGAAGTTAGTCCAGCGGCGAGCACACAGCGCCAACCGGCAATCGCAACGATCGGGGCGGTGGTCGCTGCGATCAGGGGGCCCGAGGTAGAGATCGCGATAACGGCAACGCCAAGGAGCCAAAGATCATTCGCCGGCGGACGCGCCATCACTGCGCTTCGCTGCTCAATGTTGGCCATCTGGACATCCAACCGCGGGAGCCCCGACTGCACGTCAGCGCGGGGTCACCTAGCATCGAGCCATGCCCCTCATTGATTCGGTCATGGCCGCGCTCGCCACCGTCAACGACCCAGAGATCCATAGGCCGCTCACCGAATTGGACATGATCAAGGACGTCCAGATCTCAGCTGACGGCGACGTGAGCGTAGAAGTCTGGCTGACCGTGACTGGTTGCCCGATGCGCGACACCATTACCGAACGAGTTAGCAATGCCGTCGGGCAAGTTCCAGGGGTGCGGTCAGTCAAGGTTGACCTAGACGTCATGTCCGACGAACAACGCGTCGGCTTGCGCAGCAAACTGGGTGGGCCGGCGAGGGAAAACCAGTTCACGCAGCCCGGTTCTCTCACGCGCATATACGCAATTGCATCCGGGAAGGGCGGCGTCGGTAAGTCGTCTGTGACGTCAAACCTGGCAGTTGCTCTTGCCGCCGCCGGCAAGCAGGTGGGCGTCCTTGACGCCGACATCTACGGCCACTCGATCCCCCGACAGATCGGTGCAACCGGTTTGCCGACCATGGTTGAAGGCATGATCATGCCCCCGCAAGCGCACGGGGTTCGAGTGATCTCATTGCTGCCGTTCAAGCAAGGCGGCGTAAATGAGCCAGCACCATTCCGTGGCCCCAAACTTCACAAGTTCCTTGAGCAGTTCATCACCGATGTTTGGTGGGGCGATCTGGACTTCCTGCTGCTCGACCTTCCGCCCGGCACTGGGGACATCGCGATGTCAGTGGCGCAGTTACTGCCAAATGCCGAGGTAATCGTCGTCACCACGCCACAACTGGCGGCCGCAGAAGTTGCAGTTCGCGCCGGAATGATGTCGACCTACACGAAACAGCGCATCACTGGCGTGATCGAAAACATGAGCTCGGTACCGTGCCCCCACTGTGGTGAGCCGCTCGACCTGTTTGGGATCGGCGGCGGAGCGATGGTCGCAAAGACGCTAACGACCGAACTTGGATACGACATTCCGCTGCTGACTCAGATCCCGTTTGATGTCCGACTTCGTGAGGGCGGCGATCGCGGTGAGCCGCTGGTGCTAGCCGACCAAACATCCCCAGCCGCACTTGCATTGATCAGCGTGGCCGACCGGATTGGCAGCCGGCCGTTAGGCCTAGCCGGACGACCGCTAGGTCTGAGTCCAGCCCGAAACTAGGTCGCGTCGGGGTCGAACCCGACCGGCCCGGGCTCAACAACAGATGAGGGACCTGCTGCCGGACTTACCGGCTTCACGGTCGGCTCGGCCAGCGCATTGGCGATGATGTTGCGTGGATGCAGGTCGGCAAGACCGCGAAGGTCCTCGACGAACGTGGCAGCCTCAGGTCCAACCGTCGCGGCAAGATCTGACTTGGCCTTGTCGGCAAGGTCGCGAAGTCGACGGACCCAGTTGGCGGCCTCGGCTGCGACTTTCGGCAGCCGTTCAGGTCCGACTAGCACCATGGCAACAATGCCCAGCACGATCAGATCCCAACCGCTTACTCCGAACATGCCCACCTCCCGCCGGCGCAGTTACGACAATCTACGCACCTACGACGAGGCTGAGAGCACCACCTTCACCTGAGTGCTCGAACCGCTACCGGAAACCGTAAACGTAAGAGTGTCACCAGGCACGTGACTGCGGATGGCCACAATCAGTTCGGTCGCGTCGGCTATGGCCTTGCCATCGACCGCGGTGATGATGCTTCCTACTCGGAGCCCTGCCTTGGCGGCCGGGCCGCCAGGGGTGACGGCGGCGATCCGAGCCCCAGATCCGCTAAAGCCCAGATCGAGTGAAACGCCAATCACCGGGTGCGTCGAATGGCCTGTGGCGATCAGTTGTTCGGCCACTCGCTTTGCCTGATTGATCGGAATAGCGAAGCCCAAACCGATGCTGCCGCTCTGGGAACCCTGAGCCGACGCGCCGAGCGAAGCAATTGCCGAGTTGACGCCGATGACCTGGCCCGACCCATTGACGAGCGGGCCACCGGAGTTGCCGGGGTTGATTGCAGCGTCGGTCTGGATTGCGTCGATAAAGGCCGAACTAGCACCAGTTGCGCTATCACCAGCAGTCACCGGTCGGTTCAGCGCGCTGATGATTCCGCTTGTCACGGTGCCGGCCAACCCGAGCGGCGACCCGATGGCCACGGCGGTGTCACCTACCTGCACCCCATCGGAATTGCCAAGCGTGGCAACGGAAAGTCCGGTGAGGTCAACCTTTACGACGGCCAGGTCGTATGACGGATCGACACCGACGATTGTGCCCGGCTTGGTGACCCCGTTCTGGAACTGCACCGTCATTGTGCCGCCAGGCTGCGCGGCCGGGGCGGCGACGTGATTGTTGGTCAGAATGTAGCCATCGGACCTAATGACGAAACCCGAACCGGTCGCCGATTCGTTTGGGTTGCTTACCTGAATAGAAACCACAGAAGGAAGTACGGCTTTTGCTATCCCGGCAATTGTGTCCGAAGCGCGGCTGGATGATCCTGCCGTCACCTGCGGCAGGGAAATTGTCCCAAGCGTGTTTGACGTCGATCGCTGAGCCAACTTGTACCCACCAAAGCCACCAAGCAGGCCGGCAAGCAATCCGATCACTGCAGCCACAACAATCATGGCCGGCAGGTTCAGCCGACTGCGGCCACGGCGTGGCGAGTTAGGACCGAAGGCCGACAGTTCGGCGACCGAACCCGGGGCCACCTCGGGGTCGGCAAGCAGGTCGACCACCGGCGTCGCATCGGGGTCGCCCGGGGATGGGTCGGCCACGCCAGCTTCGCCGGGCAGCGGATACACGATCACCTGACTCGGGAGGCCCGGGCTGGGCGGAGTTGGGCTAGGGATCGCCGGGCTGGCCGGCACCGCAGCGCCCACAGGTGCCGCTGGCTCTACCGGGCCCGTGGCGGGGTCTGGCGACTGCTCGGGGGTTGATCCAAACTCAGTCATCTGTTCCTCCGGTCACAACACCCAACGCTGCCGGACGCCACAGTCCGGCTAACCACAGGCCCACCCTACGTTCCACGCTATGGCTAATGGCTGAGAAAACCCTGTGAGGCTGCTGGGACCGGACTCTGGGACCGGACTCTGGCACCATTGGGTGAGAGTTTGGTGCCGCCCAGCAGCCTTCTGATCTAGGCTCGGCATACGGTCGTCCGCTCGGGTCGGCCGCGTGCCTTGGCGTCTAACCAGGGCCGGCCCCGGAGGTGCGTCATCGCCACCCAATCGCCCGTACCGAACCCGGCCAGTCTCGAATACGCCGATGCCTGGCTGCCCGAAGACGCCGCCCTAACTCAAGCTCGTGTCAAGGCGGTTGAACTCGGAGCCGTCCCGATCGGAGCCGGCGGCGGGGCGACCCTGCGTTTCTTGGCTGCCACATTGGACGCGCGCGCCGTCGTCGAGGTCGGCTCAGGTGCTGGAGTCAGCGGATTATGGCTGCTTCGCGGGATGCGCCCCGACGGCGTTCTAACCAGTATCGATATTGAAGCCGAGCACCAACGGGTCGCCCGTCAGACCTATGCCTCGGGCGGGTTCTCAGGCCACCGGTCTCGGCTGATTACCGGCCGTGCGCTTGAGGTTTTGCCTCGGCTGGCCGACGGTGCATACGACCTGGTGTTCGTCGACGGCGACAAGACCGAATACTCCGCCTGCCTCGAGCAAGCCTTTCGCCTACTACGTCCCGGCGGGATTGTGGCCTTCGACAACGTGCTGTGGCACGACCGTGTCGCCGACCCAAGCCAACGCGATTCGGGGACCATCGCGATTCGCGAACTGGCCACTGCAATTCGAGACGACGAGCGATTGGTTCCCGTAATGCTGCCCGTTGGCGATGGCCTCTTAGCGGCTGTAGTGCGCGAGCCCCGGTCCGATGCGCACATCACGGCCGCGGACTAGGCACCCTTCCAAAAAGCAGCGACCCCGGCCAAGTTGCTGGGCCGGGGCCGGTCAGGCGTCGACTATCCGACGACGGCCTTTAGCTTGTCCCCGAGATCGGTTGCTTCGGCGGCGTTGAGTTCAACGACGAGCCGACCGCCACCCTCGAGCGGGACGCGCATGACGATGCCGCGGCCCTCCTTGGTCACTTCAAGCGGGCCATCACCCGTCCTCGGCTTCATGGCCGCCATCCCGGACCCCTTTCGTCAAGCGGCGCCGCCGCATCGAATTGCGACAGTGGGGAACAATCCCCGCGCGCCGATGACCATTATCCCCGAAACGGACTATTCCGGCGACCACCGGGGCAGTCTGGATCTGTCTAGGCCCGATGACAGCCGACCAGATGGGCGTCGACCACCCCAACTGCGCACATTGCGGCAAACGCCGTCACCGGCCCGATGAAGGAAAATCCCAGCCCCTTGAGCCGACGCGCGAGCTCGCTAGATTCTGGCGTGCGAGCCGGCAGGTCGGCCAAAGAAACTGGTCGCACCCACTCGTTTGGCCGAGCCGACCAAATCAACCGGTCTAGGGCACCCGGGCCGTCGGCGTCCACCAGGGCGAGCGTGGCCCGGGCATTGGCAATCGTGGCCAAGATCTTGGCTCGATTGCGAACAATCCCTGCATCGCCGAGTAGGCGATCGACATCAGCTGCAGCAAAACCAGCCACGGCCGCAAAATCAAAATCAGCAAAGGCCGCTCGGAAAGCAGCCCGCTTGCGCAGAATCGTCAGCCAAGAAAGTCCTGACTGAAATGATTCAAGCACCAACCGTTCGAAGAGTGCCCGGTCCCCATGAATCGGACGGCCCCATTCGCCATCGTGATAATCGACGTAGTCCGGCGGTGCTGAGGCCCAAGCACAACGCGCCTTGCCGTCGGTGCCAACGACCAAATCTGGCACTAGACCGATTCAACCTCAACGGCCGGACTTTCATCCGGCATCGCCTCGGTGCGACCTAATCCGAGTTGGGCTTCCAGATCGGCCACCTTGGTATCTAGTAATGCGATCTCCGTGGCGGCACGGTCCAGCACTCCGTCAACTTCATCCATGCGGTACCCGCGTAGCCCGACGCCGAAGCGAACAGCATCGATATCTGGCTTAGTTAAAGCAGAAGTGGGCAAGTCGGCAATGGCTCGATCAGGAATCGGCGACGCCGCGGACGGAACTGCTCCCAGGGCTACCAAGACAATCCCAGCACCTACGGCTAACCCGACGATCACAAACAGAACAGTCACTGATTCTCCTTAGCCCGAAACGAATTCGGCGACTTGGGGCCATCGCTACTTGCCAAAATTGCAATGATCTCGTCCGGCGTATCGACTACATCGAACAACAGAAGATCCTTCTCGCTCACGGTTCCTCGCTCGACGGCGCGCGCCCGCAACCAGTCGACTAACCCACCCCAGTAGTCACGGCCCACGAGGATCACCGGGAACGATGTCACCTTGCCGGTCTGGACCAAAGTCAATGCTTCGAATAGTTCGTCGAGCGTGCCGAACCCACCGGGAAACACCACAAAACCACTCGCGTATTTAACGAACATCGTCTTGCGCGCGAAGAAGTACCGGAAGTGCACGCCGAGGTCAACCCACTCGTTTAGCCCCTGCTCGAATGGCAATTCAATGCCGAGCCCGACCGAGCGCCCATTACCCGCAGCTGCCCCACGGTTCGCGGCCGACATGATGCCCGGGCCGCCGCCGGTGATAACTGCGTAGCCAGCTTCGGCTAGCCGCTTGCCGACCTCAACCGCTAGTTCGTAGGCAGGAGTGGCCTCAGCTGTCCGGGCGCTGCCGAAGACACTTACCGCTGGCCCAAGGCCGGCCAGAGCGCCGAACCCTTCCACGAACTCGGATTGGATCCGCAGCACCCGCCACGGGTCGGTGTGCAGCCAGTCGGTCGGTCCAGTGCTGTCGAGGAGCCGCTGATCAGTAGTGGTCGGCGGCACTTCGGTGCCGCGGAAGGTAACGGGGCCACGTTGATACTCCGCGCGGGGCGCACGAGGCTGCGGGTTCATCCCCCAAAGGTAATCGACGCCGGGGCAATGCCTGCTCTCCAACCCGGGTGAGGATCTTGCCGAGCCCGGGAATATCCCTTCCCTCAAGATTGTTTAATGTTCAACAACAACAGGTCCGCCCCCGGGCCCACACAAATTTGGAGCAGCAAATGACGACGACCACCAACGCCCTGGCTACTGCCACCGGCACTTGGGCGATCGACCCGGTCCACACCAACATCGGGTTCAGCGCCCGCCACGCTGTCGTTACCAAGACCCGCGGCAAGTTCTCCGGTTTCTCCGGCACCCTCGTGCTCGACGCCGAGAACGTGGCCGACTCAAAGATTGACGTCACTATTCAGGCCGCCAGCTTTGAGTCGGGCAACGCCGACCGCGACACCCACATCAAGTCGGCTGACTTCCTTGACGCCGACACTTACCCGACCCTGAACTTCGTCTCGACGGGGCTACGCCACAAAGGTGGCAACGAGTTCGAAGTTGACGGCAACCTGACCATCCACGGCGTCACCAAGTCAGTCACCATCGAAGCCGAGTTCACAGGCAACGCCACCGACCCCTATGGCAACCAGAAGATCGGTTTCGAGGGCAAGACTTCGATCAGCCGCAAGGACTTCGGTCTGACGTGGAACGTCGCGCTTGAGGCCGGTGGCGTAATGGTCAGCGACCACATCACGATCGAGCTTGACGTAGAAGCCGACAAGCAGGTCTGACCTAACCGAAAGGCCCCGCCCCCGACTTTGGGTGCGGGGCCTTTCGCGGCTTCGAGTTCAGCGGTGCAGTTCGGTCAGGAGTTCAGCGAAAGCGCCGAGGTATTGGTCAACATCTGCATCGGTCGTGGCAACCGAACAAGTCGGCCCGGCCCCGACGATGGCATCCCACACACCGCGGTTGGCCAAATAGACCCGCGACAGTCTGCGCAGCGGCACGTCGATCGCAGCCAGCGCCGCCGCACCAGATCTTGGCAACTCAGAGGTAAAGCTCAGTCCGCTGCGCGGCCAGAACCGGTGCACCGACCAAGGAAGTCCGGCTGCGCCAACCAGCCTGGTAAAGCCATCGGCCAATTGCGCGCCATGGTCCTGCGAAGTCTTGTATGCGGCCGGAGTCAGCACTTCGCCCATCGCAGCTTTGGCGGCCGCCATCGAGAGTGGATTGCCAAATAGCGTGCCGCCAGTCGCGACAAGCGCTTTCGGGTCATCCCTGCCTGCTGGGCGCTCGAGCACCTCCGCGACTTGCTCGGTCATGCCATAGGCGCCCAGTGGTATCCCCGCAGCGATCGACTTCCCGATCGTGACGAAGTCGGGCTCCAAGCCCCACCTGGCAGAAAGGCCACCGGGCCCTACAACCTGAGTGTGGGTCTCGTCGATGATCAACAGCGTGCCAGCTTCGCGGGTCGCGGTCCTAAGCACCGCATGGAAACCAGAGTCAGGCATCACCAGCCCGACGTTGTTCGTCAGCGCCGGTTCAGTCACGACCGCCGCGATGCTCCGGTCGGCAAGCATTCGGATCAGCGCTTCGACGTCATTGAATGGCGCGATCACTGATCGCGAGGTCACATCCTGCGGCAGGCCTTCCTCGTCAGCAACGAGCACTCCATCCGACAGCGTGACAAGTGCCTCGTCGAAATGCCCGTGGTAGTGCCCGTCGAAGAACAACACACGCTCACGTCCGGTTGCGGTTCGCGCTACCCGGATTGCTTCTGTGTTCGCTCCAGTAGCCGACAAAGTGAACTGCCACTTGGGTAATCCATACCTCCGCTGCAATTCTTCCGCAACCCAAATCGAGTCTTCATTAGGCAGCATGAACTGCGACCCGGCCACAACGGCTCGACTCACCGCCAAGACGACCGGCTTTGGCGCGTAGCCGGTGAACATCGACATGTCGGCGATGTTGAAATCGACGTATTCATGGCCATCGACATCGCGGAATCGCGAGCCCGCACCTTCGGCGACAAACATCGGCACGGGTTGATACGAATTGCGCAACCAGCTCATCGGAACACCATTTGGCATGGAACGCTTCGCGCGTTCCCACATTGCAATCCCTTTCGGGCGCGTAGCCATGTACGCGGCTTCCTCGCGCACGTTGAGTTCGGCTACGCGGGTTGGATCTATCGCGCTATTCACTACCTCAGCCAATCCACCAGCACTTGCTCGCAAGTGCGGAGTTGTTCGATCGGGACGAACTCGTCACGGGTATGCGCGAGCGCGGGTTCGCCAGGCCCAAAGTTGACTGCAGGAATGCCCAACGCCGAGAAGCGTGCGACATCCGTCCACCCGAGTTTGGCTTTTGGCGGGGATCCGAGCAGGGCAACGAATTCGGCGGCTGCCGGCAGTCCCAGCCCAGGTAGCGCCCCCGCTGCCGAATCAGTGAACTCGACGTCGAATCCAGCGAAGACCTCGCGGACATGCGCCATCGCGGCAGCGACACCCTGATCCGGAGCGAATCGGTAGTTCACTGTCACAACGCATTCGTCTGGAATCACGTTGCCTGCAACACCACCGCGAATCCCAACCGCATTCAAACCTTCGTGATACTCCAGACCGTCGATTACCGGCTTGCGTGCGACGTAGTCGCGCAGGGCCGCGAGAACGGGCTCGGCGGCGTGAATCGCGTTCACTCCCAGCCACGCACGAGCACTATGGGCACGTTTGCCAACGGTCCGAACCTCGGCCCGCAACGTTCCCTGACATCCGCCCTCAAGCCCGGCGCCCGTCGGTTCAAGCAGGATCGCCAAATCGGCGGCGAGCAGCTCGGGGCGCGACTCCACCAGCAGGCGCAAACCGTTGTACTTGTCCTCGATCTCCTCGGCTTCGTACCAGACGAACGTCAGATCCCGATTGGGCGCCGGCAACGTGGCTGCGACCCGTAAGGCAACGGCCACCCCGCCCTTCATGTCGCAACTGCCTAAGCCGTACAGCCGGTCGCCTTCGAGCCGGCTTGGCAGGTTGTCGGCCGCCGGAACGGTGTCGAGGTGACCGGCTAGCACGACCCGCTCGGCCCGGCCAAGGTCGGTGCGAGCTACCACGGTGTTGCCAAAGCGCTGCACCTGAAGGTGCGCCAAGTCACGCACGGCTGCCTCGACCAGGTCGGCCAAGTGCGCTTCGGCCAAGGATTCCGATGGCACATCAACGAGGGCGGCGGTAAGCGCCACCACACCAACGGACAGGTCAAGTCTGGAATCGTCGCCCATCCCGCTACCGTAGCCGCGTGAGCGAACTCAGGTCAGCAAGCGGTATCGGCGTCGCGAGTTACGCCGGGGATTCTCTGCTCGACGTCTGGTACCCGGCGCCAACCCTGGGTAGGGTGCCGGCCGACGTCACTGGGGTTGAGACGTTGACCGACGGTGACCCCATTCGTGGGGTCAGAACTCAGAGCGTGCGGACCGTCATTGCCAATCTGGACAGCCCACCGATCGATATAGCCGACGTCTTCCTGCGACTGCACCTGCTGTCACACCGGCTTGCCTTGCCGCGATCAATCAACCTCGACGGAGTTTTTGGGCTGCTCCCGGCTGTTGCGTGGACATCCCTTGGGCCAGTGCGCGTCGCGGACCTCAGCGACGTCCGACTTAGGGCCCGACAGCACGGAATCCACCTGACCGTTCACAGCATCGACAAGTTCCCGCGCTTAGTCGACTACGTCGCACCGTCAGGCGTGCGGATTGCCGACGCCGACCGAGTGCGCCTCGGGGCGTATCTGGCTGAAGGCACGACCGTGATGCACGAAGGCTTCGTGAACTTCAATGCGGGCACGCTGGGTGCTTGCATGGTCGAGGGGCGCATCAGTGCCGGAGTAATCGTCGGGAACGGCAGCGATGTCGGTGGTGGCGCATCGATCATGGGAACGCTTTCGGGCGGCGGCAACGAAGTCATTACCGTCGGCGAACGTTGTCTGATCGGAGCGAACGCCGGCATCGGCATCTCGCTCGGCGATGACAGCGTCGTAGAGGCCGGGTGTTACATCACAGCCGGCGCCAAGATCACCCTTCCGGACGGTCAGATCGTTAAGGCCAGCGTCCTATCGGGCGCAACAAACCTTTTGTGGCGCCGCAATTCGGTCAGCGGGGCGCTAGAAGCCGTGCCGCGCAAGGGATCTTGGGGCGGGCTCAATGCAGCCCTGCACATCAATGACGCTGGCTAGATCAAACTAGGCCGACTCGGCCACTGGGCGACCCTTAGGGCGGCGCAGTCCAGCCGACGTAAGTCGTCCGACTAATTCGCGTGACGTAACAAGTAACGCACCCGCCGCGATAGCCGCTTCGTGAAGGTGCTCTGGAATGTCGTAATGGTCGCGTTCGAACCCGCGCGGCGGAACGCCGAGCCCAGCGGCAAACTCATGCAATTCATCGAACGACTCATCGCTTACTAGGTGACCCCACCAATGTTCGCGGTGCCACCAATTCGGAGCATCAATGAGAATGGCCACCCGGGCAGATTACGTCAGGCCGGGCGGTCAGACCAACCGGGCCACGGCCGCCGAAATCCGCTCGTCGGTCGCAGTGAGCGCAAGGCGCACGAAGTTATGCCCGGCGACACCGTAGAAGTCGCCGAGGGCTACGAGGATCCCGCGTTCGGCTAACCAACTTGCGGTCTTCCAGCAGTCCTCATCTCGCGTGGCCCAGAGATACAGACCAGCGCCCGAATGCTCTATCCGGAAACCGGCTGCCGTTAATGCGGCGGCGAGCGCGGTTCGACGCCGTCCGTAGCGGGCAACCTGTTCGGCCACGTGCTCGTCGTCATCAAGGGCAACGACTGCGGCCGCCTGGATCGGAGCCGGAATCATCAGACCGGCATTACGACGCACGTCGAGAAGTTCTGCGACCAGAGCCGAATCCCCTGTAATGAACCCGGCTCGGTAACCGGCCAGGTTCGATCGCTTTGACAACGAATGAACGGCCAATAGGCCGCGATGATCCCCACCCGAAACCGACTCGTGCAACAGCGAAATCGGCTGTTCGGTCCACCAAAGCTCCGCGTAGCACTCATCGCTGACGACCACCGCATCGTTGCGGCGGGCCCAATCAACCCAGGTGCGCTGTTCAGCCACCGACAGGATCCGCCCGTTCGGATTGCCCGGCGAGTTCAGCCATACGAGCGTGCGGCCGTGACCGGGCTCGAAGTTCGGAGCATCGGCGACGAGCACGTCGGCACCGGCAATCCGAGCCCCTACCTCATAAGTCGGATAGGCAAGTCCCGGGATGACCACTAGATCGCCCCGGCCCATTCCAAGTTGCGTCGGTAGGCCGGCCACGAGTTCCTTGGTGCCGATGACGGGAAGCATCGCGTCTACTTGCACGCCTAGGCGACGCTGGAGCCAAGCGACTGCAGCTCGCTGAAAGTCAGGCGACCCGGCGGTGAGCGGGTACCCAGCAGCGTTCGTTGCGGCTCTAAGTTCGGCTTGGATCAGTTCTGGGGTGTCATCGACCGGGGTTCCCACCGACAAATCGACGACGCCCACCGGATGCGCCTGCGCGATCTGGCGCAGTGGTTCGAGCCGGTCCCACGGAAAATCTGGCAGCCGCAGAGACAGCGCTCGCGTTGACCACCGCGAGGATCGTTCTGACCCGGGTGGGTCAGTGCTCGTCATGCACCTGCGGTGGCAGCGCAGCCACAATCGCAGCATCCTTGGGGATCAATCCGAGCTTCGATGCGCCGCCGGGTGAACCAAGATCGACGAAGAACTCGACGTTAGCTGGGGTGTACTCCTTGAACTGGTCCGGGACGTCGTCTTCGTAGAAGATCGCCTCTACCGGACAAACCGGCTCGCAGGCACCGCAGTCGACGCACTCGTCGGGGTGGATGTAGAGCATCCGTTCGCCCTCGTAGATGCAATCGACCGGACACTCTTCAATACACGCCTTGTCCTTCAGATCGACACAAGGCAGCGCGATGATGTAGGTCACGAACGGTTCCTCTCGCAGCAACGGCCCACGGCGACGTTGTGTGGTGCCGGACCTAAGTATTGCCAACCCTCCGATCGATTTGCGACCGGGGTCCGCTCGTGTCGCGGCTAGCTTCTGGGCAGCGAGGCTAGGTGGAGATCCCACTGCGGTCATCGGAGGTACCAGATCGGAACGAGGGCACCTCAGGGCCGACCGTTCGGTATTCGCTACTCCAATACAGCAGGGGATCCGCCTGAAGATCCACCGGCCCAAGTTCGAGCACCTCGCCAAGCAAGACATCGTGATCGCCGGCCTGCCAACTAGTACTCGTACGGCATTCCATAGTGGTGACCGCTCCCACCAGCAAAGCAGCGCCGGTTCTGGGGCCCGCTACGTGAGGTACCTGCATGAACTGGCCCTCCAAAGGACGCCCACGTGTGGCGAACCAGAGCGCATGCCGACGCTGGTCAGCGGCAAGAACGCTGACACCCCACGTGCCGGTCTCAATCACCGCTTCATGGAAGCGGGTTTCACGCTCAACACAGACGAGGACTAGCAGCGGATCCAGTGAGACCGACGTGAACGAATTTGCCGTCATTGCATGGTCGATGCCGTCCAGCTTGGTCGTGACCACTGTGATCCCAGTCGCGAACCGGCCCATACTGCGGCGGAACTCGGCTATCTGGTCTGGCGACATCCTTCGACCCTACCCGGGTCCGGGACGTTCGGCCCGTTCGCGCCCGATGGCCCCAGTTCTAGGTTCCAGATAAGAACTCTCAATTTTCCAGGCAGCGCAAGGAGCGGACATGAGTCGGATGCGCGGGGAACGGACGTTGGCCGTAGTAGGCGCAGCCTGCTTGCTGGTCGTCGGATTCGACGCCGTCACCTACGCGGCCACCGGATCCAGCCTGCTGCTTGGCAAGGTGACAAGGCAGGCGCGGTCACGACAGTCCAGAACACCGGTAGCGGCGCTGCCCTGAACCTCCTGACTAAGTCCACGGCCAGCCCGCCCTTCACCACGAATGCCAAAGGGCAGGTGAAGAACCTGTTTGCAGCCCGCGCAGCGGCAGCTGACCGAGCCACCTTGGCCACTACAGCTACCACAGCCACGAATGCGCTCCGCCTTGGCGGCCTTACGTACGCCCAGATCGAGGCAGCCGCTGCGGCGCGTACCGCCACAACTCGTCGCCTTGCGACTCAGCAGTTGTGGGACGTCGGCAGCCTCACTTACCGGGGCGGGTCCTACGGATTCGATGCCCCTTTTGGCTTGGCCTATGACGGAGACCACATCTGGGTTACGAACCCCAGCCCTAATACCGTGACCGAGATGGATGCGAGCACAGGGGCTTGGATACGCACTCTCTCTGATGCGAGCTATGGGTTCTCGAACCCCAGCCAAGTTGCATTTGACGGGTCACATATCTGGGTCACGAACTACGGAAATGGCAGCCCAGGCACAAGTTCGGTCACTGAGATCGACCCTGCAGACGGCGGATTCGTAACCAAGTTGACCGCCGCGCAATTCGGATTCGAAGGCGCCTCCGGAATACTTTACGCGGCGTCGACTCTTTGGGTCGTCAACGCAATTGGCAACAAGATCACCATGATCGACCCCACGACAAATACCTCAAAGGGGACGCTAACCGACGCGAAATACGAGTTCGACCGGCCGTACCGGCTGGCCTATGACGGCACCAATCTGTGGGTGGGCAACACCAACAGCAACACGGTGACTGAAATTGCGGGTGCTGACGGGGCTTGGGTACGGACCCTCAAAGATCCGAGCTACGGGTTCAGCGTCCCGGCAGGGATTGCCACCGACGGCCTCCACGTCTGGGTGGCGAACGACAACGTCAGCACAGGAAACTCGGTGACAGAATTCAGTGCAGCGACCGGTGCCTTGATTCAAGTAATCCCAGATCAAGCGCGACCGGGCACCGCCCACACAATCTGGGCGCCCACTGACGTGACATTCGATGGCTGGCACATCTGGGTCACCAATGCATACGGCAACACAGTCACCGAAATCGATTCCGCCACCGGCAACTGGATCCGCACTATCACGGCCGACCCACTGGGTTCGAGCGCCCCACAGGCTGCAATATTCGATGGTCGTTCGATTTGGGTACTGAACAGCCGGGGTTCGGTAACTCGGATTCGTACAAACTAGCGGCCGCCCTCAGCCCTCCACGTTCACTGGAAGGCAAGCGCTATCGCGCAAGTCCAGCGTCGCTGTCGAGCGCACCGGTCCTGCAGCGACCAGCACATCGAGGATCTCGTCACCGATCAGTTCGTGACGTTCAAGCAGCGCGTCACGAAGCGCCTCGACTAGGTGGCGATTTGCGCCGAGAATCTCACGCGCGACATCGCGTTGTTCGTGCAGCAAGCCATCGACTCGTGCCCGGCCCGCCTCGTCGCCAAGAACTCGACCAACCAGGTTCGTGTCGCCAAAAGCACCGGGCTGGACCGCCTGATACGAAATCAGAGTGTCGGTCATCCCGACTACGCCAACCATTTGTGCGGCAACATTTGTTGCATAGAGCAGATCACCGCCGGGCCCAGTGGAGATGTCGCCGAAGAACATCTGCTCAGCAACCTGTCCGCCCATAGCAATCTGAATCAACGCAAGCAATTGAGACTTCGACTGAGTAAAGACGTCCTCGCGATCGCCATGGGCAAGCAAGCCCAGGGCATCTCGACGCTTGATGATCGTCAGAATCTCGAGTCGACGCTCTGGCGCAACCAAGTAGGCCATCACTGTGTGACCTGCTTCGTGCGTGGCAATAAGTCGGGCTTCATGATCGGTGTAAGCGGCCGGCTGTCCCAGCCCCACCTCTTCAATGAGCCGCGCCTGCTCGACATCGGCGCGTGACATCTGTCGTTCACCGCGGCGAAGTGCAGCGACAAGCGCCTCATCGAATAGGTGCTCGATCATGATCGGGGTGTAGCCGTTGGTCGCGGCCGCCAACTGGTCGCGG
The DNA here is from genome assembly GCA_903825575.1 of uncultured bacterium. Taxonomy (GTDB): domain Bacteria; phylum Actinomycetota; class Actinomycetes; order S36-B12; family CAIKAW01; genus CAIKAW01. Next base: position 1,349 of record CAIKAW010000046.1, on the reverse strand, counting down.
GACCCGGCCTCGTCGAGCTCTGGCGCATGCGCCTTCTTCTCAAGGAAGTGATCGATCAGAACGCGTCTTCCTGCCTTGGCAGGCGGATCGAATGTGAGTCGGCGATCGAAGCGACCCGGACGCATTAGCGCGGGATCCAAACTGGCAGCACGATTAGTTGCGGCAATCAGCAAGACATTGCTTTTCGGCGGAACCGGACGACGCAGCGCCCGATGTGGCGGCAGCAGCAGATTCACCTTGTCGACTGCCTTGCCCCGAAAGCGCTGCAGGCCCGTTGGCTCGTCAAACGATTGCATCTGGACGAGTAGTTCATTAACGACTCCGCCAGTACCTTCGCTGATCATTGGCAGCGTGACCGTCGCAGCATTCGCGTAGCGACTTGGGAGTCCAACAAGGCCGCCGCATGAGTTGTAGGCCGACGAGACGGTCGCGGCTGATACTCCCCCGCGCGAGGTTGCGATGGCATCGATCTCTTCAATGAAACCGATCGCACCGCCTTCGCGCTGCGCGGCCTTGCGCAATGCCTTGAAGTAGGACCGGATCTTTCGGGCGGTGGCGCCGTAGTACATCGACTGGAATGAGGTCGCCGAAACGTAGAGAAACGGGACTCCAGCCTCGTTGGCCATCGCCTTGGCGAGAAATGTCTTGCCAGTGCCTGGGGGGCCTTCGAAGAGCAGGCCACGTCGTGGACTACCGCCCATTTCGGCAGCGAATTCCTTGTGCGCCAAGAACAGGTTCAAGGACCGCAGTACGTCTTCCTTGATTGGCTCGATGCCCTTGACGTCAGCGAGCGTCACCCCGATTTGCTCGGGCCGAAAACTAACGTGCGGTGAACGTCCGGCACCAACGGTCGAGCCGACAAGGACGGCGATTAGAGCGCCGAAGAAGATCATGGGCACGACAACCAGCGGGTCGAGGTGTGGTGCTCGAACGCCAAGTAGATCAACCGGGTGACCGCTGACGTCGCGCCACCACAGCCAGGCCAGCACCAGTCCGAGGTAGCCGGCCAACCAGCTCAAACGGCGGCGCCGAGCCGATTCACGACTGGCTCCGACGTCAGCCTTGCCATGACCTAGGCGGCCGATCAGGGACTCGGAAGCCCGCACCTGCTCACTCATTCAGCCAACTCCATCCGCCGATCGCCGCATCAGCCCCGATCCTGCCGGTGGGGCGCAAGAAGCACCAGCGCGTGAGCCCCTCACGCGCCGAGGCGTCACCCGAACGGCCGCACTAGGTCAGTGCCAGTCACGCAGAGTCGTCGTCGATGACGCGTAGCGGTGGCTCAGCCGATGCCGGCGAAAAGGTCGGTCTCGCGGCCCTGGGCATCGAAAGGACCCGACTTAGCCCCG